>JAEDCY010000009.1 GCA_016293915.1 Treponema sp. | reverse complement strand
TTCTGCAAACCTGGTGGCACTACATATTGTCTAACTCATTGTTATACGGACGCCCACACAGGGGCGCTAGATTTTTATATTATAGATATATATGATAGTATTATAAAAATAATTGAGGTTAAAAGATGGATTTACAACCAATAGCAGAAGATTATTTTAAGAAAATTGAAGAAATCTATAACAGTGAAATAAAGAATGGAACCTCAATCATAGATATTGCAAATATGCTTACAGAGATTGTTCCTGCCCATGAATTTTCAGTCGTTTCAAAAGTCCATATATCTGAAAAAATTTTAACTCTTTTTACAAAAGAGCAAAGAAAAGAGTTAGCAACCGAACTGCTTGAAGAACAAGTAATTCGACAAAGAAAAAAATTAAATCATTGGAGTACTATTACAGCCCAATCTGCTCAGATTGACACAGGTTATATTGCCCAACATCTTGTTTCATTACAAACACAAATTCCTGGACAAGGGATGAGAGGGAAAGGTGATGATTTATGTGATGGTTCAGAAGTAAAAAGTGCCAATTTTCTTGATTCAATGGATAAAAAAGGAGCTGTAGCCCCTAGATGGAATTTTACTGCTGTAACAAAAGCCATAATGGAAAGATTTTTAGAATATCCTTCAGTTTATCTTTTATCAATGGATTTGAATTCCAACAATAAATTTCGGACAAGAATTTGGAAAGTTAATGTTCAGAAGCATGAAACACTAAAAGAAAGATATATCGAATGGATGAATAAATTAGGTTATAGGAAATTTAGTAATAACAATGAAGAAAGTGTAAATTTCCAATTATTTCCACCACATTCAGGCACAGAAGAAACTTTTGCTCGTCATGGTAATGGTCGTGCTAATGGCTTCCAGAAACTTAATATAGAACTAGAAAATACGAATGGCTCTGAATTAATTTTCAGAGCTGATGAGATTGACGGAAAAATAGTGATTTCTAAATTTTAAAATTTTCCAGTATATTTATTTGGCTTTCAATTGAATTTTCAGCTGCATATTTTTGGGATAGAGATTTACTCAGTTTTGTGTTAATTTTTGCAAATTCGTTTTTTAACTCAACTGAAACAGGATACGGAATTAATATTTTTTCAAGCTGCTCTCTTTTAATTCTATTATGAGATGAAGATGTTCCAGATGTTAAATTTTCAATTTGATTCATAACATATGATGTTTTTAGTAAGAAACAAATTGTATAGGCTCCTATATCAGTTTTAGGCTTCATAATCTCAAATTCATTTGAGCATACTAATTTCTTTTCAATATCTTTTGGTATTACAGTCATTCTTGGAATTCTAGGATTAATTTTAGAAAATAAAATATCTCCAGAATAACACTTCCTTCCTTTACAAATAGGAGCGTAGTCATAAACTTGTTTAAAATCGATAGTACTATCAGAGTTTATATGCAAAACACTAATATGTTTTGTTTCTTCTGTTACATGCTCATAATTTCTTGAAACTGTTTCAAAGGAAACAATATCAGAAAGAGGTTTAAACTCTATTCCTTCTATAGTTGAAGAAGTTAGTTTTTTTATTGTATTTAATCTTTCGGCATCGTAAAAATTTGGATTAAGGATATTATTAATTAGGTCACTTCTATTAATAAGCGTTGCAGATGGAGAAGAAGAAAGAATCATACAATTATTATTTTTTGATAAATAACATTCAGCAATAACAGGCATCTCATTTTTTTCAGTTTGAATCTTTACAGGAACGCCCATTCTTTCTTTTACACTATAACCAATATCCTTGCATGAACTCATAAAAATCTTATTTTTTCTTGTATCACTTTGTTCTTTTGTCATGTACAGAATAGAAGTTTTTGTTCTTGTACCAGCTTGTGCAAATGTTACGGCTGGCATATCAATTATTGCATTTATGATAAAATTATCTAATAAAACTTTTCTTATTTGTTCGTTTATTCCTTTGGCTGAAAAAACACTGTCAGGTAATACAATAGCTAATTTTCCTTTGTTCTTTAAAAGTTTTATACATTTTAACAACATTAATATTTCAGAAGAAATTGTTTTAGAAGATATTGTTATTCTATCTAAAAACTCAAAATCAGTTTTTGACAAATCAGCAATATTATACTCTGCTCCAAAAGGAGGGTTCGTAAAAATGAAATCAACTTTCCCAAAATATCTATTTATATAGGAATCATCTGAGATACTATTTCCACAGACAATATTATGAATATTTCCGTTTGCTAACAATGCATTTATTTTAGACAATCTAACCATTCTGTCAACTTTATCTTGTCCAACAATTCCATTTTTTAAGAAATTATCTCTTAATTTATTTTTTAGTTGTTCATCAATCTTTGCTTTATCTATGATATTTAAATATCTTTTTGAAGATTCAATAAGTAAAGTTCCCACTCCACATGTAGGATCCATAATTGTAAAATTGTTAGAATCATCCAATAAATTGTAGTTTTCCTTATTAAAATCTGAAAACACCATGTCTAATATTGGATTTACAATTTCAGCAGGGGTCATATACTGAGCGTCTTCTTTATTGTTTCTAAAATTGTCCCTTACAAAATGGCCGAAACATTCATTGATGATATCAAAATCACTTATATTATTTTTTTCAAGCAAATTGATAAAATCAATTTTTTCTATTTCACAAATTACCTGTTCACAAAAATTATTTTCAGAAGCTTGAATACTCAAATTTGGGTTTGCACCAAAAATACTTGTACCATCTAAGTTTTTATACATTTCTGATAAAGCAGCATCTTTAAACATAAGTCGTAATGATTCCGCAGTTTTATCTTCTGTAGAAAAATTTCTCAAAGAATAATTTCTAACTAATTGAAGAGAGAAATATTCTCCTTTTTTCGCATAATAATACGAAAGCATCAAAAGTTTTGTAATTTCATCCAATTTCTCATTAGAGTCATCAAATCGTCCATAAGAATGAAAAATCTCTCTTAGTCTTAGAAGTATTTCGTAAAATAAGTCATATTTTATACCGTTATTCATAGTAGACCTCAACATTAATATATTACATATTATAGCTGATGTCAATCACTTTTTTAGATAGCTATCTAAAAAAGTGAATAACGTATAACAAGAAGTTCAAAGCCGACAAACCGGTCAAGCCGGTTTGCGGTTTGGAAAACATTCCTGTAGCAGCACCAAGTATGTCGCCCGAACGTCTTTCAAAACTCGCACATGCAGGCTTTCCATATATCTATGCAGCCCTCAGAACCGGAATTACCGGCACTAATACAAGAATTGATGAAAACACATTGCAGTTTTTGAATAAGGTTAGCGAGGGCGGTTCTAAAGTTTATGGAGGCTTTGGAATTTCAAACGGCGAACAGGCAAAGGCCCTCGCAGATTCAGTAGAAGCAATTGTCGCAGGTTCCGTATTTGTGCGCCTGATTACAGAAAATCAGAATGATAAAGACGCGCTTTTCAAAGCTGTTCGTGCCAAAGCCGAAGAACTTACAGGTACCTGTTAAATAAAAAATCCTGAAAGTAGAAGCTTTCAGGATTTAGTGGAGAATAGGGGGCTCGAACCCCTGACCCTCGGCTTGCAAAGCCGATGCTCTAAGCCAACTGAGCTAATTCCCCGTTGCTTAGAGACTATATTATAATATTCTTCATTTTTATGCAATATAAAACGCCGTCTTGTTATGAATCTCACTCAAAAAGATTATTGCGAATATAGATTTTATGCCATATAATATATATTACAATAAATTCTAGGAGATGTTTTTTATGAGTGATGGTTTGGACCCAGAAATTGCGGCATTGCTAGCTCAGTCAGCAGAAAGTGCTCCTGCAGATGGCGATACAGTTTTAGATTTTGAGTCTCCTTCAGATAATCCCATAAGTTTCAGTTCAGGTTCCGGTTCTGCTAAATCTATTCATGAAGTAGATTTGAGCCGCAAGGAATTTGCTCCGATTGAAAAGTTTACAAGTGATACACCTTCAGAAGTTTTTAATGATACAAAATATTATAAAACAGCACTTACCGGTGAAAATCAGTCGGCCCAGCGTGTTCATCAGATTCTTTCAAAATATCTTACCTGTCAGGATCCTAAAGACCGTGCCGTTTACCGTCAGCAGATTGTAACTTCTTACTGGGAGCTTTTGCGCGGAATGGTTGGAAAAATGGGCTTCCTAGAGACTCCTATGCCAAAAAAAATGCTGGTACGTTTTGGAGTACTTCTTCCATCTCTTTTCAAACAGGAAACAAAAGATTTTTTTTCTAAGATTTATTTTGAAAACAGAGAAAATGAGCCAATCATGTATGTGGACGAGTGGTTTAAGGAAATCGCTTCAGGCCGTATGAACAACTCTGCAACTGATGAAAAGAAGCAGGTTAAGACAGCTAATATGACAGCAGATCAGGCTGCTTCTGCAGAGCAGTCACGTCTTATGCAGCTTCAGGCTAAGAACTCGGGAAAGCTTCAGAGTACAGAAAATGTTCTTGGAATCAAAGAAAATGAACGACGTATGCTCGAAGAAGAGCTTCAGAGAAGCGTAGAAGATTTGTGTCAGCATAATTCTGTACTTGGACTTGAAAATCATACTGCCGGATATACCGAGCAGCAGAGAAGAATGCTTCCTCAAATTACAGATATTTTGCATCGTCTTTCTAAAAATGATAAGGAGTTGTCTAAGGTTCTTGAAGAATATAAGGAAGCAAAGGCAACCTACGATAATGTTCAGGATAAAATCAATGCTGGTGGTGGAGCTTCTGTGGCTACAAATGATACAGAGGCTGTTAAGCTTGAGTTTGAAACAGTTCGTCAGATGGCAAAAATGACTGTAGGTCGCCGTGGTAATCAGTTCCCTCTTTTTACCCGAGAATTCTACCATTGTACAGAGCGTGGAACTGGAACCCGAGAAAACGTAATTGATGTATTACGCTGGATTGAGTCTCTTGACCCGGGTGTATTCCATCGTATTCATAAAAATATTCCTAACAGAATTGTACCTTATGTACTTCTGGTTCCAACATACGGAGACCGTGGTTTTTGCTGGGAACCATTTGACCGTTACAATCGTGTAACAAGCCGTGGTCGTATTGTTGTTCCAATGTACCCTAAAGATTTAAGGATTGCAGTTCTTACTGCTGTTGCTGATTTGCGCTGGCAGGTTGCAAAGGAAAAGGCTTCTTACTACTGGATGGAAGAAGGACTTACCGGTCAGTATTATCAGCACTTTGATCAGATGAAGCTTAAGGGTGATGTAAAGGAATTCTTTATTGAAGACTACATTCTCTGGATGACAAAGGAATCTACCGGAGTTCAGCGCCTTGATAAAGATGTACGCGGAATCTTCTGGCGTAACATGCCGTTCCCTAAAGAACTCAAAGAAGAACTCCGAAAGCGATCTCTTGTTTACGATGAACTTTGTAAGAAAGATGCCAACCGCGAAATGTCAGATGGATACTAATGTGGTTTCGATACGCCCTTCGGGCTACTCAACCACCGGTCGTCTGGTGTTTGTCCGGTGGTTGAGTGCGCTGCTTAGCAGCGTGTATCGAAACCACCATTTTCTATTCCCCACTTAAAGCCACAACCGGATCCAGTTTCGCAGCTCTGCTTGCCGGATTCAGTCCAAAGAATATTCCTACAAATACAGAAAATATAAATGAAACCAGGCAGGCATTCCAGCTGATAATCAGGGCATTAGACTGCACATACTCTACCGCAAGACTTACCGCTATGCCAACAATTATTCCCATTATTCCGCCCAGCAGTGTAATGCTTGCCGATTCTATCAAAAACTGCTGTCTTATATCTGCGGGGCTTGCTCCTAGTGCTTTTCTGATTCCTATTTCCTGCTTACGTTCTGTAACGGTAACAATCATTATGTTCATAATTCCAATGCCGCCAACCAGAAGAGAAATTGCCGCAATGGCGCTAAGCATGATGCTCATAGTGCTGGTAATCTCACTCATCTGATCCAGCATAGACTGCATGCTGGTCACGTTTACATAATATTCAGAGCCAGTTTTTTCTGTGTAATAGCTTTTGATTTCTGTTGCAAGAGATACGGCCTTGTCTTGTGAGTTTGCCTGAACCATTACATTTGCAGCGGCCGGATTCGGCTTGATTTTCTTTGCATAAAAGCCACGGGGAATAAAGGCAGAGCCGTTTTCCATTCCGGTTGTCTGTTCTTTTAAGACACCTATTACTTCAAAGGTAAAGGTGGTTTTGCTTGCAACGAGAATTACCTGTTTGCCTACAGCATCTCCATCCGGAAAATAATTTTCAGCAGTATCATGGTTCAAAATGATTTTCTGAGTGCCTTCCTCGTTGTCGGTGACAGTAAAGAAGCTTCCTTTTTCAAGTTCAAGATTGTACATCTCCAGGTAGCCGCTTTCTATGGCAGAACAGTTTACAGAGGAAGAGGTTTCGCCGTAGGTCATGGTAACATTGAGGGTATTTTTGTACCAGATTTTTTTGATGTCGGCAATGTTGTCAAATAATTCAGTGCGGGCCGCTTCATCAAAAACTACAGATGAAGATGCACCGCGACGGCTCATAAAACCGGCACTAACATTTACCACATCAAGGCCTGCACTGCCAAAAGTATTTTCAATCTGCTTAGTAGAACTGCTTCCCATACTGGTAATCACGATTACAGATGCAACGCCTATGATTACACCAAGCAGGGAAAGAAAGGTGCGGGTTTTATTACTCTTAAAGTTTTTGAAAGCATTGATAAAATCTTCTAACATAAAGTCTCCTTGAAATACGGTGGTTGAGCTTGTCGATACTACCGCAGTTTTCGAGAAGGTGGTTTCGATAAACCCTTCGGGTTACTCAACCACCTGCGCTACAAGTTGCCCGTCCAGAATGCGGATGCAGCGTTCAGTTGACTCGCCGATACGAGGGTCGTGAGTAACAATGATGATTGTAGTGCCCTGGTCGCGGTTTATCGCGCGGAACATTTCCATTACCTGCTTACCGGTTTCTGTGTCCAGAGCTCCTGTTGGTTCATCCGCTAAAAGAATCTTGGGTTGGGTAACCATGGCGCGGGCAATTGCGACACGCTGTTTCTGACCACCCGAAAGTTCATGTGGCTTATGATGGATTCGTTCTCCAAGCCCTACCGCTTCCAGCGCAGCCTTTGCTTTTTCCATTCTTACGACTCGCTCTACCTTCTGGTATTTCAAAGGCAGCATTACATTTTCCAGAATGTTCATAGCCGGAATCAGATGATACTGCTGGAAGACAAAACCAACCGTCTGATTTCGTAGGAGAGCAAGCTCCTTTTCCGACATAGCGGCAGTTTCCCTTTCATTAATTTTTACAATGCCCGAATTAGGGCGGTCGAGACAGCCTATCATATTCATGCAGGTTGATTTTCCAGAACCCGAAGGTCCCATGATAGAAACGAACTCACCCTGCTTAATATCAAAACTGATTCCACGTAAGGCATGAACCTCGTTTTCGCCCATGACGTAGGTTTTTACAACGTTTGTCAGACTGACAACATTTTCCATATCAGCCTCCTACATTGGACCAGGGCCGCCCGGGAAGCCACCACCAGGAAAGCCGCCAGCCCCAGAGATTCCGTTGCCACCGCTTCCATTTCTTTGTGAGCCGCTGCCACTTCCACTACCATTTCTGTTTCTGTTCATGCCCGAACGTTTAGGAGTAGTTTGTTGAATCAGAACCTCGCCGCCTTCAAGTCCTTCAAGAACCTTTACATATTCATTACCATAAGGCTGAACCTTCACTGAAATTTTCTCATTTCCCTTGGCAAGTACAACATAAGGCTCTTTGTTTTCATAACCTATTGCATAGCGTGAAACTACAACATACTGCTCTGTAGGACTGATTTCAATTCTACCTGTGAATGAAAAGTTTGGAAGAATTTCTTCCGGGTATTCATCGATGCGGAGTTCTGCCTTTACAACAGTAGCTCCTCGCGAAGTGATTTCTCCAATCGCAGGCCATCCGGTAACATAACCTTGTACGGTTTTATTGCTGTAAGCAGGGAATGTGAAGTTTACAGTCTGTCCGATCTGAAGCTTTGAAACATCAGTTTCGGTGACTTCAACTTCTGCAGTGAGATAATCAATATTTACAAGAGTTCCTACAGTATCTTTTGCTTCCAGTGAGTCACCTACAGCAACATCTAAATCCGCAATAATTCCATCAAAGGTTGCAGTAACCTTGCGGTCTTCCACCTTCTGCAAAAGCGAGTTCCGCTCCGTTTCCAGCAGCTTTAATTCACGCGCCGAGGCGGTCAACTTCTTTGTTGCCATGTTGTATTCCTGCTTTTCGAGGTTATAAAGCTGTTCCGAATCATCCAGCTGAATAATTACGTCGCCTTTCTTTACCTTGTCACCAGCCTTCACATAAACTGCTGTAACGGTTCCTGCAGAGCGGGCCTGTAAAGTCTGCTCCTGGGCTGCGGCAACAGTCCCCGAGATTTCGATAATATTTTCATAAGTCTCAAGGTTTGCAGTATAGTAAACCTTTTCGGCCTTTTTGCTGCTCAAAAGATTTTTTAATATAAACAAAGCTGCTCCAATTACAAGCAGAATTGCCGCGCAAATAATAATTATTTTAATCTTCTTTTTCATAGTTCCATCCTTATCCACTGTCATGCTGAACTTGTTTCAGCATCTTTTATATAGATCTCTACACCTTCGCAGCATAGCTGCTCGGAGACTCGCTTAAAATGCTCCACTGGAGCATTTTATCGGCTTTCAGCCGTCGCTCCCTAAGTTCGGGATGACGTTAATTTTCACTAACAAAATTAGAAATTACATCGTCGTTGTATATAATCAAATCAATAAGATTTGAAATTTTTTTAATAATACTGCTGTTCAAATTATTCTTAGCAGAAAGATAATCTGTTTCGTTGATATACCCCTGCTGATATAACTGTGCCATATCTTTTTCAAGATCACCATACATGGAAATATTTTCTTCTACAGTTTTCTTTTCCCAAAGCAGGGTATCAAGTTTCTGCTGGAATTCTACAACCTTTGTTTCATAAGCAGATTCTGCAGTCTGGATTGCAAGCAGCTCCTGTTCTTCTGTAAGTACATTTTGTTTTTTTGTTATGCTGTTTTTACGAAAGGTATTCGGATTAAGACTTGCACTTAATGTATATGCCGGTGAAATAGAAGACTGGCTGCTTTTTACAGGTAAACTGATGCCTGCTCCAACCGTAAGCCCTCCGAATGTTCCGCTTAATCCTGCATCGATAGAATCAGAGTTTGTAATGGAATTATCAAAGGTGTAGCCGGCACTTGCAGAAAGGCCGTAATTCTTTTTTGAAGAACGCTCCATTGAGTTGATGTAATAAGTCCAGTTTGCGTTTTCTATTTCTGTATAAAGCGCTTTATCAAACTTCAAAATATCTGCAGGTTCAACTTCATCAATTCCTGAAGGAACAAAGCTCATAAGGTCTGCCTTGTCATCAATCTCAAGGTCGTAACCGCATCGTTTATAGAAGACAACACAATCATATTTAAAACTGTGAATTGCGCTGTCAATTTCATGCTGATCTGAAATAACTTTAAGCTCAGCCTGTCTGTAGGTAGAAGACGATTCTGAATAGCCCTGAACTTTTATAGCTTCAAAATCAATAGAATCTTCGTATAAAGTCTGGCGTTTTGTCATGATAGTATTAATAGAAGAAAGCAGGTTTTTAAGAGCTGTGTAAAACTCTTTTTCAGCAGCAATTGCCCGCTTTTCGATTTTACGCTGGGCTTCTGTTACTGCGCGTTCGGCCTTAAGTTTTGTAAGTTTATTAGAAATAACGGCAGAAGAGATTATATCAATTCCAACAGCAACAGAAGTGTTACTTAAAGAAGTATTACTTGATTCAGATGAAAAATTTGTCTGTGCTGTAACAGAAAGATTCGAAGCCTGAGGAAGGCTCATCTTAACAGAAGGTTTTGCTGTTAATTTTGTTCCATCGTCGTTCACCTGCAGAGTCACGCTTCCACTTGAAAGGGTAACATCAAAGCCTGTATCAATTTTTGCGCTCTGATATGAAAGTGCTGACTTTTTTGCGGCAAGTATAAGATTTTTGAGTTCTGCATCGTTTTCTACATAAGAAAGCAGAAGGGGAGTTGTGTCTGGCAGCCTTTGAGAACTCTGAGGCTCTGCATTAATTATTGCCAGAAAGAAAAGAGATGTGCTGAATAAAAAAAAGTGTTTCTTTTTCATATTGTCCTCGTTATTAATTTAAACCGAAAACAATAAAAAAAGAAACTGATTTTGATGAAAATAAGAAAAGTCTTAATTTTGTCTCACGGATTTGTAATTATGTTGGTAATTCCAAATCCATGTTACAATTATTAAATATTACTCAGAATACCAATAATATCTGCGCCACCAATAAAGGTTCCCAGCGTACTTCCCAGTGACGACAAAATGAAAACCAGCAGGGCGCGGAGAATTCTGTTTTTATAAAAGCTTTTAAGACTTGATACATCATCCTGCAGAGTTTCCATATCACTTACTTTTGGCTTGCATACGATTGCCTGAACAATAGCAGTACAAAAGCCCACTCCTATAAAAGGACAAAGAGAAGTAAAAGGTGCAGCTACAAAGCCGACAAGAATTGTAAGCGGGTGACCAAAAGCTACAGCCGTAAGAATTGCAGCTGGAATTGCATTCCATAAGAACCAGGTTGAAAGAATCTGAGTTCCTGCATGAACTCCACCATAAATAAATCCTGCTGCAATAAGTCCTATAATACAGGCCGGAATTATAAAAGCAAGAAGTTTTCCAAGAATGCCAGGGCGTGGCAATTTAGAAATCTCTTCTACATCTGCGCTTTCACTTCCAGCTCCAAGCTTTTCAAGATGAGCCTGAACTCCAGGTAAGTGGCCTGCGCCTAAAACTGCAACAATATTATTTCCTTCTGAACTCCAGATTTTCGAAGCAAGATACTGGTCGCGTTCATCAATTAAAACCTGTTTGATTACAGGCATATATTCCGAAAGCTCATTCATCATGGAATCCATTTCGTTGCGTTCTTTAAGTTTTTCAATTTCTGCAGGATCTACTTCTTCTTTACTGAAGGCACTTGAAAGCAGCATTGCAAAAAGCTTACATTTTCCCCAGAAAGAGTTTTTACCCCATGCGCGTTTTAGCGTAATCTGAATAGGTCGGTCTACAAGAGTGCAGCGAATCTGCTTTTCTTCTGCAGCGTTCATTGCTGCAATCATTTCATCACCGGGTTTTACCCCTGCATTAAGACCCATTCTGCGCTGGTAAGAAGCAAGTACAAGATTTGCAAGCAGAAGAAAGCCTTCTTTTCTTTTAATAATTTTTACAAGATCCAGCTGACTGTAGCGCGACGGATTTTTGATTGAATCTGCGCGCTTTTCATCGAGTTCTACTGCAACACAGTCTGGATTTAATTCATTTATAGTGTTTTTTACTTCTTCAACACTTTCTTTAGAAACATGAGCTGTACCAATCAGCGTAATTGTACGTCCGCCAAGTTCCAGTTTTATTTGAGTCTGACTCATTTAGATAATCCCCATTCGGCAATCCTGTATTCAAAGAACATAGGAGCTTTCATATTTGTGACTTTTGCATAATATTCATTGGCAAGCTCTTCGGCATTGTTCAATTCGTAATAAAGTCCCAGATAGAATAGCATTTTACCGCGATTATTACTATTAGTTTCTTTTGCGATTTTCTGTACAAGATTTGACTCTGCGTTTCTGTTATAGGCATCGTTATAAAAACGAACAAGAGCGTATTCGTTAGAATTAGGGTCGAGTTTTTTAAGCTGTGCCGTAAGAACCTTTTTTGCTTCAAGAGGCTTATTTAATTTGAACCAGCAGGCCGCAATCATAAGTGTGTAAGCATAGCTGGAACTGTATTCATAAGCTTTTGTAAAATACTTGATGGCATTTTCATAATTTTTTGCATGATATTCAAGAATAGCAGTTGATTCATAGGCGTAAAAATATTTTGGATTTGTTTCGATTACCTTACGATAGTTTTCAAGTGCAAGATCCCATTTTCCAAGATCATCATAATTTCCTGCAAGATATGCATAAGCTAGGAAATATGTCGGATCAAGTTCGACAGCTTTATTCCATGCCTTTGCTGCATCATCAAATTTACCCTGATAACGCAGATAAGTACCATAATCCATCCAGTAATCATAATTTGTAGCGTCATATTTAAGGGCTTCCTGGGCAAATTTTGCTGCACGAAGATAATTCTGATCTTCACAGGCAAGTTTTCCCATATAGGCGAGGGCGGCTGCATTTTCCGGCTCCTTATCAAGAATTTTCTGGAAGTTTTCTGATGCGGCCTTTATGTCATCTGTATAATAAGACATCTGGGCATAGCCAAAAAGAGCATCTGTATTTTCTGGTTCACCGCGAAGGGCTTTTTTATAAGAATCGCGGGCAAGCTTGTACTTTTTATTTACAGCGTATTCTTCGGCCTTCTGAATATTAACCGAAGCGTTATAAGGATCTGTGGCAAGAATTCTGTCTGTTGCTTCTTTGTAAGCTTTTTTATCACCCTTTGCCTTTGTACACATTGAAATAAGTTCAAGGGCATCCATATTTTCTGAATCAATTTCAAGAATTTCATTTGCTACAGTAATTGCGTTGTCATACTGTGTGTCTGAATAATAAAGGGCACCCAGCAGATTTTTAAGTTCAAGATCGTTTTTAAGAGAAGATGGAATAGAATCAAAGTGAGCAATTGCTCCTTTCGTATCACCCTTTGCAAGCAGAGCCTGCAACTGTTTTACAAATTTTACGTTTGGAGGATCTTCTGGTTCCTTTTTTTTCGTTTCTTTTTTTGTTACTTCAGGAGCAGCTTCTGTTTCTGCTGCTGGTGTTGTTGCACAGCCTGTAACGAAAAATGCAGGTGCGAAAAGAGCTCCTGCTACAAGAATCGGTAAAATCTTTGACTTAATTTCCTTAATCATTCTTTTTACATTCCTTTCCTTTATATAGTTGAAATTAACCGAATCATTGGCTAAACTGTTAATACAATGAGCATTCGGATATTAAAAAAAGCATTAGGACTGCTTATTGTCGATATCGTTATAATCATCGGCATTTTTGTCCTGCAATTTAGAACAGATTCTAACATAATTAAAAAAATCGGTAATCTGCAGATTACCCTTGAAACACAAAAATCTCCTTCTGGTGAAATTTCCTATAAGAATAAAGTCAGAGTCTCTTATAACGGTATTAATTTTGTATGTGATGATACAAATCCTGCTGTCATTATAAAAGATGGCATTCAGTCTCCTGTTCAGCTTAAAGATGTAGAACAGACTGAACCACTTTCTTTAACATTAAACTTTACAGAAGGTGTAAAGGTTACATTTGAACTTGCTTCAGAAGCTCCAGATTCTTCACTTGCGATTCTTGCTGATTTACCAAATGGAATTTCTGATTTTTCTATACCATATAGTTATTCTTCAAACATGAGTATTCAGAAGGCAGAAAAAGACAGTCTCGTTCTCGCCGGAAAACGCAGTTTGTGGGAGCTCGAAGGACATGCTGTTGATGCCGGACGCTTTGATTTTACTCCAAGAAATTACGTAGCAGCCTATTCTGTTTATGATGAAAATCAGAAGTTCAGCTTTGATTCAATCGTAAATGAGCCTATTGCCAGTGCAGAAGAATTTGCAAAAACTATAGGTCAGTTTAAGAGAAAACTTATTACAGCCTTTCAGGCAAATAATGTTGAGTCAAATATTACAGAGCAGGTTGCCGTCTCATACATTGCGGCTCAGGCCGAAGCAGGAAATTATTTACGCGCAGTTGAGACAGTACCGGACAGCGTAAAAAAGAGCAAACAGAGAACTTATCTTTCTGCACCATATTTCAATACACTTGAAGATATGAACGAAAATCTCGAAAAGGTTCTTAAAGATTACGAACTTCGCATTTCTGAGAGTGCAGAAAAGGGTACTTTTGACCTCTTTACTGTTCAGAAAATTGCAGATTTCATTTATCTGCATCCGGGCCAGAATACAGTACTCAAACTTCTTAAGAATGCGGCCGAGACAGATCCTGCAGCACTTTCACTTGCTCAAATTTCTGGTATTCTCCGTGTTTACGTTGATCTTGAAAATCTGTCTTATGCCTATGCTTCAATGCTTGAGCCTGTTCTCGACAGCTGTATTGAACGTATTACAGAAGCCTGCCGTTACGAAGGAAATATTCTTACAATTTCAGAAAACGATACTTTCCTTTCGGTTAATCAGGCTGTAGATACCGGTATTGCCCTGCTTCGCTTTGGAAAATTCCGTGGCGATGAGACTCTTGAAAAAGCCGGTTATGCAATCGTTAATTCATATCTTGCAGAAAATACCTCATTTGATCTGCGAACCCTCAGCAATCTTTATCCGATTATTGCGTATAATAACTTATTCTATCCACATTTTGAAAAGATTTCTGATTCCGATGGAAACAAAATCTGGGCCTGGACCTGTGCCCGTTCAATCAAATATGATGGTAATTCCGATGAAGCAAGCTTTACAATTGACTTCCCTGAGGGAGATACACATTACGTTATTCTTAAGGGAATTCCTCAGTTTAATACTATCTATATTTATGATATGGCATTCCGTACAGACCCTCGCTTTGAGACTTATAATTCTTCCGGATATGTTTACAAGAAGAGCAGTGAAACTCTGCTTTTGAAGTCACGTCATAAATCACAAGTTGAAAAGGTAAGACTCGTTTATCATGCAGCTAAGCCGGCTCCGGCTCCTGTTGTGGAAACTCCTGTAGTTGAAAGTACAGAAAATAACACAGTATCTGCAGAAGAGGAAGCTCCTGCTTCAGATTCAGCTTCAGCTTCAGATACTGAGCCTTCCGAGTCAGAATAAAAACTGTTAGATTTCTTCAATATAGTCCTTAGAGTTTGTTCTCTTAAGGACTATAAGAGTTACGTCGTCTGTAAGTTTTTGTGTATCAGCAAATTCGTTCATTTTCTCAATAATGCGGGTCATAAGCATGTTTGCAGTTTCGTTGTGATATTCCTGAACAATTTTGATAATACGGTCTTTTGAAAAATCTTCGCCTTTTGGATTTTTGCAGTCTGTAAGGCCGTCTGTAAAACAGACAATTATATCGTTTGCTGCTACACGGAAGTTTATAGGCGGGAAAGAAACATCAAGGCCTTCAACACCAAGAATTCCGTATTGTTTTTCGTCTTCCTGCTTCAGTTCTGTAACTGTGTTGTTTTCTGCACTGTAAAGCAGCGGATAGGGGTGGCCGGCATTTGCAAATTCAACACTGCAGATATCTTTTTTATTGAATTCACTGAATCTGAAAAGTAAGCCTGTAATATAATTCTCTACATTTACTTTTTCTTTGATATATGATTCATTGATTCCTTCAAGAACGTCAGAAAGGGGCTCATCCTGATCCATTCCTGTAATAAAATGCTGGCTGATTATGCTTTTTGCAAGAATAGTCATTAAGCCCGCAGGGATTCCGTGTCCTGAAACATCAAAAATACCAAGTCCGTCCAGAACATCGTCTGTAAAATAATAATCATATAAGTCGCCGGAAACATTGCTGTCCAGTGCCGTATAAGAAATAGCAAGTTCCCAGCCTTTGAAAGCCCTGTTTTTTACCGGAAGGAAGTTTTTCTGAACATGAGCTACTGTTTCGAGACCTTTTGAAAGAACGTAATTTGTATCTGAAAGCTCTTTTGTACGAAGGGCTACAACATCTTCAAGATGTGTGTTGAATTCTGAAAGCTTTGTGTTTAATTCAGTGTTATGCAGGTACATAGAACCAAAACGCAGAAGTAGAGAACCCAGGAAAATCCACACAGTAACCTGCCAGCCATACAGTGTAAAGAATGGCAGGTTTGTATTTACCTTGCCAAACTTAAATATAATATCTAATACAACACAAAGATTAACAGGAGAGAAGCCGGCTACTAGATTGAGAGAATTCTTTCTGGTTTCTTTGTGAATTATTGCAGAAATAAGTCTTGGAACACTGAAACAGAATTGAAGTGATCCAAAAATTGTTATCAGAGGTATAAAACTGTTAAGTTCTTTAGTGGTACTGAGGGTAAATGAATAGAGCAATGGTAAAATATATAAACAAAGTCTTGTAATAACACACCACAAAGGCTCTTTTATTCTTAAATATGAAATTATAAATGAATTTGCAAAATAAACAGTTGTAAATGCACCTCCATAGAAGAATAATCTTGTTTGTAAAGAATAAGAAAGCCAGTCTGGTTTAGCCCAGAGAAGTTCAGAAGCAATGAATGGAATTAAAAAGTGGACTGTATAAAAATTCAAAAGGGCAAAAAAGAGATATATGTTTTTGTTTTCATAATTTTTCATTACTATGTACAAAAACAGATACATAAAGAAAATCAAAAGCATTACACCAGCAAAGATAAGTGTGATTTTAGAATTAAAGAAGTTTATCCGTTCACCGGTGGTGTAAACATCAGGTCTTTCTCCAAGGAACATTTTGTCAGAAATGCTACCAAAGGCATCTGGCCACACTTTTATCAGAACAGTATTTATACCATTCTGATTCAGATTTAATTTTGAAAACATAAAATACTGGCCGGTAAAACCTGCGCTGTTTTCCTGGGGCGGAAAGTCTCCATACTGTCTTATGGCAATGTTGTTTAAGAAAAGCAGGTCTGCTCCTCGGATATAACCGATAAAAAGACCAATATCTTTATCTTTTAATTCATCTGGAAGTGTAAACTGGATTTTTAACCAGAGGAAATTACCGTCTTTAGAAATCAGTTTTACCAGATTCTGCATGTTCTTTTTTTCAAGAGGCTTGAATTCTGGTGTTCTTGACAGAACCTGACCTGGACCATATTCAGGTGGAGTTTCCAGATAAGTTACAAAATTAGAAACGTCGTATCTGAAACTCTTTGGGCTATTTCCACAAGATGAGAAAAATAAACCTGTCAAAATAAGAATGATAAACACTGCTAATAAATTCTTCTTCATCTTAATTTGATATTATAAACTGTAATATAGAAAAAAGCGAATAAAAATTTATTAGTATTTATCAGAAGCGTTCAGCCTTTTTATTTGATTTTTTATAGGCAGCTGCGTTGTTTTTGCGTGAAGAGGAGCGTTCTGTCTGGGTGTGAACGTTAGGTTTGCTGCTTTTTGCTTTCAGGCGGCCCCGTGGAGCTCTGGACTGTCTGTCTTTGCAATCTTCACGGTTCCGGCGATCCCCGCGCTCTGAGCGTTCTGCAAAAGCGGCTTTACGTGTGCGGCGTGAACCACGGTCTTCTTCTTTATCATCATAATGCATATGAGGAATCTTGCGGTTAGACTTAGACAGCTCAATAGCCTTGCGTGCAGAAGCAACCGGAAGGCTTACAAGAGAGAACTGCTGGGCAACATCAATGTCATCTACCAGGCGGCCTGGAATGTGGAGAAGTTCGCTGAAGTAATCTGCAATTTCCTTTGCATGATAGCCGTCACGCTTTCCAAGGGAGATGAAAATACGTTTCTGGTCTCCGCGAGGGGCGCCGGATTTTGTATTGATCTTTCCGTAGTGCCTGCTTGAAAGCTGGTCGCCGTAAACAACCGAAAGTACACCCGCCAGAACCTGCTGCGGATCCTGATTTTCGCAAAGGGCTGCAGCCAGGTTGGTGAAGGTTGTAGTGAGGAGTTCGGTACGTACGGTGGTTGAGGTCCCTTCACCGGTGGTTGAGTAAGCCGAAGGCTGTATCGAAACCACTGGGGGTTCGGATGTATTATCGAGTTCTGCGGTGGTTTCGATACATTCGCTTCGCGAACACTCAACCACCGGCTTAAAGAGTTTATCTTTTAGTTCTGCAATAACTCTTTCATTCTTTACGGCAAGAACTTCTTTAATTTCCGGTATTTTGCCTTCTTCAAAATCACTCTTGGTTGCCTTTTTGATGTTTTTTGAAAGGAAGCCAAGCTTGCGTCTTTCTTCCGGGCGAACAAATGTAACGGCAATACCTTCGGTTCCGGCGCGGCCTGTACGGCCAATTCGGTGAACATAAGTTGCTGTATCAAAAGGAAGTGAGTAGTTTACAACGTGGCTCACTCCCTTAATATCAATACCGCGGGCAGCAACGTCAGTTGCAACAAGAATGCGGGTCTTTTTCATGCGGAAGCGTTCGAGAACCTTTTCACGCTGGTTCTGCATGATGTCTCCGTGAAGGGCTGCAGCTTCGTAACCGCGAAGGTCAAGCTCGCGGGTAACCCGGTCTGCATCAGACTTAGTCATTGTAAAAACAAGACCATAAAAATCCGGTGAAATGTCTATAAGGCGGACCAAGGCTTCAATTTTTTCGCTTTCCTTTACAACCCAGTATTTCTGGTCAATGAGAAGAGCTTCGTCAATTACGTTTTCCTCTTCGATAATATCATACTCGCCCATAAAGTCGCCGGCAATCTTTAAGATTGGGGCAGGCATAGTTGCGCTGAAAAGGAGAATGCGGCAGTCCGGGTTTGCGTGACGGAAAATCTCTTCGATGTCATCAATAAAGCCCATATCCAGCATTTCATCACCTTCATCAAGAATGAAGTATTTGATTTTGCTGAGATCCAGAGTTTTTCGTTCAATGTGATCTTTAATACGGCCCGGAGTTCCTACAACAACTTCGCAGCCGCGCTTAAGGTCTTTAATCTGATTAGCGTAAGATGCACCGCCGTAAAGTACTGTTGTGCGCGGGTAAGCTTCTGATGCAAAAGACTGCATTTCGGTACAGGTCTGTACGGCAAGCTCTCGGGTAGGCTCAAGAATCAGAGCTTCAACGTGGTCTGATTTGCCGCGAACATTCTGGATAATAGGCAGTCCGAAAGCTGCGGTTTTACCAGTTCCGGTTCTGGCGCGGGCAATAAGATTTGTGTCGCCTGTAAGAAGGCGTGGAATTGCCAGTACCTGAATAGGGGAAGGCGTTACAAAGCCTTTTTTCTCAACGGCTTTAAGAGTATATTCATCAAGTCCTAAATCTTCAAAAGTAACGGTATCGGGAGTTTCGTTTTCAAGAGTCTGGTCAATTTGTGTATCGGTGGTTTCTACTGTTTCAACCACCTGGTTTTCATTGTTCAATTCTTCCATAATAATTTGAACAATATACAATAAATAGTAAAGTTTTGCAATGAATGTCAGTATTTGCAAAAGCAGGCGTTAAACTACTGTCCAGAGCTGGCCGTTATCTTTCATAGGAATGCCTTTGATTTCAAAAAGCTTTGGAGCAGTAACAAACTCAAAGCCCATCTCCTTAAGTATAGGTATGGCGCGGTCTACCACTTCGCGGGTTATATCGTTGCCGTCATTTACATGAAGAAGGTACATAACACCGTTTTGTGTATTGTTCATCATAAGTTTGAGTCTTTCATCTGCAGTGCGTTCCGGAACCCAGTCTTCACAGCCGTGTCCGCAGATAAATGGAGTTTCAATTATTTCATGCATCAGATCGTTTACGCAGATAAAAGGAGGCCGGAAAAGAATAGGCTTTTTTCCTGTAATTTTGATGATTGCTTCATCACACTTCTTGTACTCTTCAATCATCTGTTCACGGGTAAGCTTTGTCATATCAGGATGGCTCCAGGTATGATTTTCGATATCGCAGCCAAGTTTTACAGCACGCTCGATTACGGCTGTGTTTTCCGGAGTGATTTTATTTGCAATCAAAAAGAAGGATGCAACAACGCCGTGTTTTTCAAGAACGTCGAGCATCTTATCCATTGTATCGTAACCTGCAAAGTTCGGGCCATCGTCGAATGTTAGACTACAATATTTTTTTTCCATAAGATTCTCCTTGTCATGCAGCCCCTGAAACAAGTTCAGGGTTCAGCATTTATAAATGGATGCCTGCCCCTTCGCAGCATAGCTGCTCGGAGACTCGCTTAAAATGCTCCACTGGAGCATTTTATCGGCTTTCAGCCGTCGCTCCCTAAGTTCGGGATGACGGGGATGGTTAAAGCCCCATGCCCTCATTAATTCCCATCATGATGTTCAGACACTGTACTGCAGCACCGCTTGCGCCTTTTCCCAGGTTGTCAAAACGGGTTGTAATTATAATTCTGTCGTCGTTTCCATATACGAAAACCTGCATATTATTTGTGCCTGCAAGAGTATTTGCAGGAATGAACTGTTCGTTCAAAATACCTTCACCCATAAAGCCCGCAACCTGAATAAAACGGCAGCTGTCATAGTATTTTGCAAACATTTCCCAAACGTCATGGGCTGTAACTTTCTTTGCCAGAAGGCGGGCATGCAGTCCAACGGTAACTGTCATTCCCTGAAAATAATCGCAGACATATGGGTTAAAAATCGGCTCAAAGGCAAGTCCGCTTATTTTTTTGATTTCCGGGAGATGTTTGTGAGCCTGAGTCATTGCATAAAGACGAGGTGAATCCAGTTCTGGATTACGATTTGGATCTTCATACTGGGCAATTGCCTTTTTGCCTGCTCCTGAATATCCGCTTACTGCATGAATTACAACAGGGTAATCAGCAGGCATAATTCCAGATTTTACAAGAGGATAGCAGATGGCGACAGAGCCCGAAGCATAGCAGCCTGGAACTGCAACGCGATTAGAGCTTATTATTTTTGAACGGAAGTCTTCTCCCAGCTCTGGAAAACCGTATGCCCATTCAGGATTTGTACGATGTGCTGTAGAAGCATCGATAATTCTTGTTTTTGGATTTGTACAAAGGGCAGCAGACTCAATTGCGGCTGCATCTGGAAGACATAAGAAAGTAAAATCCGAGGCATTAATCATTTTTGCCTTTTCAACCGGGTCTTTACGCTTGTCATCATCAATTGTAATAATTTCAATATCATTGCGCTTTTCAAAACGCTCAAAAATCTTAAGGCCGGTTGTGCCTTCTTTTCCATCAATAAATACTTTGTAAGCCATAGGGGTAATTATAACGATTTAACTGATGTTTGAATATAGAAAAATCAGGATAACAGGGCCTCCGCATTATAAAAGATTTACGTAATCTTGGCGCGAGGGAGCGGGGCGTGGTACAAAAACACTCTTTTTGTGGCTGCCGCGTAAGCGGCAGGTGTAATAGTTTCTATACCACAAAAAGCGTGTAGCGCATTATTGCGCGGTTTTGTACCACGAAGCCGTGACCGGAAGCCAAGTTTTCAGAATTTTGTTTTATAATGCGGAAGCCCTGATCAGGATAATCAGTAAGACTTGTTTTTGCTGTATTTAAAAGTTTGACCGCATAAAATTTGTCGATTATAATAATTTGTTAGAAGCAGCTTGTGTTTGCTGTAAGGATTATATTTGACACAGATTTATCAGTATGCGGTTGCGGCTCTTTGTATAGAAGCGGTAATAATTTTTTTCTACTTCCAGAAAAGAAGCCTGCCGACATTTCAGAATATAATTTTTTTAATAATTCTTTCTGTTGTAACCTTGTCTACTTTTTCTGAACTTGGTTCGACATACATGGACGATAATCTGGACTCATTTTCGCTAAACTCCGTCTGGGTGTTAGAGTGTCTGTATTTTACTTTCAATACAACTTTTGGTTTTCTTTTTGCAATCTATAATTTTTCTGCCTTTGATATTTACGGCAAACTCAATAGAAAAACTATACGAATCATGCAGTTCAGTATGTTTATTCCTTACTTTATCTGCCTGATTTTAATCTGGTTGTCTTTTGCCCTTAAAGATTATGTTACTTTAATTTTTACAATTGATTTAGCATCAGGCTATCAGAGGGGAAATAATCTCTGGTTCTATATTCTTTGTATCACAAAAGCCTATTACATAATTCTTTCTTTTTGTGTTATTGCATCTTTTCACAGACTCATTTCTAAATCAAAAATGCAGATAATGTATTTCTTCCTTATAACTATTTCGTCTACAGCCCTTATCCAGTTCTTTAATTGTGGACTTTTTATAGAATCTTTTGGAATGTCTCTTGTTACTCTTGTTTATTTTTTCTTTATTCAAAAACCAGAAGAGATGGTAGATGCTTCAACAGATACTTTGAATACACCTGCTCTTATGCGTATGCTCAGGTATAATCTTGCTGTGGAGAGAAAATTTTACTGCGTTGCGATTTATATTGATGATACAATGTTTATCGCTAATACTTTTGGCATTGCAAAAATGAATGCCTTCCTCACAGATGCAGGTAACTTCCTTAAACAGAAATTTTCTTATGCAAATGTTTTCAGCCGTCAGCAGGGGTGCTTTTGTATTATTCTGAGAGATGCAGATGAAGAGCGTTTGAACGAAGCAATTTCTACCCTTAATTCTCGTTTTCAGCGGCCATGGGTATGTGAAAATGTCGAGCTTAAGCTTTATATCAGGCTTTGTATAATTGATTGTCCAAAAGATGCCCAGACTACAGAGAAAGTTCTCGATATAGTCAATATGATTTCAATTGATGAACGTTATCGTCAGAGCCTTGTTTTTGCAAACGAAATTGATTTGAAATATCGCCACCGTACTATTTATATTGAACATTGTCTGCGAAATGGACTTACAGAAAACCGTTTTGATGTATTTTATCAGCCGATTTATTCTACTGCAGAAAAAAAACTGATTGGTGCAGAGGCTCTTATCCGATTGAAAGACGAGCAGGGGATTTTTATTTCACCGGAAGATTTTATTCCGATTGCAGAAAAAACAGGTACAATTTTACGTATAGGTGAGTATGTTTTTGAATCTGTTTGTCTGAATCTTTCGCAGATTGATCTTGCCGAATATGGAATTAAGAAAATCGATATTAATCTTTCTGTTGCCCAGTGTATGCAGGAAATTCTTGCAGAACAGATTTTGAAAATTCAAAGTATTTATCAGATTCCATCATCAATCATTAATCTTGAAATTACTGAAACCGCGGCGGCTCACACTCCGGAAATCCTTTTGAAAAATATGCAGGACCTTGCTGATGCAGGCTTTGAACTTTCTCTTGATGATTATGGTTCAGGTTATTCAAATATGAATTACATGCTCAGTCTTCCTTTTAAAATGATTAAGATAGACAAGTATATTGTCTGGGCTGCCTTTACAGATAAGAAGGCAGAAAAGGCGCTGGCTGCTACCATAAAAATGATTAAAGAAATTGGCATGACAGTTCTTGCAGAAGGTGTTGAAACTCCAGAGCAGGCTCAGTGGCTTACAGAAAGCGGCTGTGATTATCTTCAGGGATTTTATTTTTCTCGTCCTATTCCAAAAAAAAGAATTTTTGGCTATAATGAAGAAAAATAACAACACAAATCCCGGAGATAAAACAAAATAATGAAACTTAGAATAAAAGCTTTATTAGCCTCTGCCTGTATTTTTTTATGCGCTGGAAGAACAGGTCTTTTTTCTGCAACAAATGATTATGTGCAGCCGTTTTCTCTGAATCCTGTAAGTGATGGTATTCAACTTGGACTCGGTTTAACACTTTCTGGTTCTGCTCTTGTATGCGACAAACTTGTTCATATCAAAAAAAATGATTTTAATCCTGCTTCTTTGAATAAGGCAGATATTCCTTCTTTTGAACAGATTTTTATGCGTCCTTACAGTAAGCCGCTGCATATTGCTGGAACTGGAACTATGGCTCTTGCAATTGCGACTCCGGCAATTTTTGCCATCATGCCCAGCAGCGAATGGCTTACAATCGGAACAATGTATGTAGAAACTATGCTTATCGCCAACGGACTAAAAGAATGGGCTAAACTGCTTGTTTATCGTACCCGTCCATATATGTATTTTGACGGCTATCCTCAGGATAAGCTTGCAGATGGAGACTGGAATTGTTCTTTCCCTTCCGGCCATACTACACTGGCTTTTGCAGCTGCGGCTTTTACTACAATGGTTTACTGCAGCTGCTATCCTGATTCAAACTGGAAGTATGCGGTTGCCGGAGTATCTTTTGCGCTTGCAGCAGTAACTGGTGGACTTAGAATGGCAAGTGGAAATCATTTTTTAACTGATGTTCTTGTAGGAGCTGTGATTGGTACAACTTGTGGAATCCTTGTTCCTTACCTTCATACCCTGATTGGTGGAGACAAAAAGGAAAGAAGACCTGGCGTTCCTCAGCCTTCATTATCTCCGGCCGGTTTTACAATTACATATAAATTTTAATAAAAGAACTTATCAGCTATTGACAAGTATCAAAAAAATCTTTATACTATTAAAACATTCGCAAGAATGGATGGGCTACTAGCTCAGTAGGTAGAGCAACGCCCTTTTAAGGCGTGGGTCACTGGTTCGAATCCAGTGTAGCTCAGTAAAGGGCTTCTGATTTTCAGAAGCCTTTTTTATTTTAACTCTACTGAAATAGATAGTCCCAAAGGGGGCTTTTTTTATGGCAGATGCAAAAGAGACTTGCCGCACTATCATTGCAGCGGCTTTGAATGATTTTATAAAGGAAAAAGATCCGCAGGCAGAAACTGTAGCTCCTGAAAGCATTGTTGTTCAGAATGCACCTAATCCGGAAATGGGAGACCTGGGTGCTCCAATGTTCGCTTTTGCAAAGGCTCTGCGTATGGCACCTCCTCAGATTGCAGCAGGCCTTGTTGAAAAAATCACAGATAAATCTCTTGGCGAGTTTATTGCTGTTGGTCCTTATGTAAACGTAAAACTCGATAAATCTGGAGCGGCAAGCCCAATCCTTAAGGCAATTAAAAGTCAGGGAGACAGCTACGGTTCAACTGGCTCTGACGGTAAAAAGCCTTTGGCAGGCCGCCGTGTAATGATTGAATTTTCTTCTCCAAATACAAATAAACCTCTGCATCTTGGACACGTGCGTAACGATGCTCTTGGTGAGTCTGTAAGCCGCATTCTCAAGGCTGCAGGTGCAGATGTTTACAAGGTAGACCTCATCAATAACCGTGGTGTTCACATCTGTAAATCTATGCTTGCTTATAAGCTCTTCCACGAAGCAAAGGGCGATACTCCTGAAAGCCTTGGCATGAAGGGCGACCACTTTGTTGGTCAGTGCTACGTTGAATTTGATAAATATCTCAAGGGCGAAAAAGACAAACCAGAAACTGCACATCCGGAAGCAAATCAGATGGCGGAAGATATGCTGATTAAGTGGGAAGCAGGTGACCCAGAAGTTCATGCTCTCTGGGAAAAGATGAACGGCTGGACCTTCGACGGTGTAAAGGAAACTTACAAGCGTACCGGAATCAGCTTTGATAAATATTATTTTGAAAGCGAAACTTACCTTAAGGGAAAAGACGAAATTATGAAGGGCCTTGAAAAGGGCGTTTTCTTTAAGGCAGAAGACGGTTCTGTGCGTATTGATGTTACAGACGTTGTTGGTAAAGGTAAAGACGGAAATAATCAGGAAAAGGTTCTTCTTCGTAAAGATGGAACTTCTGTTTATATTACCCAGGATATTGGAACTGCTATCAGCCGCCACGATGACTGGGCTTTCAATCAGCTGGTTTACGTTGTTGCAAGTGAACAGAATTATCACTTTAAGGTACTTTTCCATATTCTTAAAAAGCTTGGTTTTGACTGGGCAGATAAGCTCTTCCACCTCAGTTATGGAATGGTAAATCTTCCAAGCGGTCGTATGAAGAGCCGCGAAGGTACTGTTGTTGATGCTGATAATCTTGTTGATTCACTTCACGCAGATGCTCTAGCTGCAATTAAAGAACGTGGTCGTGATGAAGAAGTAGGAGATGCAGATGATGTTGCAGAAAAGGTAGCTCTTGGAGCCCTTCATTATTATATTCTCCAGGCAACTCCAGTTAAAGATATGCTTTTCAATCCTGCTGAATCACTCAGCTTTAACGGAAACACAGGTCCATATCTTCAGTATATGGGAGCCCGCATCAATTCTATTCTTGCAAAGGCAGCTGAGGCTGGTGTTACCGAAGATTCCAGTGAAGCAGCCGTTGCTCTTCTTTCAGGCGAAGATGAATGGGCTTTGATTAAAACTCTTGGCGACTATCCAAACGTTATTGCTAAAGCAGCTGAAAATCTTGATCCTAGTCTTGTTGCTGCTTATGTTTACGAGGTTGCAAAACTCTTCAGTAAGTTCTATCAGAACTGTTCAATCGTAAATGCTGAAAATAAACAACTGGCCGGAGCCAGACTTTATCTTGCAAGCTGTACACTCCAGGTTATTAAAAATGCTATGAACCTGGTTCTGGTACCATACCTCGAACGAATGTAGCCTTCAGAGGCAAGCTGTGCTTGCCGACTGTTTTATAATAAATCGAAAAACTTTACAAACCCGAAATTCGGGTTTATTATTGTTCATTATGGGTATGGACGCAAAAATTATAAATGCTTTTCTCACAGAAGGAATAAACACGTTCCAGGACATGTTTAATATTGGCCCGGTAAATAAAGAGCCGCATATCCTTGATATCCATGCTGGACATCCGTGGGAAATTTCAGGATTGCTGGGAGTTACCGGCGGAATTAAAGGTATTGTAGCCTTCCGCCTGCACAAAGTTCTGGCAAGTAAAATGCTTGAACTTTCAGGACTTCAATGTAAGCCGGAAGATTATGAAGATATGGCTATTGGCCTTGTAAGTGAGTTTACGAATATCATTTCAGGGCACGCTGTTACAGCTTTGAGTGATTATAATCTTGATATTTCTCCACCATTCTGTGTAATGGGACATAATCATATGATTGCATGGCCAAAGAATTTTCCGGTTATTGGAATTCCATTTGTTACCCCTTATGGTCCTTTCGAAGTAGACGTCTGCTTCAAATAGGCTATGACGGATAAACTGCTGACTTCCCCTGTTTTTTCTGCTATAATAGAAGAATGAGTAAAAAGAAACAGGGGAGAGCAAAACGTTTCAAGCGTTCGCTAAAATACTTACTTAAAAATCCTCTAACATACATTTGGATTCTCATTTTCATAATTATTGCCGTTTCAACACTCGTTGTATTTGCATCAGAAACTAAAACAGAGAGTGGAATTGAAACAATGTTCGATTCCGTATGGTTTACTCTGGTTGCAGTTTTTGCGGCATATTTTGATTATTGTGTAAAATCAGTTCCAGGTCGAATGTCAGCTCTCGTGCTGCTTGTACTTGGAATGCTTTTGTTCAGTGCCGTTACCGGTAAGCTTGCATCCTACTTTATGGATTTGCAGATGAAAAAAAATAAGGGGCTTAAAAAGTTGAAGAATATGAAAGGACATTTTTTACTTTGCGGATGGAGACCCGGATTTGAAAAAATTCTGGATTCCGTTCTTAATACAAACCCGGATATTAGCCCGGATATGGTTGTTTTAATAAATGATGCTTCGGATCAGATAGAACAGATTCGTTCACAGCCTCGCTTTAAGGAACTGAATTATGTTTCCGGCGACTTTGCTGATGAAGCTGTTTTGAAACGTGCACAGATAGATACAGCAGAGCGGGCCCTTGTAATCTGCGATCGTTCTAAAAAATATTCAGACCTTGAAATAGACAGCCGTACAGTTCTTGCAGTTCTTACTATGGAAAACCTGAATCCTGGCATTTATGTTGCAGCTGAGCTTATTGATGCAAAATTTCATAAACACCTTGAGATGGCACATTGTGATGAAATCATTCTTACACAGGATTATGAACACAGTCTTTTAGCTACTGCTTCCAGTGGTATGGGCTATAGTAACGTTATCCGGGCTCTTATTTCTGATGATGCAGATACCGGAATTATCATTGAAGATATTCCTTCATCATTCATTGGAAAGACTTACGGTGAATACGAAGCTCATCTTGAAAAGAACGGCAATAAAGGCGGCGTGCTTGTAGGCCTTCTTTTAAACACAGGAAATTTCCATCAGCGTCGTAAAGATGCACTGCGTGAAGCTCAAAAAAATCCTAATATCAAGAGCATTGTAGATAATCTTAAAAAGGTTAAGACTCTCAAGAGTAACGAGCCTGTTCTGACACCGGCAGCAGATTTTGTGATTCAGAAAAATGCAAAGGCAATTCTTGTTCGGGGCTAGGGGGAATAAATGGATAAGTTTGAAGAAGTTTTACCAAAGCTTGTACAGATTCAGCTTTTTTCTGATTTTTCAATTGATGATGAAAATGACTGTCGTATTCTGCGTGCTGTTTACGAAAGTATGGTTATCGAAAATTATCAGAAGGGTGCTGTGATTATCGAAGAAGGAAAGCTTGGAGATGATTTTTACATTCTCTATAGCGGAAAAGTTCATATTTCAAGAAAAACTCCTGCAGGAGATAAAATTGCCCTTGCAGATCTTTCAAGCGATATGAATATTTTCTTTGGAGAGACAGCCCTTATAAGTGATGACCCTAGAACTGCAACTGTAACAGCTCTTACAGACTGTCGTTGTATTGCTCTTTCAAGTACAAAGTTTCTTGCAGTTTGTGATAAAGAGCCGCTTCTTGGTTACCGTGTGCTTTTAAAGCTTGCGCAGAGAATGGCAAAAACTATACGTGATACAAACAGCGATAAGGCAACTCTTTACGAAGCTTTGTTCAATGAAATAGAATCAGGAGTGTAATTTGAAAGGTACTGTTATTGCAGGAACGAATAATTTATTTACTGTTGAATGTGAAGATGAAGTTACCCGTAACTGCACTATAAAAGGAAAAGTAATCAAAACTGAAAAAGAATATTACAATCCTATTGCTCCGGGAGATATTGTAGAAATTGAACCTGATGAGCTTAATGACGAGAAAGGGCAGATTGTATCTCTGGAGCCCCGTCGAAATACATTCTTAAGATGGAATGTAAAAGGACGCTGTCCACAGCTCCTTGCAAGTAATCTTGATTACCTGATTCTTGTGTGTACACCAGATGAACCGCCTTTCCGCCCTCGCTTTATGGATCGCGCACTTGCACAGGCAGAACATCAGGGAATCACTCCGGTAATTGTCTGCAATAAATGGGACCTCGCAGAAGTTATACAGACTGATGGCCGCGATGAACAGTTCGAAGAAATAGACCGCCGTCTTTCTATCTGGGAAGACTTAGGCTACAAAGTGCTGCGTATTTCTGCAAAAACCGGAGAAGGCATGCAGGAGTTTGCAGAGCTCCTTGAAGATAAGCTTTCGGCTTTTGTGGGACAGTCGGGTGTTGGAAAATCCAGCCTGATAAACGTTATGGATAATACCTGCGTGCTGAGAACAGGAAGCCTTTCTAAAAAATACGGTCGGGGAAGCCATACCACAACAAAGGGTACGCTGATTCACCTGACTTTGAATGAGACATTGACAGAAGGAATACAGGGCCGTAAGGCAAATATCATAGACACACCGGGAATCCGCCGCTTTGTACTTGATGATATTGAAGCAGATGACCTTGCGCTTTACTTCCGTGAATTCGAACCATACGTCGGCAAGTGTAAGTTTGGAATGAACTGCCGGCACATAACAGAACCAGACTGCGCGGTGCGTAAGGCTGTCGAAGAGGGAAAAATCACCCCGGAACGTTACGACAGCTGGCAGAGAATCAGCGAAGAAATCCGTACCGGAAGCTGGAGCGATTAGAGAAGGTGGTTTCGATACACTCGCTTCGCGAGCACTCAACCACCGGTGATTGAGTAGGCACGAAGTGCCGTATCGAAACCACTGATTATAAGAACTATGAACACTAAAACTCTACAAGAAATTGATTACTATAGAATCCGCGAGGAAATTGCGGGTTATTGTGTATCGGCAGAAGGCCGCCAGAAATTACTTGAGCGCGAGCCTTTAAGAAAAACCGAAGAAATTGAAAATCTTAAAAATCTAAGCCGTGAATGGAGTCTGTTCTTCTCGGCTGGCAGGGCGACTCCTGTAAGTTCGTGGGAGCCTGTTCATCCACTGCTTGCAGTAATAAAGGCAAGGGGAGCTGCTCTTTCTCTTGAACAGGTACATTACCTTGGCCAGTTTGTAACGAGTATCAACAGTGTAAAAAAAGCAGTTCAGCTTCATGCGCAGGAATTGTCTTTAAATCTGCTTGGACAAAAGGTTGCAGAACTACCGGATATTTCTGATATGGAAAAAAAGATTTTCAGAATTATCACTCCGGATGGAGAAATGAGAGAGCTCCCGGAAATTGCTGCAATCAGAAAACAGATTGCAAGTCTTAATGCAAAAATTCGTACGGTTATGCAGAGCTTTACTTCAGATCAGAAGTTGAGCGATGTGCTTCAGAGTAATATTCCTGTTTTAAGAAACGGTCGTCAGGTGCTTGCGGTAAAAGCAAGTCTACAGAACCGTATTCCAGGAATCGTACACGAAGTAAGCCAGACTGCCCAGACTGTTTATGTTGAACCTGAAGAGGCTGTACTTTGCAGTAATGAATTGATTCAAAAGGAATTTGAACTTCAGGCAGTAATCAAAAAGATTTTGACAGAGCTGACAGAAAGCCTGCAACCGAGTATTCCGGCAATTAAACAGGCTCTTCCGATTATGTGTCTTTTTGATACGACTCAGGCTGCAGAAAGATGGGGAGCCTCACATTCCTGCACCTATGCGATTGAAGCAGGAAAAGAACCGCCGCTTTTACTTAAGGCTAGACATCCACTTCTTGGTGATAAAGCAGTTCCAATTGATATACGCTTTATGGAAGGTAAACGAGTGCTAATAATTACTGGTCCTAATACCGGTGGTAAAACAGTTTCCCTTAAAACTTTTGCCCTGCTTTCAATGTTGAATCAGTCAGGTTTTCCTATTCCAGCAGGAGAGGGCACAAGATTACCTGTGTTCTCAAATGTCTTTGCAGATATAGGTGATGATCAGTCTCTTGATCAGAGTCTTTCTACTTTCAGTGGACATATGAAAAATATTGCCCAGGCAGTAAATTCTGCAAAAGCCGATACTTTAATTTTGCTTGATGAACTTGGAAGCGGAACAGATCCTCAGGAAGGGACTGCTATTTCAATGGCTGTACTCGATGAACTCATTAAAAAACAGTCCTTTGTGCTTGTTACAACACATCAGGGAATTTTGAAAAATTACGGATACACAAATCCCTGCTGTATAAATGCGTCAGTTGAATTTAACCAGGATACACTGTCGCCCTCTTATCATCTGTTAATGGGAGTTCCGGGAGAAAGCCATGCCCTCGACATCGCTCAAAAATCCGGCCTCCCTTCCGGAATCTGTCGCGCCGCACGCACTTACATCGCAACGGAGCAGGCCGACGTTTCCGCACTCATCCGCGGCTTAAACCGCAAACATGTAGAGCTCAACAAAATACAAAAAGAGGCGGAGGCGCGCGCGGCCGAGGCCCAGCAAAAACTAGACAAACTCAAAGAACGCGAACTCGAAATCCGCCGTCGCGAAGCTGATTTGAAAAAAGGCAAGCAGCAGGAACTAAATGACTTTCTTATACACAGCAGACGGCAGCTTGAAAATCTTGTACGCACCCTTAAGGAAGGCGAAATCACACGCGAAAAAACACTCAGCGTAAAACAATTCATTGCAGATCTTACAGAAGATACAATGAGACTGGATGCAAAGGTAGAAGCCGAAGAAGAACGCCTTGCCCGCGATGAGCAGAAGTTTGCAGAAGAAAAAGCAAAGAATGCCGGAAAGCATTTGACAGGCAGCAATAAGAAAACAAAAAAGAAGATGAGTAATGCAGAGGCTTTGAAGTATGCAACTTCGAATGCAGAAATTGCTTCACAGACTCTTCCGGAAAATAAAAGCCAAAAAGCAGTTTCAGCTGCTCCGCTTACTTTTCAGCCAGGTGCTCTTGTAAAAGCCGGCAGTGGCAGCGAAGGTGTACTCCTTGAGCAGGTAAAGAAGGGCCTATGGCAGGTTCAGTTTGGAAGCATAAAAATGCAGATGAAAGAAAAGGACTTGCGGCTCATTCAGGGCGCTGATACGGAAAATCAGCTTCCGCTTAAGGCAGATGTTTCCATTGAACTTGCCGATTCTAACAGTAACGGTATTTACGAGAGGCCGGTTTTCGAACTGCGACTTTTAGGAATGCGCGCTGATGAAGCTGTACATGCACTTGAACGTCAGATAGATCTTTGTGTGCTTCACAACTTTCCTCACTTCAGCGTGATTCACGGAAAAGGAGATGGAGTTTTGATGCAGGCTGTTTCGGATTATCTTTCGCACTGCCCTGTAGTTGCAGAGTTCTCAAAAGCTCCAGCCGAAGATGGCGGCGCCGGAAAAACGTATGTGACTCTTAAATAAAACGGTGGTTTCGATACACTCGCTTCGCGAGCACTCAACCACCGGAGGTTTCGATACACTTGCTTCGCGAGCACTCAACCACCGGTGGTTGAGTAGGCACGAAGTGCCGTATCGAAACCACATTTCTGGAGATGTATATGGACTGGTTTGAATCAGAAAATTTCTGGACACAATATGCACCGATTATGTTCGATGATGCACGCTGGGCTGAAGCGCCAACCGTTGCTCAGTATGTAAAAGATATAGCTGGGCTTGGAGAAGGTGATAAAATACTCGATGCAGGCTGCGGGCTTGGCCGCATTTCTGTGGAACTTGCAGCTTTGGGCTTAGACGTAACCGGCGTAGACATAATTCAAAGCGAGCTGGATGCTGCCCGCGAATCTGCAGAAGCAGAAGGTGTTCCCCTTACACTTATAAATCATGATCTTCGTAGCTTCCAAGCCCGGGAACAATTCGACTGTGCCATAAATCTTTACACCTCCTTCGGTTATTGCGCCACAATCGAAGAAGATATGAAGATTCTTAAAAACATTGCTGACTCAGTTAAGACCGGCGGCACCTTCATCATAGAATGTACAAGCCGTGAAACTGCCATTATGTACTTTACAGCTGGCGAAGAATTTGAGAGGGCAGGCTATAAAGTTGTAACACACTTTGAAGTTGTGGGTGCATGGGAGGGCCTGCGTTCACAGTGGACACTTTATCCTCTGGAGTCAAAACAAGCTATAGATCACACCTTCATTCAACGTCTTTATCCGGCAACCTTTCTTCGGGATAAGTTAATTGATTTTGGCTATTCAAAAGTAAATATTTATGGTGATTTTGATAAGTCTCCATACAACGAGCACGCCCGTACCATGCTAATAATTGGAAAGAAATAGATTGCCATGTAAAATGCTTGAGCAAACTGTTAAAGTAACGGTGGTTGTGCCACCGTTTTTGAATCGTTTATCGGCAAGCATAGCTTTCCTCTGCAACCCTTTCGGCTTGCTTTTTAACGGTTCTTCGATTGTCGGCTAGTTAAAGAATCCCTTAGCCTTCAAAAGTTCAGCATTTAAAATACCGCCAAGTGCTGCACCGCGCTTTGTATTGTGGCTGAGTGCTACAAACTTTACGTCGAATACGTTACATGGGCGAAGGCGTCCGATAACACATGCCATTCCCTTTTCTGTTTCGCGGTCACGGCGTGGCTGTGGACGGTTTTCCTCGTGACGTACAACAATCGGATGCTCTGGAGCTGAAGGAAGCTTGAGTTCCTGTGGAAGTGATGTGTAAGATGTCCATACCCGCTCGATTTCTTCAAGGCTTGGCTTTTTGTCATCTGGAAGATCGAACTCAAGGCTTACACAAGCTGTGTGTCCGTCTACAACAGGAACACGTGTACATGTAGAAGAAACAATAGGGTAGCTTGCGTTTTCAATCTTTCCGTCCTTTACACTCCCGAGAATCTTGAGACATTCTTTTTCTGTCTTTTCTTCCTCACCGCCAATAAAAGGAACGATATTATCAATCATATCAAAAGATGCAACACCAGGATAACCGGCACCAGAAGTTGCCTGAAGAGTCGTTACAATCATTCTCTTTACAGGGTAGCCGGCCTGAATCAAAGCGTGGAGTGGCATCATGTATGTCTGAAGAGAACAGTTAGGTTTTACTGCAATAAAGCCCTTGTCCCAGCCGTGATGCTTTTTCTGCTCAGCGATTACGTCCAGATGAGAGTAGTTGATTTCCGGAACCAGCATAGGAACATCTTCTGTCCAGCGGTTAGCAGATGCGTTAGAAACAACAGGGATTCCTTCTGCGGCATAAGCAGCTTCCAAAGCCTTAATTTCATCTTTTCCCATTTCAAGAGCAGAGAATACAAACTGACATTTTCCAAGAGCCTTCTTTTCGTCGTTAGCATCTTCTACAATCAGGTTTGCAACGCCTTCAGGAATCTCAGCTCCAATCAGCCAGCGGTTCTTTACAGCTTCACAGTAAGGTTTACCAGCCGAACGAGGGCTTGCTGCAACGTAAGAAACTTCAAACCATGGATGGTTTTCCAACAACTTAATATATCTCTGGCCTACCATACCAGTAGCACCTAATACTCCAACCTTTATCTTATCACTCATAATATTACTCCTTTTTATCAAGCGGTTAGTCGTAAGTAGTTAGTAGTTAGTTGATTCTTGCTAACAACTAACAACTAACAGCTAACAGCTATAAACCACAGTCCTTAATTGCAGCTTCAATCTGCTTCTTAGCTGCATCGTTAACTTCAACGAGCGGCAATCTCAAGCCGCCTGCCGGCATACCCTTTACGTTCATTGCATATTTGATTGACGAAGGATTTCCGTCGCAGAATTCTGCCTTGAAGAATGGAGCGAGTCTGTAGTGAATCTCGCGGGCCTTCTTAAAGTCTCCGTCGAGTGCAGACTGTGCAAGCTCGTGCATCAAAGCTGGAATCATGTTTGAAGCAACAGAAATAATTCCGTCTCCGCCTGCTGCAATCAAAGGAAGAGTAAGACCATCGTCGCCGCTTAATACAGCGAAGTCAGGCTTCTTGTTCTTAATCTGACCGATAACTTCCATCATCTGAGCAACAGATCCGCTTGCTTCCTTTACACCGGCGATGTTAGGGAGCTCTGCAATGCGGGCCAGCAAATCAGTTGGAATATTCAAACCTGTACGGCCTGCAATGTTGTAAACGATGATTGGAATACCAACCTTGCTTACAGCTGCAAAATGCTGATAGATACCTTCCTTTGAAGGCTTGTTGTAATAAGGAGTTACAACAAGTGCTGCATCTGCACCAGCAGCCTTTGCGCGTTCACAGTAGCTAACGGCATCCTTTGTATTATTTGAACCGGCACCAAGAATTACCGGAATCTTTTTTCCTGTTTCTTTTTCAAAAGCACGAACTTCTTCGAAAACAATCTGAATAATCTGATCTTCTTCGCTGCCCTGCTTTTCATCAAGGGTAGGGGTTTCGGCGGTGGTTCCAAGAGGAACTAAACCATCAATACCCTGCTGGAGCTGATGTTTGACATTTTTTCTGAAGCCCTCAAAATCAACTGAACCATCAGCTTTCATTGGTGTAATCAAAGCTGTAAAAGCGCCACGAAAAATACTCATACATACCTCCTGAGTCTATATATATTTTGCGGAATATTTTAATGATTTTTACCGGGAAATTCAATATTAGGTATAAAAATGAAGTAAATTTAAAAATGTAGGGATACTAAAAATTATTTACAGGAATTTTTGGCGCGAGGGAATGAGGCATAGGGCAAAAAGGCTCTTTTTGGGGATGCCGCGGGAGCGGCATTATTAAAATTTCTATACCCCAAAAAGCGTCTAGCGCAATCTTGCGCGTTTTTGACCTATGAATCATGACCGGGAGCCTGAACTTCTGTTTTTATATTTTTCAAAGGAATCTGAATTCTTTAATTTTACCTTATGAGAATACATTCTTTCATCAGAAAGTGTGATTACCTTTTCGATATCATCACCAGGGAAATATTCAGCAACACCGCATGCAACTGTATATTCTGTTGCCTTCAGCGCTGACTGGAAATCATCAACCAGTTTTTCAATAAAGGCTTTATCCTGCTTTGTGAAGATAGCCATAAACTCATCGCCGCCGGTTCTGTATAATCTGGCATGAGGAATGAAAACATCTTCCATAATTTGAGATACAGTTACGAGAGCTCTATCACCTGCAGCATGACCTCTTGTATCGTTGAAAACTTTAAGATTATTTAAATCCATAGAAAGTATAATCATTTTTGATTTTCTCAAATGATTAACGTCAAGATAAAAACAACGACGGTTCAGAAGCTTTGTAAGAGGATCTCTTTTATAGGTCATTGTAGTGAGGAAGAAGTAATAGAAAATAATCGAAGTAATAAGTACATGACAGAGGATAAAATCAAAATCATAAAGAATTTCAACAACCATTGCAGTAAAGCCTGCAACCTCAATAATAATAACTACAAGAGGCTCATATCTGTTATGACTGAAATTTTTAAAAGAATAATAGAGAAGAAAACATGAATATACAAAACAAATGAAATGAGGAGAAAAACCAAGAGGACCGCGGTGAAAAACATTATTCTCATCACAAGAAAAAAGAAGGCCTCTTCCAAAAGATGTAAGATTGATACTAGTAAGAATAATGCAGAGCAGGAGAGGAAGGGAATATAAAAAGATTTTCTTTGTTTTGCCTCGTTTTGCAATCAGAGTAGTTAAATAAATTATACTTACACGAAGAATATAACCAAAACTTTTGGAAAAGTATCTTAAGAAGCCCGGATGCGGCATTCTTGCGGTTACAAAACGGGTACTGTCTGCAACAACAAGGAAAAAAGCTGCGGCACAGACAAGAAAAAAAACTCTGTTTATAGTATCAGAGAAAGTAACGTTTGTCTTAATAAACGCTACCAGAATTATTAGAGAAACTATTGGAGCAAAATTTACAAAAAAAAGAAGCCTTGCAGTTGAAAAACTAAACACCATAGAATATCTATTATAATATAATCACTTCATTTTAACCATACTTTTTATTATAATTTAAGTATGAGTAATAACGGTAATACATTTGGAAAAAAATTTTGTGTAACAACCTTTGGAGAAAGCCATGGTGTGGCACTTGGTTGTGTTATAGATGGCTGTCCGGCTGGAATTAAACTTACAAAAGAAATGATACAGGCAGCTCTGAACCGCCGCCGTCCCGGAGCTTCTGTTACAGGCCAGGTGAGTGCTTCGGTAACGGCTCGCAAAGAGGCAGATGAAGTAGAAATTCTTTCCGGGGTTTTTGAAGATCTTACTACCGGAACTCCAATTGCTCTTGAAGTACGTAATACCTCACAGCATTCAGGTGATTACGGAAATCTTGATTTTACTTTCCGCCCGGGACATGCTGATTTTACTTATGATATAAAATATAAAGGAAATCGAGATTATCGCGGCGGCGGACGTTCCAGTGGGCGCGAAACTTTGGCGCGCGTCGCAGCAGGTGCAGTTGCACAGCAGATACTCAGTCAAAAAGGAATAAAAATTACCGCCTATACAATCCGTGCAGCAGGAATCAGTGCAGAAAAGCGTGATTTAAGCCAGATTGAAGAAAATAACCTGCGGGCTCCGGATAACGAAGCAGCAGAGCTTATGAATAAACGCATAGAAGAACTTCGTTCAGAAGGTGACAGTGCAGGCGGAGTTATCGAATGTGTAATAAGCGGTTGCCCTGCAGGCCTTGGTCAGCCGGTTTTTGATAAACTTGATGCCGAACTTGCAAAGGCCATGCTCAGCATAGGTGCCGTAAAAGGCTTTGAAATTGGAGACGGTTTTGCCGCCGCCGACAGTGTAGGAAGTCAGAATAACGATACAATGCATGCCGAAGATGGAAAGCCTGTTTTTGATACAAATCATGCCGGCGGCGTGCTTGGCGGACTTTCCAGCGGGGCAGATATTATTTTCCGCGTGGCTGTAAAGCCTGTGCCAAGTATTTTTAAGCCGCAGCAGACGGTGAGACGCAGCGAGGATTTTGGCGTGGACGGAAAAGCGGAATATGAAACAACAGAGCTTCAGATAAAAGGCCGCCACGACGTTTGTCTTTGCCCTAGAATTGTTCCTGTTGTAGAAGCCATGGCCTCTCTTGTAATTACAGACTTTCTTTTGAACGCATAATTGGATATATAAACTAACATGTCAGAAAACGAAAATAAAAATCTCAACATAAAAAAAATACTGCTTGCGGCATTTGCACTTATCATTTTAAGCTTTATAAGTTTTACCGCTGCCCGAGCATTCAGCTTTGAGAAGTCTCAGGATGCTGCTTCGCTTACGTCAGAAGAAGCTTTTGATCTTACTCAATTTTTACTTTCAAATTATCCTGAAGAACATCAGACTCTTAAAAAACTTCCGTATAATATTGGAGAGCCTCAGCTTGATATCTGGGCAAAATCTGCAATTCTAATTGATGTTTCTAACGGCAATATTCTTTACCAGAAAAATGCTGATTCAATAATTCCTCCTGCTTCAATGACAAAACTTTTTGCCATGTATGTAGTAGAAGAAGAAATTGCAGCCGGCCGTTTTTCATATGATCAGCTTATTCCTCTTCCACCCGAAAGCTGGGCCTGCAATATGCCGCCTCACAGCTCACTTATGTTCCTTGGAAAAGATCAGCGTGTCACAATGGAAGAGCTTTTACTTGGACTTTCAATCTGTTCTGGAAATGATGCAGCTTATGCGCTTGCCTATACTGTTAGCGGCACAATGGAAGCCTTTGTAGAAAGAATGAATCTTGTTGCAGCAGATCTTGGCCTGGCAAATACTCACTTTGTAGAAAGCTCAGGTTACAGCGAAGAAAATCAGACAACAGCACGCGAAATGGCAGAGTTTGCAGCAATCTATCTCCGCCGTCATCCGGATTCATTACATCGTTTTCACAGCGTTCTTGATTTCACCTATCCAAAGCAGAAAAACCTTGCTCCCGGTGACCACATTCAGTCTCAGGATTTTACAAAAGGTTTTCCACAGAAAATTACAATGCCTATAACTCAGTTAAACACAAACCCTCTTCTTGGAAAACTTGAAGGTTGTGATGGGCTTAAAACCGGTTATATTGATGAAAGCGGCTACAATCTGGCTCTTACTGCAGTTCGCGGTGAAACCCGTTTTTTGTCAGTTACTATGGGAGGCCCGGGAAACAGTGTTAGTGAAGGGCAGGCTGGTCGTGTACATGATGGAACAGAACTCATGGAGTGGGCCTTTAATAATTTTGCAGATTATCCGCTGGAATTAAAAGTTCATCCTTATCTTGTAAGAAGCTTCAATGCATCACAAAAAATGATTCGTTTGATTCCAGCCTTTACAGAAAATACTTTTACCGTACCTTATGTAAGCGGAAATACAATGGCAGAAAATCTCGACTCTGTTAGAGTAGAAGTCCAGCTGCCGGATTACTGCTGGGGCGCAGTAGAGCAGGGCAGTGTTCAGGGCAAAATCACAATTTCCGCAGCCGGCTACATTTTGCAAGAAATCCCACTCGTCGCCGACCGCTCCCTGACTTCTGGAAATGTTTTAATATATATTTCTGATATCATGTTAAGTAAAATATTTATGTATAATCGGTAATTTGTTCAGAACAAACTCGGAGTGAAAATGATACTCAATAACATTATTCCGCTAGCGAGTGTCATTTTTCAGGGGAGAGATTGTTCTGAGAAAGAATGCTTCAAACAGGGCTTGCGCATTATAAACGCTTATCCGTAATGTTGGCGCGAAGGAGCGGGGCGTGGTTCAAAAACACTCTTTTTGTGGCTGCTGCGAAGCGGCAGTTCAATAGTTTCTATACCACAAAAAGCGTGTAGCGCATTATTGCGCGGTTTTGAATCACGCAACCGTGACTGGGAGCCAAAAATTCGGATTTTTGTTTATAATGCGGATGACGTGATGCTTCAAATATATATACTTGATTTTAACAAGATATATGATTAAAATTATTTTATACAAAATAAAAGTTAGTTCTGAATATTTATATTAAGGAGATTTTATATATGTCATTAAAGAAAACATTTTCCAGCGATGGAAAAAAATGTACAGTTGTATTTACAGTAAATCCAGAAGCTGCAGCTGGAGCAACAAAGATTTACCTTGCCGGCGATTTCAATAGCTGGGATCCAACATCACTCCCTATGAAAAAAGATCCAGACGGTTCTTTTTCTGTTAAAAAGCAGCTCGAAACAAATAAAGAATTCCAGTTTCGCTACTGCATCGACGGAAACGTGTGGATTAATGACTGGAAAGCAGACAGATATGTTCGCTCAGAGTTTGCAAGCGATGATAACTCTGTAGTAGACACAACAGTGCCAAAAGCACCAAAGGTTTCAAAAAAGCCAACTTCTAAAGCAGTAAACAAATCTGCTGACAAAAAGCCTGCAGCAAAAAAGCCGGCCGCTAAAAAAACAACAAAATAATTTCAAATAGGCCTATAACCTGTTGACAAAGTGAGTGTTAATTAATATATTAATACTCACTTATTTATTCCCCGATTGTGTAATGGTAGCACTTCAGATTCTGGTTCTGACTGTGGGGGTTCGAATCCTCCTTGGGGAACTAAACTGAATCAGAAATGGTTCAGTTTTTTTTTGTACTTTGTTCCTGCGGGAATAAGACTTCAGTTAAATTGGTTCCTTCGAATATCGGTTTAGTTCGCGGCCCTCTCAAGGCTGAAAGGCGGGTTCGATTCCCGCAGGAACCGCTAGCAGAAAAACTCGCTTTTAAAGCGAGTTTTTTTTTTATGACACAGGTATTTGAATATCGGTTTAGTGGTGGCCCTCTCAACCCCAAAATAGCAAATGCGTTAAGCAAAAATGCGAAAGCATTTTTGTAGCATTTACTAACAAAGGGTAGAAAGGCGGGTTCGATTCCCGCAGGAACCGCTAGCAGAAAAACTCGCTTTTACAGCGAGTTTTTTTTATGACACAGGTATTTGAATATCGGTTTAGTGGTGGCGCTCTCAACCGTGAGAACGGGGGCGATTCCCGCAGGAACCCTAGAGAGCCACCGTTTCTTCCACTGATTGTGATGCTGCGTGTAAGAGTTGCGCTATAGTTGCAGGACCATAAATTGTTCCGTCTATGTAGACAGTTACGTTTGCATTAGGCATATTTCTTACATCAATATCTTCCATAACTCAGCTTAAGGTTGCAGATGAAAGTTCACGGGTACCATCTGCCGTAGAATCATTTCCGCTCTGACTTACATAAATTGCGTTATCCAGAATTCGGAAAGTTAAACGGTATGGACCAGACTGCTCATAGTTTGTTTTAGTAGCATAAGTATCAATAAAATAGGTTCCTGGCAAAAGCTGAAGTGTTTCTACAGAAGTTGTTGTACCTTCTTTAATAACAGCGGCAACAGTACTTGTTCCTTTGTAAATAGTGTAGTGAAGGGTAACATCATCAACCGGATTGCCTTTGTGATCTGTAGAAGGAGGTATAAGAGAAAGAACAAACGGTTCTGTTGAAGAACCAGAAACCATTTCGTTTGAATTATTCTGATAAGTAACTCCATCTGCATCTTTTGCAACAGGTCTTGAAAGACGGGAAATAGAAGTACTGGTAAATGATGTTTTTATTAGACCTGCGCTATCTTTGAGACCAAGTGTATAGCTCTTGTCGCCCAGAATAAAGATATCATTTGTTTCGAAATATACAGAATTTTCTGTTTGTGTAAAATCTTTATCATTTATATAGATATACGAAGACTGTGGTGTTCGGGTAAAACGTGCATCTTCAAATTCAAAAGAACCATCTGCATTAACAGAAAGTGCATAATCAGTATCATTGATTCTTAATGCAGTGATATCTTTGTGGCGAAGAGCAAGTTCCTGAGAATCCGGCATATCAAAAGCAATAACATAGTTCTGTCCGTTATTATTAATAATAGTAGGCGATTCTACTAAAGGTGGAATTGAATTACACAAAAGCGGAATATCATAACCAACAAAGTAACGACCAGACATAGGCTCATAAAGAGTGAATGTCATTGTTATGTTTTTACCTTCATCAGAAGCAAGCAAAAATTCCTGTGGAAGAAGAAGACGGAGAGAGTCAAAATTTGTTTGTTTAATTTCAATTCCAGTGCGTTCAATTGCAGGATTAAGCACCTGAAATTCTACAGAAGGAGTCATCTGAAAGCTCTTTGGGTTACGCATATAAAGCATTACTTCCAGGTCTTTTTTAGAACTGATACACGGATTTCCGGCAGCATCGTTATAAGTTTTTTCAGAAAAACTATGCTCTTCTATAGCTGCTGTTTCTGTGTATTTTTCCATAAAGTCGTTTACATCATTATCAAAAAGATGACACGATACAGCAGAAAAGGAAAATAAAAATAAAAGCGAAGCCTTTTTTAGAACATTACCGAATCTACTTTTCTTCATTTTTACTCTCCTAGAATTGCCATCCAATACTAAGATTTGGCTGGATATAACCTGATATAAGTTGTTCAATAAAAGGTATTATAAAATCAGCACCAAATTCCATATAAAGTCTGTTTGTAAAGTAAATCTGACCGCTTATACCGGCAAGAGCACTTATATCAAGGCTGTTAATGGGCGGTTCAGATTTGATACCTCTTGAAAAGTGGAATCTGGTATCGTTGAACATTGCAAGACCAGGACCACCATGAAGTTCAATAGTTGCAATATGGTGGGGCTTGTCTGAATTCTTTACTTTGATTCTTATAGGAAGTTGATAAACAAAAAGTGCGTGTCCGGTAATATAGTTACCGTCAAACTCGTAACCGTCTGCTTTTGTATAAAGTCTTGAATAACTTGCTGTGGCTCCAATACCAAAATAACCAAAACGGCGTTTAACAGGCATAAGGGTTAATTTTACAGTAGCACTTGGAAGAGGAAAATCCATACCTTTAATTCCAGTTGGAAGAATGGCATCTGTATTCAAATATTTCTTTAAGCGGTCACCAAAAACCATAATAGGGTAGGTAACGCCAGCAGAAACATCAAAGTCTACAGCCTTACGGAATTTGATAACCAGCTGGTTGTTCTTTTCTAATGCGCTTGAAAGGCCACTGGCATCTACTGCAACAAAGTTATAATTTCCTGCATCAAGTTCATTTACATCAAACCTAACTTTAAGACTTCTGTTGTTATCGCTGTATTCAAGAATCTCAGGAATAACTGAATCGTTTCTTCTTCGCTGATTCATGAGGTAGTAGTTTGTATAAGACATATCAGAAGGATCCTGCTGGAGCTCCAGAAGGTTTCTACCTCTGATATCAAGAATACCATCATTTACTTCATCAAGATAAATTGTTGAAGTATGGTTAATTGTAACTTCTACACCTCTTACAGAAGGTACATGTGCTTCATAAATCGTAAACTCAAAAGGATCTGATGAAACATCAGGTACATCAAGGAGGTTGTAAGTAATAACTGTATAGCGATAGAAACCTGGAGGTAAAAGCGGGTCTATTTTAATCTGAGGAGTATTATCTTCTGTTATCAGGCGGCGGATTTCTTCCCATGGAGAGTTTTCGTCTGTACGCTGCTCGATAACAACTTCATATTTCATTACCCATTCAGGCATTTCTTCATCCCATTCGAGCATCTGCCAGCCCTGTTCTGCAGAAAGTGCTGTAGAAATAAGGCATGCAATTAATAATGCCGAAAGAAGCTTCTTTCTAATTGCCATACGGGTTCTTTGCTCCTTTCATCTTTGATTTTTTCGGTGTTGGAACATCTGTAGAGAAGGTTGATTCAGATGCCGAACCTTCCCGTAAAATCTTATCCATCTGTCCGTCTTTGTTTGTATCAATTCTTCTGATTGCATGAACAGTCCATTTAAATGTTCCTTTTGAGAAGGTGTTTTTGTCCTGTTCGTACAGTTTCAGGAAGTCGATTCCATAAGATGTTTTATTTTCAATCACTTCCATAACGTTTTCGTCATTAAACCAGATATTTGCTTCTGAAAGTGTTGCAGTATGGATTGTGTCTCCGTTGTAAACCGGGGAATCCTGACGCAAGCGGTTCCAGACTACACGATCCATAAATTTTCGCGGGGCTGTTTTATATTTAAATGTGATAGTTGCAATAGGTTGCTCATTTAATTTTGAACCAAGGGCTGCTGTACGGCCATCACTTACAACATCTTCACCTACAAAATGACTGTTTAGAAAAGTAATTGAGCCAAGGAAAATAAGTACGATAAATCCGATGATGAGTGCAAGTTTTAAGCCGATGGGAAACTTTACGACATAGGCAGAAACAGCCTTATTTTTTTCTGTACTCACAATTATCTCTCTCTAGTATTTTAAAATAGCAATCTATTCTAGAATGATTTGCATAAAAAAACAAGTTATTTATATGTATCCCTATGGGGTGCAGAGTGGATATACAAATCGTATCTAGACAAATTTGCATTTATTTTCTATAATAGTTGTTAGTTATATTGTTTGTATTTATTATGCCGATAATATAATTCAGAGAAGAGTTGTTTATGAAAAAAGTATTTTCTATTATTTTTGCACTGCTTATGGCAGCTGCGTCTTTTTCCTATGATTTTACCCTAAAAGTAACTCCAACGGCAATGTTTCCATTTCTTTCTGCTGGAGAGAAGAAATATGATGTTGCGGGGTACGGCGGTTTTGTAGACGTCGGAATGTCTTTTTTTGATTTTCTGAATGTAGGTCCTGAATTTGGTTTCATACTTCTTCCAAAGTATAATGCAAAAGCTCTGGAAGCGGGTAATGAACCTAATGTTTATATTGTTCCGCTTGGAGTTCAGGTTGGGGTATTTTATTATCCTTTTTCGAGAATTGAAGTAGCGGCTGGAATTGCAGGCGGTGCATACGGTAGTTTTACAAACGGTCGTTCTCATTATGCACCCTGGTACAGGGCTTATGCAGATTTAAACTTCCGCATTAATACAAGAATTTCTGCCGGTCTGGATTTTTCATGGTTTAACTGCCAGAATAATACCTGGTTTGGAAATCCTGGTGCTGCGGGTATTACAGCAGGTCTTGTAGTAAACTTTAAGTTCAGTACAGAAAAAGCTTCTGGCCTTGTTGATGCCCAGATTGAATGTGACGAAAATGTATTCCCTCTGATTTATACAATTTATAAAACAAATGCTATTGGAACTATAACAATTTCTAACAGTGAGACTGCAGAAATCAGAAATGTAAAGGTAAAGTTCCGTGCAGAAGGTTATACTGCTTCCGAAATGGAATGCGGCACAATCAAAATGCTTAGAAAGAATCGTTCTGAGCAGATTCCTTTTTATGCAGATTTCAGCGATAAGATTTTACGCTTCTCGGAATCGGGTAAGGTTTCGGGCGAAATCGTAATTGAATATGAGCTTTTGGGAGATAAGCGTGTTTCTGTGGTGCCTGTAACAGTTTCGGTTTACAACAGAAACTCAATGCGCTGGGTAGATTCATCAATTCTTTCAAGTTATGTATCAACTAATGCTCCGGAAATTCTTGAGCTTTCAAAATTCTTTGTAGGTGTTGCACGTAACCATTTTAGAACCGGTTTGAATAAAAACATGCAGTTTGCAATGTATGTTTATGAGGGTATCAGAAGCCTTGGTATTGTTTGCGAAGAAAAATCAGATACTCCATATAATTCTACCCATCTTGATTTTACTCTTCTGGATTATATACAGTATCCGTATCAGACTCTTTCTTACCGTTCCGGCGATAAGGATGATATTGGCATTCTCTTTATGTCTATGCTTGAGTCGGTTGGTATTGGCGCGGCTTATATTCCTCTGGAAGATGACTTTATTGTTGCAATTGAGCTTGGTGATAATGAACAGGCTCTTTTGAATCTATTTAATAATACAGATAACCTTCTTGTTGTAAATGATAAAATCTGGATGCCTCTTTCCATGTCTGTAATTCATAAGGATTTTGCAGAAAGCTGGAAGAGGGGAGTTCAAAAGGTAAGCGAAGCTCTGGATTCAGATGCTGATGTTGATTTTATTATTCTTTCTGATGCCTGGCAAACATATCCTCCTTCTGGATTTTCTTCTGGAGAAACAACATCAAAAATTCCTTCAGAAAAAGATCTTGTAAAAGCTGGCGAAGATGATCTTGCAAAATATATTACTCAGGAATTTGGCCCTCAGATTGCAGCTGTTCAGGAAAGAATAAAAACAGAAGGTGCTTCTATTAGTCTTTACAACAGACTCGGTTTACTTTATGTACGGGCAGGCATGTATGACAATGCTGTTTCTGTATATGAAATTTCTGCAAAAATGGGTTCTGTCCCTGCTATGAACAACCTTGGAAATATTCTTTCGCTTCAGAAAAAATATGCTAAAGCAAAAGAATGGTACGAAAAAGTTCTTGTTATTGATCCTCAAAATGAAACTGCCCGAAAGAATCTGGACAGAATTGAAACTGAATTAGAACAATAAAAAATGATGGTCATGCTGAACTCGTTTCAGAATCTATAAAAAGATATCAAAAGATGCTGAAACAAGTTCAATATGACTAGGAGATATCGTGTCGGGTAAATGTGCCAGACGGCTTAGGAAAAAACGAATGTTCTCTAAAAAGACACTCGCAATGTGTGCAGGTTTGTGTATTTCTTCTGTTCCTGTGGTTGCTGGTGGTGAATTTTTAGTAAGCGTTTATGCTGACTTAACTAAGCCGATTGGTGAAGCTCATAATATGCAGTATGGAATTGGAGGGGGGCTTAAAGCTACTTACCGTCCTATAAGGTTTTTGAATCTTTATGCTCAGGGTGAATATCTTTCTATGGCTCTGCCGGGAGTTTCTCCAGTTTCAATTTTGCAGGGTGAACTGGGAACAGGTTTTCATCTTGATTTTGCAGACCGCCTTGCTCTTGATTTAAATATTGATGCAGGTTTGTATAATGCAAAAGCAACATCAAGTGCTTCCGGTATTACAGCCGGCGGTTCTCTGACTTTTACTTATAAAATTAGTCCTTCGATTTATGCTGATGTCACTGCAACAGCAAGACATTATTCGGGTAAGCCTTCTCCATTGATGATGATTAATGCAGGGCTTGCTCCAGGTTTAACTTTTAACATTTCAGAAATTATTAATAAAAAAACAAAGCTTCAGATTGGTCTTACGGAACTTAATCCGGTTTTTCCGGTTCTTTATTCCTGGTATGAAAATAATTCCTTTGGAAAAATTGAAATTACAAACAAAGAAGATTCTTCAATCACCGATGTAACGGTAAGCTTCTTTCAGCCTCAGTATATGGCTCATGCAAAAGAGTGTGCAACTTTTAAACGAATTAAATGTGATGAAACTGTAAGTGTTGATTTGTATGCATTCTTTAATGAGCAGATGCTTGAGCTGCGTGAAAAAACTGATACAAGCAGTTACATCATTGTAAACTATTCGCGTCTTGGGAAAAAACTTTCTCAGAGTTATGCACTTGATGTTCCGGTTTATGGACGTAACAATATGTCCTGGGATGATGACCGCCGTGCCGCAGTTTTTGTTTCTTCTAAAGACCCTGCTGCCATGCAGTTTGCAAAATATACGGCAAGTATTGTCCGTGATAACCTTTGCATAGATGTTCCTGTAAACATTCAGTATGCAATTGGTATTTTTCAGGCTTTGAATGAGTTTGGTTTGAACTATGTTGTAGACCCAAGCTCTGCTTTTGAAGATAACGTTGGAACTTCTTCCATCGACTTTTTGCAGTTTCCTTACCAGACTCTTATGTACCGCGGAGGCGACTGTGACGACCTTTCAATTCTTGTGTGTTCGCTTTTTGAAGCTGTTGGAATTGATACTGCCTTTATAACTGTACCGGGTCATATTTTTATGGCTTTTGATTCTGGACTTACGCCGGAACAGGCTAAGACGATTTTTAAAAACAGATCTGAATATATTGTTGATGACGGCAAAGTCTGGATGCCTCTGGAAATCACTCTTTCAGACGAAGGATTTTACAGAGCCTGCCGCTATGGCGCTCGTGAATGGAATGCGGCAGAGGCGAAGGGGGCCGCTGCCCTTTACAAGATGCATGATTGCTGGAAAATCTACCAGCCTATAAGTGTTCCAGGCGCAAGTGCATTCTTTAATATTCCGGAAAGTGAAATAATTACAGTTGCCTTCCAGAGAGGCCTTGATGAATGGAAGCGCGGTGAACTTAGAAATACTCCTCTTAATCAGCAGTATCAGTTTGTAATTTTGAATGAAGATGATGAGGAAGAAACTCAGGTTGTAATAAAAGGAAATCCACTTTCTGAAAAGTCTCTTAATGATATTCTGGCACTTGGAAATAAGGCTGTGGCCCTTGTGCCGCCTGGAGTAAGAGAAGAAACTTCAGAAAAAGATCCTGATGGAAAGGCTGGAGATGGCGACGACGATGATGATTTTGATTTTGACTTTGACTTTGAAGATGAACTCATTGAAAATCTGATTCCACTTGATTTTGCCATTGCAACTTTGCAGACAGATGTTCCTGTAAAGCAGTCTGAAAATACTGAGGCTGCGCCAGAAATCACTGGGGTTGAGACAGAAATCACTGAGGCTGCGCCAGAACTTACTGTATATGAGCCGGAGCTTACGGTGGTTGAGCTTGTCGAAACCACCGCAGATGAACCGGCACCAGCAACAAAGGTCGCAATTCCTACTGACAACGACTATACTTTCGAAACTACCGATGGTTTGTTAGCAGAAATGGAAAAGGTGGTTTCGACAGGCTCAACCACCGAGGGTACAAGTTCAATCTCCGAGAGAACAATTTCAACCACCGCAGACGTAAACAAAACAAACATCGAACCAGCCGCACCTGTTGTATCAGACACCGACTACACTTTCGAAACTAACGATAGTTTGTTAGCAGAAATGGAGAAGGTGGTTTCGACAAGCTCAACCACCGTGCCTACCCGCAATATCATAATTATTTCATCAGTAACAATCACTGCAGCAATGGCTGCAGGAATCATTATTAATAGAAAAAAGAGAAAACAGAGAAGAGGAATCTAAATGAGAAAGTATTTTTTAATTTTCTTATCAGCAATCATTTTATTATTTACAGCTTGCGATAACTGGATGCAGGATGATAACTTTTACACGGAAATTGAAGACGCTGTAAAAGTTGCGAACGCACCTCAAATAAGTGTATACGTGCGATACGCTTTAACTCGTCAGGGAAAAACAGACCCGGACGGCGCTGCAATCTTTAAGGTAGGAATTCCTCATGTAGTTTCGGCAACTACAGAAACTGAATATGGCTTTGTTCGCTGGGCCGCCTTTACAACAGACTTTGTTGCTACCGGCGATAATCAGAGCAAAAATAAGGATTTATATTTTATTGATGATGACGATTACAATGAAAGAATTTTGCCAAACGAAATTCCAAGTCCTCTTGTTATTTTTGATGATCCAAAAAGTCCAACAACAACAGTTACAATTAATGTTACACAAAACAACATCTTTCTTGTTCCAATTGTAGCAATGCGCCCTGCAGTTTCTCTTACAATTCCTTCAAAGGGTAGTAGTGGTGTAGTACGTAATATTGCCGTTCGAATCAACTTTACAAAACCAATGGACATAGAATCCTTTAAGAACGAAGCAGGTCAGTTTGATAAAATCATGATTACACAGGGTACCCAGTCCTTTACTGCCGACGGTGATATCGAAATTAATAGTGAAGATATTACAGATTATTTTGAACCGCCGATATTCAGTAAAAACAAAAAGATGATTACCCTTAAGTTTGATCAGGACCATATTTCTGAAGGATACGCTTCTCAGTCTTCTGTAAACATTACGGTTTCAAAAGATGTAAAAGATATTTACGGCTTTAACATGACCGATGACGATAAAATCACCTTCTCTGTAGGTAGTAACAAAGATACCCTTGCTCCTCGTATTACTCAGCTTACTGCCGGTCGTGATGCTTCTAGCTTCAACCTCTTCCAGGGTGTTTACAAAGATGCCGGAACAATCAATAACGTAGGTGCCGGAACAAAGATGACTCTGGAAGGTGCTGCTGATGCTCCTGTGGATAATATTGATTCTGACTTCTTCAATCCATTCGTTACAATTGGTCAGACACCAGGTTATCTTATAAAGAATAATCTTGTTCTCCGTGTATTCGCAGAAGATGTTGCCGGTTCTGGAGAAGGTCAGAGCCAGACTGGTATTGAAACTGATGTTGTAATGGTTGGTATGCGCGCTTACCATATGTACAATTCAGATGGTTCTCCTTCAAGCTTCTCTTATGCAGAAATTGATCCGGAAGCCGGACAGGTATTCAAGTTTAAGTCAAGCAACTACGTGCCTCAGACTAACCTTGCAACAAGTGTACAGGGGGCATATAAATCTATTATCGAAGCTATTAATGCTAATATTCCTGGTACAGATAACGACTTTGCAACAGATAAGGGCTGTCTCCTTGACTTCGATTTGTCTGATCTGCCGGATGGATTAATCCGAATTGATGTTGCTGCCGTAGATATGGTTCAGAACAGCGGATTTACAGATGGCGGTGCATATTCTGGAGAGTACGGTAACGCCTGGTCTTCTCTCTTTGTAATTAAGGATACAACAGCACCGGATGCAGCCGCTAACAGCAGTTATGTAAGTTATGACAGCAGTTCTGCAAGCCATATAACTTCTGACGGCTGGTTCAACGAAACTACATTCAATAACTTCAAGATTAAGGGTGATGTATCTTCTATTGCAGATTCTGGACATCCAAGACTCCGTTCTCCACATGATTCTCTTAAGTGGATAATTAAGCCTACAGATAATGGTTCATGGATTAATGAAACTGGCAGCAGTAACGCTGGCTGGCAACCTGTTACAAATGATTATGCTTCATTCCCTCAGCCATCAGGGCAGGGTGCAATTACATATACTTATGCACTTATGGATTATCTTGGTAATGTTTCTGGTTCATCAACTATTCCTGCATTCAAGTATGATGGTACGGCGCCTTCGGTTGGTAATCCATATATTCTTGCAGATCCTGGACATGTAAGTTCTGCTGTTTCAGATACAGTTCTTGCAAATCAGACTCTTTATATACCGATTACAGAAGAAATATCTGGTCTCAAGTCTATTGAACTTAAGGTTAGATTTAATAATGGTGCAGATTATGCAACTCCTCTTGCTGATCCTTCTCTCGAGATTTCTAAATCGGGGTTGGTTCTTGAAAGGGGTACTCATTATACAATTGATTCAAATAAGACTATTGTATTTGCAACGCCATCAAGTATTGAAGGAAATGTAACTATTAAGGGACTTAAACTTTCTGATTCTCTGGCAGAAGGTACTTACGACATTAATGTAATTGTTAAGGATGCTGCAGCAGCAGACGGCAGACATGAAAGTTCTGCGGCACAGAGTGCAGTAATCAGCATCGACTCTGTTGCTCCTGTAATCAATCAGATTTATGTTCCAGACCTTAAGGCTACACAAAGATTCGGTGGCTCAACAACTGAATACTGGCAGGGCTCTCAGTCAACAACTGATGTTTACGTTACCTTTACAGAAAAATCTTCCGGTGCAAAGGTATTCGACTTTTCAGGCTCTACAGTACAGCTTACAGGAAGTTCTGCAATTTATAAATATGATCCTTCGACAGGAGCCCTTACTCAGGTTCCGGCAACGGTAAACAGTGCGACTAACCTTGAAGTTAATACTGCCAATGCGGCAAAGGATTACTTTGCAGGTACAGGCCAGATTATAGCAAAAATCACCAACGTACAGCTTGCTACAGAAGGAACTGATTCTACAATCAAGTTATTAATTCGTGATGCTGCAAGAAATGAATCAGCAGAGTTTTCTACTATCAGCAGTAACGAAGGCTCGCTGAACCTTGCAAATCCTGGACTTCCTGTTATTTCAAGCTTCAAATATGATTCAGGAGCACCTTCTGCATCCGGCTTAGTTTTGAAAGATCGCCAGGCAGATAAAGATACTTCAAACCATTTTGTTCAGGCAGAAGCTGAATTTACAAATGAAGGTTCAGTAAATGCAAATATTTCACTTGATTTAGATAAAGCAATCTCTGGTATACTTTCTCTTACTATCTCAGGAGATGCAACATTCACTTCAAGTACAGAAATCTATACAGATGCAACATATCCTGATCTTCCTCTTGCAGATACATATTTGAGCGATGCAAGTAAGATTGATACAGACGGAAATTACCTTAAGAGCGGTGGAACTCCGGTTCTCTTTGATATCTCAGCCGACGGAAAAACTGCAAGCTTCAAAACAGCTGGTGGCGGTCATTTAGTTCTTGAATCAGCTGCACTTGCAATTAAGAATCTTGCCCTTACAAGCGGAGACGGCTTAAAGAGCGTAACGATTAAACCGAGAACAATTTGTGGCCTTGAAGCAACAGGTGCCAGCGATACAATTACACTTGATACAATTGTTCCTGCCTGGAACGGAAAGGGACTTTATTCACGCACTCATAATAATGTAGATGCCACAACCGTTTATCCTCATTCTGTAGATCCGGCTTATGCATCGACTGCTTATGGTGTTGCTCTTGGAAGCTACTATGGCGGAGCAGCTGCCGGCTCGGGTGCAATGGAAGACCTCTACTTCTACAGAGCATCAAATATTTCTATTGGTTCAGATGTTACAGATACAAACTTCAAAATAACAAGATGGATTAATTCTAGTGACAACTCTTATTTAGATAATGCATGCTGTTATGGTAACTTTAGCGGAGTATGGACAGCTATTGCCCTTGATAGTGCTGGAAATCAGTCTATTCCGATTAGCTATAATCTTGTAGAAGATGATACATTTGCTACAGCAGCAGAGTGTAATGCCCTCTATGATTATACAATTCTCTACAAGCCGGATGGAGCTTTTATCCACAGAAATACTACTATAGATGAATATGGGCATTACAATTATGTTATTAAAAATGATGATTATCAGATTAGGGTAAAGCTTGGTGGTAATGCAGTCGAAACTGGAGAAGAAGCAGTTGCCGGAGGAACACCAGCATACACTTCTGGAAGTCCTTACAGCCGAAAAGATAATACTACAAAAAGTTCTAAAATAGAAAAATACTATGTTTCAAAAACAAATTCTTCGACTGCCAGAGGAAGCTCGGAGTGGAAAGACTATACTTCGGGGGCATCTAATACATTTAACGGCATCAGTACATCTGTAGATTCAAATGGAACTATAATAATTAATCTGCCACACGAAAGCAGTGACCCAATTATCCTTCACCTGCTTGATGGTTGTGGAAACTCAACTTCGGTACTTGTAAGAGCTTCTTCAACAGACAGTTATGGTATTTATTGGAGAGTGGATAATGAGGTTGGTGTTTATGGTGAGATAGGTGAAGGACTGCATCTTAATGGTACATCAGAAATTATTGAAGGTGAATATGGTTCTCAAAATGACGTTATGTTCTATAGAGGAAGTGTTTTACTTAAAACTCATCATTTGACAGAAAGCTGCAGATTCCCGACAGGCGCAGAGAACGAACCATCGTTCCCAACTTATTCAGCAGACTCTTCATTCACTTATACAATGAAGAGTCGAATTATTGCGTGGACAGGTACAGGTATTCCAGACAGAGATTACTTTGGTAACAATGATGGAGCTACCTATAAAACTGGAATCACACCTCCTCCTGCTTCTTCAGACTGGTGTTTTGTAAAGCAGGCAAATTCAGGAGGCTATCCGATTTTCTATGTTCAGAATAATTTCCCTCAATATGATCAGTCTGGCCTTGCAAAACCAAGTCGCTATAAGCTCTACCTTATTCTTGAAGATACTGTAGGTAACTATGAAATCAGACAGATAAGACGTTCATCTACAGGAAGTCTTATCGTTTCAAAAGATGCTCCTGCTCCTAATTCCGGTGAGAATGAATACTGGTTCTTTGATGAAACTCCGCCAGCCGTTACTCCTGCGGCCTCAATGACCTATAACAAAATAAATACTATTAGCGGTACAAACTACTATAGTAATAATTCTTATGTAAATTATACGGTTACAGATTCTGGTTCTGGTGTATATAGTGATGGTGTTAATTCTCCGGCCTATAGCGGTTTTGGAAATAGAACTTCTGTACCCGTTACATATTCTCTTAATGGTAGAGATACAGATGCTTCGGGTAAGTTAGTAATTCCTTCTACAAGTATCTATGACTATGCAGGAAATTCATACACTTCTAATATTGAACTAAACAATGGAGCAAGCACACAGTGGGTACGTCTGGAAAATCATCCTGTGCTTAAAAGAAATGCAGCCGTAGCAGTAAATAAATCGACTCCATCAACTCCAAATCTTGGACTTACAGGAAATACAGCAGCTTCGGAATATGGTCCTGGTGGGCAAAAGCTTGAATTAACTGCTAAATGGGGTGTAACAGATATTACTGTACGTCTGTACACAGACACAGATACTGTACAGGCTGATATGCTGGGCTGGGTTGTGTCAGAATCTCCTCTCAATGTTTCAGAATCTGATTTCTATACAGCAACCCAGGTTTCTTCTGATGTAAAGTGGGATTCAACAAACAGCTGCTGGACTTATGACTATTCTAAGGAATTGAGTTCCAGTGTTTTATGGCAGTCTAAGGCAGATAAATATTTCTACCCTGTAAACAAAGCAGGTCTTATCGGTCAGAATCCGGTCCTTGTACATTTCAAAAATAATTATTCTCCGACAATTGTTAATGCCACAACAAATGGATTCAGCTATACATCATCTGCTGATGTAAATGCCAGCTATCTTTCTTCTGATGCTCCGGCAACTCCTTATACTATTAAGGTTGGTACTTCAGGAGCTTCAGCAATCAACTACACTACAAGCGCTGCTAAAGTTACCTTTACAACTACATATGATCCAACAGTTTGCAGATTTATTTCGGCAGGTGCTGATGGTAACTTTGAAACAGATGATGATGTAGTATTGTCTGCAACTGATATCACACTTGAAGGTACAGGTCCAGAATATACAGTGGACTTACCTGCAAATGTTTCTGGAACAAAATTGGGAATTCAGCTTTCTCGTGGAGCTGAAGAAGATTCGGGTATATATCCTTTGAACGGTCCGGCCGGTAATAACCTCTGGACTTATGATAATGATACCCCAGTAGTAGATTTTGGATCTACACCTGCAATTAAGTCTGGTTCATCTGCTGGCGCTGCTGCGGCTACATTTACTGGTGATACACTTGAAATTAAGTATATTCAGAATGAAAATGCATTTATCGGCTGGTCTTTGACAAACGCTGCAGATATAACTCACTATCAGTGGAAGAGAAGATCTTATAGTGATTCAACCGGCTGGACTGACTGGTCGTCTGGCTGGACAGATTTTGATTCTTCTTATGCTGCAACAAGTGGACTCACATTCCCGGCTCCGGAAAGCAAAACAGAATACAAATTCCGTTTAATAGATACAGCTGGTAACATTTCTAATGTACCTGAGAACACTGTAAAACTCCAGCGCGACCAGTGGGCACCTGAGGCTGCGGGTGGTCTTGAATATCATCTAAAAGCTGGTACAGAAAACGTAACAACTGCAGGTATGGATATTCCTTATAATAATGCTGGTACAGAAGACGCTGATACCCGTGTTATTTCATATAGTAAAACGTCTACAAATACTTCATACTATATTGACCGCATCTGGATAAATCTTTCTAACGTTACAGATAAACGTGACAACTCTGGTAATGTTTCTACAAGCGGTATGGAACGGTCTGGAATACAGAAATATGAAGTATACAAAAATGGTACACTCCAAACTTCAAATATTCCATCAGTAAGTGATGACTATTGGGAAATTACAGGTCTCGATTCAAACACAGATAATACAGTTTATACATATGAGTTAAAGGTTCTTGATAATCTTGGTCAGACTAAGACGCTTAAAACCTTCAGAACAAATGCTGATGGTACTGCTCCAGACCTTGCTCTTAAAACAGGTTCTGGCCTTGTTCAGAAAGCTGCTGATGAAAGTGGAAGTGGAGCAGTTGACTGTGATGCAAAGGATGCTTCTGGAGCAACTGATAATGGAATTTACTATCTGAATACAGACTATGCAATAATCAATCTGACAAAAACTGCAACTGATATTTATAAATATCAGGTAAGTATAAATGGCGGAGCATGGACAGAGCTCACTCCTGTAGTTGATACAACAGGAGCAACTCACAGTGTAAAATACATTTTTGCAACACCTGAGACTGCAACTTCTTACCAGTTCAGGGCGATAGATGGTGTAGGAAACGACTCTGCCCCAACTTCAGCTATCACAATCAGAAAGGATGCTGCGGCTCCTTCTGGAGCTGATAATAATGTAGGCTGGGCATTCTACAAAAATAACGGCTCAACTCCAATTGCAAGTACTTATTACGATATCACAAATGATGGAACTGAAAGTAAGTCTATTACCTACAACGGTAACCAGATGAATAAGTTTGAGCTTGACCTTTCTGCAATAGCAGGTGCTTCAGAAATTTCTGGTATAAGAAGATACTGGCTTACAACTGATGACGGAACGCCAGAAACTTCTATAGGAAATACAAACTTTGATGCTACAAATAAAAAGTGGAAGTTTGCTATTGCAGATTCTGGTTCTACTCAAGTGATTTACAAAATCCGTGCAGAAGACTGGGCCGGAAACTTTACTGAGTATAGAGAATTTAAACTCACTCCGGATGTTGAAAGTCCTGCTATTTCATTTGCATCAACAGACAAGGTTCCTGGCGCAGTAGAAATTGATATAAGAGGTACAACAGTTTATTTCTTCAATGCTGAAAGTACAAATGCTGTAATCAACCTGTCGTCAGATTCTACAGATATTAAAGAATATAAGGTAATTATTGACGGAACTGAATCTACAATCACAACAGAATCAGGTCTTTCTACTTCGCCTTTGTCTTACACCTTTGCTGCAAATACACTGACTTCTCAGAAAGTTTTTAGCTTTAAGGTAATAGACAAGGTTGGTAACTCTACAACTACTACTGACTCTGTAACGCTTGTGCAGGATGCAGAGGCTCCGGCTCTTGCAAGTGGTGTAGCCGCTCTTACCCTTGCTGTTTTGAAAGCTGATGGTAGTGATGCACTTAGAGTCTCTGCTTCTGATAAAATAGCAAATTACATTAGAACTGATTCAGCAGACGAAGTTACTTCAACAATCACTTATAATCCTGATGTTGTAAAGACGATTGCTTTTAATAATCTTGAAAATGAATTATCAGAATATAACACTTCTGCTACAGCCTCAGGATTTGAGAAGCTTTATTACAAAACTGCAGATGGTGAACTTCAGCCAATGGGGGGAACCGGCTTTAATGAAATTACACTTGGAAGCAAGTGGAACGATACTTACTACATCTATGCAAAGGATAAGGCTGGAAATCAGTCTGAAGTACTTAAGACTCTTGTTCTTACTGCAGATTCTACTGCTGAAATTAACAGCAATTATGTAACAACAGACAGTTCTGTAAATAAGCTTCATAGTTATACAGCAGTAAATGCAAGTGGTGCAGGTATTGATACTATTCCTTGGGCACGGACAAAGAAAATAGGTGAGTATTCGAAAGCAAATATATTTACCAGCGGAACTAAAATTATGTACGCAAAAACTGATCTTCCGGGAATAGTTCAGTATATGCTGGTTAGAAGAAACAATACAGGTGATTACGATGCAACTGCCAGCGGCGAGTGGCTTGATGTGAGTGATGGTACAGCAGATAACTCTGGTTCAAACTTCATATTCTCATTGCCAGATATCAAAACCGCTAATACTCGCCTTGCATTCTTCTTTAGGGATGCTGTAGGAAACCAGTCTGGTCCATATTATCTTGGAAATAAAAGTGATTCTGGTATTCAGTGGTGGATGACTACAGCTGATCTTACATCAGATAATATTACAATTCCGACCCCAACATATAATAGTGGAGCTGCTTCTGGCTGGTCTGGTTCACAAGATTATACCGTAACGGTTCACTTACCTGCTGGTACAGTTATTCATTCTGTTTTCCTTGGTCCAAAGCCAAGTGAAGCAAATACAGGAGTTGTTCTTTCTACAAGTCTTAATCTCTTTACCTTCAGTGGTTATGGTACAGGAACAGCATACACTGCTGTAAAGGAAACGTATAGTAATGAAGGTTATCTGATACTTCCTTCTTCTGAAGGAAGTGAGACTGGAGAAATTACAATCGGAGTTTATCCTCATTCAAATATCACAACTTGGAGCGAGCCTGTAATTAAGTTTAATGGTGCAAATATTGATGCCGAAGGTGTTTCAAAACAGATATTCACAGATCCGAATGCTGGAGGCGGCGGTGGCGGAAGTCCAGATCCTAATGTAAATGGTCTGGGCGGAAAAGGCAGAATATTTGGCCGAGCTACTGTAAGTACGAGTGGAAGCAGCGAAAGCGAAATTCAAAAAGATTTTGCAGGTTCACGAGTTATACAATTCTTTAGCGATGTGTTCTCAGCTAATGAAGAAGATACAGTTGCTGTAAACAATAGTATTGAAGAAAAACCTGTAAAAGCTAAAGCAAAGAAAACTTCCAAGACAAAGAAGGCAAAGACAGTACAGACAGCAAAGACAGTTGAGAATGTTGATACAGTGCAGAATTCTGTGGCTGTTGAACAGACAGCTGCTGTTGCTGAGCCGGCATCTTCTGACGTTGAACTGACATCTGTGGTGAACGAGCCGACATCTGTGGTGGTTTCAACAGACTTAACCACCGACGATGCTACACTCAAGCCAGCCGACACAGAAAATGAAGAAAAGTCTTCTTCAAAGAATGCTGTGATTGTGGTAATGCTTGTGGCCCTCAGTGGAGTCGGTGGTGCCTGGTTCGCCTTCAAGGGAAGAAAGAAGTAGTGTAGATGCTGAAACATAGGGAGCGGCACTGCGTAGCAGGGCAAAAATAGTCCAGTGGACTATTTTTAGCGAGTCTCCGAGCAGCTGTGCTGCAAAGGTTCAGCATGACAATACTTTTTGGACAGCCCCTTCTAAGCAACTTACGTAAAAAAATACCGGTGGTTTCGACAAGCTCAACTACCGGTATTTTTTGTTGTTTTGATTTTTACTTTTGAAGTAATCGGAAAGTACCTTTGATTTCGTACTTTGTTCCAATCCATTCAGGATTCATATCTGAAGGATTTTCTGTGTTGTAAGAAACTCCAAAGTCGTCTGCTTCTGTTGGAACCTTGCCTTTTGCAAAGAACTTTTCTGTAAGCTCAATGTAGTAGGCCACAACATTGTCGTGACTGTTCCGGCTGTGCAATACTTTGAAATCTGCAAGAGCTCCCTTATAATCTCCGCTTTCAAACTTCTTTAATGCAACTTCCCAGTCTTCAATATACTTGATTACTGCATCACCTGCTTCAGATTTAAAGCCAATCAGTTCGAACAAACGGATAGGGGTTTTTACATTTACAACCTGAACACGGTCGAGACTGCGAACAAGGAACTTGTCTGAAAGTTTTATTCGGGTAGCTTCACTTATAAGAACACCGCCAGTGTGGTACTGTTTGTTTACACCTTCAAGACGGGCTGCAAGGTTTACATTGTTACCCATCATAGTGTAGTTCTTTTTGTTTTCAGAACCCATATAACCGGCAATCATTTCACCAGAGTTCAAACCAATACGGGTAAAGATTGAACGCTTGTTTGCAACCATAATCTTAAAGGCATCATAAAGATCCTGCTCCATATCTTCCGGTTTGTCCCCGGCAGCAATCTCTTCGATGTATTTATTCATTTCAACTTCAGACTGCTTCATTTTGATTGCTGCTGCACAGGCACGTTCTGCATGATCTTCCATTTTAATTGGAGCACCTACCAGCGCGATGATGGCATCTCCTTCGTACTTATCTACCGTTCCGCGTTCTTCCATAATAAGGTTAGACATTTTTGTAAGGTAGAAGTTCAAGAGGGCTACAAGCTGAGCGGCATTAAGAAGTTCGCTGAAGCCTGAGAATTTCTGAATATCAGTAAACATGGCAGTCATTTCAATACGTTCACCACCAAGCTTGAAAGAAGAAGGATTTGCAACAATTTCATCAACTACTTCCTTTGAAAGACACTGGCTGAAGGCACCTGTAATAAACTTTTTGTCTTTTGATGTACTGATAAGGTTTACAACAGTAATTGCAATAAAGGTAATTGCCAGCGAGATTGCAGGAATTGCAACTCCTATATAAATCTTGGTAATTATATAGAAGAGAAGTAAAAGGATGATAGCAGAACCTTCGAGTAAACCACCAAATACAAGCTGCCGGCTGGTACTCTTGATTTTCTTAGAAGCAAATCCATAACCAAAACACAAAAGAACAGCAATGATTAAAGAAATCCACCATGGAGAATCAATTACGAAATCGCCAGAAAGCAGCTGATTAGCAATTGTGTAGTGAACACCAGGGTTAGGATACTTTTCTTCATACTGAATCAAACCAAAGTCGGTTGTACTTGTAGCGGAAGTTCCGAAAATACAGAAGGAATCTTTTACAATTTTCTGAACACGTTCCCGGGAAGAGGTAAGCTCTTCGTAAATACTGCGAACGGTTGCCATGCTGTCGGAAATAAATGCTGCAGTTTCCTCATCATCTTCTACTGATGCAATCAAATCTGCTTCTGTATTTCCGTAAAGAAATTCTTTTGCTGTATCATAAAAGGCCTGCTTGTAAGCATAATAATCTTCATAGGTAACGCCAGATTCATCATCTTCTGAAATAAGGGCATCGTGCATAAAGCCCGAAGCTGCTTCAAAGTATTCGTAAGGAAGGTCTCCCTCCCAGAAACTGAAGAATCCGTTTTCGTTGAGCTCTTTGAGGCTTGCTGAAAGGTCTTTTTCAAGCAGGAGAATACGGTATGCAGACCACAAGGTGATGTTTTTATAATCATAAAAACTTTTTTTCGGGTATTTGATTATTACAGAACCATCCTGTGCAAGAGGAATCTTGAGGTCTCGTGTACCGTCAGGGAACTTACAGTCTTTAAGAATGATTTTATTGCGGCGAACATCAATATGCGGGTTTCCCAGATAATTAAGAATTGGAGCAAAAAGCAGCTGAGGATAATAATTTCCTTTATATTCAAAAATAAGATGAAGGCGTCGAAGGAATCCATCAGCATCGGCCGGAGCATTTACAAATCCTGCCTTCTTTGCCTGAAAAAGAAAATCGGTAATTGCAGGTTCAACTCCTTTGTATTTAGGAACGCGTGCGTTTTTTGCAACCGAAATGTCTTTGATTGAAAGCTCTTCTGCAAGATAGTGCTCTGTAACTTCACCCAGAGGAGGGAAGTCATTATCAAAAGTTAACGTAAGATATGAATTATCAAAAAACTTAAGGTCGTTTGCCAGAGCCTGGTCTACATCGCGTATAGAATACTGGATTGCGGTTTTGATTCGATTTTGAACAGAATCCATAACACCGTTGAGTTCTTCTGTAACATCATAACCTTCGGCTTCCATCAAAAGCCAGGCAACCTGATCCGAAAGTTCACCAAAGTCCTCATCAACATAATGAGGAAGTTCAGTTTCTACGTATTCTTTATTTACTTTAGTCTGAGATTTATCGAGGAAGCTTAAATCGAATACGGCAGCTTCAGCCTTTAGGTCTTTAAGAATTACGAGGGTATCTGCATAAACTTCGCGTGAAAATGGCCATGTACCAATTGCATCTACAGAAGAATCATCAATGTTTACCATAATAACATTGTCTGATTCTTTGAGGTCTGGTAATGTTCGCTGAAACAAATCTGCAATTTTATTGTCCAGACTCGTAAAAACGAGAAGGGTACAAATAATAACTGCAATAAAAGGGAATAAAAGGAATGAGTACTTTTTCATTTTTCTCTCTCTATTGATGCTGAAATAAGTTCAGCATGATGTATATTTTTTGAAAAAAAAATCCTGTGCAGGATAACCTGAACACAGGATTTTCTGATTGTTTATCAGGAATTGATTATTCTTCCCAATCGAAATCTTCTTTAGCTTCACTAGCGCGAGAAGAAGCTGTTACTACAGACTTACTAGTCTTTTTTGAATCAGCTGCTACTGCGGAACTCTTGATGGAAGAACCCTTTTTGATGCCACTGTTTCCAGCTGCTGCAACAGATGAAAGACTCTCAATTGTACCCTTCTGCATAGCCTTGATGTTGATCTTTGCATCATTCATTGAAAGAACAAGAGTAGAATTAATGCCGGTTTGAATTACTGTTGATGCAGACAATTCCTGTCCTTCTGTTACTGCTGTCCATTTTCCTGGAGCAGATTCATAAGTTACCTTGCCGGTGAAAGATTCTACTTTGTAACCGGCAGCAAACAGAGAAGAAGCGATAAACATAGCAAAAGCTGCACAAACTAAAATTTTAACTTTTCTCATAGTGATCTCCGATATGGTCTTCCGTAGAAAACCAAAAAATATTGAATATAGTTCTTCCTTATACGAAGAACGTATATATTATCTATCAATATTTTAAAAATGTCCACACTTTTTTTTAATAATTTTTCATTAATAAAATCTTCTATATAAAAGCTATTTTAACAAAAATATTCTTGACCCCTTGTGTGTTTCCGTTATAATTATATTATGCAAAAAGATGATAACAGAACCGCCTTTGACCGACTTGTAGCTGGAATGACATCCGAAGAGCGAAGCAGTATGCTCGAAAAGATAAATCAGGATTCAGTGTCGGTTGTTCAGTTTATAGAAACTGAAAATCAGGTTCCGGAAAAAAGTCTTTCTTTGCATCTGCGTTTTAAGGAGGAATCATTTTTTTACAGATTCTTTCTCTGGCTGCGCGGTATAATCGAAAAACGCTCGTCAGAAAAAATCTATAATGAAGATGTAATTGCTTCTATGGCACGAAGGCTTAATCGTGACCATCCTGGAATTGTAAATCACAGAAACGGACTTCTTGATACTGTTTTTTATGAACACTTAAAGGCCCTCAAATCTGCCTCTGATTTCTTTAAACCATATTTTGCAATAATTGATGATTCACCCGGCGACTTTTATGTTTTCTTAAGTTCTTTTGTTGCTCCAGAGCTTTCTGAAAAAATCAATAGTGAAGCAGATCCTTTTTCACTTGATTATTCTGCTGAACCAACTAATGATACAAGGGCAATGCTTCTTAAAAATCTTGATAATATTCTTAAAAACATAGATGCCGGAAGCAAGCGTGATATGTACACGGCGGTGTCATCAGTTAACTGGCTGCGACAGTTTACACGTCTGCCTTACATTCATTTTACTTCTCAGTTTACAAATCTTACAGGTTCAAATTATACCTGTCCTTATAGAAATGCTGTAAATGATTATGCGGCTTTTGCGGCAGTATTTACGAATATTCTTCCTGTAAAAAGTGAAGTTCTTGAAGCTATGCTTATGTTCTCACAGAAAAAGGACCTCACAAAAAATGCTCAGGATAAAGATATTGAACGAACGGTAAAGGAATTCCTTTCAAAAACCAATCAGTATTTTGCATCGATTCAGTCTTTTATTTCCAGTGTTCCTATTCTCAAAACTGGAAAAATCATTAATGCAGATTACGACTGGCTTCCTGGAAATATTGAAGGAGTTGAGGCCTGGTTCCCTAACTTCCGCAGTCACTGGAGAAAAATTATTGATGTCCGCTGGGGTGACTGGCTTCGTGAACGCAAAAAGAAGAATCTTGAAAATTATCTTAAAAATGACTTCGGCCTTTCTGAGTTCCCGGTTTTGACTTACAGACCCTGGCAGGCTTTGTGGATGAGGGTTCCATTTTCGTGTGAGCTTACCGGCGGCTTTATGTCCTGGTTCAGCGAAAATGCTTATGATGATATGATTCAAACTCTCAATGAAGTTATGATGGAAGGTGTTTTTGTAAGAAACGAAAACCGCATTGAGTATTCTGAAGGCCTGAATCTTTTTGTTCAGTCTGTGAGCCAGATTCGTGAGCTTACAGACAGGCTTGCTCCGGAAGGGGAGTTTGGTGCCTTGTTTGATGAGTTTGCTACAAGCAGACTCCGCTCATTCCAGGTACAGAATCAGATTGATTCGATGATGGCTACTACTGAAGGTGAGATAAAAGATTCTGTAAGAAAGTTTAGCAAAGGAAGTCGCATGATGGATAAATGTCTTAACGGAATTTTATCTGATGAAAAAGACGGTGTACATGATGGTCTTCAGAATCTTGGAACAATTAAAGGAAGTCAAAACCGTGCCTGGAAAGACAGACTTCGCAAAATCTGGGAAACACTTAAAAAAGCGCAGTTCTATATCAGTGAACTGGAACCTATAGATTCGACAACAGAGAGTTAATTTTATCGTCCAAACCGCTTTTTAAATAATTTAATTCTTCTGTAAACACACAAAAAAAAATGCGGGTCCCAGCGACGGCAAAAACGACAAGGTATCCCCCATCTTTCGCTTACCCACACTTGCTTCGCTCGTGTGGCCGCTGATGGTTCCCTCTTATCGTTTCTTGCCTGTGTCCCACATTTTTTTGTGTGTTTACAGACTTTAACTGTATTTTGCGGCTTGGCCGATAACTTTATTAAAGAGGAATATTTCCGTGTTTTTTAAGCGGCTTGTTTGTGAAAATCTTAGTTTCGAGGAAGTCGAAGCTTGCAACAATTCGCTTGCGTGTATCTTCCGGCTGAATGATTTCAGTAATGTAACCGCGTTCAGCAGCAATATAAGGAGTCATAATTTCGTTCTTATATTTTTCTGAAGCAGCCTGAACTTCTGCAGCCTTGTTAGGATCTTTCAATTCCTTAGCATAAAGAATCTCGATAGCACCTTCTGCACCCATAACGGCAATTTCTGCCTTTGGCCATGCATAAACAAAGTCTGCACCAAGGTGCTTAGAACACATAGCAATGTAAGCTCCACCGTAAGCCTTGCGAAGAATAACTGTAAGCTTAGGCACGGTAGCCTCGCTGTAAGCGTAAATTACTTTTGCACCGTGGCGGATAATACCTTTCTGCTCTTCCTGAGGGCCTGGGATAAAGCCTGGAACATCAACAAAAGTAAGAAGAGGAATATCAAAGCTGTCGCAGTAGCGGATAAAGCGTGCAATTTTGTCAGAAGCATCGCAGTCAAGAACACCACCGAGTCCCTTAGGATTGTTAGCAATAATACCTACTGTACGGCCTTCAATCTTACCAAAGCCAACTACACAGTTGATTGCAAAGTCCTTCATGATTTCGAGGAAGGAATCTTCGTCAATTACGCAGTTAATAACTTCGCGAACGTCGTAGCCCTGGCGTGGATTTTCAGGAATGATTTCCTGGATTTTCTTTGCGGCTTTTTTTTCGTCGAACTTAAATTTTTGGTTAGGCTCGATTTTGTCGCCAAAGTAATGTGGAATGTAGTCGAGCAGGCGGCGAACTTCCTCGTAGCAAGATTTTTCGTCTTCGCAGCGGAAGTGAGATACACCAGATTTTGTAGCGTGGATATTTGCACCACCAAGGTCTTCTGCAGAAATATCCATGAACATTACAGATTTTACAACCTTAGGTCCTGTAATGAACATCTGTGTTACCTTATCAACTGTAAAAATAAAGTCTGTGATTCCAGGTGAGTATACGGCACCACCGGCACAAGGACCTGCGATGATAGAAATCTGAGGAATGGCACCAGAAGCGCGGACATTCTGATTGAATACGTTACCGTATCCGCCGAGAGCTTCTACACCTTCCTGAATGCGGGCTCCACCCGAATCGTTAATTCCGATTACAGGACAGCGGGCATCAATTGCCATTTTTGTAAGGTCTGCAATCTTGCGGCCGTGCATATGGCCAAGAGAACCACCCTGAATTGTAAAGTCCTGTGCATATACTGCAACTTTACGTCCGTTTATTTTTCCAAATCCTGTGATTACACCATCATAAGGAATATCTTTTTTATCCATTCCAAAACTTGTACAGTTGTGTTTTACACCCTGATAAGTTTCTACGAATGTTCCTTTGTCGCAAAGTGCATTAATACGCTCGATTGCGTGAAGCTTGCCTTTTGCGTGCTGTTTTTCAACATTGTATTCCATAAATTAACCTCATAATAGATGCCGAAAGTTGTTCGGCATTACAGTTGATTCTATTATGACAAAATATATAGATTTGTCAAGATAGATTGACTTGTGGTATTTTATAATCCGAGTGAGGCGTATGGGTGGGTAAGGAAGTATTCTATCTGCTCTTTTTCGCGCTGCATTGCATCCTCCTCCGGAAGCCATTTGTATTTTGAACGAAGGGCCGCTACTGCTGGCATAACTTCGCCGCCTGTTTTTTCAAGTTCAGCAAAATAATCAGCTTTGAATTCAGCGCAGTTTGTGCCAAGAGGAATGTTTTTCATCTGGATGTCTGTAATAATCCAGCGGTTTTTCTTGTAGGTGAGGGTGATTGTAGCTTCAATCTTGTCTGTAAGGAAATCAGCTTCTTCGCCCTCTGTATAAATCAGATAATATTCAACCTTGTGAACGGATGTGCTGCCGTTCTGGAGAGTAACGTTTCCTTCTTTTGTAAGAGGTTCTGGCTTTTGATTTCTTTTCTTGAGTTCAACCTTGAGGGATTCTGCTTTTCCATCAATTTTAAGATTTGTAACTCCGTAAACTCCGGAACGGGCATACTTTGCTTCATCTGTAATATAGAAAAGCCAGTTTGCAGGATAAGCAAAACCGTTGTCTCCGTAAGAAAGACGCTGTTTATGAATAACGTAGATTCTGCTTACCATATCTCCAAAGTCGTCTGGTGTTGTTCCAGAACCAAAATCAGAAAGAATCATTGTATCTTTTTCGTTTACACTGTTCATGTAAGCGCGGATTGTCTGTGTTGAAGTGAGCCCTGTGGAAGTATAATCTTCTCCACGGGTACGGATTGTATGCAAAGTAGAACAGAGAATTACTACAAGAATTCCTGCAATTACTGCAATTGTTGTAGAATTTCTTTTTATTCCACGTTTTGTTTTGATTTTTGAGTTTTGTGATTTCTGATACGCAGCAACTTTTTCTTCAAATTCTTTGTCGCTGCCGTTTTTTGCCTGAATCTGGCTCAGTTTAAATGCTTCTTCCAGCTTTTCAAGCGGGAATTCTGCCTGAGGGCGGAGATCTTCGCTTGCCTTTCCCTTCTTGCGTTTGCCGGGAACATTAACTGCTGTGGAATTAAGTCTGAGCGAATTGTCGATTATTGCAGCCAGCTCTTCATCAATTCCGTTTACGCAGTATTCTATTGGAAGAAATTTGTGATCGAAGATATCTGCATTGCGGGCAATGGAATCTGTGGCTGTGAAAGGCAGACGGCCTGTAAGCAGACGATAGATTATTACGGCCCGTTCAAAACAGATTGCAGGGAGATCCGAAATTGTTTCATTTAAGAAACCGTTTTGTTGTGTGAGTGCTTCCTGAGGCGGCAGACTGTTTGCCGCATAACTGTAAAGAGACTCTGGAGCAAAAAGAACTTTGCTGCCGTCTACAAGGATTCCGCCTGCACCAACCATAGGAATCTTATTTCCATCCTTTGCAGCAGATGTAAGGGCAGTACATACTGCTATAACTGCCTTGAAGGCAGCTTCTCCACCTTCTTCCAGTAATTCTGCAAGGGAACGAGCCTCATCGGTAAGCGGATTTTTCATACAATAGAAAACAAGATGCTCAGATACAGAACTTCCGGCTTTCTGGCCATCGTAGGATTTTACATCCTCAAAGATCCACTGGCGAAAATTCTTACCGTCAAAAAGTACTCCTTCCTGGCTTGCTATTGAGCCGTGGCCAGTTTTACCGAATGTGTACTCATCGAGATTTGTGTTAAGGCGAAGTTCATTGTTTTCTAT
>JAEDCY010000044.1 GCA_016293915.1 Treponema sp. | reverse complement strand
GTTTTTGGTCATTTCAGCCTGTCACGGAGTGGCGATTTTCTACTGGCACTAACAAAAACAATGAAGCATTTTCCACTTTTCTAGGGGAATATCAACAAAAATAATACATTTTTCTAGGGCAAAAGATTTATATAGCATTGCCGTACATATCATCAATTCCAATCAGTTTACAGTTCTGCGCATTTTCTTTTACATAATCTGAAAAACCGCTGAGAGAAAAAATGCAGACAAGTGGATTTGAGACAGGCAGATATTTTATTTTATCCATCAGTTTTTCATACTCAACTTTATCAAACTGTGATTTCTTGAATTTGCATTCTCCAACGAGCAGAATGTTTTTAGCGTTCTTGCCCAGCAAATCTATTTCTATCTGTTTTTGTTTTTTATCCTCATCAATTACAGATGTCTGATAATCTGTTACTTCTGTAAGCAGAGGAAAATCGCCTGTTCCTGCATGAAACATCAGATATTCTTTTGCCATCTTTTCAAAGATTTTTCCCATAAAATCATGGATATGCTCGCGGACTTCTGACAGATAATACAAGCTTCCTTTTTCTGCATTAATAAGACTTGTTGCTCTGTTTACATAACGAAACCAGAATTCAAGCATTGAATCATTTAAGACATAGTAAGGCTTTTTTGACATCCGCTTTTCTAAGATTTCTGCATTTGTCAGAACTTTTAGAGGATATGTAATATCATCAGAACCTACACAGCTGGCAATCTCACTGTTTTTTGTATGTCCTGTCGCCACCGCAGAAATAATTGAATTATACAATGCCGGACTTTGCCTTTCGTTTGTAATTACAGTTTTTATCTGTTCATCAGAGAAATATCCGCCTATTGAATAAAACTGATTGATTATATTTTCTTCAAGTGAAAGATTTGTATCAATCTGTTCTATATATTTTGCAACTCCATTTGTAAGGCCATAACAGATAGCTTTTTCTTCATTTGAGTACGGAACTAGAAAATCAGCAGTTTCAAGATAATTAAAGGGACGGAGCTTAAGTTCCAGATCGCTTCTTCCATGCAGTGGAGCTGATTCTGCGAGAACTTCGTCTTTCATAAAGCTTACAAGCGAACCGCATATTATAAAAAACATTTTCCCCTTCTTCCAGTTTGTATCTATCTGCTTCTGAAGTACAGACTGGATATAAGGGCACTGTTTTGCAAGGTAAGGATACTCATCTATAAAAAATATTATTCTTTTCTTTTCCGCCTGTTTCCCAATAAAGTCAAAGAGTTTTTCAAAAGAATTAAAAGTAACTGTTCCGAGCAAATCAGGAGCTACAGCGCTAAGCACTGATTCTGTAAGCATTGAAAGCAATTCAGCTTCACCTCGTTCAACGGCAGTAAAAGAAATGCACTTACAATCATGGCTGCTAATAAATTTATTTATAAGCCTTGTTTTACCTATTCTGCGTCTGCCGTACAGGATAGTCATGACAAAGCCTTTTTTCTGGAATTTGTTTTCCAGTATTCTAAGTTCAGTTGTTCTTCCTCTAAAAGTTTCCTGCATGGCTAAACTCGTTTAATCAAAATTATTTTAACCTAAATAGATTTGGGCGAAATTCATTTCGGTTAACTTACATTATAATTATGTTTCTTGAAAAATCAAGAATATTCCTCAATATCCTCAACATCCAAAACCTTATAACCAGCCTTAATGCAAAGGTCTGCAAAAAGTCCTTGGCCCGAGATTTTTTACCAGAGGAAGTCCATCATCTTCTGATTGAAAATATTTCAGCCGTTGTATTTGCAATTGTCGCCGGCCTGGCGGCACTGACTTTTATTTTCATTTCAGAACCTCTTCAATCTTATCCAGAATCAACAGATCAGCAGGAAGCCAGTCTACTGAACGCAGAGTTTCTTTTGAAAGCCAGCGGGCCGCTTCATGTTCGAGGAGCTTTAATTCCCCAGATACGATTGTGCACAAAATGCAATGTATGGTCAGATGGAAGGTTGGGTAATCATAATCAACAACGCCGAGAATGCGTTCAGCGCGGACTTCTGTTGCCAGCTCCTCCCGAATCTCACGTTCAATACACTGCTGGGGAGTTTCGCCTGGCTCGAGCTTTCCGCCCGGGAATTCCCACCATCCTTTCCAGTCGCCATAACCACGCTGAGTTGCAAATATTTCTTTTTGAAGCACGGAGGTTGAGCCTGTCGAAACCTCTCTTGTGCGGAGAATGATTGCTCCGCTTACTGTTACTTGTTTCATACTGTTACACAAATATTCCTCAATATCCTCAACATCCAAAACCTTATAACCAGCCTTAATGCAAAGGTCTGCAAAAAGTCCTTGGCCCGGGATTTTGTTACCAGAGGAAGTCCATCATCTTCTGATTAAAATTGTTTCCACCATTATATTTGCAATTGTCGCCGGCCAGGCAGGCACTGACTATTATTTTCAACATACAATTAAATCTCTTTTAATGGAATTATTATTTCAGTATTTTCATTTACAGAAAATTTATGTTTTTGAATTTGCCAGGAATTCCTTTGCCATCATAATTATTTAAACCAACAGGTTCCTTTGGCATTCCAATAAAGCTTGTGTCTAACTTTCCATTATTGTTGATGTCATGAACCAGCATTACAAGATATTCACCATCAGGAAGATTTATTTCAAAAATAACTGTATCAATTTCCGGCTTAAGTTTTACTTCTTGAAAAGCAATTCTCTTAAAATCAAAAATCCTTCTCATATTTATGACTCTATTTTTCCAAACTTCAAAAATGCAATTACTGCAATCACTGCTGTAAAACATACAGCACTATATGTACTGAATCTTTCAACGATTCCAAAATATGCTCTCGGAACTGCTGCACTTCCAGCCGCTCCAAAAAACATCATAAGGAATGCCACAACTGCGCACCATGCCAGAACTTTGTTTCCACTCTTAAATCCGCCTACTGCAATCAGAATTAAAGATACAATTGAAAGCAGAACAACAAGAACTGTAATCACATATACATGTACAAAAGACTGAAAACTTCCGTCATACCCACTTCCTGTCAAAGGAAAGAGACTGTAACCAATAGCAGAAATCCAGTGCATAGTTACAAAAAGATATAGACCCAGGCGAAGGATTTTTTCTGAAGCTTCCTTCCACAATTCTTTTGCAAAAATGCAGATTAAAGTACATGCTACACAAGAAAAGATTCCGTGTATTTTTGTGAACTCTGATGCTATCAACCGTGAAGGTGCATCTGTAGCGGTCAGGTCACTCACCGCCTGCGCCATCCAGTTATAACCCGGATAAAATCTTGCACCAATGCAGTCATGAAGAAGATAAAAAACTACATTCAAAATGCCACAGATTAATAACCAGTATCGGATACTTTTATTTTTACTTCTTTCCATTTGTTTTTACTCCTTTTACTCCATAGAGCCTGCAAAACTCACTGATAAAGTTTTTCATCATATTTTTATCAATGCCTTTTCCGGCATCGTTATTAGCATTTTTAAGCTGATTAAGGTCACATTCCAGATCAATTATTGAATGAACCGACATGGCAAACGAAATAGCAGCAGCATCAGAATCAGGAAAATCAGCAATCTTTTTTACCTGAAGTGCATAAAACAACTTCTTTGTTGCATCAATCATAGCTTTAGTTTCCATTACCATGATTTCGGTTGCAGCAATATCGATTGTTCTCTGAGACATTATGATTTTATAGAACTGGAACATTTGAGGATTTGTACAAAGACTTCTATAGGAGTCCACCATATGTGTCAGGATTTTTTCAAGAGGAACTTTATCAGAAAGCATATCAAAATTGATTTCGCCGGCCGCAATACCCTGCTTAGCCTGATCTCGTAAAAACGAATACATTGTTTTTATGATTTCTTCACGTGATTCAAAATGCTTATATAAAGCAGGTTTTGAAATTCCCAGCTTTTCTGCAATCTGATTCATCGAAACTGATGCAAGTCCATTTTCAGATGCAAGCTCTAAAGTTGCTTTAATTATTTCAGATTTTCTATCCATACCCTTAAGCTACCTTTCGGTAACTATATTACTACCAAACGGTAACTATTGTCAATTGCTAAGAAGTTTTTGATTAAGCTGGAAACCAATTTAGCAGTAAGAGTAATCTTATATTAAAATCTTTTCATCTGGTAAAAAAATAGTTAAACTATAATCATCATTATGACCGAAGCAGAAATCGACATTGAGAAAATTTTCAAAAATATGATGTTCGGAAAGAACGTGACCGAGTGCGGTTATTTCCCGGACCGACAGGCTGAAAATATTCTGACATATTTTAACTGGCTGGATTCGAGCAGGCCCTCGGCTCTACCCGTTGAAAAGCTGGACTGCATTGTTTATGAAAGGCTTCTCCATCAGGGATTTCGGCGCTACTCTTCCATGGCCTATAATACCCGCTGCCAGAATTGCCATGAGTGTATTCCCATTCGAATCCCTGTAAAAACTTTTGCTCCATCCAAGAGCCAGCGTCGAGTCCTTCATAAAAATCAGGATGTGGAAGTTATTATTTCTGCCAACCAAGCTGATTTTTGCACTGACGAAAAAGCCCTTATGTACCGCAATTATTACAATCATCATAATGAGGGGAATCCGGGCTTCAACCGTCTCACATTGCAGGAGGCTGCCCAAGATCTTAAAAATATGAACGGCGGCTACAGCGGGGTTATCAATCTTGATTATAAGCTAAAGGGTCAGCTGATCGGCGTGAGCATCCTCGATTATGTTTTTGATGCACATGGATTTATCACCGGCCTTTCCTCAAATTATTTTTATTATGATATCAGCGAGGAAGTGCTTAAGCGCAGCATTGGCGTTTACAGCGTTCTTGTTGAAATCAACTTTTGTCTGCAGAATCATTTTCCCTATTACTATCTGGGCCTTTACCTACCCCACTGCCGTAAGATGAATTACAAGGCAAACTATAAACCTTATCAACTTCTGCTCAACGGCATCTGGACTAACAGCACAGGCCTCGAGCAGTGCCCTCAGGTTCTGGAAAATTACCTACGCATTGAAAATGAAAAATCGCGCTCTGTAAAAATTGACCCTGACGATTTCTTTGAATTCCCCGCCCCAGGCCTGATTTACGGCTATGACGAGATTTCCCTCGTGACGGATAACATTCCTCTGCGCCTTCTTTTTTCGGCTTATAATCAGGGAGTCTTTCCATGGTTCAACGAAGACCAGGGAGAGCCGGTTTTGTGGCAGTCTCCAAAGAAGCGTTTTGTGATTCCGATCCGCCAGCTGCACGTTTCAAAATCAATTGAAAGATTCCTCAGGCACAATCCTTACACTTACACAATTGATAAAGCATTTGGTGATGTAATCAAGAACTGCGCAAATCAAAAACGGGTCGACCAGATTGGCACATGGATTGGCCCCAAGATGATTAAGGCCTACAAGAAATTTCATAAGGCTGGATACGCTCACAGCATCGAAGTCTGGAAGGATGGAAAGCTGGTCGGCGGTTTTTACGGCATCTTGCTTGGCAGTGTCTTCTGCGGCGAGTCCATGTTCACGATTGAACCAAACAGCTCCAAGAGCGCCTTCGTACTCTTCGCCCGAGCCTTCCAGAAAGCCGGCGGCAAACTGATTGACTGCCAGACCTACACCGAAAACATGGCCCGCTACGGCGCCCGAGAAATCACCAGAAAGCAGTACCTGGCAAAACTGGAAAAGTATTCCAAAGTGTCGCTAAAGTGTGAAATCAAAAATCTATTTGATATGTAAATGATGTAACAGTTTGATTATCTTACGCTTCTCTCTCCTTTCTTTCAATTGCTTTTTCCTCAAAGGACTTCATTACCAGATGCATGTCTTCTGTTGTAAATTCATAAGCCCTGGCCCTGAACTTTTCAGACAGTCCATAAAAAGCTTCGGCCATTGCTGTTGCTATATCAGTGAGGGTGTCGCAGTCACCGCCAAGGCTAACCGCTGTACGAATTACATCTTCAAAATCAGTTCCTTCAAGAAAAGCCGTAATTGCCTCTGGCACTGTTTCCTGGCAGCTCTCAACATGATGATAGTTCGGACGAATCTGGTCGCAGGTGCGGCTTAAGTCATAACCAAACTCTTTGATTATATAATCCTTTATCTGAGTCTTGAAATAACCGTTACGGGCCATCCAGATTACGCTGGCAACTGATTCTGCACCCTTCACTCCTTCCGGATGATTATGAGTAACCTCGGCCGACCAGCGGGCAACCTCGCGCGTCCTCTCAAGCGAATCAAAAAGCCATCCCACAGAGCTCACCCTCATAGCAGAACCATTGCCCCAGCTGTTATAAGGCTTTGTCTCTTCCATCGCAAGCCAGCGGTAAAATCTTCCGCCATAACCTGAGTGCGGATACTTGTGCCCCCAGAGCTGCATGCTGGTTATCATCGCTGTCTTCATCATGTTTTCATTCGCATCGAGCCCTGCCTTTAAGATTCCGTCACAGATTGCAATCGTCATAACTGAATCATCTGTAAAACGCGGATTCTTACAGAAGAGCGGAAATTCCTTTGTCTTATGTCCACGGTCAAACTCATAAGGCTGACCAATTATATCTCCTAAAATTGCTCCAAACATTTTGCTAGTCTCCTTTTTATAAACTTACTATCGTTCGTTAGTTTTATTATAGTGCTCTGTGCTATCTGCACTCCAGTTTGCTTTCATTTTCTGTCTGACGTTTTACAAGCTTCTGAATTTTCTCATAAGAATATTCCGAGCTGGCATTTTCCTGACCGTCTGTTGTAATCACAAAGATTGTCTTTTTAGGACGGTCTTCCTCGCGAGCATATTTATTAACATTTCCGATATGATGAATAGCACCACCCATCGCATCCAGCAGTATTAACGATTGCATCTGCGTGAACTTTTGTAATGTCGTTGCGCTCAATCTTAAAAGACATGGTTATATTATAATATCAATCTGCGTACCTTGGTAGTTATATATTTTTTAGTTTTGTAAATCTGTCGTTCACAGAATAAATAGTTTTTGTACCTGTGTCTTTTATCGCCTTTATTTTATTGTATATACGACGTTCATAGACTCTTTTTTCTTGTACCTATGTCGTTCATAAAACAAATATTAAGACACTTCTGTTATCTAAAAAAACTTTGATCTCCCTTTCGCTATTTCCAATTTAATTTTGAGCATAAAAATGGACCAACATAACCCATTTTCTAATGCGTACCTTGGTAGTTATATCGACTCTTGATAATTCTGATTTCCACTCGTTTTCAAGCGTACTTTGGTAGTCATATCCTCCAAAAAAAAATGAAAAAAATGACATTTATAAATCTTTAAAAAAGGCCCTAAAACGGCCTCAAAACACCCCGGTCGACAAATTACTCAATTTTCCAAATTTGACGCGTCTACGCGAATCCTAGGGCCTGTTTTAACCTTCTTTATTTTTTCTTTATTTCTTATTTATATTTTATATAATCTTTCTTTATATATTTATATCTTTATATCTTTTGTTCTTTATTTCTTTATTTTATATTACATATTTTCTTTTATTTTTCTTTACATTTTCTTTATTTCAAGATATATTATACATATATTTAATTATTTATTTCTTTAATTAAAGAAGGGGAATTTTTATGAAAATCATCACTGTCACAAATCAGAAAGGCGGCGTAGGAAAAACAACAACGGCCAGCGCACTGTTTTCAGGCCTGTCACTATTGGGAAAAAAGACGCTTGCAATAGACCTGGATCCACAGTGCAATCTCTCTTACTGTTACAGGGTAGATCCTTCAAATCCGTCTATCAAGATGGTTTTCAAAAATGAGATCAGTCTCAAGGATGCTATTCAGTCTACGCCTTCCGGAGACTTTATTCAGGCAGATAAAGGACTGAATAATATCATGCAGGAAATGAATGCAATTGATCAGGTATATAAACTTTCTAAGGTTCTAAAGGAAGTTTCAAATGTTTATGATTATGTAATTATTGATACTCCTCCTGCTCTTTCACCACTTACAATCAATGCACTTGTAGCAAGTACATCTGTAGTTATTCCTGTACAGGCTGATTCATTTTCCATGCAGGGAGCCGAAGCTCTTGCAGAAACAATACAGGGAATCAGAGATGTTAATGAGAATCTTGAAATTGCAGGCGTTTTACTTGTCCGCTATAAAGGCCGCGCTGGTCTTGCACAACATATGAATGAGCAGTTTCTTAAGTTTGCAGAAATGTTTAATACCAAAGTTTTTGAAACAAAGATTAGGGATGCAATTGCTGTTCAGGAATCTCAGCTCGCACGTCAGAATATTTTTGATTACAATCCAAAATCAAATGCAGCAATCGACTATGCAAATTTCATAAAGGAGTTAATCAATGGCTAAAGATTTTTCAAAATACAATGATGACAATCCTGTAATGGCTATTCTTGCTAAGGCAAAAAAAGAAGAAGCTGAACAGAGCAATTCTATAGCTATTCTTCAGAACATCGCAAAAGAAGAAGCTCCTGTTGAAAAAAGACAGACACCTATAACTACTGCCACACCAGAACCCGTTTCTGCTCCAGTACAGGCAGAAGTAAAACCTGCAGATTACGCAGCTAATCCAGTAGAAACAGTTATTGAAGCAGAACCTGAAGAAGCTCCAAAAGTTGAGGAAATCAAAAAGATCCTGATGAATATCAGCATCCGTGAGACAACAAAAAAAGAATGGAAAATGTTCTTCCTGGAACATGACCTCTCAATGACTCAGGGAATCGAAACTGCTGTTGAATACCTGATGAGTGAAGTAAAGAAAAATAATATCAAGCTTTCAAAAGGCGGTATTACAAAATAACTACTTGTCATTTAAGAAAGTAGTTGATTTTTATAACTACCAGGTATAAGATATAAGTAGCGGAATAAATGAATACGTAGGCAGGTAGTTATATCCGCGTATATTGGTAGTTATAAAACGTACTTTAGTAGTTCTGATTACGTACTTTAGTAGCTTTATTGTCTTGTAAATCTTTATTTTATAACGAATTACGCTCTTCCAATATATTAATATAACTAATATATAAATAAGGCTTTCGAATGGATGAGATAATTATTTCAGATCAGGGCACTCTTGAATACTCTAAAAAGTTAAACAGTGAACTTTTACAGCCTAATCAAATTTCTCAAGGTCTTTATAAATGTTCTCCATTAGCAAAACAATTATTAGCATATGTAATTGCAGATCTCAAAATTATGAAGTGGTCTAATCTCAATATTGAAACCTATGAAACAACTTTTAAAACATCTGACTTCGTAAAAGCCTTAGGTAAATCACGTATTGGTGCTAAACAAAAGGATTTGATAAAATCCGCTCTTGTTGAACTTCAAAAATCTTATATTGCAATTGATACAGGTAAAAAATTTGAAACATTCAGCTGGGTTACTCATGCTGTTTTTTCTGATGTTGATCACAAAATAAACATTGAAATTAACCATCACTTGGGACAAGCTTTAGTTGAATACAAACATGGTTTTACAACATTACAGTTGATTGAGCTTGGTCGCTTACAGAGCTTTTATGCGATGCGTTATTATGAAATTGCATTATCCTGGATTGGCAAAAAAGGTAAAGAAGGTAATAAAAAAGGTTGCTGGTATTTTGAATATACTGTTGAAGAATTGAGAAAGACGTTTCAGCTTGGTGCAAACGAGTATTCAGGAAGAATGACAAACTTCATCACTAAGGTTGTAAAAAATCCTTTGGATGAAGTTAATGAAAAAACAAATCTGACTGTCTCTTTTGAAAAAATTAAAGAAGGTAAGAATGTTGTCGGATTCAGATTTAATTGTTCTGAGAAGGCAGCTTCAGTTCTAATCACAAAAGAAACTGATAAAGCTCAAATTGATGAGATAAAAGAAATCAATGAAGAACAGGCAGAACTTGAATATTTTAAGAGCCGATACCCAGAAGAATTTGCAGAAGCTCTTAAGCTTGTAAAGCAGCAGGCTGAGCTGCCATTTGGAGATTCTTTCCAGATTGCATACGAAGCAGAGGCTGTTGAAGTCTTAAAAAAACAAGGCCTCAAATAACTACCAAAGTACGCAATCTATATGACTACTAAAGTACGCTTATCAAAAAGTTAATGACTACCAAGGTACGCATTCAATTTTTATCAGAACTTTGATTTTTCCAATGTTTTAGTTTTCCAAAAATGTCAAAAAAAGTATACAACTACTAAAGTACGCACATTCTGTCCTTTCTTTTTGCGAGAATATAGCTACCAAAGTACGCATAAATCAATGAAATTGGACTGATATAACTACCAAGGTACGAATTTTTATTGAATTCTTCATTATATAACTACTAAGGTACGCAAAAGATATGACTACCAAAGTACGCAATATAACTACCAGAAATGCATGTTTTTTAGTCCAAAAATGAAGGACGGATGTACAAAATTAAGATTCAAATAGCTACCAAAGTACGAAATGAAAAATAATGGTTGATAAGTATTAACTTTATTAATCCTCGTTATTTCTAATGTGGGAATTTTTGCATTATTTAAAATTCTATTCAGAGCTAAGAGTTTGGTTTTACACATTCCCGTGGTGATTGCACTTAGCCTCAAAGTTTGGCTTGAGCTGGCCTTTTGCAAAAAGTTCTGCGGCTTCGTCGGCACTTCCTGTGATTCCTGGCATTTCTTTTAAGCCGCTGGCAGTAATGGCTTCGATGGCACCCTGTCCGCGGTTTCCAAGAATCAGAGTTTCTACTCCAAGGCTCTTTAAGTATGGTGGAATGGCATGATGTCCGTTTCCGCCGTTATCAATTACTTCTGAGGAAAGGATTTTTCCATCTTCAATCTGATAAATCTTAAAATACTGAGTTTTTCCAAAATGCTGGAAAACGTTTCCAGTTTCTTTTTCGTAAGTTACTGCTACTTTCATTTATATGCTCCTTATGATTCGTTGACAAGTTTTCCCGTCATATGTTCAATTTCAAGCTCAAGGCACTGAACGCGGGGCAGGGCGTTTTTAAGTTCCTTTTCTAGATATTCCCGGTCGTCTGTGAATTTCTGAACAAGCTTTGTACAGATTCTGCGGGCCAGCTCCTCGTTGGTCACCAGGCGGATTTTCCCAAAGACGATTACACAGTTGATGTTCAGAGCCCATTCACCTTCATTGCGGTAGCCTGAATCGTAAACGCAGAAGCTTGCCTTGTCGTAGTTTTTGATGGCATCAATTTTGTGGCCTTCCTTTGCGCTGTGAAAATAAATCTTATTGTCTTCTTCGCTGTAGAAGTGGGAGAGGGGAAGTCCGTAAGGGTAACCGTCATCGCCGAGCAGAGAAAGAACTCCGCGTTTTTCATTTTTCAAAATCTCTTTGCATTCAGTATCTGAAATCTGTTGCTTAAATCTTCTCATTGGTCTGAACATAAAGATGATTATAGTAAAAATTAGAATAACTGTCACTTCCAGAATTTACATACAATTTACACAAAGTAACTATAATTTTTAATTTCTTACGGTTATAGTAAAAGCATGATAACTGTATTAAGCCAGATTCTAGGATTTATAGGTTCTCTCTGCCTGCTGCTTTTTGGAATGGAGATGCTTTCGAACGGTATTCAAAAGGGAGCGGGAAGCAGCCTGCAATCCCTGCTTCATAAGATTTCCGGGAACAGATTTACGGCTGTGCTCACTGGACTTGCGGTTACGGCAATAATTCAGTCTTCCGGCGCAACTACTGTAATGGTGGTTAGTTTTGTAAATGCTGAGATTATAAGTCTGACACAGGCCATTGGAATTATTTTTGGCGCAAATATCGGAACTACGGTTACGGCCTGGATTGTTTCTCTTTTTGGATTTTCCTTTAGTATGGAAGCAGCGGCCATTCCTTTGTTTGGCTTTGGCTTTATCCTTAAATATTTTAAGAAGTTTAAGATTCATAATTTTGCTGATTGTTTTATGGGTTTTGCGCTTTTATTCATGGCGCTGGGCCTTCTTAAAACTTCCATGAATTTAAAGCCTGAGTCTGTCAGCTTTTTACAGAAATTTCAGGATTTAAATTTTGCGGGTCTTTTGCTTGGAGTTTTAATCGGAACTGTTTTTACCGCTCTGATTCATTCTTCATCAGCTACAACAGCGATTGTACTTACAATGTCTGCAAACGGTTCTCTGCCATGGGAGCTTGGGGCTGCAATGATTTTAGGAAGCAATATCGGTTCAACTGTAGATGCGGTTATGTCATCTTTTGGCGCAAGTGTGAATGCAAAACGAACTGCTGCTGTCCATGTGGCTTTTAATGTTACAGGAACTCTCCTGGCATTGATTTTCTTCCAGCCATTTTTAAATCTGATTGATTTTATTGTTCCCGGTCAGCCTGCGCAAAACATCACAACTCACATTGCCATGCTTCATACTGTTTTTAATATTTCTGCCACAATCCTTTTCCTGCCTTTTGTTAAGCAGATTGCTTCCATTACAGAAAAAGTGATTCATGAAAGTCAGAAAGAAAAAGAAGCTCATTATAAAATCCCAATCATCCTGCCAAAAAATCATCTCAGCACAGACTTGTATACTTTTCAGGTTCAGAAAGAAATTACAAAAATGGCCGGCCACGTAATGGAGATGATGGATTATCTGAATCAGGGGCTTAATCAGAAAAATGATATGGATGGATTAATTGAAGAAGTTAATGCTCAGGAAGAATATGTTGATGAAATGAATCATGAAATTTCCTGGTTCCTTCAAAAATGTTCCCGCCTTCCAACTGCAAATCACAACGACCGGAACAATTATGCCAACATGATTTCTGTAATTCAGAATCTTGAAGATTTGAGTGATGAATGCTGTTCAATGATGCATTCACTGTGCAAGTTCAAAAAAGAATCCGAGGTGTCTGCTCTTGAAAATCAGAGTAAGGAGCTGATTGATTATTTTAATCAGGTATATATCTTTTATGAACAGACTTGTACTTATATCGCCCTTGGTCTTTCTGAAATTGATAAAGTTCTTCTGTCTGATGTGGAAGACAAAATCGACAGGACTAAGCGTGAACTTAAAAAGGCCAGCAGAAAGCGAATTGAAAACGGCAGCAATGTAAAAGCCGAACTAAATTATATGGATTTAGTCCGTAAAATTGAAAAAGCCGGCGACTGCATTTTTGGCGTAATTCAGGCAATCCAGCCAAACCCTGGTGACTCAGTTCTTGTTGATGGTTCTGAAAAAAATCTGATAAGCGCGCAGAATGTAATTATCAATACAAAAAGCAGAAAGGCTTTTGTTTCAGGTAAAGAGGTTCTGCTTGCAGTAAAAGAATATGAACTGCTCGCCCTTCTTATGGAAAATAAAGGACAGGTTCTTACCCGTGAACAGCTTCTGGAATCTGTATGGAATTATGATAAAGAAATAGAAAGCCGCACTCTGGATGTTCATATCGGGCTTTTGCGTCAGAAATTAAATAACCAGAAACTGATTGAGACAGTTCGCGGAGTGGGCTACAGAATTTCTTAGATAAAGAGTGGCCGGAAAGTGTCGGTTAATCTTGAGATTTTTACAGCTGATGTTTTTGAAGCTGCGCATTTATCATGTCTCAGCCATTATATCATTAATCAGGTTTATTTTTTCTTATAGATTAATGATACATGTTTTATTAAAGTGTGTTAAACTGTTTATATGAAAGATAAGGTACGACTTTTATTACGATTTCTTCTGGTTACTGCCGGAGCATTAATAATGGCAGTTAATCTTAATACCTTTGTGCATGCGGTGGGACTTTTGCCGGGTGGATTTACAGGAATTACTTTATTAATTCAGGAGGTTTTTGCAAAATACCTGAATATAAAAATTCCATTCGTACTTTTTTATTGGGGTTTGAATGTTGTGCCAGCCCTCATCTGTTTCCGTTATGTTGGAAAGCGATTTACCCTTCTTTCACTTTGGGCAATTGTTGCATCAGGTCTTTTTACAGATTTAATTCCTGGCCTTGATGTTACAAACGACGTATTGCTCTGCTGTACTTTTGGTGGAATTATTAACGGTATTGCAATCAGTTTCTGTTTATTAGCTGGAGCTACCAGTGGTGGAACTGATTTTATTTCAATTTATGTTTCAGAAAAAACAGGTCGAAGTATCTGGAATTATATTTTGTTTTTCAATGTACTTGTTCTTGCGATTTTTGGTCTTTTGTTTGGTTGGAACAGAGCGCTTTATTCAATCATATTTCAGTATGTAAGCACTCAGGTTCTTAATAATCTTTACAAGCGTTATCAAAAATCTACTATATTAATAATCTCTGATAAAACCGATGAACTGATTCATGTAATCCGCGATGTTACCGGGCATGATGCAACTCTTTTTACTGGAAAGGGCTGTTATCAGGGGGCGGAACGCAATATGCTTTATACCGTAGTTTCTTCTGATGAAGAAGACAAGCTTATGCGTTCCATCAAAAAAACAGACCCATCTGCCTTTGTAAATATTCTGCAGACCAAAATGTTGAAAGGTAACTTTATAATGAAACGTCAGGACTAGACAGAAGCAAGTCGATTACCTTCTGGGTAGCAGTTGCACTTTTATCTGCAGCTGCACATTTTACTGGCAAGGGAGAAGTGGCAACAAATGCGGGCTGGTTTGTAAAGTGGTATCCGGCATGGAAGGCAAGGGGATAGGCTGGTCTGCTTTTCTGGATTTTATCTGTAGAGTTCACCCATGAAATATTGTTCCTGAAAAGAAATGGCTTCAAGAATTTCCTGGTCTGTGTAAGGCCTGTCATCCAGGGCAACAATCCATTTGTCTTCAACATCATTCAAACGGTGATAAACGCCGATGATTTTTCCTTCGTAAGTTTTTAGCGGCTGATTTGTACCAAAAACGTAAACATCCTGTTCTGCTCCGTCACCGGCAAAAAGGCCGTCTACATAGCCATAGTTTATCGGATAAATCATTTCTTTGTGTCGAGGATGAGAAGCACCGAGAGGGCGGTCAATTGTGCCTTTTACGGTTTTTCCTATGATGTCGCTGTAATCTTTGTGGACGATTTCCATCTGATAAACCAGCGTTTCTCCACCCCAGCGTTCTGTCATAGTTTGCAAAAATGAAAAGCCAAAGTTTTCGTAAAGACCTTTCTGGTCTGTTGAGATATATAGTTGTTTGAAGCCCTGATTTTTTGCAAGGCGATAAATATATTCTATCAGTTTTCCAATGCGGCGTTTTCCACGGAAGGCAGGAAAGGTGTAAACAAAGCCAATCCAGGGAGTAAGCTCTGTATCCGGAATTTCGTCGCGTTCTGAAAAGCTGCAAAAAGAAATCAGATTATTACCCTGGGTCAGTAAAAAGACTTTTGATTTTTCGCCATATTGCAGATTAAAGCTTCCTTCAGAAAGAATCTTAAAAAGATATTTTCCAGCCCGCCAGTCAGATTCACCGATTTTTGTCAGCCAGAATTCTTTTTCAGATTTGTCTAAGAGGAAAAATTCTTTTATTTGAAGTTTTTTGTTTTCTGTCATTTTTTTACCTTGTCATTAATCATTTCCCAGCCAGTGCATCTTTTGTAGTTTGAAGTGGGGAAGGTGCAGGTCTGGTTCCAGGGGCGGTCGAAGACCATAACTTTTAAATCTGGCAGATGGTCGAAGAACTTAAAGGCGGAAGGGGAGTCTTCGACGGCCATATCAAAATGCATTTTGTAATAATCTTCCAGTTCCAGATTGAAGCTGCTGCCTTTTAAGAAATTGTCGCGGCCGTATTTGTTCAGACAGTACAAATCAACTTTTTCAAGGCCATGCTGATTCAGCCATTCGCGGGATGCATCGTAGGCACTGACAGGGCGGCCGGTAATGATTTTTACGTCGTGGCCTTTTGCCAGCCAGCTCTTGATTGTTTCGCTTGCTCCTGGAGTTTCGTCGTAGGATAAAAGGACGTCCGGCTGGTGGGCTTTTATCATCATTTGGTCATATTGCTGGTCTGTCAGATCAAAGGATTTCTGCAGATTAAAATAGTGAATCTGCTCGTAGGGGATATCAAGATTAAACATTTCTTTTACGAGCACCGAAAAGTGGCGGGCTGTTTCGCAGAGGCAATCATCAAAATCAACGTAAATATTCATAACTAAAATTGTATCAGAAAACACGGGACAAGGCGATGAATTAAGCGGCTTTTCGTGATAAAATATCATTATGGTTAAACATATTATTTTATGGACATTAAAAGAGATGAGCGATTCTGAAAAAGAATCTGTAAAAAAAGGAATCAAAGAAGGCCTCGAAGGGCTTAAAGGAAAAATCCCTGGCCTTATCGACATCAAAGTAAATACAGAAGGCCGCCTGGCTTCTTCTACTGCAGACCTGATGCTGGATTCAACTTTTGAATCTACTGAGGCTCTCAAAGGATATTCAAAACATCCGGAGCATGTGGCTGTGGCAGACAGTAAAGTTCGCCCTTACACAGCAAGCCGTTCCTGCCTTGATTACGAGGTATAAAAATGAGCGGGACTAAAGCCATCAAAACATACACTCGGTGAATCTCCTTTTTACGATACCCGCACGAAAACTCTTTCCTGGGTTGATATTACGGAAGGAAAATTTTTTACTCTTGGACCGGACGGAACTCGGCGAGTTTTTAGTTACGGGCAGAAAATCGGCTCTGCGGTTCCGGCTGAAAAACCCGGTACCTATCTGATTGCCGGGACAGATGGGCTTTATCTTGAAAAGGCTGATGGCACCAAGCCTCGTCTTATCAAAAATCTTTCTGAATATTACAAAGCCTGGCAGCGTTCAAATGATGTGAAGGCAGACCCTAAAGGCCGGGTCTGGTTTGGCTCTTCTGTGGATGATGATATTCATGAAGCGAGCGGAAATCTTTTTTGCCTGGAAAATGGTCAGGTGACTGTTAAGCAGGCTGACACAAAGATTTCGAATGGACTTGCCTGGAGTTCTGACCGCAAAAAGTTTTATTTTTCAGATACCCTGCAGTATGCGGTTTTTGAATATGATTATGATTTGGAAACTGGCGAAATCTCCAACCGCAAGGTTTTGTTCAGGCCGGAAGAAGGCCGTGGTATGACAGACGGAATGTGCATAGATGCAGAAGACAATCTCTGGGTAGCCTTCTGGGGTGGCAACCGCATAGAAGAGCGTAGCACAAAAGACGGCTCTCTTCTTGCAGTTGTAAATGTACCTGCCAAAAACGTAACTTCCTGCTGCTTTATGGGCGACAAGCTGGATACACTTTTTATCACAAGTGCAGCAACCGGCCAGACCGGCGAACTCGATGGTTGTCTATTTACCTGCAAGGTGGACGTAAAAGGCTTAGAGTGCGATTACTGTAAAGTGTGAAAAAATCTCTAGACACTAAACCACCTTTTGTTTTAGGAAGGTGAGGTAACGGATACATTTCATTCTGATATATTTTTAATGATTTTCTTTTAAATTTATGCTATACTTATAAAAAAGGAGGTCCAAATGTCTTACGATACCGTACTTGAAAAGGTAAAAACATTACCGGAAACTTGTCTGGAAGATGTTTCAAAATATCTCGATTTTATCCAGTATCAATATGCTCAGACAATGATGGAGCCTCTTTCTGAATCTAAAGAAGAGTTTAATGCAAAAATGCAGCAAGGCATAGATGATATGAAAGCCGGCCGTGTAACACCTCTAAAAGAAGCTTTCGCCGAAATTAAAGCTCAGTTCGCATAATGGAATACAAAGTAGTTTTATCAGATACCGCAAAAGCAGATCTTGCCAGAATATATAGTTATATTCTCAATAAATTACAATCTGTGATTAATGCTGATGCAGTATTAGCACGTCTTTATTCCAGCATGAACGATTTAAGCTTTATGGCAGATGGCTATCATTTTTATCCTGATGAACCATGGCATTCAATGGGAATCCGATATTATACAATCGGAAATCACTCAGTTATGTACGCTATCGACAAAGATACCGCCACCGTAATCCACGTTGCTCATGGAAGTCAGGATTTGAATAAGGTGATGTCGGATTATAAATAAAAAAAAGGAGCTTATACAAATCTACGAAAAATTCTTGAAACCGACGGATATATCAGATTACAGAATGAAGTATTTATGCGGATAGAGGACACTAAAAAAATTTGCATCAAGCATCAGAATAGGATACAAGTTCGTCAAGACACGCTTCGCTAAAAGTCTTGACAAACTTGTTTTGCAGATTTATAAGAATTATAAATCTGCAATAAAATCATATTTACCTCCTACAGGTGAAGTAAGAATGTTGATTCTGACCGAAAACCAATTCAAAGACTGTGTTTTATGTCAGGAGTTTCCAGATTTACAAGAGAAACTCGTGGGTGCAAAAGACCTGGTGACACTATAAAAAAGTAGAGTTACTAAACGACCTTCCGTTTCGGAAGGTGATACCCCAAAATCACGTAACCTCATGCAGCCACTTTCCGCTCAGAACTCTTATTGCTCCAACAATTGCTTTTACAATCGATTCGCTTGAGAGGAATAAGAAAATCATTGGGGCGGGAAGGTGGAGTACAAAAGCCGCCACGTATCCAAGAGGAATTGCAACTCCCCATAAAACAATCAATTCGCCAACCGCAGAAAAAACAGTGTCTCCGCCGGCTCTGCATACACCAACAACCCAATCCATGCAGAAAGAATTAAAGGGGTAGAGCAGAATCAAAATCATAAGAATCTGAGTTGCCATTTTTATGATTTCGGGCTCAACGTTAAAGAGGAAGGGGAGGAGTTTAGAAAGTGGCAGCAGCAGAACTCCGACCGCAGCGCCCACTAAAGGCATAAACCACATGGAGCGCAGGGCATAACCGCGGGCTTCATCAAGCTTCTTTTCGCCGATGCGTTTGCCAATCAGAACGCCAATACCATTTCCAAAGCCCATACAGAATACCCAGGTAAGCTGACTGATTGTTCCGGTGATGCTATAGGCGGTAAAAGAATCAGTTCCCGCATGAGCATAGATTCCGTTATAGACAGACGTTCCAAGACCCCAGAAGGTTTCGTTGACAATAACCGGGAAGGCAATCTTCAAATATTTAAAAACAAAAGACCAGTCAAAGCCAAGCAGTTCGCGAAGCTTTCCGCAAATTTCATAACCGTGAGAATAAGTCCAGCTCAAAAGAATTACAAGTTCAACAAGGCGAGAAAATACAGTTGCAATAGCGGCTCCCTTTACTCCAAGACCTGCAACAAAAATCAAAAGATAATTTGCACCGGCATTTGTCAAAAGCGAAACAGATGTACAAACAAGCGGCAGCTTTACCCGTTCCGTACTTCGCAGAGCAAGGGTGATAGAAAAACTGATTGCAGTAGGAATATAACTTAAACAGGCAAGACGAAGATATTCTCCGCCAACGCGTACAACCTCAGGATCCGGAGAATAAATTCTTATCAGCTGATGAGGAATAAAAAGTCCGAGCACAGTGAAAACCACAGCCACAAAAGCAGCAATCAAAGTCATCAAACCTAAAGACCTTCTGATTCCGCCTAAATCTTTTTTACCCCAGAACTGCGCAATAAAAACACCGCCACCAGAAGTAATTCCAAAAAGAATCATATTGAGGATAAAGAAAATCTGGTTTCCAAGTCCAACCGCCGCAATCTCCACACTACCAAGCCGCCCAATCATAACAGTGTCGAGCATGTTTACAAAGTTCTGCAAAAGCGCCTGAAGAGAAATTGGAATCGCAATCGTAAACAAAGAAGAGTAAAAGCC
>JAEDCY010000085.1 GCA_016293915.1 Treponema sp. | reverse complement strand
GTCATGCTTGTTGTTTTCTATTTCAAGTTTACGACCGAACCCTCGATTCTGCAAATCTGGTGGCACTACATATTGTCTAAGCAGTTGTTATGCTCACACGCCACTGGCGTGGGGGGGCATATAAAATTTGATTTCAAAATAAAAGAAAGTTATAATTATGATATCAATATATCGGTTAGCAAATGGAATGTAATAGCTCTACTAAAAAAATCTTTTCTTTCGTTACCAAAGCTGGAGAACGCAGGAAAACAAGAAAGTCTTCAACTCCCTCACAAATAATCCCACTTGACGAGCAGACAAAGAACGACTTTGAGTTACGACACGATACAAAGCTCAAGGATACTATGATTTACCTTGACCCGGATTACAAATTCATATTAAGTCCTGCACTTCTGGGCTTTGCCGTCGAAAACAGAATCCACATAAGAAAAAGCAAGTATAATCCGGGCTCGACTGAAACCGACCAAATCGTTGAGCATGAGCTCACCCATGTCCAGCAGTATTCAGAAGGACGCATAAATGAATCCGTTGATGAGCTTGAAATGGAGGCAAATTTCAACGAGACGCTTCACCTTCACAACGGCGAGGAAGTCCGGTATGTTGAGTATGCTCCCGGGAAATACTGGGAAACCACAGAAAAAGAGTACAAAATATTCCTGAATAAGGTTGCCACAGAATTTGAACACAATGTAGAAAGCAATTTGCGAAGCATTACCATGCGGAACAGCTGCGATATTTGCTTTCCCTGCAGGAATGGGCACAAGACATGTTCGATGAACCTTTCAGTTTAAGGAGATGGTAGCAGAATGAAAGAAGAAGAGCGGATGCTGATTGTCAACGAGCATTACGAGCAGGACAAAGCCCGACTCACGAAAGACGAGATGAAATTCGGCAACATGAACTACTACCTCAAAAAGGAAGAGTATATAAGGAAACACCTCTGGAAAACCGAGAAGGAGTTCAATACCGACATAATAAGAGCCATGAAGGAAAGGATAAGGTAATGGCAGCGGAATCGCTCACAAGAAGCAGTGCTATAAATCTCATAAACGGCTCCATAGACAGCTTTATGTTTTCCCATGCCTGTTACTGCACCAGCAACATGGAGAGTCTGTCGGAAGATGATTTAGAACTTTATGATCAGATGCACGAGGTCATTTCCATACTTAATGATGATGAAGATTACAGGCATGACCTTGAAACAATGCCACTTGAAGACCTGAAAGAATTCCTTTTAATGTGCAGGAAAATGGCAGACAACAACAATCTGTCATTGAAATCGGAATTCCCACAGGGGAATTTTGAAATTGTTGAGGATGAAAAGACAGAAACAGAATTGAATCCTGACAAAATCGAGAATGAGAAATCTTTCTGGAACACATTATGGGGAGCACTGCAGGGCGAATACAACGAGAACCCGACAGGAACGGAAATCCTCATCGATATGGGGCTGAACTTCATTCCTTTTGTCGGACAGGCCTGTGATGTACGCGATATAACGGCATGTCTCAAAAAACTTGTCATAGAAAAACGAGTAAATGAGATAATGATTTGGGTTACTCTCCTGCTCACTGCTATTGGCTGCGTTCCGTATGCTGGCGATGTGGTAAAAGCTGGCTGCAAGGCAATCATAAAGGGAGCTGATGACATCGTTCTGAAAATCCTGCGAAAACTCGATGCGGACGATGTGCAGAAAGCGTTCAAGATGCTCAAAACAAAGTTCACATCAAGCATTGACGATGCAATCGCAATGGTGAACAAATGGATAAAAGAAGCCGGCAACTCAAAATATGGAAGCAAAATAGATGACGTTTTGAGCAGTGCTGCAGAAAAACTACGCCTGGCATCTGATTTTGTTACTAGCAAGATTGATGAGTTTGGGGAGAAGATATTTGGAAATGGGAAATTTATAAAAAACACAATCTATCCCAAGAAAATAAAATGGGGAATTCATGAAATTGATGTAAGACCTGAAGGAAAAGGTTTTTGGGGAAAAAGAATTAAACAAGCTGATCCTCGAGTTGAGGCTTTTGAATTAAAAATTAATCCGAATAATGAAAGTTATTATTTACCTCATCCACAGGGGGGATATGTTCAATTTGAAAATATGATTAATAGTACTGTACAAGATGGAAAATTAATTCTTAATAAGAAATCCTTTTATCATGTGGATGATATGCCAGATTTTGCAAAAAACAAAATATTACAAGAAGCTCAAAGACAAATTGATTCAGCAATTTTAGCTAATTATAAAGTTGAGTGGTTAATATCAGATAAAAGCGCTGTGGAACAATTAAAAAAACTTTTTGAAAAAAATAATATTAAAATTGAAATAAAATTCTTTCCAGAATAGGAGAAAAGAAATGAAAATACTAAAGGAAGAAATGGATAAATTACTAATAGAAGTAAATTATCAAAAGAAAATCGAGTTTGAAGATAACGATTTAAATAATTTTTATAATTATTGGTGGTGTTTTAACGAAAAAGAAGATGAAATTCAAAATGAAAAAAATGTATCAATTGATTCAATTTTATACACAAAATATTATTGGTGTACTAGATATAAAGAAAAATATGAGCAATTATACGGTTTTGATGCAGGAATTGAGCAACAACAATACAAAATTATTGAAGAAATGCAAATACGTCTAACTGAAAATTTAGATTGGAATACTATAAATCTGATTGAGCAAAATAAGATTTAATAATTCTTTATATAATACAAAGAAAGTAAGCGTCAATTTTGACGCTTTTACTTGAATTAATTCATTATTCTTTTCCCATTAGTATCTATGTAATAAACTTCACTACCTAGTGTTATTTTTGCTTTATCGTCGACAAAGGCATCTGCTTTATCAAAATTTATTGGTGAAATAAAGTTACCATTAGAATCTAAATAATTCCATTTCCAGGACGAATCTTCTTTAACTCGTACTTTTATTAAACCACAATAAAAATAACTTAGACCAGATATATTGTTAAAATCTTTTAATATATTCCCTTTATCGTCTATTAAATGCCAGACCACTCCTGATTTTCTAGATTCTTTGATAAAGGCTTTCCCATTTGAAAAATTAGTTGCAGCAAGAGCTCCGCTCTCATCAAATTCTACCTTAATCTTAAAAAGAATGTTACCTTTGATATCTATAACACCCGTTGTACCGTCTAAAAACATTGCAAAATTTTTCCCTTCTGAAAATTTTTGTCCTAATTGTTCAAAGTGAATATTTGAAATATTTCCATTTTCATCAAGAATTGCACTATCAAAATTCATAAGTGCTACGGTAGCATATCCTTCGGTAAATCCATAGAATCTTTTTAACTGTTTTGTAAAAAGAATATTTCCATTTTCATCTAAAAATGAATAGGTGTTATAGTTTTTTATAACTCTAATTTTTGAAGTAGAAGGAAAATCATTTGCTTTACACGGAGATTGAAATAAACATATAAGAAAAAGAAATGAAAGAAAATAAAAAGATTGAATTTTCATTTAGTAAATCTCCTGATAATAAAAAGACGAATATGCAAAATCATTATGAAAATCAGAAACAGAATCATATGTTTCCACTATTGAAACAGCCCCTTCATTATTTGCGGATGAATGGTAAAAAGACACTTTTCCTGAGGAATCTGTAACAAGTAATCCTGCATGTTCGTGTCCTATAGTATAAGACTTTGTTCCATCTCCCATAAAAACAACATAGGCACTATTATCTGACGTTTGAGAGTAATCTAATCCAGTATCTTGTAATGCATTTATATGTTGCATTACACTTTGACTGGTGTTTCCTAATTCATAATCCTGTGGATTATAACCAGCTTCTTCGATTACTTTTGCAGCCCACTCGTCACAACTATTACCATCATGGTAATCTTCACCTAAATGATTTTCAGCAGCATCAGTTATCTTTGTAGCTGCAGGGATAATAACAAGTTCTTCCCCCATATTTTGTCCTGTTACAACATTTGGATCAGAGCTTGGATTACCATAATTGTCATAATAAACTGAATCACCTATCGAAGATTCTTCTGCACCAATAAAATTTGTTTCTTCAGACATATCCCGTCCAATATGAAAC
>JAEDCY010000008.1 GCA_016293915.1 Treponema sp. | reverse complement strand
AGTTCCGCGGCGAATGGATAGAGCTAGCTAAATAAGGTTAGATTTGACGGATACTATCAAGCATTTTCTTAATGCGATTTTTCACACCAGAGTTTGCTTTTTTGTCAGCATAAATGGTACGCATTGTGGTTTCTGCAGAATTAAATTTATTAATTTTATAAATATCAAGTCCCAGACTTTGAGTGGTAGAATCTTTTGAAGCCAGATATTTCAGACAAATATCTTCATAAGCCGCATTCTCATACTTTGCCAGTTCTTTTCCAATTGCATAACGCAAATCTTTACGCTTATCGTCTTTAAGACACTCCTCTGCAAGTTCAAGGATTTCTTTTTCTCCGGCATTTCCTTCTTTCAGAAGAACTTCTACAATTTTCTTTTTAGTTGCATCTCCAACTTTTTTATCTTTTATCTGAGCAATAAGAAAATCATTTCCCTCACTTGAATTAAGGGCAGCAATAGAATTATAAGCTTCATCCTTTATTACTTTCTCGCTATCGTTTTTAGCACGATAAATCAAATAAGGAATAGAGTCTGTCATTTTATTTTCTTTTGCCGTCTTTATAGCTTCCTGACGAACTCTCCAGTGTTCATCACGGATTCCCTGCATTACAGTTTCCTGAGCTTCAATAACATCAGGAAAATGAGAAAGTCCTTTTATAACATACTGTCTGAGGTTAGGATCATTTTCTGAAAAAAGAGAAGTTAAAACAGGAACTGATTCTTTCTTTTCCATAAGGCCCAGAGCCTCTGCTGCATACATACGAACATAAAGATTTTCATCCTCATCTTCGGCAATTTCTACCATTTTGTCCCAGGTTTGGATTGCGTGCATTTTTCCACAGGTGCGCATAAGAGTCTGACGCTGAGCATCACTGAGGTCTTCACGCTCAAGGTACTCAACAAGGAACATAGCTTCTGAAGGTCCACCGATTTCGCCGATTGTAGCAATTGCATCATTAAAATAAGAATCATTTTCTGACTCAATCAGTGAAAGAACTGCAGGCACAGCCTCTTTTGTTTTTACAGTTGATATGTACTGAAAGCAGGCTTTTACTAAATCACCTTTTTCTTCATAGGGATCATTCAAAACTTCTACAGCATAATCTTCAAGACAAGGATCTTCCTGCTGCTTAAAATAATTCAGGACTTTTTGTTTAATTACTGTATTTTTTGAAACCTGAAATACATCATATATTTCTTCGGTAAAACGAGGGTCATCATTTTTTATAAGTTCATCAATTAAGGAAGATATTTCCGACGGAATTCCATATTTTATTGTGTTTGATTTATTTTCGTAATCTTTTTCACTTTCATCTTTTTCTGCGGCTTTGGCTGCTTTTTCTTTATCTATTGCTTTTGGTCGTTTTGCAGCTGGAATTTCCGAAATTCCGCCTTTTGAAGCTTTGATATCTTCATCTGCGGTCTGAGCATATAATGAGAAAGAAAATATCAGACACAATAAAAAAAATAATTTCTTCATATCTATACTCCCTGACGGAACTTATCTAAGAACTCCTTGCGATACTGTTCAAATCTGTCTTCATCAATTGCAACACGAATTTCTTTAAGCATATTGTTTAAGAAATAAAGGTTATGATAGCTTGCAAGAATCGAACTCAGAATTTCCTGTTCCTTAAAAAGGTGTCTTAAATAACTTCGGGAATATGTGAGGCAAACTTTACAGTTACATTCAGGATCCACAGGTCCAAAATCATGTATCCATCTTTCCTGTTTTATGCTTAACATTCCGCGGCGGGTAAAGTATGAGCCGTTTCTTGCATTACGGGTTGGAAGCACACAGTCAAACATATCAATTCCAGCCTGTACTGCATCAAGAATATACTCAGGAGTTCCAATTCCCATAACATATTTAGGTTTATCTTCCGGCAGATACTGCACCGTATAATTCATAAACTGAGTAAACTCTTCTGGAGGTTCACCAACGCTAAGTCCGCCGATTGCAATACCAGGCATATCCATAGAAGAAACAAACTCTGCACTTTTTTGTCGCAGGTCTTCAAAAAAGTTTCCCTGAACTATTGGAAACAAAATTCCCCGGTAGCCTTCATTACGCTGTTTTTCCCATTCGCCTTTTGCACGTACCAGCCAGTCTGAAGTAATACGCAGAGCCTTTTCCGCTTCTTTTCTTTCCACACCCCAACCTGAACATACATCAAGCTGCATCTGAATATCAGAATTAAATTTTGTCTGAGTCTGAACAACATTTTCCGGAGTAAACATGTGATAGCTTCCGTCTATATGACTTTGAAAGCGCACCCCATCATCTGTAATCTTACGAAGTTTACTTAAAGAAAATACCTGAAATCCGCCTGAATCTGTAAGAAAGTTCTTCTTCCACTGAGAAAATCCATGTAAGCCACCGGCTTCTTTTATTAAATCTGCACCAGGCCTCAAAAAAAGATGATAAGTATTTGCAAGAATAATATCAAAATCGATTTCCTCAAGAAAATCTTTTGGCATTGCCTTAACAGTAGCATTAGTTCCAACCGGCATAAAAACCGGAGTGTTTACATCACCGTGAGGAAGATGCATAATTCCAGTACGTGCCTTTCCATCAGATGACTTATGTTTTATATCAAATATCTTTAAAACTTCACTCATAAAATCCTCGTAAATAAAACCTATGTACGTGCATAACGCAACAGAATAATACTAATTATTGTAAAGAAAATAACCGGTGACCATGCACCTGCGAAAGCAGAAATGTAACCATGCTTTGCAAGTACCATGGTAATCATCATTGCGACATAAAAAAGAACAGATGCAGAAATACAGGAAGCAAGACTTATAAGAAGAACATTTTTTCGTGTTTTTCCGGTAAGACCAATAGAAAGAAATACAACGATGAAAACAATAAATGGAAATGCATATTTCTTATAATATTCAGATAACTCTTCATTAAAAGGTAAACCTGCTTTTTTAAGATGTTCTATGTAAACCTTTGCTTCTTCTGCAGAAACTGACTGAACATCAACATTTGTTTTTCTGAAAATTTCATATGATTCTGTAAGCTGCGCCGCAAGTCCACCAGAAATTTCTGTACGTACTAATGTATCTTCATATGGAACATATTGAACCGGATTTTCCAAAGCCCAGACTTTACTATCATCATTCCAGACAGCCTGTGAAGCATACATTACAGCAACAAGATTTCTGTTATCATCACGGAAAATAAAATAACATCCTTGAAGCCGTTTTGTACTTTCTGTATATCTTGCAGCCCTGTAAATTATTTTCCCATTATTTGAAAGAACAATTACATTTGAGTTATTTGAAAATTCATTTTTTCCAAGCAAAGTATTCTGAAGTTTTGTTTTTTTCTCATAGGTTTGAACGACACATTGATTTTCAAATACAAAAAGCCCAAAAGCCATTACAAAACTTACAATAAGAATTGGAATTGTAAAACGAAAAAGTGATACACCAGAAGCCAGTAAAGCCTGAATCTCATTTGTTGCATACATATCACTCAAAGCATAAGAAACAGAAAAAAGCATTGCAACAGGAACCGCATACCATACTGTTTTAGGAATATAAAACAGCATAACTGTAAGAATGTCTTTTGCTTCACTGCCATTCTGGAGATATGTTGATATATTCATAAAAAGATCTACAAGATTTAATACAAGCGCAAAGAAAAACATAGCACCCAAAAAAAGAGGAATGATTTTTTTAAAAAGATAAAAAACCAGTTTCATGTTATTCTCTATTTCCTAAGAAGCTTTATCATAAATAATAATCCAAAAATGCCGACCAGAAAATTTGGAATCCAGATACACCAGAATGCTTTTAGGCCGACTCTCATTACCATAAGCTGTCCGGATATCTGGAAAGCCCAGTAAAGTACACAAATTACAATTCCGAGAAACAAACAAATCATCTGACCATTATGTTTTCCAAAAAGAAAGGCCAATGAAAAAGCCAGAAATGCAAAAAAGATAGAACCAAAGGGTATAGCAAGTTTTTTGTGCCATTCCATTATCCATATATTAAGAACACGAAGATAATTGATATCATCATTTGTTTCTTTTTTCATACCTTGAATTGTTTTAGTCAAATCATATGTTGTCATTTCTCGTGCAGAACGTGAATAATTTCCAAGAATTGCAGAGTCAAAAACATTCATGATTGTTTTTGAAGATTTTAATACATCATAATCTTGTCTTTTTGCAGCATCGATAGACAGTACAAAAGTATCATTCATATCAAAATGCATAAGAACACCTTCCTGCTTTGCACCTGTCAACTCGGAATTGCCTGCAATTATGAGACGGTCGGTATCATCCTTACAATCAAATACAACTAAATCAGAAACTGTATTTCCATTAACCTCACCTATTACGACACTTGCTTTATCAAGACTTTTTACACTATTTGATTCAAGCTCAATTGTCGGAGTGGAATTCATAATCTCACGCATCAGTTTATTATATTTAATGGTTCCAAGAGGAAGAAGATAATCATTTACAAAAAAAGAACCTATTGAAATTGCAAGTCCAAGAAGAGCTACAGGAACTAGAATTCTGAAAAAAGATAAACCTGCTGCCCTAAAGATGAGAATTTCATTACTGCTCATCATTCCACCAAGACTCATTAAAAATCCAACGAGAGTTGCAAAAGGCGCTGACTGAGCAATAATAAAAGGAAGGCTGTAAACCATAATCCTCATTACATCTTTAAATGGTGCAGACTTTGCCAGAAGATCTTCTACCGTCAAAAGAATCTGATTTACAAAGAAAATCATAAAGAAAAAGAAGAATGATACAAGAAAATAAAGAAATAAATCCTTAAAGAGATATTTAATAAGAATATGATTTTTTAAACTTCCACGTTTCAGGACTCTAACCTGAAACTTTTCATAATACATATGAAGAAGTCTGTATTTGTAATTACTCTTGATTTTTATTATTATTTTTCGGATATCTATCATAATCAAACAACTTTACTGCTGGTAACACCGGTAGATCCAAAACCACCTGAACCACGTTCTGTATCACTTAAACTTTCTGTAATCGTAAAACTTGCCTGAGTTACAGGAGCTACAATCATCTGTGCAATTCTGTCGCCGGAATTTATAGTAAAGTCAGCATTTCCAAGATTAATAAGTATTACTTTGATTTCACCACGATAATCACTATCGATTGTACCTGGAGAATTAAGAACTGTCACACCATTTTTTGCAGCAAGACCGGAACGTGGACGAACCTGGACTTCATAGCCTTCAGGAATCTCAAAAAAAAGCCCTGTTGGAACAAGGGCTGAACGACCTGCAGGAATTGTAAGCGGACTATCGAGTAAAGCACAAAGATCTGCTCCAGCCGCGCCGCTAGTTTTATATTCAGGAATAACGGCTCCTTTCGAAGCAAGGCATTTAATATTAACAATATTCATTCTTATATTATAACAAAATATATTGATAAAAAAAAGCGGAGCACAGTGAATTACCGGGCACCGCTACGCTAATCGGCAAGCTCAGCTTGCCTCTGAGTATAGGCTTATCTAATCGACAAAAGTCCGCCAATTATCAGGAGGTCTTTTGCTACATTGAGAATCCAGAACATTGCATTACCATCAAGCTTGTTTACACCGAATGAATGACTGAAAACATCTGCTACAACAGCAATAACAATCCAGAGTACTGTAAGAATAAGCATTACAGTGTTGTCCCAGTTTTCAAGATCGCGGAAAATTGTAATTGCTACACAAACACCACCAATCAAAATAACAATAGCAGCAATAATTGCAACAATCTGTGCAAGATCGCCGCTGAAAATCTCATAAATTGCAGCACCTGCTTCGCTTGCCTTAACTGAACCGCCTACTCCCAGCATGCAGAGACCTGTGATAATGAAATATGCAGCCAAAGCTATTCTGATAAAGAGAGCACCGAGTCCTCTGTTAGTTGATTTTGCCATAAAAAGTTCCTCCTATAAAAAATGGTGGTAGTTTAGACAGACTCAACCACCACCACCGTCATGCTGAACTTGTTTCAGCATCTATTACAAGATCCCGAAACAAGTTCGGGATGACCCTCAAATTTTATTTCTGTTCATCCAAAGCGTCGATGTAGCTGAGGTTCAATCTTCCCTGCTTGTCTACTTCGAGAAGCTTAACAGGAATTACCTGACCTTCTGTAAGAACATCAGTTACCTTGTTTACGCGCTGTTTTGAAAGCTTTGAAATGTGGCAGAGTCCTTCTTTTCCAGGAAGGATTTCTACGAAGGCACCAAAGTCCATAATGCGCTTTACAGTTCCCTGATAGATTGTTCCAACCTCTGGGTCTTCTGTAATGCCCTTAACAGCCTTCTTAGCAGCCTCAGCATTCAAGCCGTTCTTAGAGTAGATTGTTACAGTTCCGTCGTCTTCAGTGTTGATTGTTACATCATACTGAGAGCAGAGGGCCTTAACATTCTTTCCGCCAGGTCCAATGAGGGCGCCAATCTTGTCTACAGGAATCTTCATTGTGAGAATCTGTGGAGCGTTCTTAGCAAGTGGAGCCGGCTTGTCAATGCATTTTTCCATAATAGAAAGGATGTGGAGACGACCCTGACGAGCCTGTTCCATAGCCTTCTTCATGATTTCTGTTGTTACACCGGCAATCTTAATATCCATCTGGAAGCCTGTAATACCGTCTTTTGTTCCGGCTACCTTAAAGTCCATATCGCCAAGGTGGTCTTCTTCACCAAGGATATCGCTCAAAATCTTATAGCGGCCATAAGGATTGTCTCCCTCTGGTTCTGTGATAAGACCCATAGCAATACCGGCAACCATCTTCTTCATTGGAACACCGGCAGCCAGCATACAAAGAGTACCACCACAGGTAGAAGCCTGAGATGAAGAACCGTTAGATTCCATGATTTCAGAAACAACGCGGATTGTGTATGGGAACTCTTCGCGGCTTGGAACCATTGCAGCAAGGGAACGGCGGGCAAGATTACCGTGACCAATTTCGCGGCGGCCAGTTGTAAGCTTACCAGTTTCACCAACTGAGTATGGCGGGAAGTTATAGTGGAGGATAAAGTGCTCGCTTCTGTCTCCATCAATATCATCATAAGACTGTTCGTCCATAGCAGTACCAAGAGTACATACAGCAAGAGACTGAGTTTCACCACGAGTGAAGAGTGCCGATCCGTGTGGAGTTGGTAATACGTTTACTTCGCAGGTGATTGGACGGATTTCGTCAACCTTACGGCCATCTACACGAACGCCTTCATCAAGAATAGACTTGCGGAGGAGCTTGTACTGAATGTCATCCATCAAAGCACAGAAAAGCTTAGCCTGAATCGGGTCAGAAAGCTGTTCAGCATATTTTGCAGCCAGGTCTCTCTGAACCTGAGAAATTGCCTTACCACGGCTGATTTTGCTGTCTTTGAAGCAGGCTTCTTTCAAAAGTGGAGTTGCTTCAGCTTCGATGGCTTCAGCGTTGTCCAAAGTTACATCAAGAGGATTCAAAGGAAGCTTTTCCTTACCAGCCTTCTTTACAAGTTCTTCCTGCAAAAGACACATATCAGTAATGAACTTCTGAGCGCGCTCCAAAGCTCCGAGCATCAATTCCTCTGAAACTTCGTTAGCACCACCTTCTACCATTGTAAAGCCGTCTTTAGTTCCGGCAACAACGATTTCAAGTTCGCCCTTTTCAATCTGTTCGAAAGTTGGGTTGATAATATATTCACCGTTCAAATATCCAACGCGGCAGGCAGCAACCGGACCGTGGAATGGAATATCAGAAATACAAGTTGCAGCAGAAGCTGCGATTACGGCAAGAATATCCTGAGTATGAACGCCATCGCAAGAAACACAAGTTGGAACAATCTGAAGTTCGTGACCAAAAGATGGCTCAAAAAGCGGACGCATTGGGCGGTCAATAAGACGAGATACCAAAATCTCCTTGTCCTTTGGACGACCTTCGCGCTTAACAAAACCGCCAGGAATCTTTCCGGCAGCATAGAATTTTTCGTTGTACTCAACAGTTACAGGCACAAAATCCTGACCTTCTGTTACGCTAGACGAAGCACAAATAGTTGCAATAATAGCGGCTCCGCCCCACTGAGCGTAAACACATCCATTAGCCTGTTTACCGATTTTTCCAGTTTCCAGGATGAGATCGGCATCTCCAAGTTTGTAGGTTACTCTTTCTACAGACATAATTTTCTCCTACACACGTCACTACATCCGACGCGTGTTTTTTTCTATTTATTAGTAAAACTAATATACTTATTTAAGGAGGGCGGAGCCCCGCCCTACGCCTCAACCACCTTCGGTGTTTTCGGCTACCCCACCCAGTGGGGTAAATCATCGCCAGCCAGAAAAACAAAAAGACATCGCACCATTTGCAGGGAACAACCCCACAACGCCCCAATTCCCCGTGCGCGCCGGCTCATAAAAAAATATAATAATTAATTTTAATCCATAAATACATAATAATCAATGGAAGAAATCAGTAAAAAAAGCACAAAAAATCCTCGAATTTTGTCAAAAATATGTAATTCGTGTCTATATTACATGTGGAGATTTCTTATTGTGCGGCGAAGACTCTTATTTACCGACTTAACAAGTCAGTTCTGCCGTTAAGTCGGAGTTATTTCAGCGGCAACGCTTCGAAAAACTGGAAAAGAGCCGACTTAACTGCAATTTTTCTGTGTTAAGTCGGCCACAGCAGAAGATAAACTGGGAAAAAGATGCTCGCCTACAGCCAAAAACACTGATTGTGGCCGACTTAACTTTAAAAACCACCGCGTTAAGTCGGCCATCACTACAATAAAAGACGAACTCACAGCTAAAAAATCTCCAAATCGCCCGACTTAACAAGGTAAAGCCACCGTTAAGTCGGAACAAAAACAAAAATCAAGCTCCAAAAGAGCCCGAAGGAGTAAAAAATGGAAGAATTATCCCTAAATCAGCTTGCGCCCCTGATAGAAAAGCGGCTCGCAGAGCTTCAAAACTTGCTTTTCACCAAAAAGAAGTCTTATGAAAAAGCACCTCAGGGGCGCATCCGAATTTCTCAAAATGGCGGGCACCCGGAGTATTATCTTGTAACGGAACGCGGCAGTTTAAGAGGAAAATATCTTCCCCACTCACAGAAAACTCTTGCCCGCCAGCTGGCACAAAAAGACTACGACGCCCGCCTTATTAAACTGCTGCAAAAAGAAATCTCCGCCCTTCAAAATTACATGAAACAGACAAGCAATGGACGCGCCATTTCTGAACTCTACGATTCCCTTTGCCCGGCCCGTCGCAGCCTCATTACTCCTGCAATTCTCACAAACGAGCAGTACGCGGCCCGCTGGCAGGATATTTCCTGGACGGGCCGGCCCTTCGCGTCAGATGCACCTTACATCTGTACTGCCCGTGGCGAACGGGTGCGCTCAAAATCCGAAGTAATAATCGCAGATACACTTTTCCGCCACAACATACCTTATCGTTACGAATTCCCGATTACACTGAAGCGCATCAACCCTGACGACATTCGACGCGACTTCGGCAGATCCATCACCCTCTACCCCGACTTCCTCTGCCTCAACACGCGCACCCGTACAGAGTTCTACTGGGAACACTTTGGCCTCATGGACTCCACCGAATACTCAAACAATGCGGCCGGCAAGCTCCGCCTCTACACCGAAAACGGAATTCTCGCCGGCCGCAATCTCATCATCACCATGGAAACACAGACCGAGCCGCCTTCCATTAAGGCTCTTGAAAAACTTATCGAAGAATTCTTATTGTAATATATAAAAAAACTCCCGCACGGCACCTGGCTGCGCGGGAGTTTCTTCATTCTCTGATAAGATTAAAACTTCTTAATCTTTGTCATTTTCTTAGTTGAGCCGTTTTCGTTTATCCAGCCGAAGCCCCACCAGTCGACTTATTATTAATATTAAAAGTATAAGTTACTTCAGAATCAGGATAAAGAGTTTAAAAATCTCCAATCTTTTTTCCTTCCGCAGCAAACACACTTGTCATTCCGAACTTATTTCGGAATCTATAGAACTAGATGTGGCGTAGATGCTGAAACAAGTTCAGCATGACAATACTTTTTGGACAGCCCCAAATTCATGGTAATGAATTTGCGCCGGGCAAAAAAAAATCCCGCACGGCGCGATGGCTGGCGGGATTTTGAGATCCCGAAACATAGGGAGCGGCACTGCGTAGCAGGGCAAAAACAGTCCTGTGGACTGTTTTTAGCGAGTCTCCGAGCAGCTATGCTGCGATGGTTCGGGATGACAACAAAGCAAGACTATTTTCTGAGTCCGAGCTCTTTAATGAATGCGCGGTAACCTTCGAGGTCTGTGCGTTCAAAGTAGCGGAGCATCTTGCGGCGCTGACCTACAACCTTAAGAAGTGCACGTTTAGCGTTAGCATCCTTTGGGAAGAGCTTGTTGTGCTCTGTGAGCTGTTCAACACGCTGTGTCATAAGAGCAATCTGAACCTTTACACTACCTGTGTCAGTGTCTTTTGCGCCGTACTTCTTTACTGTTGCGGCTGTTGTTTCTTTTGTAAGTGCCATATTGGAACCCCTAGAAAAATTATGATTTCCAGCCAGGCCGGAAACTCTGTATGGGCGGAAAACCTTGCAGGTCGGTCTCTGGGTTTCTAGAAACAAATCACAATGTAATCCGTAAAACAGATTTAAACATATTATTCTAAAAGTTTATTATTGTCCATATCTTTTTTCTGATTTATATCTTCTTCAGCTGGATATTCTTCGTGAACATAAATGCGACTTTATTCAGGGCTTTGTATGGGGTAAGCCAATTGATTTTGAAGACGCAAAAAAAATGTGCGACCAGGAAGAATTCGGCGAGTAAGATGCTGAAACTAGTTCAGCATGACATGGTCATCCCGAACCCGTCGCAGCACAGCTGCTCGGAGACTCGCTAAAAATGCTCCACTGGAGCATTTTGTCGGCTTTCAGCCGCCGCTCCCTATGTTTCGGGATCTGTTTTATAAAAACTTTACAGAATCACAAGCGGGAAGATTTTCTATCTTTCCGTTTTTTATTTCCAGCCTTACCAGTTCCCCTTTTTCGTTTTCTGTTCTGTAAAGGCCATCCAGAGGAAGCAGCTGCGGCGTTTTTTCTGGAGCGAGGCGGCGGATTGCAGCGATATCAAGCTCGTATGGGCGTTCCAAAAGCTCCTGTGCCGTCATAAAAAAGCCTTTACTCAGCATTGTACGAATATATGATGAACTGATTCTTTCTTCATCTTCGGTTCCTGCATGAAAATATACAGGATCTACAAAAACTGCTTCAATTTTATTCTGTTCTGCCCAATAACGGATTGCCTGTGCATCTGTAGCCCCCTTATAACCGCAGCGGAAATCAATTCCTTCTGCAATAAGCTCCATATTGCATACATTCAAAAGAATATTCAAAAAGTCTGCACCCATCATGCTGGCAAAAGAATCATCAAAATCAACTATTATGGCAAAATCAATTCCCAGCTCTTCGAAAAGAGCCAGTCTCTGATTAAGTGTTGAAAGATCACCTTTATAATCACTGCTATGTTTTATTCCTGGAAGTGGACGTGAAAATGTAACGACTCCTGCGAAAAGCCCCTTTGCCTTACATCGGTCTTTTAATTCTGAGAGAAGTTTTTTGTGTCCTTTATGAAGACCGTCAAAACTGCCTGTTGAAATCCCTGTTTTTGCACCGCAGAGAAATTCTTCATTTGAATCGCCATTTAATATAGAAAGAATATCATTCCAGGTAAAAAGTTTCATATTTTCTATTATATCACTTTACTAATAAAAAAAATAGTTATATAATAATTAAGTGTAATTAAATTTCTTTAGTATTACTAAAGTTTTAGGAGATAAATATGGCAACAAAAAAATTGGACTGGGGCAATCTGCCTTTCGGCTACATGGAAACATCAAAAAGCTATGTAGCAAACTGGAAAAATGGTGAATGGGATGAAGGAAAGCTCACTTCTGACCATACTGTAAAAATCAGCGAATGTGCAGGCGTATTGCAGTACGCACAGACCTGTTTTGAAGGCCTTAAAGCATATACAACTGAGCACGGCGACATCGTAACATTCCGCCCAGACTTAAACGCTGAGCGTATGGAAAATTCATGTAAACGCCTTGAAATGCCAGTATTCCCAAAAGAACGCTTTATTGAAGCTGTTCTTCAGACTATCGAAGAAAACAAGGATTGGGTTCCACCTTACGGAAGCGGTGCTACTCTTTACATCCGTCCATATATGTTCGGTTCAAGTTCAGTTATTGGTGTAAAACCAGCTGATGAATATCAGTTCCGTATTCTCGTAACTCCTGTTGGACCATATTTCAAAGGCGGTGTAAAACCTATTAAGGTTCGCCTTTCAGACCTCGACCGTGCAGCTCCTCATGGAACTGGTGATATTAAGGCTGGTTTGAACTATGCTATGTCTTTACACAATATCGTAGATGCACATAACTGCGGATATGCTGAAAATATGTACCTTGATCCTGCTACTCACACTTACCTCGAGGAAACTGGTGGAGCAAACATTCTCTTCATCACAAAGGATGGAAAGCTTGTAACTCCTAAATCTGATACTATTCTTCCTTCAATTACACGCCGCTCGCTTGTAGTTGTAGCTAAGGAATACCTGAAGATGGAAGTTGAAGAGAGAAAGATTCACAAGGATGAACTTGCTGATTTCGTAGAATGTGGTCTTTGTGGTACTGCTGCTGTTATTTCTCCGGTTGGTGAAATTGATGACCACGGAAAACAGATTATCTATAACGAAGGAAAACAGGAAATGGGTCCTAAGTTGAAGGAAATTTATGATACTTTGACTGGTATTCAGATGGGCCGTCTCCCTGCACCTGAGGGATGGGTTTATACTATCTGATGAAATCGGACAGCGGGTCAAGCCCGCTGCCGTTTATCATTATTATGAACACGACTTGCCTTCGGCAAGCGTGTCAAATTAATTGCGAAACCGACAAACTCGCTTTGCTCGTTTGCGGTTCAAATCATACCATAAAAAAGGGGATGACCAATAAGTTTACATCCTAGTGTCATTCCGAACTTGTTTCGGAATCTATAGAACTAGATGTGGTGTAGATGCTGAAACAAGTTCAGCATGACAATACTTTTTGGACAGCCCTTTTGGTTTATCTGACTATTTAATTTTTCTAAGGAACGCATCCTTAAATCCGTAAGACTTAAATCTTTCAAGTACAACCTTATATTCATCCATTGTAACAGGACCAATCAAAATCTGCTTGCTTGAACCGCCTGCCATTGGAACGATTGTAATCGGATAATTTGTTCCATACTTATCGATTACATCAAGAATGTTATCCTCGCTTGAGTAAACTGCAATCTGAATGTAGTACTTTCCAGATTCAAGGTTTTTAAGGCTTGGAACCATATACTTATCATAAGAAGTTACAGCTTTTGGTTCTTGTTCTTGTTCTTGTTCTGGTTCTGGCTTTGGCTCTTCTGGTTCTGCAGGAGTTTCTTCCACCAGTGGAGTTAAGGTAATTTCTTCATCAATTGCATCAATATCATCTTCAGAAATTACATCTTCAACTTCATCTTCCTCGCTCTCTGGAGGATTTGCATCTGCCGGAACAAGTACAATTGCTTCATATTCATCAGTTTCGTTTTCTTCTATTGTTTCTTCTGAAACTTCGGTTTCTGGCTCAGCTTCTGTCTCTGCAGGTAAATCATCAAGTTCATCTGCTTCAAAAGCTTCTGCTGCAGGAACATCATCTTCTGATTCTGTTGTTTCTTCAGGAATATCAGCTGGAGTTTCTTCATCAAAAGCTTCTTCTTCAAGACTTTCTTCTTCCTCTGGAATATCTTCTTCAACAGTTTCTTCTTCTGCTGTTTCCTCTTCTATTTCAGGCTCAGCTGCTTCTTCTTCAAACTCTTCAAGTTCTTCTTCTACAGACTCTTCTTCAGATTCCTCTTCTGCAGGAAGTTCATCAAGCTTATCTTCTTCAAAAGCTTCTTCTTCTGCAGCTTCTTCTATTGCATCCGGAGTTTCATCTTCGAAAGCTTCCTCTTCATTTTCTTCTTCTGCATCTTCTACTGGAGTTTCTTCTTCCTCAAATTCCTCGTCTGCAGTTTCTTCCTCTTCTATAACTTCTTCTTCAAAAGCCTCTTCCTCTTCAGCTTCTTCAACTGCTTCTGGAACTTCAGGTTCTTCTTCTGTTTCTTCAGCTATTTCAGTTTCAGGCTCTTCAGTTTCATCTTCTGCAGCTTCTTCAAAAGTTTCTTCTTCAGCTGCCTCTTCTTCAAACTCTTCAGGCTCTTCGTTTTCTGTATTATCAAAAGCATCGGAGTTCTGCTCTGCACCAATTGATTCGAACTCTTCATCATCAAAGTCATCTATTTCTGCTGATGATTTTGAAATTACAGCATTTCCAAATACCTGGTCGTCTTGACCAGAGCGTTTTGTAATCTTCACTATGTTATTTGCACTGCTGTCAATTCCCATTGCTTCTGCGGCTTCTGGAGAAAGCATAATTGCAACCCCCTCAGAAGGATCAAGTGCGCCGATTACAAGAATATCTACAGTAGCATCACCTGCAATATTTGTTACACTGATTATATCACCAGGAAGGTAGCCTACTGTTTTTGCAAAAAGTCCCTGAGGAAAAACTCCTTTATCAACGACAACTGCCCTTCCATCTAAAGAAGGACTGAATGATGCAAACATTAGACATCCTGCTGTTACTGCCAGAATCTTAAAAATGTTTTTAATTTTATTTTTCATACCCCTACCCATCCTTAGGCTTTATATGCTCTTAATGCTTTGTTTATTTCGTATACTAAATCTGATGAAACCTTCGCCAGATTATTTTTCTTTGTACGGTCAATTTTAATATCTTTAATCGACTTGGCCGCTATTTTTTTACCATCCTTTACAGAAGTAATGATAAAATCAATTTCGTAAAGGTCTGAAGTACTGCTTAATGTATTTTCAGTGCGTTCATAGTAAAGCTTTATCTGAACAAAATAATCTGAAAATCCATTAAATGCATCTCCCTGCCCGATTTTATAAAGTTTTTCATCCTGTGTTGCAGAATCTGAAATTGCTGCATCAGAATTAGTAACGATAAAACCATATTCAAAAAAATTATTGAGTACAGAATCTTCGATTACCATTGAATCTTCCGAAACACAGTCTACACTTTCATCATGCTGTACAATTTGAAATGAAATCTGATTGCAAAAACATAATGAACCTGCAAAAAACAGAATCGTAAGAATACTTAGTCTTTTAAAATTCCCCATAGAACACCCCGAATATTATTCGACTATCAATATCTTCATCGGAAAAAATTAAAAGTGAGTTTAGATATTTTTTAATTTTGTCACACGGATTCGAAACGACTACGTCGTTTCATTTTTATATATTTCATGGATTTTCCGTAGGAAAATCGAATCCGTGTGCACATTTTAATCGTATCATTGCGAAATCAGTTAGCATGTGATAAAATAACCAAAAGGGTTGGGAAAATGGATAAACGTATTTACATCATTGGCGCAGGCTTTGCAGGACAAACCATTGCCGATGATATCAAGCGTAAAAAGATATTTGGAAAAGTAAACGCATTTATTGATGACAACAAGGATATCATCGGAACTACAATAGAAGGAATTCCTGTTCTGGGTCCTATCAGCAGTGTAACTTCTATTCTTTCCAATTCAGAGCTTGATGAAGCAATCATTGCAATTCCTTCTGCCCCAACCGAACGAATCCGTGAAATTTATGAAACCCTTACCCAAAACGGTTTTAATCATATTAAGATTCTGCCTGGAATAAGCCAGGTAATTGAAGGAACAGCCCATCTTGTTCAAACCCGTGAAATTGACCCGCTGGATATTCTTGGCCGAACACCTGTTACAATTTCATTAAAGGAAAGTCTTGGATATTTACGAGGTAAACGTGTTTTTATTACTGGAGCAGGTGGCTCAATTGGCTCGGAACTTTCAAGGCAGCTTTTGAGCGGTGGAGCTGAACGTCTTTATCTTTTTGGTCACGGCGAAAATTCTATTTGCAGAATATACCGTGAATTAAGACTCTTACAGGCAGAAGGAGTCGGAGAAAAAGCTACTATTGTTCCTATTATTGGAGACATGAGAGACAGAGAATATGTTGATTACATTGTACGACAGACAAAGTGTAATGTAATTTTCCACTGTGCGGCCTATAAGCATGTTCCTATGATGGAAGAAAATCAGGTTGCTGCAGTTGAAAACAATGTATTTGGAACAAAAAATCTTTTGGATGCAGCTCTGGCTCACAAAGTAGACCGCTTCGTTTTGATTTCTACAGATAAGGCCGTAGCGCCTGTAAGCGTTTACGGTGTTTCAAAAATGATATGCGAAAAGCTTGTGCTCGACGCTGCTAAGCGCGCTACAGAAAATCAGTCCTTTATGTTTGTACGCTTTGGCAACGTACTTGGCAGCCGAGGTTCTATTCTTCCGGTTTTCCAGAATCAGATAAAAACCGGTGGTCCAATTACTGTAACCGATGAAAAAATGGAACGCTTTTTCATGACCATTCCCGAAGCCTGTTCTCTTGTTTTACAGACTGGCGGCGTCGGCAAAAACGGCAAATCATATTTACTCGACATGGGTGAGCCTATAAAAATCATTGAACTTGCAAAACAGATTATTAAGTTCTCCGGTCTTGAACCTTATAAAGATATTGATATAAAAATTGTCGGCTCACGCAAAGGAGAACGCCTTATTGAACCGCTCTGGCTTAAAGAAGAAAATCCGCAGCCGACTAAATACAAAAAGCTTTTCATGCTTGATAATAAAGAATATGAAAGTTCAAGACTTGAAAAACTTCTTACTGAGCTTCATCCAATTTGTTTTTACACAAAAGGAAAGGAAAATCTATTTCGTGACAAAGCACTTCTGGTGAAGCTTTTATGTGATGACTGCGAAAGTTTGCGTGACTTTTACGAGGAAATCAAAAAAGACGGCCAGCTTCGTACTGATTTATTATAGGGTTTATATTTATATGGAAAAAACAGGAGAAAGAAATATAAATGGCAGAAATTAAAGTTCCATTTCATAGAGCAGCTATCACAAAAGATGAAGAAAATGCTGTGCTTGATGTACTGCGAAGCGGCTGGCTCACAACCGGAAAATACGCGCTGGAATTCGAAAAAAAGTTTAGCGCCTCGGTAAGTGACACAGACAAAATGAAAGAAGCCCGCCGTGCACTTTCTCTTTCAGACAGTGAAATAATTTCGCTTGCTGTAAACTCAAATACGAGTGGAATGATACTTGCAATGGAAGCCTGTGGGGTTCGAGAAGGAACTGCCGTAATCACAACGCCTTACACTTTTGTTTCTACGGCAGCCTGTGCCCGTCATTTAAATGCAGATGTTTTTTTTGCGGATGTTGAAAAAGACAACTACAGTATTGATCCAGTAAAAATTGAAGAGATCTTAAAAAAAGATACAGAGCACCGGGTTCGCGCAATTGTTCCTGTTCATATTGCCGGAAACGTTTGCAACATGCACCGTATTATGGAGCTCGCACAAAAGTATTCTACTCCTGAACATAAAATCCGTGTAATTGAAGATGCTGCACATTCGTATCCGTCTCCAACAGAACTCGGTTACGCAGGAACAATCGGTGATGCCGGAGTTTTTTCTTTCTATGTCACAAAAACAATTACAACGGCAGAAGGCGGAATGGTTTGTACAAGAGATTCTGAACTAGCCCGCCGCATGACGGTTATGCGTATGCATGGAATGGATCGCACAACCTGGGACCGCTACACTTCTTCGCGGGCAAGCTGGGAATATGATATTATTGCACCAGGCTACAAATTTAATCTTCCTGACATTCTTGCTGCCATCGGCTGCTGTCAGGTAGACCGGGCCCAGCTTTTTTATGAGCAGAGAAAACGAATAGTGGATATGTATAACAAGGCTTTCTCTAAGCTTGATTTTATCCGCTTACCACCAGACGGCGAAGGCAACAGCTGGCATCTTTATCTTATGCGCATTATACCTGAAAAACTTAAAATCACCCGCGAAGAGTTTGCAAAAAAAATGCAGGAAGCAGGATTAGGAATTTCAGTCCACTTTATACCGATTTTTCATTTTACTTACTGGCGCAAACTCTACCCTGATTTTACCGCAGAAAATTTTCCGAATGCAGAAAGACAGTACAATAATACAATTTCGATTCCGCTCTTCCCGGATATGACAGATGAACAGGCCCAGCTTGTAATTGATACTGTTATAAAAATTGGAAATGAAAACAGGAGAGATTCATAACATAATGGCTGTTAAAAAATCAGATCAAAAAAAACAATTACGTTCTCTTGAAGCAACCGGCTTTTACAGCGATGTAGTAAAAGAAAATTGTCTTTACGCAGCTCTAATACGAAGCCCTGCTTCATCAGGAAAAATCAAAAGCATTTCAGCTCCAGACTTACCTGAAGGATATTTTTTATATACTAACCGTGATATTCCGGAATCAAAAACTCTTAATGCAAATAAAACCATAATCAAGATTTTTGGATATGGAAATGTTTCTTACAGCGGAGAACCAGTAGGAATCATTCTTGGACCTGATGAGGAGCAGGTTTACAAACTTCTTGATACCGTAAACATAACCTTTGATGTTGAAAATCTTGAATCTGCCTTAAACAACGTTATCAACAAACAAACTGATGATGCTTCTAACTTTAAGGAATTTGTTGAACAGATAAATGAGATGCCTTCTCTTGATGCCGTAATCGATAAATCTCATGTAGAAGATAATGCTGATGTCATTGTGGCTTCCCGTGAAATCAAATATGGTCTTTATGAAAAACTTGAGTTAGCTCAGGCTGACACAAAACTTTTTGAAAGCGCAGATTTTACTTCTACCGACACCTGGAAAGAAAAACTGCTTACTCCAAAATGGCAGGAAACAGAAGGAGCTTTTGCTTACACCGAAGGCGATAAAATTCATGTTTTTACGCCAACCCGATGGATAAGCTTTACACAGAAATCTGTAGCTCTGGCACTTGGAATAAGTGAAGAAGATGTATATATTCACAAAACAAAAACAGCAGGAATCTATCCTTCGGGATTAGCCCGCACTACACAACTGGCAGTTCAAATTGCAATTGCATCATGGCTTACAAAAAAGCCTGTAAAACTTGTTCTTTCACAGTTCGAACAGGAAAACTATATGGTTCCTGGTGTACTTACAGAAATTACATACCGCACTGCTCTTGATAAAGACGGGCATTTAATAGCTCTTAAAATACTTATTGATATAGACATCGGTTGTTCAAATCCTTTTGCTCAGGAAATTACAGACCGTATAGCAATTGCTGCAACAAGTTATTATAAACCGGAAAATCTTTACATTAGTGCTAAAGCTCATTCCTCTAAAAATCCACCAACTTCAATTTCAATGCAGATTATTGAATCACAGGCTTTTTTTGCAATAGAAAATGAAATTCAGAAAATCAGTAATCAATCTAAAATATTCCCTGACGAACTTAGACTTTTGAACGCTAAAACTGAAATTGAAAAAACAAAAACAAAATCTAAAACAAAAACAAAAGATTTTCCTTTTTCAATTCCAACTGGTGACATTCAATCTGTTATTCAGACCGCTCTTAAGCAAAGTGACTTTAACCGCAAATATGCATCATTTCATATGGAAGCAATTGACCGTGCTGAAAAAGACAGCAAACCTTTCTTTGCCCTGCCTCTGCGCGGAATTGGTGTTGCAACAGCCTATATTCCATCCGGATATTATGGACAATCTGGTTTTTCAAATGATACAAAGGTTGAAATAACTCTTAGTGCAGATGAAAAACTTGTAATACATTCTATAAAACCTTCGGAAGTAATTCAGGATATATGGAAAAACTCAGCCTCAGAAATTCTTCAAATTTCCAAACAGAATATTCAGATAGATTCTGACTATGCATACAACCAGATTCCAGAACAACCTGAAAATTCTTACAGTTCCATCAGTATTATGAACGAGCTTGTAAAAAAATGCTGTAGTGACATTCAAAAGAAACGTTTTCACCAGCCGCTGCCAATTACAGCAAAGCGCGGTGGAGCACTTACTCAAAAATCAAAATGGGATAAAGACAAATTCTCTGGAACACCATTCTACACAACTTCTTTTATAACTACAGTTGTGGAAGTTGAACTTGACACATATACTTACAATGAAAAAATTAAAGGAATCTGGGTAACCGTTGATTGCGGAGAATTATTTGATGAAGCTGCAGCTATAAGAACAATCCGTCTTGAAATTCAGCAGGAACTTACAATGCTTGTAAAAGGAAAGACTATTTCCTGCGATGCAATCAATATAAGCTTTATTAAATCTGAAAACCGTTCTGGACAGGTAGGCGGATTAATTCATAACTCTCTACCAGCAGCATTCTCTTCAGCCCTATCGCTGGCACTTACAACACAGCTTACAGAAATTCCCTGTACAGAAGATCTTCTTTTCCAGCTGATACGTGATCGCACTAAAGAAAAGGTTGAAGTAAAAAATCCAGAAGAGACAGGAGCTTCAGAATGAAAATACCAGTAACTCTAAACGGAACAAAAACCATTCTTGATGCTCATGCAGATGAATCTCTTATGAAAGTTCTCCACAAAAACGGCTGCATTTCTGTAAAAAGCGGATGCAGCAGTGGTTTCTGTGGTTCCTGCACAATTCTGCTTGATGATCACCCGGCAGCTTCCTGTAAAATCCCGGCTGGAATAGTCCGCAACAGCGACATTGTTACTCTTGATTATTTTACAAAAACTGAAGAATATTCAATTATAATGGCCGGCTTCCAGAAAGCCGGAATAAAACTCTGCGGCTATTGTACGGCAGGTAAAGTTTTTTCTGCCTATCAGATTTTAAAATCTCCAAAAATGCCAAAAAGAGAAGAAATTGCAGATTATGTAAAAGCACTTTCTCCCTGCTGTACAGATCTAGAAACTCTTGTAAATGGAATCCTTTATTCTGTTCAAATTTTTAACAAGAGACAAATGAGGGGTTAATTAAGAGGACAATATGGGAAAAACAATACTATATGCAAAAAATGCTGCAGAACTTATAAAAATCCTGAATAATAATCCTGGAACTAAAGTTGTAGGTGGCTGCACACGAATTGAAAGTCTTCCAGAAAAATTTATTTCTACACGAGGTATAAAAGACCTTTCTCATATCTCAAGACACGAGCGTTATATAGATGTTGGTCCTGGTGCCACTCTTTCTGAGATTCTTGCAATAGGTCAGACTCATCTTCCTTCAATAATTTACGAAGCCCTAAATTGTATTGCAAATCCGATTATAAGAAATACTGCAACTATCGGAGGAAACATCTGTTCAGAAAATCACAAGCTTACTTTATTCGCACCTCTTATGGCACTTGATGCTAAACTTGAGTTTAAAAACCAGACAGAAACCAAAACTGAAAATATCAGATATTTTAAAAGCGTACCAGAAGGTTTTATTCTATCCAATATACGTATTCCTCTTGTAGATGCAGAGCTTTCGATTTTCCGTCGAATTGGTCCCGAGCACTCAATCACACAGCAATCTGCATCTTTTGCTTTTCTTGCAGACACAGAGAAAAACTCACTTTTAAACGTACATCTTGCCTTCGCTGGACCTTTTACATTCCATAGCAAAGAATTTGAAAACTACATGAGTGGACATCGTCTGCCACTTACACAAAAAGATATTTCACAGCTTGAAGATGTTGTAGCTGAGCAGTTTCAAAAAGCCGCAACCGACCAAATGATTACCGATGTTATGCGTCAGCAGTTTTTTAATCTGGCACGTTACAGCTTTGAACAGTTGACTTAAGGAGGGCGGAGCCCCGCCCTACGCTCGCACTTCGTTGCTCGCTACCCACCCTGCGGGGACACCCCGCAACGCCCCTCTTATCTTATAAACATGCAGTCTCCATATGAAAAAAATCGATATCTTTCAGAAACAGCCTGTTTATATGCCTCCAGAATATGTTCACGTCCGGCAAAGGCAGAAACCAGCATAATCAAAGTACTTTCGGGTGTATGGAAGTTTGTAAACATTTTATCTACAACCTTAAACTTAAAGCCCGGATACATGAAAATGCTTGTTGAATTTGTACCGGCTCTAACCCATTCTTTACGGTGATTGAGTTCGTCGAAACCACCTGCTTCATCAGCAAGTTTCTGAGCAACACTTTCGAGGGTACGTACACTTGTTGTTCCGACTGCAAGAATTGGGCGGCCTTCTGCCTTAGCCTTATTGATGGCGTCTGCAGTTTCTTTTGGAACAGTGTACCATTCTTCGTGCATTTTATGATTTTCAATATTTTCTTCGCGAACAGGGAGAAATGTTCCAAGGCCTACATGAAGCGTTACAAAGCGGCGTTCAATTCCCTTGGCATCCAGCCGGGCCAGCATCTCTTCTGTAAAATGAAGGCCAGCTGTCGGGCAGGCAGCAGAACCAGTATTTGTCGCATAAACATTCTGATAGCGTTCTGAATCTTCTTCTGTGTCACCACGCTTAATATACGGAGGAAGGGGTATATGACCGTTTCTTTCAAACCAGTCTTCATCAATAGCAAAATCAAACTTAAGGGCACGGAATTCTGTTCCGGCATTTCCTTCGTGTTCAATAATTTCTGCGACAGTACCATCCGGGAATTTATAATGCATTCCAGGCTTCTGTTTTTTTGCAGACTTTACCATAGTATTCCAGATGCAGCATTCTTTATCGATTGTATTGAGGAACATGAATTCAGTTTCACGGCCGGTAGTTTCTTTTATACCGTAAACGCGGGCACGGCGAACACGGCTGTTATTAAAAATCATGAGGGTACCCGGCTCAATTAAATCAGGAAGATCATCCATCATGTGATGCTCTACCTCTCCGGTAGCACGATTCAAAAGCATAAGTTTATCCTGTCCACGTACTCCACTCGGATGCTGAGCTATCAAATCTTCGGGCAAATCAAAATTAAAATCAGATGTTAACATGAGAGGTATAATATCACAAAAACAGACTCTTAACTATATATAATTGTCACACGGATTCGATTTTGCTAACGCAAAATCCATTTATAATTATTTATGAAATGCCGTTAGGCATTTCGAATCCGTGTGACAAACCTTTTAGAAGAGACTTCCTTGATTTGAATCTGATGCATGGGATAATCCAAGATGACTATATGCTTTTTCTGTTACCATGCGGCCACGCGGAGTTCTCTGGAGCAGTCCACACTGAATTAAATACGGCTCGTAATAATCTTCCAGGGTATCCATACTTTCGCCGATAGAAATTGCGAGGGTTTCAGCTCCAACCGGGCCGCCTCCAAAGTTCTCAATAATCGAACGAAGAATTTCGCGGTCGTACTTTTCAAGCCCCATTTCGTCAATTTCAAGACGCTTTAAACCACCGTCTACAATGTCAACTGTAATAACCGGACTTCCGGAAACCTGAGCAAAATCCCGCATACGGCGAAGTACACGATTTGCTACACGAGGAGTTCCCCGACAGCATTGAGCCAGCAGCATAGCCGCATCATCATCAATACCAATTTCCAGAATTGAAGCAGAACGCTTTATAATAGAAGCAAGTTCTTTTTGTGAATAAAACTCAAAGCGGGGAATAAAGCCGAAACGGGAACGGAGCGGGCTCGAAACTGAACCTGCCTTAGTCGTTGCTCCAACCAGAGTAAAAGGTGGAATTGGAATTCGAACAGTACGTGCTGCTGCCCCCTGTCCTATAATCCAGTCCAGCTCAAAATCCTCCATCGCTATGTAAAGCATTTCTTCGATAGCAGGCTTTAATCGGTGAATTTCATCAATAAAAAAAACAGTTCTCGGCGTAATAGTCGAAAGAATACCGGCAAGATCTTTTGGTTTATCGAGGGCCGGTGCGCTTGTTACTTTAAAATCAACTCCAAGTTCATGAGCTGTAATCTGCGCAAGAGTTGTTTTTCCAAGACCTGGCGGACCGATAAGCAAAAGATGATCAAGAGGTTCTTCGCGAAGCTTTGCTGCCTCAATGAAGGTAGAAAGATTTTTCTTTACATTCTCCTGCCCAAGAAAATCCTTGAGCATATTTGGGCGTAATTTGTTATCCTGTTCATCAAAACTATCTTTTAAGTCCGCACGTACAATTGCAGAAAAGTCTTCATTCTCGTTCATTTTCAAATCCTCAGCATACTATAAAAAGCCATTACGCATTTACTATTTTAGGCAAGCTCAACAATAGCACGACGGAATATAATATCTTCCCGTTCTTTTTGACCTTTGCCTGCAAACGAACTATCGTTAGTTAGTATTTCAACCAATTGTGCGACCTTCTGTTCAACAAGTTTTTTATCATAGCCCATACTTGCAAGAGACATAACTACATCTGCATAAGGACTTGCAGCAGAAACACGAACGAGGTCCCCTGCACTTTCGCTGATTTTAAGTTTACCTTTCAAAGTAAGCATCATCTTACCGGCAGTTTTTTTACCAACCCCAGGAATTTTTTCCAGCATCTCAAGGTCACCTTTTTCAAGCACATCAAGCAGACGTGAACTTGAAACTGCACTCATGATTTTCACGGCTCCCTTAGGGCCTACACCATCAACCTTAAGCAAGTCTAAAAAAACACTTCTCTCGTCACTGCTAGCAAAACCATAAAGAGACATCAGCTGGTCTGTATGCTGAAGATATGTATAAATCTTTGCCTCATTGCCAACCGGCGGCAGCATATCAAGATTAGAATCAGGAACACATAAATCCCATTCAACACCATTTGTATCTATAAAAACCTGTTTTGGAAATTTTCCTGTAATGATTCCAGTAAGTGAATTGAACATATTCATATTATAGATGATATAAAGAGCCTTGTGAAGACAATGTATATGACTCGTAAAGCAAAGCTCAACTCTGAGCCATTGATACAGCTTCTTTTTTTAACGATTCTTCGATAATAGACAAATTTGAGAATAATTCTCAAATTTGGTTGACATTTTTTTTAGCAACTCGTATAATTTGATAATCATTATCATTTTGGAAAGCAATATAAAATGCAGAAAGCAGCCTATAAAACAAAACAGCAGGATTTACTTTTTTCTTATCTTCGCGAAATGCAGGGAAAGCATTTTACAGCTGAAGATGTGCGAATTCATTTTGAAGAAAAAAAGATTTCTATTGGAATAGCAACTATTTATCGTCAGCTTGAAAAACTGGTTTCCGAAGGAAAAATCCAGAAATATTTTATAGATGATCATTCTGCTGCCTGTTTTGAATATGCAGGAGAAAACTGCAATGCAAGCGAACAACACTTTCACTTAAAGTGTGAACTTTGCGGCCGGCTTATTCATCTTGAATGCGAGGAGCTTGAAGAACTCGGCGGCCATCTTAAGACAGAGCATGGCTTTGTAATAAATCCGCTTCGTACAGTTTTTTATGGCCTTTGTACTGACTGTGCAAATAAAACGGAAAAAGAAAATGAATAATCAGAAAAAGTTTTTCCGTTATTTCCAAGTTGCAGCCCTGATTACTGTACTTTCTCTTTTTGCCACACTAACCTTTGACTCCCAGCCACGCGCTCCAATTTTCCACAGTGTGAATGGAAACATCGATATACTGGATTGTCGCTCTGGAAGAAAAACAGAATCAGGAATACCTCGAATACAATCACGACGTAAAAGAAGCCTGGGACGAGGAATTCGGCGACAGACTAAACCAGCTTGTAATTATTAGAAAGGGATATAACAAGGATGCAATCACAGCAGCTCTCAAGAGTTGTCTGGATGAAGCCTAAAATCGAAAATCCGTTAAAAACAATCCGAAAGGATTGTTTTAGGATTATCGAAAAAATGGCTCAGAGGCAAGCTGTGCTTGCCGACTTATAAGGAGTATAAAATGAAGTTAAAGAAAATAATCGCAGGAGCAGCAATTCTCCTCGCACTCACAGCATCAGTGTTTGCAGCAAACGCAAAAAAATCTGACAAACTCAAGGTTGTTACCACAATCTTCCCGGAATATGACTGGGCAAGAGAAATCATCGGCGACAAGGCTTCTAATGTTGAACTCACCCTTCTTCTTGGAAACGGTGTAGACCTCCATTCTTATCAACCATCAATTCAGGACATTGCAAAAATCTCTACAGCAGATATCTTTATTTACGTTGGCGGAGAAAGTGACGGCTGGGTAAAAGACGCACTTAAAAATGCAACCAACAAGAACATGAAGGTTATAAACCTTATGGAAACTTTGGGCGACAAGCTTAAAGCTGAAGAAGTTAAAGAAGGAATGCAGGCCGAAGAGGAAGAAGACGAACATGGTCACCATCATCATGATGACGAAGACGAAGTAGAATATGATGAGCACGTATGGCTTTCCCTCCGCTTCGCTAAGATACTGAGTACAGAAATCGCAAACGCTCTCTGCGAAAAAGACGCAGCCAACGCCGCAGCTTACAAGGCAAACCTCTCAGCATTCGCAGCAAAACTCGACGCCCTCGACTCAAAATACGCAGCAGCAGTAAAGGCTGGAAGTAAGAACACAGTTCTCTTTGGCGACCGCTTCCCATTTCGCTACTTTGTTGAAGACTACGGTCTTGATTACTTTGCAGCTTTCGCAGGTTGTTCAGCAGAAACAGAAGCAAGTTTTGAAACCGTAATCTTCCTTTCAAAAAAGGTTGATGAACTTGGTCTGAACTCAGTTCTCAAGATTGAAAGCGGAGACGGAAAGCTTGCCCGCACAATCATTCAGAATACAAAGAGTAAGAATGCAAAAGTTCTTACAATGGACGCTATCCAGTCTACAACCTTAAAGCAGGCAAAAGCAGGAGCTACTTACCTTTCAATTATGGAAGGAAACCTCAAAGTTATTGAAGAAGCTTTGAAGTAAATTTATTAAGTTTGAACTAAAACTCAAACCGCATACTGCCCTCAAAATGAGGAAGTGGTATGCGGTATTTTTCTGCCAGAGCCGGTCCACAGGAATTGGAACCAACCCCTGCCATGGCAAAGTCAGCACAGATTACATTATATTCACAAGGCTCTAGCTCGAAGTTATGTTTCTTTGAAGCAAGTTCTTCCTGTGTATATTCAGAAGCACTGAAGGAAAAACCTTTGCAGGCAGATTTAAGAGCCTGCTCTGTGGCAAGAATTTTTATTGTACCTGTCCCGCTTTTTACTGTGAGATGACGGGTGGCATAGTGTGAGCCGTTTTCCTGAGGACGCAGATAATCTTCATGCAAATCCTTTATTTTCGCAGAAAAGTTTCCAAGCCAGGTAGAATTATGTTTATCGATATAACTTTCTGTCGGACCATAACCAAAATATTCTACAGAATCAAAGGACTTATCTACAAAAAGTCTTAAGCCAAAACGAGGCAAAAGATTTACCTTATTTGTTGTAAAATCAAGCTTTGCAGAAACTGTAAGAGAGCCCTGCTCGTCAATCTTATATTCAGATTCAACAAACGCAAATGGCTGATTTATATTCCAGCCGAAAGATTCTTTTGCGGTAATTATGACACAATCTTTTTCCTTACGAACGTTCGTTTGGTATACTTTAATATCATAATCATTTAAGTGAGCTTTATACCAGTCTTCCTTCATAGGGTCGTTATCAAGTGGAGCGCGGAAGAAGTTATAAGATAGAGGCTTTTTAAGAAGATTCTGTCCTTCCTTTTTGATTTCTGTGAACTGAGCCTTGCGACGGTCGAATATAAATTCTTTATTCGCAGCACATACAGTTATTGTCAGAGGTTCTTCTTTCATATTAATGTAAGAATTTTCAGAACTCTTGTTTTGAGGGCAAACTGTAATTGTCTCCTGGCTCAATTCTACCTGATCAAAACAAACTTCATAACCTTTCTTGTAACTTAAAGTGTCGGACTTTGCGGTAAAGATAAATCTTATAAGGCTTCCCTGAGGTGCATTAAGAACTTCTGGAATCTTAATACGGCTTGTCTTTCCTGCTTCAATGGAAAAACCAAAAGCCCCTTTTGCGGCCACACCGCCATCATAAGTAATTTCAAAATATCCATCAAAAACTTTTCCGGCATCAACAAAGGCAAGGTAGCTTGTAATTTCAAACTCATCCTTTGCAGCGTCCCCCTTAACCTTATTTACACGAAGAGGTCTGTAAACCTGCTTAACTTCAAGAAGTCCAGTATGAGGTCTTCTGTCTGGATAACAAAGACCATCCATACAGAAGTTACCGTCATTATGACGTTCTCCTGAATCACCACCGTAACCATACTTAATTTTTCCATCAACAGTTTTTCCAAGAATTACTGCATGGTCACACCACTCCCAGACAAGCCCACCGCAGATTCTTTCGTTTGACACAAATAGATTATGATAATCTTCCAGGTCTCCAGGACCATTTCCCATTGCATGACAATACTCACACAAAAGTCCCGGACGTTTTTCATCTTTAGCAGACTCAATAAAGTTTTTGATATCGTCAACAGAAGCATACATTCTCGAAACAAAATCAAGAACATCATCAGGAGTATCATCAAGCTTACACATACTTTCATAATGAACCAGCCGAGATGAATCCAGTGATTTTACAAGCTTTGCAGCCTCACGAATATTCTCACCATAACCACTTTCATTTCCAAGAGACCAGATAATTACACATGGCCGGTTTATATCACGCTTAACAAGAAGTTCCTGCCGGTCAAGAATTGCTTTTTTAAAACGCTGGTCTTTTGCAATAAGAGCAATTCCGTTATAAGCATCTTTTGGAGGCCAGTTAAAAGGATTATGAACAACAACTGTTCCATGAGCTTCTAAATCAGCTTCATCAATTACATAAAAACCATATTCATCACAAAGCTGATAGAAAATCGGAGCGTTAGGATAATGCGAAGTTCTTATAGCATTGATATTATGCTGTTTCATAAGTTCAAGATCTTTACGCAGCTTTTCTTCATCTCCATAAAAACCTGTATCTGGATAAGAGTCGTGTCGGTTTACTCCCCAAAGCTGAATATGAACTCCATTCAACTTAAAGATTCCCTTTTCTATAACTACCGATCGGAAGCCAACTTTTTCACCAATCAACTCATTTTCAGTTTCAATTTCAAGATTATAAAGATTAGGCTTTTCCGCAGACCAGAGTTTGATACCTTCCAGTTTTATCTGATAAAGCTGATCTGGCTGAACATGACCGCTGCACAAAACATTACTACCGTCTGTTAGTTTAAAATCTGCCTCAGTGCCTTCTACTTCAATTGAAAAAGCCCCATCTGCACCTGCTTTTATACGATAATTTTCAAGGCGTTTTTCAGGTCGTGACAAAACATAAACATCGCGGAATATTCCAGAAAGTCTGAACTTATCCTGATCTTCAAGATAAGTTCCATCACACCATTTAAGGACAGCTGCAGTAATTTTATTTTCTCCCTTCTTCAAAAAATCAGTTATATCAAATTCTGAAGTATGATGCGAAACCTGACTATAGCCTGCAAACTCACCGTTTATATAAAGATAAAAACAAGAGTCAACACCTTCAAAAGCAAGAATGCGACGAAGCCCATCTTTTTTATAATCATAAGTTTTACAATATACTCCAACAGGAATATCATCGGGCACATAAGGAGGATCATAAGGAATAGGATATGCAAGATTTGTATATTGAGGAAGATCTCCACTTTCTTTTCCAAAGCCCTGCAGCTGCCAGTTTCCAGGCAACTGAATTTTCGAAGTGGCAGATACATTACAAAAATCATCTTCCAGATCAATTATGCTTTTATAATGGGTAAAATCCCACTCACCGTTCAAAAGTTCAAAACGTTCAGACTTTTCTCGACACTCAAAAGGATTCTGTGTTTTTCCAAATGGAATAAAATAACAGTGATTTTCTAAAGTTCCAACATGAAAGACATCCAGATTTTCATGATAAGTCATACGGCTTTTAGCAGAGCCTTCTTTTGAAATGAGAGAGATATCCATAAAAATCTCCTATTTAAAATTGTAATGTAAATGAGTAATTGCTCCCGCAAGAGCATCAGCAGCGTGATCAGGTTTTGGCTGTGTTTTAAGACCAAGCAGTATTTTTACATAACGTTCTACAAGCTCTTTATCAGCAGCAGCAGTTCCTGTTACAGCCTGCTTAATCTGATTCGGCTGATATTCACCAAGCTTTATATTATGCTGGGCCAGGCACAAAGTTGCCACCCCCCTGGCCTCAGCTACCCCCATTGCAGATGTTACGTTCCGCGCAAAATAAAGAGTTTCCATACCCGCTTCATCCGGCTGAAATTCGTCTATAACAGCACAGAGGCGGCTGTAAATTGTTAGAAGCCGCTCCCCGTGAGGCTGGTCTGCTTTTGTAGTTATACAGCCATAACTAACCATGCGGTAGCGGCCCTCACAAAAATCAACAACGCCAAAACCAGTATTTGCAAGTCCCGGGTCAATACCAAGCACCCGGCGCACACGGCGAACCTTTTGAGAACTCTTACTCTGTTCATTTCCCGGCAGGGAATTAAAAACCTTGTCGTCATTAATCATAAGCAGATAAATGAATTATAGCATAAAAAAACCGCCCGAAAACAGGCGGTTTTAAGATTATCGGGTCAAGCCCGATAATTACATTTAAGATTTATTCCTCTGGCTCGAAGTCGTCTGGATATTCAGCTGTGTGGTAAACATTCTGAACATCGTCGTTGTCTTCAAGACGGTCGATGAGGCGCTGTACTTTAGCAGCAGTATCCTTATCAACTGGAGTGTAAGCATCTGGAACCATTCCTACATCAGCAGAAAGTGTTTCAAAACCTTTTTCCTGAAGAGCTTCAGCAACTCCAGAGAATGCATCAGGAGTTGTAGTAACAGTGATTACACCGTCTTCGTTTACGATATCATCAGCACCAGCTTCCAAAGCAACTTCCATTACTGCGTCTTCGTTTACCTTTTCAGCATCAAGCTCGATTGTACCCTTTCTCTGGAACATACGAGATACAGAACCAGAAGTTCCAAGGTTACCACCGTTCTTTGCAAAAATATTCTTAACATCAGCAGCTGCACGGTTCTTGTTATCAGAAAGAACCTCAACCATTACAGCAACTCCGCCAGGAGCATAACCTTCGTAGAGATACTCTTCGTATGCTGCTCCACCGTCTTCACCAGTACCTTTTTTGATAGCACGTTCAATGTTATCTTTAGGCATGTTAGCAGCACGAGCCTTAATAATTACAGTTCTAAGACGAGGGTTAGAGTTAGGGTCTCCACCGCCCATACGTGCAGCAATAGAAATTTCCTTAATAAATTTGGTAAAAATCTTACCACGCTTTGCATCGGCCAAACCCTTTGCATGTTTAATGGTGGCCCATTTACTATGTCCTGACATTAGGAACTCCTTATGTATAATAGAATACTAATATTATCAGATTAATATATCATATCGAAAAAGTTTGTTCAATATTGTTTTCATCAGTCTGAATTGTCTTATCACGCAGAATAAAGACTGTTATCAATTTCAAAAGTTTTTCAAAAAAATAACTTATAATAACAAGAGCTAAAGTAATTGCAAGAACATCAGAAGATTCAATATGAACCTGAGCTTTCTGCATAAGAGAACCTGCCGCATAACGGGGAATACTTAAAACTTCTCCTGCAGCTACAACTTTCCAGCTTAGTCCAAATGCCGATTCTGCACCTGAAGCAAGTGATGGAAGAGCACATGGAAGTCTTATATATCTAAAGGCATAAAATCCTGTAAAACCTCGACTTTTTGCCTTAAACAGTTTCTCAATATTTTCTGTATTATGTTCAAAACCATTTTTACTTGCTGTTATGATAATAGGAGTACACATAATTACTGCTACAAACACAGGCACAGTATTTGAAGTAAACCAGAAAAGAGCCGGTAAAATTACAGCAATTACAGGAGTGGTACGAAGCAACTCTAAAGGAAATTCCAGAAATGCTTGAAAACTTTTTGAGTCTGCAGCAAAAAAACCAAGAAGAAAACCTGATACTAACGAAATGAAAAAAGAAATAATTACGCGTAAAAAAGTAAATGCAAAAGCTTTCCAGAAAACAGCTGTTACTGATAATTCAAGAAGGCGAAATAAGACACTATGAGGAAAAGGGAGTATAAGTGGGGCATTCATTAATCCAGAGAATACATACCATACCAGCACCAGAAAGAAAAGAGAAATAAACTTACAAAATTTTATTCTAGTCATTCTTTGAATAATAAAAATCCTTAGCAGGTAATTTACCGCCAATTGAGATTTTATCGCAATTCAAAAAAATATTAAGCAAAGCTTCGATTTGCGAAACCGCTTTTTTTGCCTGAATGTAGGTATAATTTGAAACCGGAATTGCTTTTGAAACTACAGAAGCAGCTAAACCTAAGCCTTTTGTTTCAGAAAGATTTCCAGCTTCTACAGGATTTGCAACAGTCCATTCAACAGCTTTTTCATATTCATTAAGAAAAGTATCTAAAAGTTCTTTATTTTCTTTGGCAAAATCTTTACGAACAACCATTACAGAAAGCGGGTAGATATTTTTTTCTCCAGTAATTTCAATATACTCTTTTTGAAAATCAAGAGCTGCAGTAATTTTTTCTGATTTCATCTGAGCAATTGTAGCAAAGGGCTCTGGTACAACTGCATACTGAATTTTTCCGGAAATCATTTGAGCTGCAAGCTGTGCTGTTGGAATAGAAAAATCAAGTACAACATCACCATCTTCAGACCAGTCTAACTTATTTTCATCAAGCAAAAAACGAAACATATATTCAGGAGTTGCACCCTGACCTGCCACATATACAGTTTTATCTTTGAGATCTGTAAAGCGTTTTATATCAGAATCTGTAGTAATGAGCTTAATATTTCCCAATCCTGTTACTGCGCAGCAGATAAGGGCTTTATTTCCTGTATTATAAACTTTTGCAGCAACGTTTACCGGCATAAAACCAATATCAATTTCTTTTTTTATCATTTTAGGAAGCAGAGCCTGGGGATCAGCAAACTGTTCAAATGTGTAATCAGCATTTTTATCTATCAGATAAGCTGCCGGCACACAGGTTGGACCGTTAAGAATTCCAACACGAAGCTTTTCAGACTGCGCAAACAGATTAAAGCAAACAAAAATTAATGATACAAAAAGAAATGTCTTCTTCATAATATATTACTGGTCATTTCGAATCTGCTTCTGTATCTTTATGGCAGATGTTGAAACAAGTTCTGTATGACTATTATTACACTCCAGTTTTTCTAATTTTACCTTGATTTTACCATTATTACATTCAATACTTACAGTATTATAGTCTTTTCCGGCATTCGAGAGAAGTTCCATTGAAAGCGGATCTTCAATCTCTTTACGGAGGAGGCGTTTCATAGGGCGGGCTCCCATTGCAGGATTATAACCGTTTTCAATAAGATATTCTTTAGCCTTTGGCTTAAGGCTGATTGTAAGACCTCTTTCTGCAAGACGGTCTCCGAGTTCTGCAAGCTGAATGTCCAGAATTTTAGAAACCTCTATCTTAGAAAGCGCATCGAAAACAATTACATCGTCGATTCGATTTATAAGCTCAGGGCTGAGAAGCTTTTTAAGCTCATTCATTGCACCGGCTTTAATTTCTTCGTATGGCATAACACCATCGAGAGTACCAAAACCAACACGACCTTCATTTGTAATCTGGCGAGCTCCGGCATTACTTGTCATAATGATGACAGTGTTGCGGAAGTTTACAGTGTGGCCAAGGTTATCAGAAAGTTCACCTTCTTCAAGCAGCTGCAAAAGGAGGTTGAAAATATCAGGATGGGCCTTTTCTATTTCATCCAGCAGAACAACTGAGTAAGGATGGCGGCGAACTTTTTCTGTAAGCACTCCACCCTCTTCGTAACCAACGTATCCTGGAGGTGCTCCAACTAAGCGGCTGGCAGTATGCTTTTCCATAAAGTCAGACATATCAATTCGAATCAAGGATTCTTCGCTTCCAAAAAGATATTTTGCGAGAGCCTTTGCAAGCTGAGTTTTTCCAACTCCTGTAGGACCTAAGAAAATGAAGCTTCCAACAGGATGCTTTGGAGATGAAATACCAGCCCGTGCACGACGGATTGCGCCGCTTATTACGCTTACGGCGGAGTTCTGTCCGATTACAGTATTATGAAGCTCATCTTCCATATGAACGATTCTTTCTGCTTCCGAAGAAGAAAGGCGCTCTACAGGAACTCCTGTCATTTCAGAAATTATGTGTTCAATATCAGAAACACTTACACGCTTTGTGCCACTGGCTCCGCTTTTTTTCCAAAGGTCGCTGTAAACGTTAAGACGGCGCTTAAGATCAATTACCTTGTCGCGTACTAAAGCTGCACTTTCATAATCCTGATTTTTTACCAGGGCAGTTTTTTCTTCTATCAGCTGGCTGATATTCTGCTCAAGCTCTGCAAGCTCGGTTGGGCGAGCTTCTTCCTGAATCTTTTTTGCAGCTCCAGCTTCATCAAGAATATCAATTGCCTTATCCGGCAAAACTTTTTCCGGAATATAGCGGCGGCTGAGTTTTACAATTGCTGGAATTACAGCATCATCATAAATAACTTTGTGATAGTTTTCGTATTTAGTTTTTATTCCGTTAAGAATCTCTTCTGTTTCCTGGTCGCCAGGCTCTTCAACCTTAACCACCTGAAAGCGGCGTTCAAGAGCCAGATCCTTTTCTATGTGACGGGTATATTCTTTTGTAGTAGTTGCACCAATAATCTGGATTTCTCCACGGGAAAGAGCCGGCTTCATGATGTTAGAAGCGTCCATTGTTCCTTCCGGACCACCAGCACCAATAATTGTATGAAGCTCATCAATAAAGAGAATGATGTCTTTATTTTCCTGAAGCTCCTTCATCATTTTTTTCATGCGCTCTTCGAACTCACCGCGATATTTTGTACCTGCAACAATGGCTGCAAGATCGAGAGACAAAATGCGTTTGTTCAAAAGGCCTTCAGGAACTTTACCGGCGGCAATGTGCTGGGCAAGGCCTTCTACAATGGCAGTTTTTCCAACGCCAGGCTCACCAGTGAGAACAGGGTTATTTTTTGTGCGTCGGGAAAGAATCTGAATTACGCGGTGAATCTCTTTATCGCGGCCAACTACAGGGTCATCTTTATTTTCGCGGGCCAGCTTTGTAAGATCGCGGCTGTATTCTGAAAGGAAAGACTGCTTTTGTCCGCTGGTAGATTTATCAGCCGGCTGTTTTTTTTCTTTTTTCTCTTCGAAAACACCAAAGAGTCCGCCGCCTGCATCATCATTTAAAAGGCTTCGGAATACAGAGTCAACAATACTTTCGGCATTCTGCTGACGGATAGAAGAACCAACATCTGACTGAAGCTCCATAACTGTAAAACGAAGATCATTTATTGTGTAACCTTCACCAGTAAAAAACTTTGCAGCTACACTTCCCTCATCGCGTACAGCAGCCAGAAGCAGATGCTCTGTTCCAATATAATTATTATGTAAAGCTGAAGATTCAATATCAGCAATATCAATCATAAACTGATAACGACGGCTCTTTGGAATTGAGTCGAGTGTCGGAGAACTTATGTCATCGCGGAAATAAGTTTCTACCGCCTGTAAAAGCTTATCTGCATCAAGTCCAAGTTCTGAGATTGCAGAATATCCAAGTCCATCCTTTGATTTTAATATTGCAAGAAGCACATGCTCTGGTAAAAGCTGGGTACTTCCGATTTTTCTGGCTTCATCCTGTGCCAATACCATCAAGATTTTTTTTGCTCTAGGAGACAGGTTTCTCATTAACAATTCCCTCAAAGGCCTGTTGTATTACAATAGTTCTGAGTCTTTTTATCTGAAGATTTTCGCTGGCTTTTACGTCTTTTTCAAAAGTAAAGGCAAAATTGTCACAAAGATATTTAAGATGCCCGTCCTTTACGCGGTAATAAAGCCCGTTCAGTTCGTTTTCTGAAATACCTTTAATGAGCCCCAGCTGAAGTCCCCATTTTACCGCAGAGATTATGCTTACAGCCTCCTCATAAGAAAGCAGCAGCGAGTACATAGCCCGCGCATAACTCTGTTTGAAAAAATTCAAGACTACTGTAGGATTATTATCGGCAAAATTCGAGCGAATCTTGCGTTCTGTTTTTAAAATTACGCTTACAACTGAATGAATTACAGCCATCTGGTCCAGTTCCGTGCCTTCTGCAGAGCTTGTAGTAGTGATATCAAATAAACAATTCGAAAAATCAGCAATCTGCCCGCTTTTAAATACAGGTTTAATGGAAAGTTTCTTTTCGCGAACCATAGAAACAACCGAATCAAACTGGCCGGAAAGTACAATTGAAGGAATAAAAAGACGAGCTGAGAACTTTAAGCCGGTTCCACAGTCTTTTATATAGGAAGTAAGGTACCCGAAATCAATATTTGCCGCAAACTGCAGTTTTTTTTGAAGGAATTCGTCTACTTTATAGACTTTTTCCATCACTTTTTCGCAATCCAGCCCAGAAATAAAGGCTGCAATCTTAATATGGTCGTTTTCATTAACAAGGCAGGATGTGCTTTCATCACCATAATTGATTACAACAGCCGTACAATCATCATTTATGATGTTTTTGTCTATCAGAATCTGCTTTCCTGGAAGAGAAACCTGGCTCATATCAATAAAATGCCATCCCTCCTCGCCGGAAAAGGCATCATAAGCGAGGGCCTGAACGCGCTCCCTGTCGTCAGCAGTCATTTTTGAGGAAAAAGGAAAATCTGCGAGATTCCGCACTAGTCTGGCTCGGGTTGAAATGACTACATCATCATTATTTCCACGTTCTGCAAACCACGCGCTGATTCCACCACTTGTGCTATTGCTCTCCGTCTTTTGTTTCCGTGCCATGATTCAAAACCTTAAGATAGTCCCTATAAAGTGCTGCTTTTTCGTAATCCTCTGCTGCAACCGCTTCTTCCAGTTTTATCTGCATGGTCATCCGGTCTACAAGAGTTGAACGGTAACCTTTAAGGCGCTTTGGAAGGGAACCTTTGTATGAGCCGGTAATTCCATAACCTTCAAGAGTTGCACGGAATTCCTCGGCAAAGGTGTAATAACACTCTGCACAACCGATTTTCTGAGACTTTGCTATCTGGTCAAAGGTGCATCCGCACACTGAACAACACTTCATCGACAACCCACGTTGAGACCCTGAAACAAGTTCAGGGTGACATGTCCTGCTGAACCTTCGCAGCACAGCTACTCGGAGACTCGCTAAAAATTGTCCACTGGACTATTTTTCCCCTGCATAGCAGGGGCGCTCCCTATGTTTCAGCATCTTTATTACAAGTTCACTGATTATCCTAATTCTTCCTCAAAATATCAAGAGGTTTTTCACGGCCAGCCTTTCGGGAAGGCAGATATGAAACCAGTACCGAAAGCAATAAAACTGCTATAATTATAAGGATAATCTGTTTTACAGGAATTTCAACAGGAATTTCACTCAAATAATAAGCCGGATCCATAAGGTGAACCTGACTGCCCTCACCCATTACTGCAAAAAAGTTTACAAGACTCTCAAGTCCATGAACAATCTGATTTGAAAAAAGAGTCAAAAGGATTCCCACAGGAAGCCCGATTAAAAGTCCAAAGCCTCCACAAGAAAGAGCCGCCAGTAAAAAGGCAAAAGTGATTCCCTGAGGTTTTGCACCAATACTCTTTAATATTGCAATTTCCTTCTGACGCTCCATTACAAGCATTACGATTGCAGAAGAAATATTTACCGTAGCAACAAGAACAATCAGCATCATTACAAAAACAAGCATTACCTTTGTAGATGAAAAATTTTCGAATTCTGCAGTGTGAATCTGGTCCCAGCGATAAACATTTGCATATCGTCCAAAATATTCACTCACCCTTTTTTGAATTGCGACAAGTTCAGGAGAAAAGGCATCTGCTGTTTCTATCATAACATTGAATTCAGCACTTTCCATTGAAAGATTTGAATAGGCAGCTTCGATTGGAATAAATACCCAGAACTGATCCAGCTCCTGATAACCAGAAGAAACTATTGCAGAAATTTTAAAAGAAGTAAGCTTTGGAATTATTTTTTCTCCAACAGTCCTTGTTGTAACTATTCTAAGAAGATCTCCGCTGTGAAGTTCGAGCTCTTCTGCCATTTTCTTTCCAATAACTACCGGAGAGCGTTTTTCCTTTTCATCAGGCTTTACAAAATCAGAAATATTTCCTTCACAAACTTCAAAAAGTTTTTCGAATGATTTATTTCGCACAAAGATATCTTTTTCAAGGGCACGTATTTCAGCGCCACTTCTTCCGTTTTTTCCGACTGCAATTGCCGAAATCTCTACTTCGGGATAAGCAGCAAGCACCCCCCTGCAGGAAAACAGATTTTTTGCATAATCCATAAAGCTTTCTGCAGTGCCAACCTTTGAAATATTTGGAGCTACGAAGGCCTGAATGTGAGACGAAGAAAGTCCTATAATGCGCTCTGTCATTCCGTCTATCATACCATTAGTAACTGAGGTAACAACAACAAGAGGAACAATACTAAGCCCTATACAAAGCACCGCCCCAAAAAGACTTTTACGGGCAATAGACTTTTTTTCGGACTTTGGAAAAATGAGACTCTTTGCAAATTTTAAGGAATATGAAAGTCTCATTTAAGGTGGCCCTCCACAATACGGAACTGACTGTCTCCATTAGCTGCAAGCTTCATATCATGAGTTACAAGAATAAGCGTTTTTTTATATTTATCTGCCATAGAAAAAAGAAGTTCACCTATTTTCTGAGCGTTTGCAGGGTCAAGGTTTCCAGTAGGTTCATCTGCAAGAATAAGATTTGGATCATTAATTAAAGCACGGGCTACTGCAACCCGCTGGCGTTCACCACCAGAAAGTTGAGACGGCAAATGATTCATACGTTCCGAAACACCAACATCACATAGGAGAGCTTCGGCTCTTTCAATTGCTTCTTTTTTTGAAAGGCCTGCTATCAAAGCCGGCATATAAACGTTTTCAAGGGCAGTAAAATCTTTAAGAAGATAATGAAACTGAAAAATCAAACCCAGAAAGTGCGAGCGGTATTCAGACATTTTTACCTCGTTTAGTTTTGTAACTTCCCACTCACCGGCCTGAACACTTCCACTTGTAGCATTATCAATTCCACCAATAATATTCAGAAGGGTACTCTTGCCGCTGCCACTTTCACCGACAATAGCAATTTTAGAACCTTCATCAACACTAAGATTCAATCCCTTGAGAACGGTAAGTTTTTCGCTGTCTGTAACGTAAACTTTTTCAAGATTTTTTATAGTCAGGATATTTTTACTCATTGTGGAGTACCTCCGAAACTGTCAATTTTAAAACATTTCTGCTTGCTGCCCAGGAAGCAATTAAAGGAGAAAAAACTCCGAACAAAGTTATTGCAGTTACTTCTCCCGGAAACAATCGGGCAGGAATGCTTGCATAAAGATTATAGGAAGAATTAATTTGAACATACTGCAGATTCTGACGATCTGTAAGAGCTGTTATAAGATATTGAATTCCATACATTAACTTTGCTGCAAGAGTAAAAACAACATCTGTATTCAAACTGATTATTATGCCAAGAACAACACCTGTGAGAGCCCCCACTGTTCCCATAATAACCCCCCGCATAATAAAAATTGATTTTATTCCGCCTTTACGAGCCCCAAGAGCTGAAAGCACAGCTATTTCTGTACGCCTTTCAAATACAAGTCGTCTCATACCGTTATAAATATTTATTGCAACAACAACGAAAATTAAAGCGACAAGCAGCAGCAGCATGTTTTTTTCGATTCGCAGGGCACCAAAAAAGGTTTTGTTAAAGCTTCGCCATGACTGTATTTGAGTTTTTGATGAATCTGACAAGCCCAGTTGTTTTTTAAGGCTTGCGACAACACCCAACTCTTTATCATAATTTCTGATTTTGATTCCCCAGATTTTTTTTGCCGAAGCCCCAAAATATTTTTCTGCAGCAGCAGTTCCTGTAAATGCGCAGGCACTGTTTATCTCTGCATAGCCGGTTGTAAAAATTCCGCGCACTGTAAAAAGACGGTCGGATGAAAAGAGGTCTACGTCGCTTCCGCCACTCATGACCAGAAGGTTTACGGTGTCTCCGGTGCGGACTCCAAGATTTCTTGCAAGTGTACTTCCAAGTATGATTGAATCAGTTTCTGAAAAATCAAAACTACCAGAAATCATTCTTAATTCTTTTTTAAAACCTTCATCTTTATAATAAATTGATTCATCAGCAGCACGAACATTTACAGCTACAGCTCCGCCTTTTTCTCCGGTCATAAGAGCCTGCGCCTCATAAAATGGCACACAGGCCCTGATCCTTTTTTCCGTCTCACAAGCCGCTTTCAGAGCATTCTCCTGCTCCGGTGCCACATTTATCACCCTCAGATGATAAGATGAAACTTCGAGAATCGAATCAATAAAACTCATCTGAAAACCGTTCATAACACTCATAACAACAGTAAGCGTCATAACACCAAAACAAATTCCAAGAGTTGCAAGCACAGAAGTGACAGAAGAGCGCCCCTTTCGGTCAACTCGCGCAAAACGTCTGGAAACAACAGAAATCCAGCGGAGACTATTAAAAAAATTATTCTTCTGATTTTTCAGGTTCTTCATAAACCTTCTCCCTTATAATACTGTTGTTTCTGTAATAAACATCGCGAACACGAATATTGTTTTCATAATATGATTTTACAGAAAGCCCTTCGTCAAAAAATATTCGGCTTGTAAAGTTTCCTTTTTCTGTTGAATACTTATTATGCATTTTTAAAATACCGTTTTCAAAATATTTAAAATCAGGCGGAATTCCTTCATCGTTATATGAATACAGATATTTTTTTGTAAAAGAATAATCCAGATCTTTATAATCATCTGCTTTATAAAAGTATTCTTTTAATTCATCAGATAAAAGATTTCCATCATCATCATATGAAAAATGTCTTTTTTCTGTTATATGTTCTTTTTCTTCAAACACTGCATATTTTTCAGCAGAAAGTGTTTTTCCATCATTATTATATTTTACATTTTCTACCGTATATGGCCCTGTAATTTCCTTTTCAGAAACAACTTTTGAATTTTCAAAATATTTATAAGTTTCCGTTTTTTCTAAAGCTGCCTTAGATGCTGAAGGTATATTCCATACTTCTTTTTTTATAAGTTTGTATTCATCGTCATAAAAAAATCTATTTACTTTTTCTTTCATGGAATGAACTAAAATATGATTACCTTCTGAATCCTGTGATGTAAAGATTTCATTGTCAAATTCATAAAAACTCAGCAAATCATTTTTTCCAGTTTTTGTAACTTCTTCTTTTTCTTCACTAAAAAAATTTTCTATTTCAGACAGAGTTTCTTCTGCCTGTGAATCATTTGTTTCATCAGACATTTCTGACACTTCTGATGATTCTGATTCTGAATTCATTGTAGATTCTTCCTCATCGTCCTTTATAAGTTCACTCGCATCATCTATCTGATATTCTTCAAGACTTTCTTCCATTATTCGAAGTTCTTCTGCAATTCTTTCTTCTTCAATTCTTGCAAAAACTGATTCAACCCACGTTGCATCATCTAAAGCAGGATTATATAAATCTATATCAAAAGATAATTCTTCATTGTGATTTTTCGACTCTTCAGCTTCTCCTCTTTTCGATTTTTTAGACAAAAAAATTGCTGATGACAACAAGATACTTATTAAAGCAACAAGTACTATTGAAATAATGAGAATCTTTTTCTTTCCAAATCTGGTAAAAGAATCCAGCAGAAACTTCAGATTTATTTTCACAATTTACAATCCAAGAAAATCATTTATATATGAGGCAGCATCAAAAGGACCGATATCTTTATAACCTTCACCTGTACACACATAAGCAACTGGCAGACTAAGTTCACGGCCAATTGAAACTGCGACTCCACCTTTTGCAGTAGAATCATATTTTGTCATAATAATTGCATCGATTTTTACAGCCTCATTAAAAACCTCTGCCTGTCGAAGTGCATTCTGTCCGGTAGTTGCATCAATTACAAGAATCTTTTTATAACAACCTTCATCGGCTTTTAAAGAACAGGTACGATCTATTTTCTGAAGCTCACGCACAAGGTTTTCTTTATTATGAAGACGACCTGCTGTATCTGCAATTACAAGTCCAGGGCCTGCCGCACGAAGAGCATCCGCAGCGTCAAAAACAACAGCAGAAGGATCTGAACCATGCTGATGGCTTACAACACGAACCCCAAGCTTTTGTCCATGCAGAGCAAGTTGTTCAATAGCAGCAGCGCGGAAAGTATCTGCACTTGCAAGAACAATATTTTCTACACCATTATTCTTAAAATAATCTGCAAGCTTGGCAGCAGAAGTTGTTTTACCAACTCCATTTACTCCAAGCATCATCCATACATTCTGTTTACCAGCTTCCGGTACAAGAGAAACTGAACGCACATCCTGTAAAAGCAGTTCCTTTAATTTCTCAACAATTTCATTCTGTTCACGGATTTTTTCTTTATTACAAATTGATTCAAGTTCATCAACCACTTCAAAAGCAGTTTTAGCTCCAATATCTCCTTCAACAAGCATATCTGTAAGCTCATCAAAAAAATCTTCATTTATTGAACTTCCTTTTGAAAACAAGGATTTTAATTTTTCACCAAAGGATTTTTTCATATTTATAATCTCCTTATTTTAAATTCTTTTTATTGCTGATTTTCATTTTCAATTTCCACAGCTTCTTCCTGCTGTGTTTCAACCGGAGGAATCCCCACCGGAACCTGCTCAGACACAATACCAGGCTTTACATTCTGTGGCAAAACAGAATTTGCAGCTACAAGATATCTGATCAGTTCAATTCCCCAGAAAACTCCACAACAGATACTGATTGTTGAAGATATATTAGATGCTGTCTGCCATCGTTTTGCAGTTTCAAAATCAATCTGTTGTTTTGAATACAAATCTTTATTAATCTGAAAGTTTCCAAAAGTATAAAATGTTGGAATTAAAGATATCATAAACACCGTATATGCACCGTACATCCATTTTCGCCTTGTATTAACATATTCCGTTCTGTCTCTCGGCTTTGGATTCAAAGTTACGGCACTTCCATCAAATGTCTGTTTTTTTGGAATATAAAAGAAAGCAGTTTCATTATCTTCTGTAATAAACTCACCAAGAATAGTATTTCCATTAATAGAAATTTGAGAATTTCTGTCATCAAATTTTAAAGCAGGTTCAGCATTTGCATAAATATTTCCAGGCAGTTCATTTTTTAACTGTAACTGTATATGGCCTATTACCGGTCTTTCGAATTTTACTTCAATATTGTATTTTTTATTTCCTTCAAAAAAATAAGTTACTCCAGCTGATTTATAACCTTCAGAAACAAACTGAATTCTATGACTTCCAGAATCCAGAGAAACGGTATCGTTTTCCATTTTTTGAAGAACATCATCTACATATATTGAAAGTTTTTCTTTTGCCTCTTCCGGCTCTATAGAAAAAACAAATTTCACTGGTAATGTATTTACTATCATTGGAAGTATCTGCCGGGAGATTTCTGAAGTAATCAAATCAAGTTCCTTAATCTCACCAACTTCCATTACAGAACCAATTTTTTTAGCTCCAGGATAATTATACAAATCTACAGCTACAGAAATAAAATCACCATAAGAAGTAATTTGCCCTGTAATTAAACCATTTATTCCAGACGAAACAACTTCTTTTTCAAAAAGAGGTTCTGTATAATCTGTTTCTTTTACTTTTACTGTAGTTTTAAAAAGACTTTCTACGCTATCTTTGTAGAGTGCAATATTTTCTTCTGTAATTAAATCTTCACTCTGTTCAAAAATGTTCTTTATGAGATTTTTTACAAGCTCTGCTTCATTAAGCTCAACGTTGTCATCATCATCAACTTCACCTGCAGCCAGATGCATCTGGACTTCTGCTTTTTCATATTTTTCTTTCTGCTCTGCAATATTCTTTTCAAGTTTTTCCTGAATCTGCTTTATTTTTTTTTCTTCAGCTTTTAATTCTGATTTCATACGCATATCAGAATAATTATTTAAAACCAGTGAATCTCGTTTTTTATATTCACTTGAAAGCTGAAGATAAAGAGACTGTCTTTCTGTACGTAATTTATAATTTTCACGCTCAAAACGTTCATTTGGCATAATGTTACGTTCCAGCGATCTGCTGATTTTTTCGAGGATATTGATTGGAATAGTTTCCTCAATATTTGAAGTAACGGCATTTTTTGTCTGCCCGCGTGCATAAATAAATTTCTGAGCTGCAATAACCCATTTTCCATCTTCACCAAAAAGAGGTGAAAAAGAAGCCCAGAGAAAAGTAAACACTAAGACAACTGCCCGCAGTTTTTTATACTTCTTCGTCATCATCTCCCGAGCCATCCATTGGAAGACCTTTCCATTTTGCAACAAGGTATGCGTTCATAAAATCATCAAGATCGCCGTCCATAACTGCCTGAATATTTCCTACAGAGTAGCGTGTACGATGATCCTTTACCATTGTATAAGGGCAGAAAACATAAGAGCGAATCTGGCTTCCAAAAGAGATATCTTTCTTTTCTGCCATAAACTTTGAGTTTTCTTTTTCTTTCTGCTCCCGGTAATATTCATAAAGACGAGCCTTGAGCATGTTCATACAAGTCTGGCGGTTCATAAGCTGACTGCGTTCTGTCTGGCAGGCCACTACAATTCCCGTTGGTATATGAGTAAAGCGAACAGCTGAGTCAGTTTTATTTACATGCTGTCCACCCTTTCCACCTGCACGGTAGGTATCTACACGAAGGTCTTCCGGCTTAATATCAACTTCAATAGTATCATCAAGAACAGGATAAACATAAACTGAAGCAAAGCTGGTGTGGCGGCGGGCATTTGCATCAAAAGGTGAAATACGTACCAGACGGTGAATACCACCCTCTCCTTTCAAATAACCGTAAACAAAGTCACCACTTATCTGAATTGTGATAGATTTGATTCCGCCTTCTGCTTCAAGTTCATCTACAACTTCTGTTTTATAACCGTGACGTTCTGCCCAGCGCAGGTACATACGGCTGAGCATAAAGGCCCAGTCACAGGCTTCTGTTCCGCCGGCTCCCGCATGTACAGTAAGGAAGGCATCATTCTGATCAACTTCACCTGAAAGCAGGTTTAAGATATTCAGCTTATCAAACTGTGCTTTTGCAGCCTCATACATTGTACGAACTTCATCTTCGTCACTTTGCTCGCCTGATTCTGCGGCCAGCTCGTACATGGCTTCGAGGTCATCCATATCTGCAATGATTTTTTTCCAGGGTTCTATGCGGTTTTTGAGCTTTCTAATCTGGCTCATTACCTTTTCTGCGGCTTCGTGGTCATCCCAGAAACCAGGGGCTTCTGTAAGCTTTTCTTTTTCTGCTATAGCTTTTTCAATTGCGGCAGAGTCAAAGACGCCCCCAAACATTCATGATTTCTTCTCTCAACTGTTCAACAGGTAATTTTATTTCTTCTAACATAGTTTATAGAATACACGAAAAATGACTTTTGAACAATGTCACATATTTATGACAAAAACATATTTCCATGATATTATTGTAACTATGAAGAAATTATTTTGCTCGCTTATTTTGATTACCGCAGCCACTTTCTTATTTGCAGACCGGCCTCTTATTCGTGATATTCAGGCACGGGCTGGCAGCGGAACAAAAGTAAAAATTACCTGGCAGCTTCCTAAAAAACCGGAACCGGCATTATATAATCTTTTAATTTACAGAACTACAGAGCAGATTACTTCTTACAACCAGCTTGAAGGTCTCGAACCGATTGCTGCAATTGCACCGGATAGCAGCTCATACACAGATACTCTTGGAGATCTCAGAGATTATTATTACACCATAATTTCGGAGACTACGGCAGGCCCTTATGATGTTGTACTGCTTTCATTCAATTCCACAATAACTGGAGTACACCTTACCGCAAAAAAGCAGAGTGATGTGCCGGCAGAAAAAACGGATTATGAGACAGTTTATCCTGATGGAACCTTGCGAAAAACTCCACTTCCTTATCTTGATATTATTGAAGGAGCTGGTGCAGAACCACTGATTTCAGATAAAACTGCTTCAAATGTTACAAAGCTTACAGGTGGAAATAAAAAAGCTTCGATTTCTTCACCTTTGACGCCATACATTTTTGAAGAAGATCTTGTTTCTCCAGAAAGTGGTGATGCTTATCTTCTTTTCGAAATCTTGAAAACTTCATTTGTAACAAGAAACTATAAAGAAGCAATTGATAAGCTTAATCAGCTGATTGGAACAAATATCAGTGAAGAAACAAGAAACCGGGCAAGTTTTTATCTTGGAGAATCACAGTATTTTAATAAAAATTATGAAGATGCAGTTCGAAGTTTTGTAAGAATTCAGTCTGTTTATCCGACTCTCGCCTCAAAGTGGCTTGAAGCTTCTCTTGACAGATTATAATTTCAATTGCCGCCTTAAAAGGGCAATTCTTTTATCTTATCTTTCTTAAAAGCTCAATGATTGCAGGGCGCTCTACAGCTTTCTTAATTTCTGCCACAAGTTCATCGCCCTTTACACTGTTATTAACGAGAGAATTTCCCTCTTCATCTGCATTCGGAACAGTATCCATTCCTGCTTCAGAATTCAAAGAAGGCATATTTACAAGTACCAGTTCATCACCTTCATTAATTCTGTCATAAAAACCATGACTTGTAATTGAAGCTTCGGAAACCTCTTCACCAGCTTCGGTAACGACAAGCATTCCAACAACATCGTCATCACGGAAGAAAAGTCCGGCTCCGGCATCAGCTGTTTTGACGGCACCTTTTTTTACAATCTTAAACTCTGCATCTTTAATGATGTTTTCAGAACGTCCGAGATCTATCAAAACGGTCTTTCCATTGCGCTGCAAAATTTTCCCGCGCACAGTAAGCTTTTCCAGAACCGAATTGCGGAAACGACGCAGTACCGTAGAAAAACGGTTATTTCCGGTTGCGTAGTATTTTTCATTGAAAGTTTCGGTACCGGTTCTGCCTGAATACATTGTTGCACTCAGAGAAAGATCATCCTCTCCTTCACTAAGCGAAACTAATATAAAATAATCAAAGTTATTTGCCCTTGCATTCTTAAAAGCCTCGCCGTAGCCTGAAACAGGAGTAACCTGAGTTTTTACTGAAGTAATGGCTACACCTGCAAAAACATCGCCGCAGGCAAGGGCTGTGAGACGATCGCTGTCTGCATGATTAAAGGTAGATGTATTTTCAGTATAGAAAACAGCAATATTCCAACGAATCTTATCCAGATAGAAAGCATCTACATTCCATCTTTTTGCAAGTGTATTATTAAGAAGCGAGTCATAGGCTTCAATAGTATCTTTTAAACCAGTTGAAATCTTAGCTTCTGAATTTTCATTCACAAATTTTAACTGACTGAGATAAAGCTCATGCATACCATTCAGTTCAAGAATATCTGCGTAAGCAAGGCGGGCCTGTGCATTTGAAGGATCCAGCATAAGAGCCCTCTGATATTCATAAGTAGAGCCAGCTTTATCGTAACGGCTGTCATACTGGCGGGCATTATTCAAATGATAATCGGCCCATACAGCACGTCTTTTATCATCAAGTTCGAGTTCATTCTTTGCAACCAGTTCAAGCATCATCCGCATAAGCTCATCCTGAGGATTTACCGAAAGACCGGTATCCCAGGTTGCAATTGCATCATCATTATTTCCAAGCTTAGACTGTGCCACTCCTTTTAAATACCAGGCAGCACTGCTGTTTCTGTTGCGTCCTATAATAAAATCACAAAGATTGATAACTTCACTGTAACGGTGCTGAAGGTAAACAATCTGGGCCAGAAGCTCATAAGCCTGTTCGTAGCCACCGCGGATTTCTACGGCAATACGGGCATGCTTTTCTGCATCCTTGTAATCACCCTTCATTGTATAGATAATTGCAGCAAGATAATGAACTTCAGGTTCGCCTGAATAATACTGCATTGCCTGTCGCAGATATTTTTCTGACTGGGCATAGCGTTTTGTTTCAGCACAAACCAGAGCCAGAGAAAGCAGAGCCTTTCTGTTTGAGTTCTGTCTTTTTAAAGCTTCTGCATACTGATTTTCTGCCCCTGAAAATTTTCCGTCATATAATTCAATTTCTGCAAGACCAAAATGGGCATCAATGTCATTCGGATATTTTTTAAGAACTTCATTAAAAATCTGGCGGGCATCTTCGGTGCGGCCAAGTGCCAGCAGAATCATTCCCTTAAGATTTTTTATTTCGCTGCGATCTTTTTCATATTTTTCTGCACTTTCCAGATACTGAAAAGCAAGATCATATTCACCAAGATGATAAGAACAGTCTGCAAGGCGGAACCATGCATCACTAAAAGCCGGATTTGAATTTACAACCTCAATAAAATACTGAGAAGCAGTATACCAGTTTTCATCATTCTGGAGTTCAACCGCTTCGTTATAAAGCTTGAGGACATTTTTTGATTCGGCAGCAAAAAGAGGCCTGGCGGTACTTCCAACTGCTGCAGCAAAAATCATTGCAAATATAACCCGGCTAATTTTTTTACTCATCATCCTTTCCATCATCAGTATTTTTAATAATTTTTACCATATTGATTCGGTGGCCTTCCATATCCTGTACAATAAAATCATAATCATTCCAGCTCACCTTTTCATATTTTACAGGAACTTTACCAAATAAATCAAATACAAAACCACCAAGAGAATCAAAATCTTCGTTAGGGAACTGAGCTTCAAGACTCTCATTCAAATCGTCAAGGTCAACACGGGCATCACAAAGCCATACATTGTCGCTGACCTTAAGAATATCTTCCTGCTCCTTGTCAAACTCATCCTGAATATCACCGACAATCTCTTCGATAATATCTTCCATAGTTACAATTCCTGAAACTCCACCATACTCATCGATTGCAATTGCAATATGAAGGTGATGGCGGCGAAATTCACGAAGCAGAGAGTCTATACGTTTACTTTCTGGAACAAAATATGCTTTACGTGCAATCTGAGTAAGATTGATTTCTTTTTTTTCAGCAAGACATTTGATAATATCTTTTACATAAAGAACACCGATTACATTATCAATTGAGTCTGTATAAAGCGGAAAACGAGAATGACCGCTGGCTACAATTTTATTAAAAAGTTCATCTTGTGGTGTGTCGCTTGAAATAAAATCAACATCAATTCGGGGAATCATAACTTCCTTAACAGAAGTTTTAGACAAATCCTCTACTCCCTGAATCATGTCTTTTTTTTCTTCATTTAAGATTTCCTGTTGAATTATTTCTGCTTCTTCTGCAGCTGTTTTCTTTTTCTTAAAAATACTCATTTTATTATTTTTTCATCCTTTAATTTTTCTAAAACTTTTTCCTGAAGTACAAGCATTTCACAAACAGGCTGTACGTCTTTTTCAATATGCTCTTCGCCATGGTCCATTCCATTAAGATGTAAAAGTCCATGTACTATTAAACGCTTGAACTCGTCATTTCTGCTCTCATTAAAATATTCGGCATTAACAGGAAGGGTATCAAGGCTTATTACAATATCGCCTGCACATTTCCATTTCCCCTCTTCGTCCTCATATTCTTCATCATTTTCAAAAGAAAGAACATCTGTTGTGCTGTCGATGTTGCGGTATGTTTTATTAAGCTCCTGCATATATGTGTCATTACACAAAAGCATGGAAATTTCTTCCCCATCAAATTTGAGTTCACCCATTACCTTATTAACAAAGGGCTCTACACTTTCAAACCAGTCAGGCTCATCTATGCCCTCCTGCATTGCTACATATACCCGGTTCATTTCTTTTCCTTTGAAGTTTTTGAAGAAGCAGCTCTGCCTGCAGAAGTCTTTGTAGTTTTTACCGATTCAGAGTTCTCTTTCTGCTCCTTTACAGTTTTTACTTCTTTTACTACTTTTTCTTCTTTTACTTCTTTTGCAGCATCAGGAGAAGCCTCTTCTGTTTTTGCAGGAGCCTCATCCGGATCCTGCTGATTCTGATATTTAATTCGGTTATGATAATAACCTGTGAGAAGGTTTACAAAAGCAGTCTTTATTTTTGAAATATCACGGAATGTAAGATCACAATTATCAAGCTGTTTATTTTCTACCTTCTGAGTAATAAGCATTGTGATAAACTTGTCCAGGCGCTGAGAAGTTGGATTTTCAAGTGTATGGCAGGCTGCCTCAACAGTATCTGCAAGCATAACAACAGCAGATTCTTTAGTTGTTGGCGGAATACCCGGGTATCTGAAATCATCTTCATCAAGAGAAGGATCTTTTTCCTTTGCACTATTATAGAAATAAGTAATTATACTGTTTCCGTGATGTTCAGAAATAATATCAATTACAGCCTGAGGCAGATGCAGCTGGCGGGCTTTTTCAACTCCCTTACGAACATGACTTTTGATTACTGATGCAGAAAGTGTCGGGTTCAGGTCATTATGTTTGTTTTCCATTCCATTTACCTGATTTTCTACAAAGTATTCGCTTTGATCCATTTTTCCAATATCGTGATAATAAGCACCTACTCTTGCAAGCAGAGAATTAGCACCAATTTCACGGCAGCCTGCTTCTGCAAGCTGGGCAACCATCATAGAATGATTATAGGTTCCGTTTGTTTGAATCTGCATCTGCTTAAAAATCGGAGTATTATTGTCGCTTAAATCCATAAGGCGGAAAACAGAGGCAGTATTAAGAATGATTTCCAGCGGAGTCAAAAAGCCCAAAGTAAGGATTCCTGAAAGGAAACCGTTTATTGCAAGACCAATCATCAGCTTTGGAATATCATCAAAAGTCTCATTAAAGATTACAGAAAAGAGCAGTACAAAAACTATATTGAAAATCGCAATCATAAGACCTGCAAAAACAAGATCAAGTCTTCGTTCAATTTTACGCACAATTGCAGCAGCTGTAAGAGATGAAGCGAGAGTCATCAGGAAGGTTGGAATCTGCCAGTTTGTAGCGCAGAGAACACCTATAGACATTACGATTGAAAGAAGCTGAGCAGAAAGATTTCCGTAAAGAATCGTAACAATCATAATAAACAGGGCCGAAGGGATTGCAACACAAATGCTGTAGGGACTTGAGAACAAAGGTAACTTTCCACAGAAAGCCGTAACCGCATAAACGGCAAGAAAGAAAATCACCTGCAAAAGCGGTTCTTTAAACAAAAGTTTTCGGTTTACAGAAATAAATGTAAAAAGCAGATACCACATTATCGAAAGCAGAAGCAGATACAGTTCGCTGTTTGCAAAAGCACGGTAATCAATATACAAAGGAGAAGCAGACATTTTTCTAAGCTTTGAAAAACCTTCTTCTGTAATCGGGAAACCTTTCTTTATAATTTTTTCCCCTTTTGTTACATAAACCGGATCCACATTATCAGGAGGAAGACTTCTATCCGCAATAATTGTACGGTCTGCAATCTGTCCTATTTCAAAATCTCCCAGTGAAAAATTTGCAATGGTCTGAGCAGTACTGATTCTTACAAAATTTAAAGCAGAAACAGCAAGAAGTCCTGCAAAAAAGAGAATCAGGAAGGGATAATTTTTTCTGATATATTCCCCCACACTTTTAAGTACGATTGCTGCAGTTCCAGTTTTTTTGTTTTCTTTTTCGGAATTATTCCTTTTCATTTTCATACGCCTTTACTATTTTCTTAACTAATGGATTTCTTACAACATCTTCTGCTGTAAGCTCCATAAAACCTATATCTTCTATTTTATATAATATACTGATTGAATGCATTAAGCCGGACTCAAGCTTTTTCGGAAGGTCTATCTGGCTCGGGTCGCCGGTTACAAAAACCTTTGTATTCTCACCCATTCGGGTAAGGAACATTTTCATCTGTGCGCAGGTTGTATTCTGAGCTTCATCCAGAATTACAACTGCATTATTTAGTGTACGTCCTCTCATATAAGCCAGAGGAGCAACCTCTACTATACCTGCTTCAAAAAGTCTTCTTACAGATTCGGGCGGAAGGATTGTTTCCATCGCGTCTCGGAGCGGACGCAGGTAGGGGTCAATTTTATCTTCGAGATCTCCCGGCAGAAAACCGAGGCTCTCGCCTGCTTCTACAACAGGACGGGTTATTATTAATTTTGATTTCTTGTGTGTGAGTATGAGACGGAGGGCTTCTGCTACAGCAAGGTAGGTTTTTCCGCTTCCGGCAGAGCCTGTACAGAATACCATATCATGGGTTTGAAGCAGATTTACATATTCAGCCTGTCCCTGGGTACGCGGATAGACACGACGAAGGGCACCGGGAATCATAATTACCATCTCGTCTGCATCGATTTTTCTTTTTGTATTAAGAACGGTAAGTATAATGTCGTCGCTGTTTTTTCCGCCGGACTGAACTTCGTCTACGATTCGATCTACAATAAACTGGAATTTCTGGCAGATTTCGGGAGCTGCATTTTCAACCGAAAGTTCATTTCCTTTTGTAAAAACAGGAACCCCTAGATGTTCTTCAATGAGTTGTAAATTTTTATCATTAGTTCCACAAAGGCAGGAAAGCACGTCGTTATCTGGAACTACAATTGTATATTCGTTCAAAAATACCTCTTATTATATTATCAATTATCACTTAGTAATTGTCAATAATTTCGATTATCGGCTGCTAGCAGCTTGAACCGTAGGCTGCTCGCATAGTCTCGCAGCTTGAGCCTTTAGGCTACTCCAGTTTCCATTCGCCGTAATTATCAACAATGCTGGTTTTCATGCTCTCCATTGGCTTCCATATTACTCCAATTGTTATATATGGCTTAAAATCAAAGTACTTTTTGCCGTTTTCGGTAATTAAACGTGGTTCAATTTTCATTGTCATATTAAATTTCCAGTCATGAAGATCATGCGAAATTGTCATATTCAATGATTTAAGCTTGAATCCCGAGTTTTTTCTCAATTTTTCATTATCAAAACGGAAAGAATCAATCAAATCTTTTATGATATTACCAGGGAATCCTCCCCACTCACTGTACAAATCGCCTGGTTCATTATGGAAATACCAGTAAAGAACCGAGTTTCGGGTTGTTGCAGAAAAAGTAATATCAAATAATTCATGAACTCTGAATTTTATATAAGGAGAAAAAATAAAATAACTGTTTGTTGGTCTAAGTAAATCAGCTACAATACTGGTACTAAGTCCCGGTGTTACAGCAATTCGGTTAAACCATTTAAAGAATGTTTTATCCGGTGACTGATAAGAAAATGATAAAGAATAAGGAAGAAATTCTTTTTCTTTTCGGATTATCCAGCCATCATTAAAATCATAACCTTGAACATAAGCCATTGTATATGAAAAATTCATTCCATATGCCGAAGCAGAAAACTTAAGACTTTCATGATTATTATCTTCAAGATTATAAGTATAATTTTCAGAAAAAGTTAGTTTTGAATTAAAGAGAGATACAGAAAGACTCTGATTCAAAGGACTTTTCTTCCATTTTTCATTTACATCAACTGCATCTCTTTTTACTTCTTCAAAACCAGTACTTATTGAAGCAGATACATAAGGGAATGTAAGTCCTAAAGTTGCCGTATACTTTTTAAGCAATGGAGGCATAATAGCTTCAAGTCTTAGGGATTGAATAACCTTATCATTAAATTCTTTTGCTCTGATATCAGCAGCAAGAGAATTGACGGTTATACATTCCTCATCTCCAATATCCATTCCTTTATCATCCCATTTCGGTTCGCTTGCTGTTCCTGTAAAAATTCTTCGATATAATTTAATAGAAGAATTCCATGAAAGACTTGTATCACTAATTACAGGAAAAAATAAAAACGGTTTCAAAACAACACTATTTGAATTGATTACATCCCTGTTTTCAGCCTTATAATCTGCAAGTCTCAGATTGTCAATTTCTTTGTCTGTATATCCGGCATCAGGTGATATATATGAATGCTCCTGAAATATCGGTGTTGAAGAAAATCTGTTCTCTACTGTCAGGAAATTTCCACCATAGTTAAATCTGCTTGAAAGAGAAGCCGGGAGCTTAATAATATACATATTTGAGCGGACTCTTTCCCATTGAAAATCATCAGATGTATGAAGATTAGCAGCGTTATAAGCCATCTGATCCTGAATATTAAATCCAAGCGAGTAATCAAGTTTATAGGCAATTGTATCATCTACTGTTTCTTTATTTACAGCAAATTCAAGCTCAGGAAGAGTAAACGGATTTTCTTCTTCCTCTTCATCTTTTATCTCTTCTTCAGGCTCAACTTCCAGACCTTCCTTTTTTTTGCGTTCAGCTTCTGCTGCTTTTTTTTCTGTCTCCAGCTGTTTTTCAGTTTTAAGTTCATCCGGCTTATTCATAGAAATTATATATGGAAGGTTCTTTGTAGAAGATCTTTTATATGGCGGCCAGGAGAAAAGAGTTCCTCCTCCAGAAATTGAAGCTGAAATTGGAGTTATGAGAGAAGGATAATAAAACTTTCTGTTTGGAGTATAAGATAACCATTCTTCTTCATATTCGTTTTTATCATAATTTGTTATTCTGACGCCATCTTTAAGATAAGTAAATTCTGTATTTTTTGATGAAATATTTACACTTGATTCTGTTGAAATTGTTACTGATGTCAGATATGGTCTGAAAAATTCTGGAAGAGATGGAGAATACGATGTCTTAAGAGTCCATGCATAAGAAGAAACTTCGGTAATCGAAATTTCATCCGTTGAATTCTGAGAATTATCAAGAAGATAGGAAATCCAGTCCATTGTTTCATGTCTGTTATTCAGAAAATCATAAGCATAATAAGGGTCAGAATAAACAGGTAATGCAAGAGATACTCTAAAAGGCTTTGATAATTCAAATTGGAAATTAGTGCTGTATCTGAAAGGCAGCTTAATTCCCATGAAGGAAGAGGAATCTTTATACATTCTTCCTGATTTCGAGAATGGATGATAAACAGCTCTTGAGCTATCCTTAAACAAGGTATTACTTAATCCAAGATAAAAACCAAAATCAAGTCTGGAAATATAAGTTTCCCAGGGATTAAGTTTTCCATCAATGCCGGCCATAAAACCAAGATTGGAATACCAGTCGGCCATAATCTTTACATAATGAGATGTGTCACCTCGATAATCTTCATCCAGATTATGAAGCACAAGACCTTCTCTAACCTGCTCTTTTAATGTATCTGATTTTATAAAACTAAAAACACCTCTTAATGAATCGGAAGAGACATTTGAACTGTCAGATGTTGTTGTCGATGATTCAAGAGGTTTTCTACCCCACAAATATGTTGTAGTTTGAATAGAATGACCTTCGCGTCTTGTATAATTAAATACAGGATTAAAAATCAATTCATCCTTTGGATAATAGAAAGCCGGAAAATACATTACAGGAATTACACCAACATAAAGAATAGCATTAAAGAATGCAAACTCGCCGCCAGGAAGCAGCCAGGTACGAGTTGAATCAATATGCCAGTGGGGAGGATCTTCATCACAGAATGTAAGACTTGAATTTTTAAAAGTTATAACACTTTCATTTCCTTTTCCAAAAACTTCAGAAAAAACAATAAGAGTTGAACCGGAAGGAAGATTTAGTGCATCGCTCTGAGTCTGGATAACACGTCCTCCATCAAACACACCTTCAAGTGTAGATGTATTCAAAAGAAGAGAATTTGCATTTGCCTTGTCTTTTCCCGAAGCACTGCTTTTCATTATAACTTCAACATTTCCTTCGGCATAAAGCATTTCTGTTTTTCGATCGTATGTGATTTTGTCTGCCGTAATTTCGTTGGTTGACTGACCTTTTTGAACTGTAAGTGATACAGAACCTTCGAGAACTATTGAATCGTTGCCGGTGTCTTCATTTTTTTTATATGAAGTCTGGCGGGCATTATTTATAGTAATAACAGTAATTTCCGGTTCTTTTGGTTCTTCTAAATCATCATCACTCTGTGAAAAAACAGGCAGGCTTAAGAGAAAAACAAAAATTGATGCAAAAAATAAACGACGATTCATAAAAAGCTATAGTCCCAGCTGCCCCTTTATAAACTGGCCGGTGTAGCTCTTAGGCTCGCGGGCAACTTCTTCCGGAGTACCGGTTGCAATAATGTTACCACCGCGGAAACCGCCTTCTGGACCAAGATCAATTATATAATCAGCCTGGCATATTACATCGAGATTGTGTTCAATCATTACAACAGAGTTTCCCTGATCCACAAGACGCTGAATCACACTCATAAGCTGCTTAACATCTGCAAAATGAAGACCTGTTGTAGGCTCATCCATTATATAGAGAGTTTTTCCTGTTGAAACGCGGGCAAGCTCGTTGGCAAGTTTTACACGCTGGGCCTCACCACCGCTAAGCGTTAGTGCATTTTGGCCAAGTTCTATGTAGCCAAGTCCAACTGATTTCATAGTTTCCAGCTTACGGGCAATATGAGGGATGCTTGCAAAAAAGTCGCAGGCTTCGTCTATGGACATATTTAGTACGTCGTTGATGGATTTACCTTTATAAGTCACTTCCAGAGTTTCTTTGTTGAAGCGCTTTCCGCCGCAGACCTCGCACTGAACATATACGTCGGGCAGGAAGTTCATTTCAATTACGTTTTCTCCTGCACCCTGGCAGGCTTCGCAGCGACCGCCTTTTACATTAAAACTGAAGCGGCCTTTAAGGTAACCGCGGGCTTTTGATTCGGGCAGGCTTGCAAAAAGGTCGCGGATTGCGTCGAAGACTCCAATATAAGTTGCTGGGTTAGAGCGTGGGGTGCGGCCGATCGGGCTCTGGTCTATATTGATTACTTTATCTATAAACTCCGCGCCTTCTACACCTTCGCACTCGCCTACATCATAGTTTGTGCGCATAACTCGATTGCTGAGAGCCGGGTACAATACGTCACTCATCAGAGTTGATTTTCCTGAGCCACTTACGCCGGTTATACAGGTAAAGGTTCCAAGCGGAATCTGTATGCTTACGTTTTTGAGGTTGTGTTCGGTTACGCCGATAACTTTGATGAAGTTTCCGTTGCCAGGGCGGCGAGTCTTAGGAACGTCCATACGAAGGGTGCCGGCCAGGTACTGACCGGTAAGGCTTTCCTTTACCTTTGCAACTTCTGTAGGAGTGCCGGCGGCAACTACCCGTCCGCCATTAACGCCCGCGCCGGGACCTATGTCTATAAGGTAGTCTGCTGTGCGCAGAGTCTGTTCGTCGTGTTCTACTACAATTACGGTGTTGCCATTGTCGCGAAGGCTGAGCAGTGTGTCTATGAGGCGCTGGTTGTCGCGCTGATGCAAACCAATGGAAGGCTCATCGAGAATGTACATAACACCGCAGAGGGCAGATCCGATTTGTGTTGCAAGGCGGATTCGCTGAGCCTCGCCACCGCTTAAAGTTTCAGCAGCACGCTCCATAGTAAGATAGTCAAGTCCAACATCACGCAAAAAACGCAGACGTGCACGAATTTCTTTTATTACCTGAGCTGCAATTTGCTCTTCACTTTCAGTAAGCTTAAGATTATCAAAAAAGTCTATAGAGTCAGAAACAGAAAGACAGCAGAGTTCCCAGATATTCTTACCACCTACAGTCACCCCAAGAGCTTCCTTACGAAGACGCTGACCATTACAGCAGGAACAGTGACCAACCTTCATAAACTTTTCTTCTATGTTGGCACGCATACTGTCGCCCCATGCTTCTGCGTGACGGCGCTTCATTTCGTTTAGAACTCCGGGCCATGGACGGTTATACTCGCTGTAACCTTCCCCGTTCTGCTTTTTATAAACCCATTGAATCTTGCGGTCCGGGTCTCCATTCCAAAGGTACTCAAACTGACTGGCAGTCAAGCGGGAAATTGGTGTGTCCAGAGTAAAACCTTCTGCATCTGCAACAGCCTGAAACATAGAATGATTCCATTCACTATCAGGATTAAAGAATGGGAAAGCACGCTCATTGAAGCTCAAAGAACGATCTGGCAGAATCTTATTAAAGTCCCATTCCATTTTTTCACCAAGACCTGTACATTCCGGGCAGGCACCAAAAGGATTGTTAAAAGAAAAAAGACGAGGCTGTAAATCAGGAATAGAAATTCCACAGTCCGGACAGGCATTCTTCTGACTGAAGAAAACCTCCTCATCTTTATCGCCAACGCGGCGGGTAACAACAACAATTCCGTTAGCATTTTTCAAAGCGATTTCAATAGAATCTGCAAGACGACTTCTTACCTCGTCGGTCTTTACAATTCGATCTACAACAATTTCGATTGTATGCTTTTTCTGTTTATCAAGTTTATTTGTCTCATCAAGTTCAGCCATTACACCGTCAATTCGTGCCCGAACAAAGCCAGAAGCCTTGGCATCATCCAGAATCTTCTGGTGTTCACCTTTTTTTCCACGGATAACAGGAGCGAGAATCTGCATTTTAGTGCCGTCTTCCCAACCCATAACGGTGTCAATAATCTGGTCTACACTCTGCTCACGGATTTCGCGGCCACAGTTTGGACAGTGGGCATGACCGCAGCGTGCATAAAGAAGCCGGTAAAAATCATATATTTCAGTGATTGTGCCCACAGTAGAACGCGGATTTTTATTTGTAGATTTTTGTTCAATAGAAATAGCAGGAGACAAACCTTCTATCAAATCAACATCAGGCTTATCCATACGTCCAAGAAACTGGCGTGCATAGCTTGAAAGACTTTCCATATAACGGCGCTGGCCTTCTGCAAAAAGAGTATCAAAAGCCAGCGAAGATTTACCCGAGCCACTTAAACCAGAAATTACAACCAGCTTGTTACGCGGAAAAGTTACATCAATATTCTTTAAATTATGCTCACGCGCACCACGGATTACTATCATTTCGTCTTTCATATTCCTTTAGTATAGCAAAATGTATAGTTTTTTGAAAGATAAGGAAAAATATAGATTCATACAATTTAATCAGAGATGATTTATTTTTGATTTAAAAAAACGGGGTAAAATATTCACATAAATAAAAAAACACCGCAGAAGCTGATAACACCGTTGCTCTTTGGCGGAAAGGCTAGTCTGTAAAAACAAATGGGCGTGACGGCAGCCAGCTGCCGTCGGGCTTTTCGGGGTTCCGCTGTCGCTCCAGCCTCCTCACTTCGTTGCGGTGGCCGCTTCGCGCCCCTACAATCCCTCACGCATTTTATAATTAATTATGGAGATCTTATGAAAGCACTATTCATAGGCGGAACCGGCACTATCAGCATAGCAATATCTAAGCTGCGGCTGAAAAGCTGAATGGCATGACCTTTGACGTTGCCTGCGAAGATTATCTGATGAAGCTTTACCGAGAAGAGAACTTCCCTGTAACGATTATCCGCCCGAGTCACACTTATGATGCAAGAAGCGTGCCTCTCGGAGTTCACGGAGACAAGGCAAACTCTGTTGTTTTTAACTGCAGTAAATTAAAGTCGCTTGTTCCTGATTTTGTGGCAACGAAACGAGCAGATCAGGGAATCAGAGAGACAATAGAATACGTTCTCGCCCACCCCGAATGCCAGGTAGAAGACCCGGATTTTGACAAGTGGTGCGATGAGATAATTGAAAGGATGAAATAGAAACAAGATATAAAAGATGAAAAGATTTTAAAGATAGCGCTGAAGTTTTAAAACTCATTTAACTTTTGAAGTTCCTGGTTGTACAGTTAGGAAAATCTTATCTTTATTATCCTTTTCATCTTTGTTTTTATATTATTTTTGGAGAAAATTATGACAGACGTAAAAGGAAAATGGGCGCTGGTAACCGGCGCAAACCGTGGAATCGGCTACAGAATCGCAAAGTTTATGGCAAGCAAGGGCTGTAATTTGATTTTGCACAGCCGTTCGCTTGAACACACTGCAGCCGTTCTCGCAGAGGTCAAAGCAATGGGCGTAGAAGCTTATGATATAGCCGCAGAACTTTCTGACCTTTCACAAGTTCAGAAAATGATAGAAGAAATTGATGCCCACGGAAAACCTGTAGATATTCTTTTTAACGATGCCGCAGTTCAGATTGCCTACCGCACCGACTACTGGAAAACCCCTGCAGAAGATTACGAAAAGAGCTTTGTAATCAATACTATTGCCCCAATGATGCTCTGCTATCACTTTATTCCAAAAATGATAGAGCGAGGCTGGGGCCGTGTAATCAACACAACAAGCGGAATCCGTAACGAACCGGAGCAGGCAGGCTACTCTGCAAGTAAAGCAGCCCTGGACAAGGTAACAAGTGACCTGGCCGGCAAGTTGGATGGCACAGATGTCTGCATCAACCTTACAGACCCGGGCTGGTGCCGCACAGACTTAGGCGGTCCAAACGCTCCAAACGACCCGGACAGTGTAATTCCAGGAATCGTTGTGGGAGCCTTTATTGACGACAAAAAGAGTGGCCGCAACCTGGGTGCACAATCATTTACTGGACTACCACTCGAAGAAGCCGTAAAAAAAGCCGCAGATTTCCCGCAGCTTTTCAGATAGAAATTAACAATAAAACTTCAAAGAATCGTTTCCGAATATTTCAACCCATTTCTGACAAATATAAAAATGGTTATTGGAAACGATTTCTTTTATTTTGTTCAGTTTTGTTTTGGGAATATGACTGTTATTATTAGCCTCAATACAACCGCCAGCTTTTGTAAGCCACAGTTTTGTTGAATTCACATCTGGACTACCTTCATTAACATGTACATGTACAGGTTCGGAGTTTTCATTCATCCAGAAATAAACATAATAACTTCCTATTCGAAGTATATTAGGCAATTTTTATACCTCCGCACTCCGCATATTTAAATAAAGTATGCGCATTATGTTCAAGAAACTGCTCGAAAAAGTGCAAATCATCATCTGTAAAGTATTCATTAAAAATCCATTTATACGAAGGCAATTCACAACGCGCAGAACAAAAGCCCCCCTCAGACCGAGGACGTTCAAACTGCACTTCTACAGATTTATTGCCATTATTATTCTTAATCTCTGAATGAGCTATAATAGTTTTATCTGCTAATTCTACATACTGGTAAAACATTTTCATCCTCCTTGAAAGTATTATACCACACAAAGTCAGTTTTATATACGAAACAAATTTATATTTGTGTCTTCCTACCCCATGAAGTGGGGTAATCTATCATTCCTGTCTTATAATTATTCGAAACATATTTCAGAAGATTATTTATACATTGAACATCAGTTGTTTCGTATCCATTCGAACTTTGTCCAAATGGAATTTTTGGACGAATATCATCTGGAAGTTCGATAGCACTAGCCCCAAAATAGTAAAATTCATCAGACAGTAACACCTGTTTACTTTTCAAATCTTTATCCATATCTGAACTACAATGACGCACATTAGGCACTTGCTCATATTCCATTCGAACCGGTTTATAAATATTATCCCCAACATGTTTTCTTAAATCAGAGGAAGCTAAATCTGGCTTTTTTATATCATATTTAGGGTCATTCCAATACTTTGAAAATGGAATCTTCCCAGTAACTTTCATTAAATAAATAAGTTTTTCTTTTCCAATTTCACAGGAAGAATCTAATTCTTTTGAAGAAAAACCTGCTATCCAATCTCCGATATTTCTATTTTCTCTAATTTCAGGTTTACAAACAGCAAGTGTCAGAAATTCCCAAAATGGATTAGGAGCTAAACCGTCATCATGTGTAAGTTTATATGAAAAGAATCTCAAATCTAAACTCCTTTAGTACTGTTATTGTATTAATCATTATTTTGTATTCATGCAGATGTTTTTACTATCTTCAATTTTATATTTCAATTATGATAAAATCAACAAACATTACTGTAAGATTCCTTAAAACTATTTTTACAAACAATTAAAAGAATACAGTTTTAGGCTCCCCACTATATTGAAAAAGAAAAATGCCACAAATTTGACGATTCATTCTACAAAATATATCTGCTCAAATCCTGATTCTGGCTGATGCCTTCGAGTTTTTCATCTACATAGGCAGCATCAATCTTGATTGTTTCGCCCTTGTGTTCGTCTGCTTCAAAGTTGATATCGGCAAGAACCTTTTCCATGATTGTGTGAAGGCGGCGGGCTCCGATATTTTCGGCAGTAGCATTAACTTCTTCTGCAACCACACTCATGCGGTCGAGGGCATCTTCTGTGATGTCAAGCTTTACACCTTCTGTTTCAAGCAGTGAAGTATACTGCATAATCAGGCTGTTCTTAGGCTCGCTGAGGATGCGCTTAAAGTCTTCCTTGTGGAGAGAATCGAGCTCTACACGAAGCGGGAAGCGGCCCTGAAGTTCCGGAATCAAATCGCTAGGAGCTGCAACACTGAAGGCTCCGGCAGCAATAAAGAGAATGTGAGTTGTATCAACTACGCCAAACTTTGTATTGACGTTACTTCCTTCGACAATCGGAAGAATATCACGCTGAACTCCTTCGCGGCTTACGTCCTGTCCGTGGCTTTCACCGTGAACGGCAATCTTATCAATTTCATCAATAAAGATAATTCCGCTCTGCTCTACACGCTTTTTGGCTTCGTCGGCAACCTTATCGTGATCTACCATATTGTCCAGAACTTCTTCGGTAAGAATCTTGCGGGCTTCCTTTACTGTGATGTTGCGCTTTTTACCGCGGCCCTGGCCGTTCATCATATTCAAGATTCCCTGCATGCTGTTCTGAAGGTCATCTATGCTGCCACCGGCAATAATTTCCATATTTGGCATTCCCTGAGGGCGGTGAACAACCATTTCAACCTCGCGGTCTTCCAGTTTGCCCTCGCGCAGCATCTGACGGAACTTTTCGCGTGTATGATTTTCACGCTCTTTTTCTACAGAATCTTCATCAGCTTTCTGCTGTTCTGCAGCGGTCTGATTTGCCTGATTCAAAGCCTCCTGCATATCAGAGGCAACCTTATTCAAATCAATTGTAATTTCATTAGGATTAGGCTGAGACAAAAATCCAAGTGGTTTGATTTCCATCTTACCGTCGGAGCCATTACCGTCGCCTTTAGCCTTCTTGTCGTCTTTTTTGTCGCTTCCAGGAAGCAGGAGATCGAGAAGCTTTTCTTCAACAACGCTGACAGACTTCTCGCGCAGCTGCTCTTCCATCTCGGCTTTAACGTCGTTGTAGCCAACTGCCATAAGGTCGCGAATCATGCTTTCTACATCGCGGCCAACGTAGCCCACTTCGGTGTATTTTGTAGCTTCAACCTTGAGGAAAGGCGCGCCACAGAGCTTTGCAAGACGGCGGGCAATTTCTGTTTTACCGCAACCTGTTGGTCCAATCATCAAAATATTTTTAGGTGCAACTTCATCGCGAATTTCTTCCGGCAATTTGAGGCGGCGGAAGCGGTTACGAAGAGCAACTGCAACGGCACGCTTAGCCTTTTCCTGCCCTATGATATATGAGTCCAGTCTCTCTACAATCTGTTTTGGTGTAAGTTCTGTTTTGTTTTCGATAGTTTTCATATAAAGTCCTGTCAGCGTCATCCAAAACCGTCATGCTGAACTTGTTTCAGCATCTACCAGAAGATCCCGAAACAAGTTCGGGATGACATCAATTGTTCTGAATGACAACCATTATTCATGATGACGGAAATATTATTCCAAAGTCTCAACAGTCAAATTCTGATTTGTGTAAATACAGATGCTGCCTGCAATATTGAGCGAACGCTCCGCAATTTCCTTAGCGCTCAAATCCGAAGAATCAAGATAAGCGAGGGCCGCAGAATAAGCATAGTTACCGCCTGAACCGATTGCAATTGCGTCGTGCTCAGGCTCAATAACGTTACCATCACCACTAATCAAAAGAATCTGCTTTTTGTCGGCAACTAGAAGCATAGCCTCAAGCTTCTGCAGAGTGCGGTCCGTACGCCAGGCCTTGGCAAGCTCAACAGCAGAGCGCATAATGTCGCCGTTATATTCCTTCACCTTGGCTTCAAAGCGATCCAGCAGAGTAAATGCGTCTGCCACAGAGCCCGCAAAGCCGGTGAGAATCTTTCCGTCATAAATTTTTCGAACCTTGCGAGAGTTTCCCTTACAAACAGTCTCGCCCAAAGTACACTGGCCATCACCAGCCATAGCAACCTGCCCGTTTCTGCGGACAGCAAGAATAGTCGTACTTCTGATTTTTGTTTTATTTCCCATAAGTTAAAATATAATGATTTAGACGTCAAAGGGCAAATAAAAAATAGTTAGAAAAAAGATTTGAATCATCCGGGCGTTCCCCGCCGGCTCCACTCCGTTCCGCCGCCGGGTCGGGCGTTCCGCCATTCCGCTATCGCTCCAGCCTCTTCCCTCGTCGCTCATTTCGTTCGCTCCTCAGTCCAGTGGCCCTTCGCAGCCTGCGGCTGCTCGGTGGCTCCATGCCCTAACGCAGCAGTTCATATATAATATTAATCGTGTAAAACAGATTCTTTTTTCGCGAAATTTCCGTCAAAAACTTGGATTATGCGATTTTTGCCGGATCCATTCTGTGATTTTTCTTTGTATATCCGGCGGATTTTCCGTCAAATCTCTTCAAAAGCAAGTTTTTGACGGAAAAACACTCAAAAAATATATTCAGATTTCTATAAATAAAGAAGGCCCGCCTGCGAGCCCGTAGCGTTAGGCTATGGAACACCGCCGTAGGCGCCGACCGGAACAAAGGAGCGAGTTTACGAGCGACTGAGTGAGGACGGTGAGCGTGAGCGAAGTGTGGAACAGCCGACCCCAGCCGGGGCATAGCCCCGGCTGGGGGAACGCCTAAAATATCCTAAGAATGTGGATGTGCCTTATTGTAAGTTTCAATCAATTTTTCAGTCGTGATGTGAGTATAGCGCTGAGTCGTACTAATGGAACTGTGGCCAAGCATTTCCTGAACCATTCTTACATCCGCCCCATTCCCCAGCATAGTAGTTGCAAAAGTGTGGCGGAAAGCGTGCGGATTAATATGATGATTAGTTCCTTCCACGCCGGAATAGCGGTTCAAAATATAACGAAGGCCGCCGGTCGTAAGCGCTCCACCCTTCTGATTAATAAATAATTCCCGCGGCGCCGGCTCCACTTTATTTTCTGCCAGCACCTTTTTCCTGTCCGCAAGATATTCAGCAAGAGCCTGCCGCGCCGCAGCATCAAAATAAACCTTACGCTGCTTATTGCCCTTTCCCGTAACAATTGCCGAGCGGCCTCCATCCATAAAATCAGATAATTTAAGGCTCACAATTTCGCTGGCACGGCAGCCCGAAGAATAAAGCATGAGAAAAAGCGCATGGTCGCGGCTGGCCCACAAAAGCTCATCCTTTACAGGCTCAGCGCAAAGTTCGTTCACCTCATTGGTCGTCATAAAGTTTGGCATGCGCTTTGGCAGCTTTACAGTCTTCATTTCCAGAGCCGGATTTTTTTCAATATAACCAAGCTTTTTCGCATAGGCAAAAAGAGTACGAACCGCCGCAATAAAACGGTTGACCGTAGCCGCCGACTTTTTCGAAGCCGACAACCGCCCTATGCAGAGCATAAGATTTTCCCGTGTGATAGATTTTACATCCAGCGTCGGAGTCAAAAATTCCTGAAGCAAGGCCAGGTCGTTACCATAGCCCTTCACAGTATTCTCAGAAAGCCCTCTTACCGCCCCAAGATACAAAAGAAATTCATCTGTCAGCTCGTGTAAAGTCATACTATGATTATCGGCAGAAATCAATGAAACCTCACGCAAGAAAAAAATCTATCAAATTTCCATAAATCGTGTTATATTATCAGTATGAATGCTATGATTCTTGCAAAAGCAACGAATATCCTCAAAAATGCAGGCTGCACTGAAATCTATCTTTTCGGCTCACAGGCAACCGGAAAAGCAAATGATAATTCTGATGTAGATTTGGGGGTAAAAGGTTTGCCTCCAAAGCTCTTTTTCCGCATGCATTCAGATTTGGAAGAAGCCTTAAAAATGCCAGTTGATTTAGTTGATTTTGATTATCAAAAAGATTTTTTCGACTTACTTCAAAGAGTAGGAGAACTTAAAAAAATTGGATGAGATTACAAAAGAAAAAATAAATCTTGAAATCTCAAAAATTGACACACTCGTCAGTAAATCTTCTCTTCTTCTTACAAAATGCAAAAACACAGAACCAGACTTTTTTGATTTAAATGCCGCTGGCTCAATTCTCCACTCCTTTTACAATGGCCTGGAAAGCATATTCAAACTGATTCATAAAGCGACAGATGGAACTCCACTCTCAAGTACAATGTGGCACAGCGAACTTTTTCATTCAATATTCAAAGAAACAGAGAATCGAAAATCAGTTTTGCCGCATGATTTGGAAGAACCGCTAAAAGAATACTTAGGTTTCCGGCACGTTTTCCGCCATTCCTACGGATACGAATTAGACTGGGAAAGATTAAATCCGTTGTTTTCTGGAATGCCTGAAATCTGGCAGAAAATCAAAAAGAGTTTGATAGAATTTATTAAATGAAAACTGATAATATCTGAATCTGACAAGCCCTTGTTTATCTTCATCAGTATTAATAATGATTTTTTACTGCAAACAGTGCATTCTTGTCGGAGAAAACAATTTTTGATTTATAGTACGGAGTGTATCTCCACAATAACGACATTTCATTTTATTCAGCCGTGTTGTATGCAGCACCAGGCTTTATCCTCACCAGATTTTTCATCTCTTGCTAAGCGTATTCCTGATTTTTACTCCCATTAATACACATCATCACAGATATATTTTTCTTCCATTACATCAGCACAGAGAGCTACAGTTTTCAAAATGACATCTATATTTTCCTCTGAAAGATTCTCTAATTCTTCACAATGAGAAACTAAGCACTCTCCATCTTCTGTACAAAAAATTCTTCCATAACGATATTCCACCAAATCACATAGAGCATCTTTTATATCATTTTTATTAATGTTTCCTATTACAGAACCAAAAATAATCATTTTTTCTTTTCTGGTAACAACAGCTGTCTGTGTCCTTCCATTTTTTATGAAAACCATTGCGGTAATATTATCATCATCTTCATCATAATCACTTATCTCATAGTTTTCTGTAATATAATCTCTTACTTCTTTCCAGCTTTTCATTTTCATCACCTTCCGTAATTATTTTATCTGCCCTATACAGAACAGATTTTTCTTTTATATTGCACTCAAAATTTCCGCTTTCTTTGAATCAAAATCTTCCTGTGAAATCAGGCCGCTGTCGAGCATTTTCTTCAGCTTGGTGATTTTCTTTTCAGCTTCTGCAAATCCGTCATCATCTTCTTCTGTGTCAGAACCTACTCCGCCATCAAATCCAATCTGCTCTGCATCCTTTTTAATTTTCCTAAGCTGAGTTTTAAATGAATTCCATTTTGTCTGAGCAATGTTATCCAGGATTTTATTTTCGCAATCATCATACACATCTACAACACCTGCAAGAGTTTGATCCTGTCTTATCTGAAAAATATCAGAAGCATCTTCAAAATCGTATTCATTAATTTCATCACTTTTTGCAAGAATTACATTCTTATTTGTAAGAATCATAATTGACTTTGATTCAGTCACATCATTTACTAAATTGCTTGCAATGCGGCTTGCTCCAGCTTTCGCAATTCCAAGACCAAAACCAACTAAACCGCTTAGTCCGCCAGCAAGAGCTCCTCCTAACCCCTTTTTTACAGTCTGACCGAGATTTTCCGTAATCTTTCCACTGTCATCTTCTAAAAATGAAAGAATTTTTGAACCTTCATGCAAAAAACCGTTATTAACGGCATTTTCCATCCTGTTTTTATAAACAAGAAGAATTTTATAGACATCGGGATTATAAGCGGAATCTTCATCAATAGCATATTCATCTATCAATTTCTCAACTTGATTTTTAGGTGTTATATCGTCACTTACAAAGAGTTCGGCTAATTTACCAAACAACTCTTTAAAGGGAGTCATTTTGTTTTCAATAAGCTCAAACTGTTCTTGGTTATCAAATTCAAGTGTTGATTTTATTTCAATTTCACCTGATTCTTTTTTCTCTTCCCTATCTGTAAATCTTATTTTTGAAAAATCTGTCAATGCAACATCATATTCATTTTCCCCTATAAGCATTTTTGTTTTTTCTGGAAAAAACTGAATCGTTACCTTTTGTTTTACGATCTGATAGACAAGTGGACTTTTTTCGTTTAAAACCCAACTGCCATTTTTAACTTCTGCTACTACATCTGAAAATAACATTTTTATTTATCCTCCAATTTTTCTCTGTTTTTAGTTTTTGTTTCAATAATTCCCTTAAGAACTGTATAGATAAAGAAAATCACAAAGGGAAGCAGAATTATTATGATGATTGAAAAAACTGCACTTCTGCTATATATCCTTATCGTATGCTTGAAAATACATTCCATAATTTCAATCAGGTAAAATACTCCGCAGAAAATTTCTCCTTGTACAGTTTCCCGAAACTTCTTTAAACATGAAGTTCCAAAAGCAAGAGCTATGCCAATAACAATATTAATGAGTAAAAGCATTCTGTATTTCTCCTTTTTTATTTCTACATTTTCACACACGAAACGATTTTGTATTTGTAACTGTTCGATGGAAGGTGTGTTGAATTAAACTTATTTTTTGCTTCCATAATTGACGATGCCTCTACGCTAGTTCCTGCGGTTGAGACTATCTTCCCATTTTGAATTTTTTGAAAAGTGATTTTAAATCTTGCCATTTTCTTTCTCCCATAAAAAGTCAACGAGCAAGTCGACTTTCTATATCTATTTAATTAGC
>JAEDCY010000043.1 GCA_016293915.1 Treponema sp. | reverse complement strand
TTTTCTAAAATCATTTCCTGAAATGTGCATTTTGAGACTATTTATATGGTGTGGGAATTTAATTTTCTCTGCAGTACTTGGGCGAAATGTCAAAAATGTTATACTAAAACCAAACGAACCTCCTAAGGATGGACCTGGGCAAAAAGGTATGAGTTATGATATCAGTGTTGAATTTGATAATGGAGAATTATCTGATATTGAAATGCAGGCCTGGAAGGAATCATACGACTATGGAATCCGTTCAGAAATACAGGCAGCAAGACTTCTCAATAATAATGCGAAAAAAGGAGAGGAATGGAATTCTCCAAAGATTTATCAGATTTCCATACTAAACTTTCACTATGAAAAAGATGACATTAAGGAAATGGCATGGTATACTATGAAAAATGGGGCCTGTTTTTTAGTTATATTGACAAGGATAAGAACGCTGATTATATGAGTGAACTTGTCAGGAGTGAAAAAGGAATTATGGCTGCAGAAAATACTGTAAAAGATATGAGTGAAGCAGACGATAACTGGTTCATTCAAAATTCAAGATTTATTTACGAACGCGACAGAAATACTCTAATAAACAATGCAGAAAGACGAGGCCGTGAAGAAGGTTCGCAGCAGAAAGCCGTGGAGACTGCGCGTAATTTTCTTAGAATGAAAGTTTTGACTCCAGAGAAAATTGCTGAAGGTACTGGTCTGCCACTTGAGCAGGTTTTTGAACTTCAGAAACAGATTGTGACGAAGTAGATTACTACGTTGCTACGTTCGGCGCAATGGCAAGTTTCAGGGGGATGACCAAAAAGTATCGTCATGCTGAACTTGTTTCAGCATCTACACTATATCTAGGCCTATAGATTCCGAAACAAGTTCGGAATGACACTAGGAAGTAAACTTATTGGTCATCCCCTTTTTTTTTCTGAAATCATTTCCTGAAATGTGTGTTTTGAGGCTATTTATAGGGTGTGGGGATTTAAATTCTCAACACTTATAAAACAAGGAGAAAATCTAATATGATTGAAACTACAAAAAACACAAAAACAGTAAAAGCTCAAACTAAAGTGTATGATCATCTTTTTATTGCAATTTTTGGTAAGGATACTGAACGCAGTAAACGCTGGCGTCTGGAGCTTTACAATGCTCTAAATAATACTAATTATACCGACCCAAATGAGCTTGAACTTAATACACTTGAAAATGTTATTTACATCAAAATGCATAATGATGTTTCATTTCTTATCGATTCACAAATGACTTTATATGAACATCAGCGGACTACGAATCCTAACATGCCTTTACGAGGTTTCTTTTATTTTGCACAGTTGTATCAGAAATATATTGACTCTAAACATGAATTGATTGGCACAAGTACTATTATCAGGATTCCAAATCCTAATTACATAGTGTTTTACAATGGAGATACAGAACGAGATGAGGATTGTGAACTTAAACTTTCAGATGCTTTTATGCATGAAGATAAAAGTGGAAGATTTGAATGGACGGCAAGGGTTTTGAATGTTAATAAAGAATATAATTTATCACTTCAAAAAAAATGTAAACCGTTGTATGATTATATACAGTTTGTAAGCAGGATTAATGAAAACAAGGAAAAGGGAATGTCTATAGAAGAAGCCGTTGATGAGGCTGTAGACTGGGCATGCGAGCTGAATCTTCTTGAAGGCTACATAAGGGAACAAAAGGCGGAGGTTAGGATGAATTTACTCACTGAATATGATGAAGAAGCATACGTCAGAATCTGGCTCCGTGACGGTCGTATGCAGCAAGCTGTTGAAAACGCAAAAACAATGTTAGCTGATAAGCTCTTGCCAGAAAAGGTTTCTCATTATTCTGGCCTTCCTCTGGAGCAGGTTCTCGAGCTTCAAAAACAGCTCGAACTTCAGAAACAGATTGTGACGAAGTGAAAATTGTGGTAGTATTCTGGGGTGGGGTTTTGATATGAAAAAGTTTTTTATTTCTTTGTTGATTTTGATTACAGGGGCTGTTTGTTTTGCGGAGTCTGATTTGCAGATTTCTACTCAGCCTTTTTCTTTGTATCAATATAAATACATTACCTGGGATAATTTAAAATATATGGAGTCGCTGGGCTTTCAGTATTCGGGTAATGTTTTGGGAATTACTAATCATAATTATTTGTGGAAAAACAGATTTGGCTTTTATGAAGCTATTAACTTTTTTGTAGATACAACTTTTGGAATTAACCTTGCAGCAGGTCCATGTTTTAAAATTTATGAAAATGATAATATTTTGCTGACGGCAGGGGCAGGAGTTCATTCTACATTTTATACTCCTGAGCATATTGAGTTTGGTCTTGAATCTGATTTAAGCGTAAAGTTTTTTAAAAAGAAAAGATTTTCTCCTGTTTTAGGACTTCGTCTTGATTTTGATTTTTTGACGAATGGTAAATCGGATGATGTTGTGCCTGTTTATATTAATGCTCTTGTAAATAATACTGCAAGCAATGTTGTTGAAGCTCAGAAAACTCCAGAAACCCAATGGGTAGATTGGGCTGCTTCTATTGATAAATCTGTGAAGCAGTTTTTTGCCTTTTATGTAAAGCCTTATATCGGCTGTACCTGGAATTTTTAAGGGTAGGGGCTGAGGTGGTTTCGACAAGCTCAACCACCGTAGTTACAGGCTCAACCACCGTAATTTCAGGCTCAGGGACCGCAGATCCAACCATCGCGCTTTAAGGTTCGACCGTATTCCACATAAGTAAAAAATCCGTTATAATTCCGTTTATGGAAACACGAAACATTTTTGAAAACCTTTCTTGTATCGATCACAGATACTCTTTGTCGGAAGCCGAAGCATTTGCCGGCCTTTCTAAGTATATTTCAGAAGAAGCTTCTATCCGTTCCTGCGCAAAATGTGAAGCAGCCCTTGTAAAAGCTCACCTCAAACTTCGCGGTAAATTAACTGATGATGTTGCCAAAAAGCTCGACGACGTTGCCGCAAATATTGACCCTCAGGAAGTTTATACAGAAGAGGAAAAAACAAAGCACAATATCCGTGCTCTTGTAAACGTTATGAAGACGAAGGTTGATTCAGAAATCGGACCTCTTATTCACCTTGGTGCAACTTCGGTTGATATTCTTGATACAGCCCTCAGCTGCCGTATGCGCGACGTTACACAGAATGTTGTGCTTCCAGAACTTAAAAAGCTTGAAAATTATCTTTGTGATATTGCTGAGCGCGAATGCGCTACACCACAGGTTGGCCGTACACACGGACAGCACGCTGTACCTATTACTTTTGGATGGAGCATTGCAGAATTTGTTAGCCGCCTTGGAAAATCTATTTTGCGCATTGAAGAATTGAGCAATCAGCTGGTTGGTAAGCTGGCCGGCCCGGTTGGTTCTTACAACGGTCCTTCAATGATTGTAAAAGATCCTGAAGAGCTCGAGCGCACATATACTGAGTTCCTGGGTCTTACTCCAAGCGAGTATTCAAATCAGCTTGTTGAGCCTGAATATGTTTTGAGACTTTTGCTTGAGATGAATGTTGCCTTTGGTATTATTGCTAATCTTGCTGATGACCTTCGCAACCTCCAGAGAAGCGAAATTGGTGAAGTATTTGAGTACTTTGCAGCAACTCAGGTAGGTAGCTCAACAATGCCTCAGAAGAGAAACCCTTGGAACAGTGAGCACGTTAAATCTTTGTGGAAGGCAATGTGCCCTCGCGTAATTACTTTCTATATGGATCAGATTTCTGAACATCAGCGTGACCTTACAAACTCTGCAAGCCAGCGCTTTATTGCTGACTATGTAAGCGGCTTTACAATGGCTGTTGCCCGCATGAACAGCGTTGTTAAAGGCCTCCAGGCTGATAAGGAAGGCATGGCAAGAAATCTCGAAAATGCCGGCGGAAAGGTTCGTGGTGGCGTTCTTGCAGAACCGGCTTACATTCTTCTTGGCGAAGCAGGCTACAACGACGGCCACGAAATTATCCGTAAGATTACTTTGGAAGCAGAGCAGAGCGGAAAGACTTTCTTCGAGGTTCTTAAGACTCACGAAAAAGAATATGCAGACATTACAGCCCAGCTCGAAAAGCTTGGTGTGGAAAATCCTGCACAGTTCTTTGAGCATCCGTCAAATTACTGTGGTTTGGCGGCTATAAAAAGTAAACGGTTAGCTTTGAAATATAAAGAGTTGTGTAAATAAAGATTGTCCGGGCAAGCCGGACAATGACAGTCTGTCTAGTCGGGGATGTCCAAAAAGTATCGTCATGCTGAACCTTCGCAGCATAGCTGCTCGGAGACTCGCTAAAAACAGTCCACTGGACTGTTTTTACACTGCATAGCAGTGTCGCTCCCTATGTTTCAGCATGACATTACAAACAAATTCAGTATGACTAAACATCTTTACTCTCAATGTATTTTTTGTTATTATACATAGTATCATGATTATAAAGCTATCTTTACTTATTATCTTCTTTGCCGTTTTCGTTTTTGTTGGTATCAAGTGTCGTGCAGTTAGTAATAATGTTAACGGTTATGTATTGGGAGGACGGGCTGTTGGTCCCTGGCTCACCGCTTTTGCTTACGGTACATCTTACTTTTCTGCCGTAATTTTTGTTGGATATGCAGGTCAGTTCGGCTGGAACTTTGGCGTTGCTTCAACCTGGATTGGTTTGGGTAATGCCTTTATTGGTTCTCTTATGCCTTGGGCAATTCTTGGTCGCCGCACACGTGTTATGACTCAGCATTTGAACTCAAAGACCATGCCTGATTTCTTTGGCCAGCGTTATGAATCAAAGGGGCTCAAGATTGCAGCTTCTGCAATCACCTTCTTGTTCCTGATTCCTTATACAGCTTCGCTTTTCAACGGGCTTTCACGTCTTTTCCGAATGGCTTTTAATGTTGATTATTCTGTTTGTGTAATCGTTATGGCAGTTCTTACTGCTATCTACGTAATTGTAGGCGGTTATATGGCAACTGCTGTAAACGACTTCATTCAGGGAATCATCATGCTCATTGGTATTGTGGCTGTAATTCTTGCAGTTCTTTCTAAGAACGGCGGCTTTATGCAGTCTATGGCTTTGATGTCTGAAATTGAATCTCCTGTTATGAAGGGGGCTTATTCTTCCTTCCTTGGACCTCAGCCTTTTTACCTTCTGATTGTTGTTCTTTTGACTTCTCTTGGAACCTGGGGACTTCCTCAGATGGTTGGTAAGTTTTATGCAATCAAAAACGAACGTTCTATTAAAATCGGAACAATGATTTCGACTTTCTTTGCAATCATCATTGCAGGTGGATGTTACTTCCTTGGTGGCTTTGGCCGTCTCTTCCTTTCTCCGGAACAGGTAAAGGCAGAAGGTTTTGATGCTGTTGTTCCAACAATGCTTTCTGGTCTTGGGGACATTTTGATTGGTGTAGTTTTGATTCTTGTTCTTTCGGCTTCTATGTCTACACTTTCTTCACTTGTTTTGACTTCAAGCTCAACTTTGACTTTGGACTTCATCAACTCTTTCAAAAAGAAGGAAGCTAGTGATAAGCAGAATCTTTTTGTACTCCGTGCTTTTGTTGCAGTATTCATCGTAATTTCTGCGGTAATTGCAATTGTTCAGGCTAAATCAAAAGTAACCTTTATTGCTCAGCTCATGGGTGTTTCCTGGGGGGCTTTGTCTGGTGCTTTCCTTGCTCCTTTTCTTTATGGTTTGTACTGGAAGAAAACAAGTAAGGCTGCTGTTGCAACTTCTTTCTGTTTTGGTGTTTGTATGATGCTGATTCAGCTCAGCATTTCTCTGGGTGTGCTTCATGTTTCTGGACCTTTCTTTGGTCTGGTATTCAAGAACTCGCTTTATTCTGGTGTATTCAGCATGCTGGCTTCTCTGATTATTGTACCGGTTGTAAGTTTGATTTCTGCCAAGAGCCGTCCGGCCGGTGTAGAAAACATGTTCGACTGCTACAATACAACAGTTACAGTTCATACTACAGAAGCGCTTACTGAATAGACGACAAATTAAACGGCGTAGCCTGATATACGTAGTAGTTCAACCAGTTTGAATAGAAGAGGTGCGCCGTTGCCCGCCAGTAGCTTGTTGGCATTCTGTTTACGTTGTTTGTAGGGAAATAGTTCTTTGGAAGAGGAACTTTTAGTCCCTTGTCTGTATCGCGGTAGTATTCCTGAGCCAGAGTCATTGTGTCATATTCCAGATGGCCGGTCATAAAGATTTCGCGGTTGTCTTTTGATTTCAAAATTGTAACGCCTGCTTCTGCGCTTTCTGCAAGAATAACAAGTTCCGGATGCTTGAGAATATCATCTTTTACAAGGGTTGTGTGGCGGCTCTGAGGAATAGGGAAGGTGTCGTCAAATCCACGAAGAAGTGGATCATTTTCTACGCAGCGTTCGTTCATAAAAATGCCGGACATCTTGCGCTCAAGCGCATGCTTTGGAACACCATAATGATGGTAGAGTCCTGCAAAGCAACCCCAGCAAAGATAGAGTGTGGAATAAACGTTTTGTTTTGCGTAATCCATGATTTTGCAAAGCTCGTCCCAGTAATCAACATCAGTAAATTCAATCTGCTCGAGTGGTGCTCCTGTAATGAGCATGCCGTCGAACTTCTGATTTAAAAGCTCGCTCGAAGGAATATAAAAACGGTCGAGATAGCTTTCATCAGTATTTTTACTTTCGTGATTTTCCATGTGCACGAGAGAGATTTCAATCTGAAGCGGTGTGTTACCGAGCAGGCGCAGAAGCTGAGTTTCGGTAACCTCTTTGTTTGGCATAAGATTTACAATTGCAATTTTAAGAGGGCGGATGTCCTGCTCCATTGCCCGTTTTTCTGTCATGACGAAGATATTCTCTTTTTCAAGTGTTGCGCATGCTGGTAAATCTGATTGAATTTTAATAGGCATAGAATATCCTCCTGTTGATTTTGCGACATTGTAGCAAAAAACAATCATTTTTGCTACAATAATACGATATGGAAAATAAAAACGACCGCAAGGGGGCAATTAAAAAACTTAAACTGCTTACTTTCGGTTCAAAATCAAATGTAGATACTTTCCGCGCAAAACTTGAAGAAGGCTTTAAAACAGTTTTTCTTCCTAATGGAGTTGAGCGCATTGAATATAAATATGGCAATGTTGAGTGTGATGTGCTTGCACCGGAGATTTATTCTTCTAATCGTGTAATGCTTTATATTCACGGCGGTTCTTTTGTGGGTGGCTCCCGCGCATCTTATGCGAGTTTTTGTGCTTCACTTGCAACAAAGTGTTTTTGCCGCGTAGTTGTTCCAGAATACCGCCTTGCACCGGCTTTTCCTTTTCCTGCTGCTAACGAAGATATTCAGAATGTTTTTAAATCTCTTTTTACAGAAGAGCAGATTGCCTGTTCTCTTAATGCAGAAAAAGGTGTAAAGCCACAGCTGCCGGAAATTATAATTGGGGCAGACAGTTCGGCTGCACCAATCGCCTGTTCCTTGATTTTTAATCTTCGGGAACGTTACAGAAGCTGTGTAAAACAGGTGATTCTTTTTTCACCATGGCTGGATCTTTCAGAATGTTCAAAACTGATTCAGACAAAAAAAATCAGTGATGAAGTTATGAGTGGAGATGTGCTTCGAAAAAGCAGTTCTGTTTATACTTACGAATCAAATACTTCCAGTCCTATGGTTTCTCCGCTGCTTGCAGGGGATGATGCCCTGCAGAATTTTCCTCCGGTATTTATTCAGATGGGTGGAAAAGAAATTCTTTTGGATGATGCAAAGGAGTTTGCCTTTAATCTGCGTAATGCCGGTAATGAATGTGTGCTTGACATCTGGCCTGGTATGATGTTTATGTTTCAGATGGCTGATGAATATCTGCATGAATCACATCTTGCTCTGGATAGAGTTGGTAAGGTTGTAACTGATGGGACAGGCGCAGCTTCGGCCTTGCAGATAGAAAATAAACCGAAGCTGGAGCAGAGTTTGAGGTCGGAGGCATAGATCCTGAAACAAGTTCAGGATGACAGTGGCGGCAGTTTGGGTGACTGTGGCGGCAGTCTGGATGACAGTGGAGATATTATGGAGCTTTTATCGCCTGCGGGTAATGTAGAAAAATTATATTACGCTTATGCTTATGGGGCAGATGCCGCTTACATCGGCTTAAAAAAATTTTCGCTCCGCGTTAAGGCTGACAATTTTTATGAAGACGAATACAAAAAAGTTCAGGCTCTTAAGGAAAAGTTTCCCGGCCGCCGCCTTCATTGTGCGCTGAATATTTCTTTTCATGATGAAGAAATTGATGCGCTTAAAGCTAATCTTGATTATTTCCGCCAGTATCCTATAGATGCTTTTATTGTTCAGGATATTGGAATTGTACCTTTGCTTCAAAAAGAGTTTCCGAATGCCCAGCTTCATCTTTCAACACAAGCAAGCTGCGTAAACAGTGAAGCTGTAAAGATGTATAAGTCTTTGGGCTTTAGCCGGATTGTTTTGGGGCGTGAAATTTCTATAGAACAGATTCGCCGTATAAAAGATGCTGTGCCCGACATGGAGCTTGAAACTTTTGTTCATGGAGCTATGTGTATTGCTTATGCCGGCCGCTGCCTTATGAGTGCCTACCTTACCGGACGTTCGGCGCAGAGTGGGTTCTGCTCGCATACCTGCCGCTGGAATTTTAAGGTGGACGGAAAAGCTGGCGCGGAAAACTTAGAGGCGGCGCGGGCCCTTGCTCAGAGCGGACTTTTGACTCTGGAAGAAGAACAGCGTCCCGGTGAAAAGTTTCCTGTTTTTGAAGGAGACGGTTTTACGGCTGTTCTTTCTTCTAAAGATTTACGAATGATTGAGCACCTGGGCGACCTTCGCGATGCCGGAGTTGATTCGCTGAAAATCGAAGGCCGCATGAAAAGTGTTTATTATGTGGCAATGGTTACCCGTGCCTACCGCAAGGCTCTTGATGCCCTTGAAGGAAAGCTCAGTTCACAAGAGGCAGCTCCTTTTATTGCAGAACTTGATAATGTTGCACACCGCGAAAGTACAACAGGCTTTTATTATAATAAGGCAAATGCCGATGAAACTACGACTGGAGCCAGTGACAGTAAATATCAGCTTGCAGCAGAGATTGGAGAAGAACTTTCTTCTGATGAGTTTGAGGCTCTTTACGAACAGGGCCAGAGCCGCTACCAGGCTTCACAAAAAGAGCTTGAAGAAATGCATCCGGCTGCCCGCGAAGCCCGCCTGAAAGATCTTGAAATTCATACAGACCGCCGCATAATTCCTTTTGAAAAAAAAGATGGCTGGTATATGTATACAATCACCGCCATGAATATGATAAAAACAGGTGAGAGTATAGAATTTGTTTCTCCGGAGTTTTGTTCTCTGACACTCGCGCCAGAAGAATGGGAAATCATAAATCTTGAAACTGGCCTTAAACTTAACTGGACCTGCGACGGTCACCCGACGGCAATTTATTTAAATCATAAATTACCTGAAGGAACTCTTTTGCGCACTCTTGATCCCGATTATATAGAAGGAAAAATCCGGGATACTGGAAGATAAAATGTTTAATCTAAAAAATGATTTAAGAAAAAAACTTTTAATATTATGTATGTTACTGTTTGCGGCTCCTGCTTTTTGTGGAAGTGTAAATCTGTATACCAACGCCAGACCTGATATGACGGCTTCAGTGGATCTTTCTGCCTGTCTGAAAAGGGATTTGCGTGCTGCACCTTTTATTCTGGACAGCAGATTTTCTGCAGATTTTAAAGAGCTGTATTTTGACTGCGGTTCTGCCCTGCAAGATCAGAAATTTGATTTTACGACAAATGTTTTTTATATGCCCACTTTTTTAGAAAAGTTTCGTGCCGGGCTTGGATTTGGTTATCATTTTTACAGATATTTTAATGAGTTTTCAGAAAATGATATTTTGTTTTCGCTTCGATTTTGCTGGTGTAAAACTTCTTTTTTTAACTGGAACTTTACAGCAGGTTTTCTTTTGAAAAATTCTTTGATTGATGCAATGGCAAAATATAAATCCAGTTTATTTACAAATTCCTATTTTCTTGATTTACGTTTTGACTGGAATTTTACGTCACAGTTTACGGCCTGGTGTTCAGTTTCTTCTATTGATTACTATGATTATCCGTTAATTGGAACTCCTTTTTTTAAGGGAGGACTCTCTTATAAGTTCTTAGATAATGTGAGTCTTGATTTATCTCTTTCTTTTAAATTTGTAGATATGATAACAAGTGCTGTTTATCTGAATGAATGTATTTTAAAAACTGGCGTAAAGGTATATTTCTGATGAAAAGAAAAATTTTAAAATCAGTTATAATTCTGCTTTCCTTTTTTATGACTTCCTGTTATGGAAGCTGGAATATTTTTTATGAAGGAAATAATGTTGATTACAGAACGCCGGTAATGGCTGTGCTTAATGATCTTTCAGATTTGTCGGGAAGTTATAATGTTCTTATCATTACTGATACACATTTTGGTTATAAAAACAAAGAGGCTCCGCTTGCGGCTTTGTATCTCTGGCTGGATTCTGTAAAAGGCACTGCGGCCGCACCTGCTTTTGCAATCTGTCTTGGTGATGCCGTAGATACAGGGGCTCAGGGAGAATATGAAGAATATCTTCGTTTTTGTGAAACTTTGAAAAATCTTTATGGAATAAGAGTTGTCTTTAATACCTGTGGAAATCATGACATCTACCAGTCGCACTGGGGAAACTGGCAGACAAACTGCTATCCGCATACATCCTTTTATAAATTTAAAACTGCAAACTTTTCCTGGTATTCTTTTGATACCGCTTCGGGAACTTTGGGCAAAAATCAGCTGGATATTATGAAAAAGGATATGGAAGCTGACCCGAATCCGAAAATTGTTTTTTCACATTATCCGCTTAGTGAATATCATCTTGCATTTGGATTGGGTGACACTACAGAACGAAATTTTTTAATAAGTACTTTTCTAAAGAACAATGTCCGCTGTTATTTTGGAGGTCATAATCATTACAGTCATTTTTCTGATATGGGCTTGTATGATTACTGCTGTCCTTCTTTCAGATTTAACGAGGCGTGGACGGTGCTTCATGTGAATGAAAATGATGGAACTGCGGTGGCGGAGTTTTCGAAATAAGATGCTGAAACAAGTTTAGCATGACGCAGGGACGGGGCTGCGCTAGATCCTGAAACAAGTTCAGGATGACGGGCGGGGCGGTCAGGATGACACGGAGGCGGTTCATCATGACGGGGGGGCGGCGGTCATGATGACGGGGATTGAACATCCCAGGCGACTTCTACGCTGCGGTCTTCTTTGTGAGGAATGCGCTGGTAAATGAGACAGTCGGCGCGGTGAATTGAAACACCTTTGGTGCGGGTTACATAGCCTGCAATAAGATCCGGATATTCCGGCTTACAGCACTGGGCAAGATTGTAGAGGACGCGGCGTTCTCCCTGTACAAGAACTCCGTATTTTTTATGCGGTTTAAGCTCTGCTGCTTCTTTTACACCTTTCTTTGGGCGTGTTTTTTTAACGCGGTTAAAGTGGGTGTTGCCGCCTGTTCCGCTCATTCCAACTGTGCCTTCGATTCCGGCAGCAGCCGCCTGTTCTTCTGCTTTGAGGGCCAGACGTTCGCTGAAGGTCGGGTCATTTGCCATGAGCCAGCTGTGAATCTTCTGGTGGGCCTTTGTTGTTTTTACAAGCTTGAGCTGGGCTTCTGTCGGGTGAGCCTGCGGGTTTGTGATTACTTCAATAATCTGAGTGTTCTGCAGGGGGCGTGAAAGCGGAATTATTTTTCCGTCGGCCTTTGCAGCAATGATTTTTTCACCGACAGCTGTGTGAACGGAATAAGCAAAGTCGATTGCTGTTGCGCCGGTCGGGAGCTTTTTTACATCTCCCTTTGGAGTGAATACGTAAATCTCGTCGCCAAGCAGTTCGTTTTTGAGGGTTTCAAAGTTGTTGCCTTCTGTGAGACTGTCTTTGAATTGCTGGAGCTTGTTGTAAATGGCCAGACGGTCTTCTTCAATCAGTTCGCGAGAGCTTCCTTTTTTATACAGCCAGTGAGAAGCAATTCCGTGTTCTGCCATGTTGTGCATGTCATGAGTGCGGATCTGAATCTCAAGAGGTTTTCCTTCGCACATAACAGTTGTATGAAGCGACTGATATCCGTTTGCCTTTGGCATGGCAATATAATCTTTAAAACGGCCGTCGAGAGGTTTCCATAAGCCGTGAACAATTCCAACGAGAGTGTAACATTCTGCAGGAGTGTTGCAGAGAATACGCAGGGCCAGCAGGTCAAAAAGTTCTCCTGCTTCTTTGTTTCGCTTTCGCATCTTCTGATAGATTGAATAAAAGTGCTTGGCTCGGCTTTGAATTTCAATCTTCATGCCCATCTTATCTGCAGATTTGTAAATACTGTTTACTGCTTTTTCGAGATAGCTTGAACGCTCATCTTTTTTCTGGGCAACAATCGCTTTAATCTGCTGGAAGACTGCCGGGTTTGTATATTTTAGGCTGAGGTCTTCAAATTCATTTTTTTCAGCCTGCATACCGAGTCTGTCTGCAAGAGGTGCCCAGATTTCAATAACAGCTGAGGCAATTACGTGCTGGTCTGAGACCGTAAAGCTTTTGATGTTACGGATTCGGTCCAGGCGGTCTGCCAGCGTAATCAGAATAATTCTGGCATCATCACACATTGCAAAAAGCATGTTACGGATTGCGTCCGACTGATGCATTGTTTTTGTGTTTATAGGAAGATTCAGAATCTTGTTTACAGTGAGAATTATTTTACAGACATTTTCGCCGAATTGTTTTGAGAGCTCTTCGTCGCTTACATCAAAATCTTTTATGGAATGAAGAAGGGCTGCAACCAGGGTAGGGCTGTCGAGCTTGCTTTCTGCAAGAATATGTGCAACTCTGAGCGGATGGAGATAGTAAGGCTTACCACATTCGCGTGTTTTGTCCCCTGCTTTATTTACGAGGAGAGACCACGCCTGCGAAACTGCCTCTTTTTCTTCTGGAGAAAGGTATTCGTGTTTTGAAAAGAACTCTTCCAGAAGGGCAGCCGGATTTTTTATGTCAGAATCAAAGACTTTTTCGCTGCTCATACTGTCACCATCTATATAAAAAATAACAGATAATTCTAAAAATTTACAGTAATTTTCTATAAAATTAATTGTTATTTTAGTATAATCTAACAGGAAAAAGTGTATGAAACGTATTTTAATTGCATTTTCATTTGCTGCTTCGTCTGCATTGTTATTTGCGCAGGAAGCAGCTGACAAAATCAGAACAATTACAGTGGATGAAGCAGTAATTCTTGCAGCAGATAATAATATAAGCCTTAAACAGCAGAGGCTTTCTCTTGAAACTCTTGAACGAAAAAATAAAACTTCCTGGAATGCGATTGGGCCTTCGGCTTCTGTCAGTGGTAATCTTGGCCTTCCGCTGGATGGTCTTGTAACTGGTAAAGAGGCTTCTTCGAAATTTACTTATGGCGTAAGTGCCTCGGTTGGTCTTACGCTTACGCCCTCTCTCTTTACAGCAGTCAGGGATGCAAAACTCAGATATGAAAGCGGGAAAACAGGGTATGAGACGGCGGTTCGTCAGATAGAACTGAATGTCCGCAAGCTTTTTTATAATCTGATTTATACAAAAGAAAGCATGGCTTTGCAGAAACGAAATATGGAAACAGCAAAGCTCCGCTACGAAAACAACCGCGACAAATATAACCGTGGCCAGCTTTCGGAACTGGATCTTTTGCAGTCTCAGTATGCTTATGAAAGCCAGAGGCCTGCAATTGAGTCTGCTGAAATTGCATATCAGAATAGTATTGCTTCCTTTAAGCAGGTGCTGGGAATTTCTCAAAACGAAAAAATTGAGCTTTCAGGTTCTCTTTCTGATGCAGTTCCGCCGGATTCTTTTACCCTTACCCAGTCTGTAGATGATATTCCTGCTGTAAAAAAACTGGAAGCCAGCATTGAAATGCAGAAGAACTCTCTTCTTGCAACTCGTTTTTCTGCTTACGGGCCATCTCTTTCTGCTTCTTATTCCTGGGGCTTGAATGGAAGTGATAAAACCGAAGGAATCAAAAATCATCAGGAAAACCATTCTCTTTCATTTAATGTAAGAATTCCGCTGGATGGGCTTTTGCCATGGTCAAATGGTTCGCAGAGTATAGCAAATCAAAAGGCAAGTCTTGCGGATCTTGAGCTTCAGCTTGAAAACGAAAAAACAACGGCTTCGCTCACAATTCAAAACAGCATAAAAAATATTATTCAAAAGCAGAGTCAGATGGATATGCTGGACCGCAATGTTGAAATTGCGCAGAAGGCTTATGATATGACGCTTACTGCTTATAATCATGGTTCTCGCGACCTGCTTACTTTGCAGAATGCTTCAGACTCGCTTTTGAAAGCCAGAACAGAAAGAGAGCTGCAGGTATATAATTTGATTTGTGCAGTATTAGATCTGGAAAATACACTGGGGATTCCGTTTGGTTCTCTGGGAGAAGATAAATAGAGGTTTTTATGAGCAGAAAAAGATTTTCAACTACAGCTATTATTGTGATTGTACTTCTTGCTGTTACGGCAGGAGGAGTTTTTTTAATTAACAGTTCTGCAAAAAAGAAGAAGGCCGCCGCTGGGGGTGCGGGTGGATTCGGTGGTTTTGGCGGAGGTCGTGCTCCTCAGACGGCTACAGCTGTTCGTACTACTGTAGCAAAAAATCAGACTATTACTGATTTTGTTTATACAAACGGCGAAATTGAAACCCAGAAATCTATAGAAGTTTTTCCTTCGATTGGCGGTAAGGTTGTAGAGATGCATGTTTCCCTTGGTTCTTCTGTAAAACAGGGAGACGTTATTGCTTATATCGACCCGTCTGAACCTGGAAGTTATTATGCAAAGAGCCCGGTTATTGCGCCGATTGACGGAAGCATCATTACTTCTCCTGTAAAAATCGGGCAGAAGGTCAGCATGTCTTCTGTTATCACAAAGATTGGTGATATCAATAATCTTCAGATTACGGCAAAGGTTCCTGAGCGCTATGTTGCAGATATAGCAATTGGTCAGAAGGCAGAAATTACCCTTCAGGCTTATGGCGAAGAAAAGTTTATTGCTTCTGTTGTTCGTATTTCTCCGGTTGTAGACCCTTCTACCCGTACTAAAGAAATCATTTTGAATTTTGATAAGCACTACGACAAGGTGAATGCCGGAATGTTTGCACGCGTAAAGCTTTTTACTCTTGATTATGGCGGATACCCTGTTATTGCCCAGGATTCTTTTGTAGAAAATAGTGATGAATATTATCTTTACATTGTAAAAGAGGATAGCACTGTAACAAAACGCAAGGTTGTGCGCGGAAAGAATATAGACGGCTATTATCAGGTAATTGATGGGCTTGCTGCCGGCGAAGTTGTTGTACTTGAGGGTATGCTTTCGCTTTATGAAGGCGCAAAAGTTCGTGATATCAGCGGAAACGTTGAATTTGTTGAAGCGGCTCCTCCGGCACCAGAAGGTGGAAAGGCCGAAGGTGGCAAAGACGGAAAGCCTGCCGCAGATAAGAAATCAGAAGGAAAGAAATAATGAGTATAAGCAGAAAAACACTTGAACATCCGGTTCTTATTCTGATTGTTTTTGCACTGCTTGGAATGATTGGAATTTTTACGCTGAGCAATGTTGCGATTGCCCTTATGCCGGAAGTAGAAAATCCCTCTCTTTCGATTTATACAACTTATCCGAATGCAGACCCGGAATCTGTTGAAAAATCAATAACGAAATTGATTGAAAGCTCGGTTATGAGCGTAAATGGTCTTAAAAATCTTACTTCGAATTCCAGCGAAGGAACTTCGAATGTTTCGCTTGAATTTGAATATGGTACAAACCTTGATCAGGCGATGAATGATATCCGTGATAAGCTTGACCGTGTAAAGCGCGCTCTTCCTGACAATGCAAGTACGCCGAGTATTTTCAGGTTTTCCGGTGATAACGGCGAAATCATGCGAATTCTGATTCGAGGAAACCGTTCTGTTGATGACCTTAAATCGATTGCAGAAAGTAATGTTGTCAGTATTCTTGAGCAGGCCGATGGAGTAGGTGAAGCTGAGGTTTACGGTGGACGTGCCGCCCAGGTGAATGTGAAACTCGATCAGAACAGGATGGCGGCTTACGGCTTTACGGTTCCAACTGTTACAAGTGCTCTTTCAAAACAGAACCTTGAGCTTGGTGGCGGTAAGGTTCAGGAAGGTCATAAAAACTATATCGTCCGAACGACTGGAGAATATACTTCTCTTGACGAAATTAATGATACTGTAATTACTACGATAAATGGTTACAGCATTCGTTTGCGTGATGTGGGTGAAGCTGTAATCGGTTATGGAGATACAACTCAGGAATCCTTTATCAATGGTGAAAAGGGTGTTTATATAAGCGTTACAAAGCAGTCTGATTCCAATTCGGTAACGGTTGCAAATAATGTTTATAAGAAGATTGAACAGGCTCAGCAGAATCTTCCGCCTGATGTAACTCTGGAAATTATTCAGGATACAACAGATGCAATTCGTGAAACAATTAATACTTTGATTGAATCTGCCTGGCAGGGGCTTGTGCTTGCCGTTATCATTCTTTTTATCTTCTTACAGAATTTTAAATCTACAATCATTATTTCAATTTCCATTCCGCTTTCTATCATCATTACACTTTTTGCAATGAGCATGTTCGGACTCACTTTGAATATGATGACTCTTACAGGTCTTATTCTTGGAGTTGGTATGATTGTAGATGCGTCTATCGTAATGATTGATAATATCTACACCTACCGGCAGCGAGGGGCTAAGCCGCGAACTTCTGCGGTTCTTGGTTCTCAGGAAATGCTGATGTCTGTAATTTCGGGTAATCTCACAACAATCTGTGTATTTATACCATTTGTTTTTTTTATAAAAGATTTAGGATTTATGGGACAGATGTTTAAAGGAGCAATCTTTACTATTGTAATTGCCCTTGTTTCATCTCTGCTCGTTGCAATCTTTCTGGTTCCGGTTCTTGCAGGTAAGTTCCTTCCTCTTTCAAACAGAAAGGAAAAGCCTGTTACAAATCCTGTTTTGAAGAGACTTTACGGCTTTTTTGAAAATGTAATTCAGTTCTTTACAAATTTATATGCTAGGCTTTTGAAGAAGGCTCTGGATAATCGCCTTGTAACAATTGTTGCTGCAATTGGCGTTCTTGTGATTTCTTTTGCCTTTATTCCTACAATGCAGATTAATCAGATGCCGGCCGGGCGAGATGATCAGGTTCAACTGAACATTAATATGGCTACGGCAACTCCTTTCTCAGAAACAAAAGAAACTGTTCTTGCTCTTGAAGCATATGTAAAAGAGGAATGTAAGGGTTATAAGACAATTACAACCTCGATTGGCGGAAAAAATACAAACCGCGGTTCCATCACAATTGCCTTACCGGAAACTGCAAAACAGATTGATTCCGCTCAGGATATGCAGAACAAGCTTCGCAAGCATTTTTCAGAATTTCCGAATGCAAGACTGTCCTTTAGTGAAGGGTTCCGCGGCCAGTGGATGGGAAGCAGCGTTGATATTGTTCTTCTTTCTGATGATATTGATGCGGCCCTTGATACAGCAGAAGAAATCCGCGAAGTAATTTCTGCTAACAAAAAAATCAGTGAGCCTTCTGTAAGTATGGATAAAGGTTTGCCTCAGGTTGAAATTGTAATTGACCGTGAACGCGCCTACAATATGGGCGTAGATATTGCAACCGTAGCCCGCGAAATCAACTACGCAATCAACGGTTCTACAGCCTGCACCTACAAGAGCAACGGAAAAGACTACAGCGTAGTAGTTGCCTACCGCCCGGAAGACCGCAAGACAATCAACGATCTTGAATCCATTTATGTGCGCGGAAACGGCGGTATGGTAAGTGTTGCAAACTTTGCTTCTATTAAAAAGGGACTTGGCCCGGTTTCTATACGCCGCGAAAGTCAGAAGCGAATTATTCACGTTCGTGCAAGTAACCTTACAGAAGAAAATGACAACGTAATTGAACAGGAAATAAAGGCTGCAATTCAGGAAAATGTAATTATTCCAGATTCTGTAGTAATCAATTACAAGGGTGCCTGGAAGGATACAGTTGACCAGTACGGGTTTTATGCCAAGATTGCAATTATGGCAATTCTTCTGGTATTTGGTGTAATGGCTGCAACTTACGAAAGCTTTAAGGCTCCGCTTATTAACCTTGCTACAATGCCTTTTATTATCATTGGTGTAATTTTGATTCATAAGATAATCGGCGAGGCTCTTTCCTTCATGACTGCAATTGGTGTAATCATGCTGATTGGTATTGTAGTAAATAACGGTATTATCCTGGTTGACTATACGAATATTCTTGTGGGACGCGGCCTCGAATTGAAAGAGGCCTGCTTTGAATCTGGAAAGAGTCGCTTCCGCCCGGTTTTGATGACAACTCTTACAACAATTCTTGGTATGCTTCCAATGTGTTTTGCAACAGACGGACAGTCGAGCATGGTTCGCCCGATTGCAATTGCGGTTGTTGGAGGTTTGATTTCTTCTACCTTTATCACACTGCTGATTATTCCGGTGCTTTACAGCTTAGTTATGCGTAAAAAATCACCGGCCACCCCCGGTGATTGAGTAGCCCGAAGGTCTAACTGGTGATTGAGTAGCCCGAAGGTCTAACTGGTGATTGAGTAGCCCGAAGGGCGTATCGAAATCACATTATGAGCAGAATTCTGTGGTGGTTTCGATACAGCGTTTCACGCCACTCAACCACCATGTTCTAAGGAGAAAAATATGTCAGATTTATATCGTGCAGAAATAATTTCAAACCAGTCGGTTGAGGAAGATATTATCGAACGCCTGGAAGAGGCAATTCCTTCGATTGAATATACTGTCATACCGGAAATTCACGGCCGCGGTGGCCGTACAAAAAAACTCGGCGACACTGTGTGGCCGGAAATGAACTTTGTGCTTTTTTCTTATGTTGAAAAGGAAGCGGCTCTGAAGGTGAAGGAAGTTGTGGAAGCTGTAAAAAATCGCTTTCCGAACGAAGGTATAAGTCTCTTCTTTACAAAGGCTGAAGAATTTTAGTGTAATTTCGCGTCTGGTGATTGAGTAGCCCGAAGGGCGTGTCGAAATCACCTTTTGAGACGTGTTCGGGGGTGGTTTCGATACAGCGCTTTGCCCCACTCAACCACCGAACTGTCAAAACATCTCAACAACCCTCAGTTGCCCTTCGAGGTCGCGGTGAATCTCCGTGTTAAAGCCGGCTGCCGCCGCGAGCGCCGCCGCGGCTTCTGCATTGTATTCCCCGGTTTCCATAAGAACCGTGCCTCGCGGTGCTAAGTGCGCCTGCGCCTGAGGAATCAGATTTCTAATAATTTCAAGGCCATCGTCTTTTGTTTTGCCGTCGTCCGCGAAGGCGCGGTCGCCTTGTAGTGTTATGTCGCCGTCAAGTGCCAGGCGCGGTTCGCTGCGGCCGTCGCGTAAAAGTTCATCTACCATTGTGTGGGGAATGTAAGGCGGGTTTGAAAGAATAACGTCGTATTTGATTGCCTCGGAAATTGCATCGAAGAGGTTAGTCCGCACAAAGTTGAAGCGGGAGAGCACGAGACTGCAGTGGTCTGCGAGCAGGACAGCGGCGTTGCGGCGGGCAATGTCCAGTGCGGGCTCGGAGATATCGGCAAGTGTAAACTTTGGAAGCTGATCAGGCGCAACCCGCTCGTCTTCCAGCAAAGTTTTAGCCACAGCAATAGCAATGCAGCCGCTTCCGGTACACATATCACAGACAGTCAAAAGGTTTTCTCCGCGAGCATCCATTTTTGATAAGATAACGTCAACTGCGTGTTCCACTAAGATTTCTGTGTCTGGCTTTGGAATTAAAACGTCCGGCGACACAATAAAGTCGTAGCCGTAAAATTCCTTGTGGCCGGTTATGTAGGCAATGGGGAGTCCTGTGGCGCGGCGGGCAGTGGCGTCGCACAGCCTGACTTCTTTATCGGCTGGCACTTCGTAGTCGCGTTTGAGTAAGAGCTCGGTTTTTGAAAAGCCCAGGCAGTGTGATAATAAGACCTCGGCATCAAGCTTTGGACTAGGTGAGGTTTTGGAAAGTTTTTCAATGATTTTTGATTTTAATTCTTGAAGTGTCATATAATTTCGGTGGTTGAGTATGCGCGAAGCGCATGTATCGAAACCACCTGATAGCCGGTGGTTTTGGGCGGTGGTTGAGTGCGCGCGAAGCGCGTTTATCGAAACCACCTGATAGTCGGTGGTTTTGGGCGGTGGTTGAGTGCGCGCGAAGCGCGTTTATCGAAACCACCT
>JAEDCY010000042.1 GCA_016293915.1 Treponema sp. | reverse complement strand
CACGTGTTTCAAGAGGGTGAATGTAAACTTCACCGTCTTTATTGATAAGTTTTGCTCCAAGTGAGCGAACCTTTTCTGTTACAAGCTTACCAAGAATCTGTGTTGGATATGCAGCTCCAGTAGGGTGATACTGCAAAGAATCCTGATAGAGAAGCTTTGCACCAGCGCGGTATGCAATTACAAGACCGTCGGCTGTTGCACCGTAGTGGTTAGAGGTTGGGAAGCCCTGATAGTGCATACGTCCAGCCCCTCCAGTTGCAATAATTACAACCTTTGCCTTTGCAATGCGGATTTCTCCAGTTTCAATGTTCATAAGAACGGCACCGGCAGCTTCACCTTTTTCGTTCTTGATGATTTCGATAGCAGCAGTGAAGTCTACTACAGTAATCTGGTCTGCACGGTTGAAAGTTTCATCGCGAAGAGTACGCATGATTTCTGCACCAGAGTAGTCTTTACAAGCATGCATACGCTTGCGACTTGTTCCACCACCGTGTGTTGTTACCATTGTACCGTCTGGCATCTTGTCAAATTCAACACCAAGGTCGTTGAGCCACTTGATTACAGATGGAGCCTTGTTTACGAGTGTATATACGAGCTCTGGTTTTCCGTCAAAGTGTCCGCCACCAAAAGCGTCGAGGTAGTGCTGAGCAGGTGAGTCATTTGGCTTATCTGCAGCCTGAATACCACCTTCAGCCATCATTGTGTTAGCATCACCAACACGAAGCTTTGTTACGAGAAGTACTTTAGCTCCAGCTTCAGAAGCCATGATAGCAGCAGATGTTCCTGCTCCACCACCACCAATTACGAGAACGTCTGTCTCATAGTCAATGTGGTTGAGGTCTATTTTTTCTGGTTCGAGACGTGGTTTTGCCTGAAGCATTTCTGCGAGCTCGATAGGAGCCTGCTGTCCCTTGTTAGGACCAATCTTGAGCTCTGTAAACTGCTTTTTAATGCGGTCCGGGTGGAACTTCAAGAGTAAATCGTCCTTCTGTTCTGCAGTAAGACGAGCATGTTCAAATTTAAGGTTTTCTTCGCGTTTTGCAGCTACGATTTTCGCAGCATCGTCAAGGTAATTTCCGTACATTTTCTATCCTCCGTCTTACTTTTCGATTTCGCGTGTATTATAAAGTTCCTTGATTTTTGCAAGGTCTTTAGTTGACATATCAACAAACTTCTTAATGTCTTTTTCGCATTTTCCGGCATCAATTTCAGCAACACGATCGATGAGGTGCTGTGTCTGAGGCTGGATGTACTTACCGTTGATACGGCGTGCAAGCTCTGCAACCTGTGGGTGAGAGATTCCTGCAGGACAGCGTGAAGAACAGCAGCCACACATTACACAGTCGAATGAGAGGTCTGCACACTTTGCAAAGTCTCCGCGCTGAGCGTAAGCGATGTACTGCATTGTCTGAAGGCTCTGAGGGCAGGCACGTGTACAAGCGTTACAGCCTACACAAGAGTAAATCTCAGGATAAAGCTGCATCATAAGCTGCTGCTCAGGTTTGATTTTGTTGATGTCGTAAATCTGCTTTACAAGTGGGAAGAATGGAAGAGTAGCGATATACATATCGTTTTCAACCTTCTTAGAACAAGCAAGACAAGTCTGAAGCTGGTTCTGTCCCTTAATGCGGTAAATTGTAGCGCAGGCACCACAGAAGCCGTTACGGCATCCGCAGCCACGCTTAAGCTGGTATCCGGCATATTCCATTGCATTCATAATTGTAAGTTCTGCCGGAACATCATATTTTTTACCGAAAATATAAATTGTAGCCATTTCTTTTTTTTCTGCTTTAGCTTCTGCTTTTTTTGCAGGTGCCTTTGCAGCAGCTGGTTTTTTATTAGCAGTTTTCTTTTCAGCCATTTTATTTGCTCCTATATATTAATACTCAGGTGGAAGTTCACCTAACTGGTCAAAACTGAATACAGGTCCGTCTTTGCAGACAAACTTGTCACCAATATTACAGCGACCACACTTTCCAATACCGCACTTCATGCGCATTTCCATTGTGGTGAAAATCTGTTCGTCCTTGAAACCAAGGTCTTTAAGAATTCCAAGAGACATATGGATAAGGATTGGAGGTCCACACATGATTACTGTCATGCCGGCATCTGGTTTAAGCTCTGTGATGAAAGGAGGAACGAAACCAACGTGTCCATCCCAGCCTTCTTCTGCACGGTCGATTGTGATATCGATAGAGCAGTTTGGCTGTTTTTTCCATACGTTCTGCATCTCGTCCAAGCGAACGAGGTCTGCCTTAGAGCGGGCACCGTAAATTACCTGGATTTTACCGTAATTTTCGCGGTGATCCATCATGTAATTTACTACAGAGTGTACAGGAGCAATACCAATACCTCCGGCGATTACGAGGATATCTTTTCCTTTAAGAGCACCTTCAACAGGGAATCCGTTTCCGATTGGTCCACGAAGACAAATCTGCTGACCAACTTCTGCGCTGTGCAGCCATTCAGTTACACAACCACATTTCTTAATAGAGAATTCCATGTGAGATTCGAGGGTAGGTGAAGAAGTGATGGAAATCATTGATTCACCAACACCGGGAACGATGAGCATGGCACACTGTCCAGGAATGTGGTTGAACAATTTCTTTCCGTCAAGACCAACTACGCTGAAAGTCTTAACATCAGGAGTTTCCTGTTTAATGTCAATAATTTTTCCTACATAAGGAATGAATGATTCTTTTGTTTCCATAAGCATTTTTCTTTCTAGTTATCACGTCATGCAGCCCCTGAAACCAGTTCAGGGTTCAGCATCTCAGTAATAGATCCCGAAACAAGTTCGGGATGACGGGGATTGATAAGCCTAGAGCTCATTCACCTCCTGTATCATTTTAATAACTTTAACGATGTTCAAGTTTACAGGGCAGCTGGTCAGACAGCGTCCACAACCAACGCAAGAGAAGAGACCTTCGTGTGCCATCGGGTAGTAAACAAGCTTGTGCATAAAGCGCTGGCGGCTTCTTTCTTTCTGAGTGTGGCGTGGGTTTTCTGCAGCCATCTGAGTGAAGTCGTTATACATACATGAATCCCAGCAGCGTACCTGACGGATTCCCTTGTCTGTTCCTGTTGCAAAGTCGCGGACATCGAAACACATACAGGTTGGACAAACGTAAGTACAGGTTCCACAACCAAGACAAGCTTCTGAAGCCTTTTCCCAGATCTTTGTTTTGTTGTCTTTATCAAAAATCTTGTTCATCTGCTCAGGAGTTACTTTTCCGAGCTTAGAAAGGTCAAGGTGAGCAAATGGAAGCTTTTCAATCTTTTCAGAAATTGATTTCTTTGTAGCTTCTACAGCCTTGTCGTCTGCATCCTTCAATACTGAGGCAGCAGCTTCGAGGAACTTCTTACCCTTGTCTGTGTTAGCAGCAAAGTAGAAAGTACCGTCTGCGCACCAGCTAGATACGTCTCCGCTTGCCTTAGCAAGTGAAGCGTCGATTCCGTAAGTTGAACAGAAGCATTCTTTAGCAGGTTCGTTACAAGCCAGTGTAATTACAGTTCCGTGTTCGCGGCGGTTTGTATAGTAAGAATCCTGAGGATTCATATGCATATAAACATTGTCAATGCATTCAAAACCTTTTGCATCGCAGGCACGTACACCAAAAATTACAAAGTCTTCAACGTCTTTTCTTGGATCTTCAACTTCAATTTCCTTTCCAGAAACCTTGTATGAAACCATATGCTCAGTTTTTGGGAAGAAGAAGTCTTTTGCAGAGCGAACGGTTTTAAGAGCAGAAGAAAGCTTTACGCCTTTTTCCCACTGCTTAAAATCAGCCTTGCCAGAGTTATTGTCTACAGGCAGGTAAAGAGGCTGCTTTGAACCGATAAGCTCAAACAATGAATCAATTTTATCAGCACTGATACTAAGCATTATTCAGCCTCCTTGTCGTGTGAGCGGTCATAAACGATAGTTGTTTCAGGATCGCCTTCTGCATTAAATGTAAGCATTGCAGGCTTTGTTTCCATGTCGCTTCCAGCCTGATATTCGCCGTAAATCTCGTTGATATCTTTGATGAACTTTCGGTTCAAAAGATACAATGGGATGTGCTGGGGACAAACGCGTGAACATTCTCCACAGTCTGTACAACGGCCGGCAACGTGCCATGCACGGATAATATGGAAGAGGCTTTCTTCAAAGTTAGTTTCTGCAACCTTCTGAGAAGTGTAGAGCTTGTTGTTATCGAATACACACTTTTCGCAGGTACAAGCAGGGCATATATCGCGGCAGGCATTACAGCGAAGACAACGGCTGAACTCGTTCTTCCAGAAAGCGTCGCGTTCATCTGCTGTCATGTGCTCAAGCTTTTCAACTTCAGCCATGCGTGTAGATTCTACAGCTGCTACATCAGCTTCAATACCGATAAGCTCATCGCAGCTTACAGGCTTTTTGTTTTTACAGTTATCACAAACTTCTCCGCCGTCGAGAGTGTCCTGACAAGGAACTCCGATTGCATATACGTCGCCGCGTGTAATGCGGTTTTCTTTAAGAAGCTGTGTGAATGAATATGTATCACTTGGCTTAAGGAATACGAGAACTGTTGCCTGAGGAATAGGTTTATCCTGGGCATTTGGATCTCTCTGCTTAGCCATTGTGTTGTTCATTCTTGTTGTGCTCTTGGCAACTTCAATTTCTCTTGTGATTTTTACAAGATACTTAGAAAGATTAGCCTTACAGAACTTGTTGAATACAAAGTCTTTATCGAGTTCTTCTGCAGAGTTGAATACTGCAGGAGTAATATCATCTTCAAAAAGACCTTTTTTCCAGCCAACTACTTTCTGAACTTTTCCTTCTGCAAGGAGTTCTTTTGCACGTGCGATTAATTTGTCTTGCATCTTACATCCTCCAGCTTTTTACATTCGCCAAGCTCAGTAATCTGCTTTACGAAATCGTTCATAATTCCTGCAAAGCGAACACCTTCTGCAGCAGAACACCATTCAACACGTGTGCGGCCTTTTTCAATTCCTAAGAAGTCGAGCATAGAGAAGAGAAGGGTCATACGACGACGTGCGAAGTAGTTACCTGTAGAATAGTGACAGTCACCAGGGTGGCAGCCACACAAAATAACTCCGTCAGCTCCGCGCTGGAATGCACGCAAAATAAAGAGCGGATTCAAGCGGCAGGAACATGGGATTCGAATAATCTTTACATTACCAGGATACTCGAGACGGTTGTTACCAGCCAGGTCGGCACCTGCATAAGAACACCAGTTACAGCAGAATGCTACAATCTTTGGCGTCCATGTCTTATTTTCACTCATAATCATATTTTTCAGATTTGTGAAACAGGATGGGGAGGATAATCAGGATTATATTTATATCCATTTTATCCTGTATATCTTGTTTCATTACAATACTGAATCAACCTCCGCCAAGATTTGTTTGTTGCTGAAGCCCTTAAGATCCATAGCTCCAGAAGGACAAGCAACTGTACAAGCACCACAACCGTGACACATAGCGCTGTTTACCTGCGATACGTGACGTGTAATTGTAGTTCTGTTTGGACCACGGAAATCCTTATCAACATAAGAAATAGCTCCGTAAGGACAAACGTTCGCACACTGTCCACAACCGTTACAAGCATTTTCATCAGGCTGTGCAGTACAAGGGTCGTTCTTAAGCTTGTCTTTTACGAGTAAGCAGATTGCCTTTGCAGCAGCACCAGATGACTGAGCAACAGTTTCCGGAATGTCTTTTGGTCCCTGACAGCAGCCTGCAAGGAAGATACCTGCAGTTGGAGATTCAACAGGACGAAGTTTAGCATGAGCTTCGAGGAAGAAGTCGTTGTTGTCCATAGAAGTTGTAAGCATTGTAGCAAGCGGGCGTGCAGACTTGTCTGCTTCGATAGATGCCGCAAGAACTACCATATCAGCCTTGATATGAACCTGCTTGTTCAAAATCAAATCGCTTCCCTGAACATCAAGAGTTCCGTCACTCTGAGGAGTAACTTTTCCTACCTGACCTTTGATGTAGTGTACACCATACTGTTCAACGGCACGGCGGTAGAACTCATCAAAAAGTTTACCCGGAGTACGAACGTCAATATAGAATACATAACAGTTTGTATCAGGATAGTGGTCGCGTGTGAGGATTGCGTGTTTTGCAGTATACATACAGCAGATTTTTGAGCAGTACTCGTGACCCTTTGTAGAATCAGCAGAACAGCGCGAACCAACACACTGAACGAATACGATAGTCTTAGGCTCTTTTCCGTCTGAAGGGCGGAGAAGGTGACCATTTGTAGGACCAGAAGCATTGCAGAGACGTTCGAATTCCAAAGATGAAACAACGTCCGGGCTCTGGTTGTAAGCGTATTCATCAAATTTTTCAAGAGAAATAGGATTGTAACCTGTTGCTACAATGATTGCACCATACTTCTCTGTAATGATTTCTTCTTTCTGATCAAACTTGATAGCGCCTGCTGCACATGCTTTTTCACAGAAACCACAAACGTTATCTTTACCGTTTGCAAGTCCCTTCATGTGGAGACAGTAGTTAGCATCAATGTTTGCAACCTTTGGAACAGCCTGTGCAAATGGAATATCAATTGCCTTGCGGTTATTCAAGCCAAGGTTGAATGCGTTAGGAACCTTCTTGTTAGGACATTTTTCGATACAAGCACCACAACCTGTACACTTTGTTTCATCAACATAGCGTGGGTGACGTTTAATATCGATTTCGAAGTTTCCGATATATCCTGAAACTCTGCAAACTTCAGAAGCTGAAAGAATGCGGATGTTAGGATTCTGGCTTACTTCTGTCATCTTTGGAGTTACGATACAAGATGCACAGTCCAAAGTAGGGAAGGTTTTATCGAGTTTTGCCATCTTACCGCCGACAGTGTAGTCTTTTTCTACAATGTCTACAGGGAAGCCGGCATCTGCGATGTCGAGGGCAGCTGTAATTCCGGCAATACCACCACCAATTACTAAAGCACGCTTTGTCATTGGAGTTTCACCTGCAATAAGAGGTGTGTCAAGGATTGTCTTTGCGATTGCAGCTTTACCAAGAGCAATGGCCTTTTCTGTAGCCTGCTCCATATCTTTCATTACCCATGAAGTCTGTTCACGGATATTTGCAACTTCAACTTTATATGGGTTGAGACCAGCACGTTCTGCGCATGAACGGAAGGTTTTTTCGTGCATACGTGGAGAACATGAACAAAGAACAACTCCTGTAAGCTTGTCGTCTTTGATATGGTCTTCAATCATTTTCTGACCGGCAGAAGAACACATGTATGTGTAGTGGGTTGAGTAAACAACTCCGTCTACCTTTCCAAGCTCTTCTGCAACTTTAGCTACGTCAACTGTTCCGGCAATGTTAGTACCACAGTGACATACAAATACACCAATTCTTTCCATTTTCTATGTCACTCCTTATTTCTTGTACTTTCTGAATGCACTAACGATAGCCTGCTGAGGCATATCGTCATCCAGATGCTCTGGAACCTGAACAGGGTCGAGTCGGTGAGGACCGCGCTGACCTTCAACATATGCTCTTACACCGTCAATCAGTTTTGCAGGTTCAACCTGACGTGGACAACGCTCAAGGCAGGCAAAGCATGAAAGACATGCATAGATTGATTTAGACTGCAAAAGCGGCTCAATGTCGCCGTTTTCTACCATCTGAACAAACTGATGTGGATGATATTCCATAGCATCGTAGTTAGGGCAGGTAGCAGAACACTTTCCGCAGACCATACATTTCTTAGGATTTACACCGCTCTTCTGGAGGATGATTTCTTTAGTCAAATCTGCTTCCATTATTTTTCCTCCTTAAGACCGAGGGCTTCTGCAAGCAGTTCTGTAAAGTAAATTACATCGAGCTTAGAATCACCCTTATTCTTAATAAGATTATAGCGGCAGAGAGGACATGAGGTTACAAGGAAATCAGCTCCCATATCTTCTGCATTTGAAAGAATCTTCTTAGTTCTGTTTTTTGGGATTGACTCGTCTTCAAACATTGTGTAGGCACCGCAGCACTCGTTTCTTTGAGCATAGATAACTGGAGTTGCACCGATTGCTTTGATAAAGTCTTCGATAAGCTGTGGATTTTCAGGATCATCCAACTGAAGAACTTTGCCAGGTCTCAAAAGAAGACATCCGTAATAAGCACCAATTTTCTTGCCAGTGAAAGGCTTTTTTACTGCTGCTTTTACCTTGTCCCAGCCTACAACATCGCGCAGGATTTCGAGATAGTGAAGAACTTTTGTCTCACCATGATACTCAATCTCGTCCTGTTTGAGATAATTATTCACCTTGAAGGATACAAACTCGTCTGTTGCAACATCGTTATTAACCTGTTTAAGAACGTTGTAGCAGGCAGAACAGAGAGTAACCAAGTCATGTCCGGAATCGCGGGCATTTGCCAATGCACGGACAGAAGAAAGCTTAGAAGCAATCTCGTCTTTTGCCATAGGGTATTCACCCCCACAGCACTGCCATTCAGGAATTTCTTCAAGTGTGAATCCTAACGCTTCCGCAGACTTACGAGCCCAGATGTCAAGGTCAGTTGCCTTATTCTTGAGCGTACAGCCTGGAAAATAAGAATATGTCATACTTGCTCCCATATAATATATGTTTGACTTATTAATCTTTGAATTGGATAAATTTTACCGAAATTACACCAATTATCCATTCAGTATAAACTCTTTTTAAGAATTTGTGAAGATTAAAAATAGAGGGATTTGTGTTTATTATAGATATTAAATTTTATTTATCTATATAATGAATCCTAAAATCATGAAAACAATAAAAGAGCAAATCCAGGCCAGAATACACTGCCATGCAACTAGTAAAATAGCCCATTTAGTTCCAAGTTCTCGCTTTACAGATGCAATTGCAGCAATACAAGGTGTGTAAAGAAGACTGAATACAAGAAGACTTACAGAAGAGCGAATTGTAAGTGCTGCTGTAAGTTGACCAGAAAATAGTATTTTCATGGTTGAAACAACACTTTCTTTTGCCATAACACCGGAAATAAGAGAAATACAGATTCTCCAGTCGCCAAGTCCAAGCGGTCTCATAACAGGCTCAAGCAGTCCTGCAATCATAGCAAGTATGCTTTGCGAAGAATTATCTGTAAAATTGAGTTTTGGAGTAAAACTTTGTAAAAACCAAATAATAATTGTTGCAATAAAAATTACTGTAAAAGCTCGTTCAAGAAAATCTTTTGCCTTTTCCCAAAGAAGCTGTGCAGTATTTCTGACACTTGGTAAGCGGTAATTTGGAAGCTCCATAACAAAAGGAACAGGCTCACCTTTGAACAATGTTTTTCGATATAACAAAGCAGCAAGTATTCCAATGATAATTCCGAATACATAAAGGGCTGTCATAATTAAGCCGCCTCGTCCAGGGAAAAAAGCAGCCGTAAAGAAGGCATAAATCGGGAGTTTTGCAGTGCAGCTCATAAATGGTGTAAGAAGAATTGTCATTTTTCGGTCGCGTTCACTAGGTAAAATTCGTGTAGACATAATTGCAGGAACTGTGCAGCCAAAACCTATCAAAAGTGGGACAATGCTGCGACCAGAAAGACCAATCTTACGAAGCAGTGTATCCATAACAAAAGCTACTCTGGCAATATAACCTGAATCTTCCAGAAGCGAAAGAAAAAGAAATAAAGTAACAATTACAGGAAGGAAAGAGAGAACACTTCCTACTCCTGCAAAAATACCATCTATTATAAGAGCATGTAGAACTTCATTTGTTCCGATTGTAGTAAGACCATTATCAATAAAATGAGTTAATGCTTCTATTCCATTTTCAAGAAGTCCCTGAAAAAAAGCTCCAATTACATTAAAAGTAAGGAAAAATACACATGCCATGATTATAATAAAGAAAGGAATAGCTGTATATTTTCCTGTTAAAAGAGAATCAATTTTTTGAGACCTTACTCGTTCACGACTTTCGTGCGGATTATGAACAGTCTGGCTGCAAACATTTCTGATATATGAATAGCGCATGTCTGCAATGGCGGCACTTCGGTCAAGTCCGCGTTCGTTTTCCATTTGAAGGGCAATATGTTCGAGAGTTTCTTTTTCATTCAAGTCCAAGTCTAACTGATGTACAATTCGTTTATCACCTTCAAGAAGTTTGCTTGCGGCAAAACGTACAGGAATTCCAGCTTTATCTGCATGATCCTGTATAAGATGAATTACTGCATGCAGAGCACGATGAACAGCGCCACCGCTATCATTTTCATCACAAAAATCCTGACTAAGAGGCTTTTCCTGAAAATGTGCAACATGAATCGCATGTTTTATAAGTTCATCAACACCCTGATTTTTGGCTGCTGAAATTGGAATGACAGGAACTCCAAGCAGCTCTTCCATTTTATTTACATCAATAGAACCACCGTTGCCTGTAACTTCATCCATCATATTCAGGGCAATTACCATAGGAAGATCCATTTCAAGAAGCTGCATGGTAAGATAAAGGTTTCTTTCGATGTTTGTTGCATCAACTATATTTATGATTCCTTTAGGCTTTTCATTTAATACAAAGTTTCTGGAAATGATTTCTTCACTGGTGTAGGGAGACATTGAATAAATGCCAGGTAAGTCTGTTACAAGTGTATTTGAATGACCACGGATTTCACCGTCTTTACGGTCTACTGTAACTCCTGGAAAGTTTCCTACATGCTGATTTGAGCCGGTCAGCTGATTGAAAAGGGTAGTTTTACCACAGTTTTGATTTCCAACAAGAGCATAGGTAAGTATTGTATTATCTGGAAGAGGATTTTCGTCATATTTTGTATGAAAGCGTCCACCTTCACCAAGGCCTGGGTGTTCTGTAGATTTTTTTGACTTATTTATGTTACTTGTTTTTTTATTTAATTCTGTTTTGTTTAAGTCAGTTGATATTTGATTAACTTCAATTTTATCAGCATCATCAAGACGCATTGTAAGTTCATATCCATTTACATCTAACTCAACAGGATCTCCCATAGGAGCAAGTTTTACTTTTGTAATTGTTGTTCCGGGAATTACTCCCATATCGAGAAAATGCTGTCTTAATTCACCGTTGCCACCGGTTTTAATAATGCTTGCCGAAGCTCCGATTGGTAAATCTTTTAATGTCATGTTTTTAAGCCCTATAATATTAAGTTACATTCTGATTATACGATTCTTAAAGAAATCAACAACAGCGGCTTTTATTTCATCTGGAGATTTACTTTTAAGTATGTAACCATCTGGTTTAAATTCCATTACGTTTATTAAGCTTTGTCTGTCATTATTGGCAGTAAGAAAAATTACAGGAAGATGAACAAGAAGATAAATAGAATAGTTTGGAAGATTATCAATTTGACTTTCTGTTGGAGAATATACTTTAATATCACAGCAACAATCATTGAACTGATTTATGAAATTTTTAACAACCAGACGCGACTGGTCTCCAACAATATAAAGTTCATCCATCATTATCTATTGCTCCATTCTGAAAGTAGATTTCTTAATTCCTTGAGATCCACGTTTTCAATGCTTTTACAGAAGAAAGAAAAGATGATAACATCTGTTTTTAATTTGTCTGAGCCTCTTGTTCAAGAGCCTGAATAAGAAATTCATCAGAACTCAAACCTTTTGATATTCCAATAGGTCGCTGAGTATTAGCTGCTGTAAGTCCATATATATCTTTCGATGAACCTAAAACGGCCCGCTGTTGCAGTCCGGTTTAGGTTCTTCGATTTTAGGCTTTTGGAAATGCCATAGCTTCTGGTTTGAATACTTTATCAAATTCTTCTGCTGTAAGGAAACCGAGTCCTACACAGGCATCTTTGAGAGAGATATTTTCATCAAAAGCTTTGTGAGCTGTCTTAGCAGCGTTTTCGTAACCAATATAAGGGTTTAATGCAGTTACAAGCATTAAAGAGTTATAAAGATTATGATGCATTTTGTCTTTGTTAGCCTTAATTCCAACAGCACAGTTCTTGTTGAATGAAAGCATAGCTTCTGCAAGAAGACGGGCAGACTGAATAAAATTATATGCAATTACAGGCATAAATACGTTTAATTCAAAGTTACCCTGAGAAGCAGCAAAACCGATTGCAGCATCGTTACCCATTACCTGAACAGCAACCATAGTAACTGCTTCGCACTGAGTTGGGTTTACTTTTCCCGGCATGATTGATGAACCTGGTTCATTTTCAGGAATATGGATTTCTCCAAGACCGTCACGAGGACCAGAAGCAAGCCAGCGAACGTCGTTAGCAATTTTCATCATATCTGCGGCAAGAGCTTTGATTGCTCCGTGTGCATATACCAATTCATCTTTTGAAGTGAGGGCGTGGAACTTATTAGGTGCTGTTACGAATTTCTTTCCTGTAAGTTCAGAAACGCATTCAGCAACTTTTTTGTCGAAGCCCTTTGGAGTGTTCAATCCAGTTCCTACAGCTGTTCCACCAAGAGCAAGCTGCTTTAAGAATGGAAGTGAAGACTGGAGCATTTTTTTATCCTGTTCAAGAGAAGTTCTCCAGCCTGAGATTTCCTGACCGAATGAAATAGGTACAGCATCCTGAAGATGTGTACGGCCAGATTTTACAATCTTCATGTTTTCTTTTTCGAGCTTTTTGAAGGTCTCTACAAGAGTATCGATTGCAGGGAAGAGCTTATCTTCGATTGCATATACTGCTGAAATGTGAAGGGCAGTTGGGAAGGTGTCGTTTGAAGACTGGCTCATGTTGATGTCATCGTTTGGATGACAGATTTTTTTACCGGCTATTTCGTTAGCACGGTTTGCGATAACTTCGTTAGCATTCATGTTACTCTGGGTTCCAGAACCTGTCTGCCATACAACGAGAGGGAAGTGGTCGTTGAGTTTACCTGCAATTACTTCGTCACAAGCCTTTTTGATAGCGTTGAGCTTTTCTTTTGTCATTTTTTCAGGCTTGAGGGCGTTGTTTGCCATAGCGGCTGCCTTTTTGAGGTAACCGAAAGCCTTTGTTATTTCACGTGGCATTGTTTCAATGCCTACACCAATTTCGAAGTTCTCGTGGCTGCGTTCTGTCTGAGCTCCCCAGTATTTATCTGCAGGAACTTTTACTTCGCCCATAGAGTCATGTTCAATTTTGTATTCCATAATATATTCCTTAAAATAGTAACAGGATGAACAAGATGTACAGGATATTAAAGATAACTATCTTTTTTTTATACCCTTTATATTCTGTTTATCTTGTTTTTAAATTAAAAATTTATACTCCTTAAAATATTAACAGGATGAACTAGATGTACAGGATATTAAAGATAACTATCTTTTTTTATGTCCTTATATATCCTGTTTATCTTGTTTTTAAATTAAAAATTTATACTCCTTAAAATAATAACAGGATGAACAAGATGTACAGGATATTAAAGATAACTATCTTTTTTTAATATCCTTTATATCCTGTTTATCTTGTTTTATAAATTAAAAGTTTATACTCCTTAAAATATTAACAGGATGAACTAGATGTACAGGATATTAAAGATAATTATATCTTTTAATATCTTTTGTATCCTGTTTATCTTGTTTTATAAATTAAAAATTTACACTCCTTAAAATATTAACAAGATGTACAGGATATTAAAGATAACTATCTTTTTTGAATATCCTTTATACCCTGTTTATCTTGTTTTTATTTTTAGAAGTTTACCTGTTTGATTACTTCTTTGAGACAGTCTGCACTGTGGCGGAGAGATTCAATTTCTGCATCTGTAAGAGGAGCTTCGATTCTTCCCTTAATTCCATTTCCTCCGATAACTGTTGGAATAGAAAGACATACATCTTTGATTCCATATTCGCCATCGAGCATTGTAGAAATTGTAAGAACTGAATCTGTATCGTAGTTTAAAGCTTCACAGAGAGTTGCTGTTGTAACACCGATTGCATAGTTTGTGCACTTCTTTGCAGCAATGATAATTCCTCCAGACTTGCGGATGTAATCTTCAACATCATTCTTGTCGAAGTCTGGGAGTTTGTCTCCGCGGTAAGATTTAGCAAAATCATCAACAGGAATAGAACCAATGTTTGCAAGTGACCAAGGAACGAAAGATGAATCTCCGTGTTCACCAAATACATAACCGTGTACGTTTTCCTGTGCTACTTTGTAAGTTTCTGCAATGCGTGCACGGAAGCGGGCTGTATCAAGCATTGTACCTGTACCAAAAATACGGTTAGTAGGAATTCCAGAAGTTTTTACGAACTGATATGTAAGAATATCAACCGGATTAGCAATGATTACATAAAGGGCGTTAGGAGCTGCCTTTGTAATCTGAGGAATAACAGATTTAGTAATGTCTACGTTTGTCTGTGTAAGATCAAGACGAGACTGTCCTGGTTTACGGCCTACACCGGAAGTAAATACGACGATATCAGATCCTTTTGCATCTTCATAGTCTCCGTCGTGAACATAAACAGGACCAATAAATGGAGTTCCCTGGCGGATATCCATTGCTTCTCCCATTGCCTTTTCTTTAATGATGTCGATGATGACGATTTCTGAAGCAATCTGTTTCAGAGTAAGAGCATAGGCAACTGTTGAACCAACCTGTCCTGCACCGATGATAGTAATTTTTCTTGACATATTTCTGTCTCCTGCTAAATATATAATTCTATTATTGCAATATTTAATAAATCAGAACATAAATTATTATGCCTAATATATCATGATAATTATAATCTATTAATTGTTTTTTGTTAATAGTTTTAGAAGAGCGCTTCGGAGATTTTTAAAGATACAGCTTCATTGGCAGAGGCGTTCTGATCAATTTCATTAATTGCATTTCTTATGTTATTAAGTAAATCTTCGAGTTTGTCTGTAATCTTTTGTGCATTCTTTATTTGTCGATTGTGGCATTAAACTTCTATAAAAGTAATAAGAGCCGGACAAGGCTGAGAAATTATCAGATTTGGATTTTCATTTTTTTATTGTTTTACTTAAGTTTTGGTTGTAAGTTCAGCTCCAAGAGAAACATCGAAAACTGATTTTACGCCGGTAGATTTAAGCCAGCCGTTAAGTTTCAGGTCTTTGCCTTTAAATTTTACAGCTACAGCAGGTGCCATAATTGCAATTACTTGACTTTCTTTTTTTTATTCACTAAGGAAGAGCTGGGGGTTTTAGGGGGTAAGCAATTGCGTCCCCCTAGGAGAAGGGGTAGCGTAAGACACCTGTAGCAAGCGTTGCTTGCGGAAGGAGGCTGGAGCGAGGGGGAGACTTCCCCCTTAATAAAAACATCATTATAATAGAAGACATGAATATAAATAATAACGCATCAAATGTAAAACGTGAGCTTCTTGTAAGAATTGCAAAGCTTCAGCTTGAGGGTGAATTAGACAGTCGTAAAATAAATAAAATTCCAACGGAGATGAGACCGGCAAATACTCAGTCAATTGGCTGCTGTATTTATCATGACCGTGAACTTTTGAGAATGAGACTTCTTGCCCGCATGGGGATTTCTGTTGAAAACTATAATGATTTGAATGATCTGGATGATTATGCCAGGGAGGCTCTGGAACGTGAAAGCCCGACATGGCCTATGATTACTGTTTTGCACGAGGCTTGTAATGGTTGTGTAAAACAGAACTTTATGGTTACTAATGCCTGTCAGGGATGCTTTGCACGACCATGTATGATGAACTGTCCTAAGAAAGCGATTCATATTGTGCACCATGCACATATTGATGCGGAAAAATGTATTCACTGCGGCTTATGTGAACAAAACTGTCCTTATCATGCAATTATTAAAATTACTGTACCTTGTGAGGCTGCATGTCCGGTTGGTGCTATTTCTAAGGGTGAAGATGGTCATGAAGTTATAGATTTTCACAAATGTATTTACTGCGGTAAGTGTATGACTGAATGTCCTTTTGGTGCAATGATGGATAAGAGTCAGCTGGTGGATGTTATAAAGCATATTATGAAGGGAAGCCGTGTTAGTGTTATGTATGCGCCATCGATAGCTTCGCAGTTTAAATGTTCGGCCGGACAGTTGGAACGGGGGTTTGAACAGTTAGGTTTTACTAACATTTATGAAGTTGCGGCAGGTGCTGATATTACGGCTGACCGGGAAGCGGCTGAGTTTACGGAAAGAATGAAACGTGGTGATAAGCTGATGACTACTTCCTGCTGTTCGGCTTATGTCAGGGCGGTGCATATTCATGTTCCGGATCTTGACCCTTGTGTTTCAGAAACACGAAGCCCTATGCATTATGCGGCGGAGCTTGCTAAAAAAGATAATCCGGAATGTGTTACTGTTTTTGTGGGACCTTGTCTTGCTAAACGTCGTGAAGGTTTTGATGACGAGTTTGTTGATTATGTAATTACGGCTGAGGAACTTTCTGCATTTTTTGAAGCTAAGGGTATTGTTGTTAGTAAGCTTGAAGCTGTTGAAAAGAAGGTTGTGCCAAGTGCCAGCGGACGAAACTTTGCGAGAACTGGAGGGGTTGCAGATGCTGTACGCTGCAGACTTTCTGATCCTTCGATTTTAAAGTTAGACGTGATTAACGGGCTTAATAAAGAAGGTATGAAAAAGCTTCGTTATTATGGTGATATACAGGCTGGTCTTATTGAGGCTAAAGAAGGCGATGGTAATCTGGTTGAAGTTATGAGCTGTGAAGGCGGCTGCATTGCTGGACCTTGTGTTGTGCAAAAAGTAAATCTGGCTAATGTTCAGCTTGATAAGTATGTGAAGGAAGGAAAGTAAAAAATGCGTTAGCGATTGGAGGGGCCGCTAAGCGGTACTGCTTAAGCAGTATGGAGCGGAAGCGGAACCCCGCAAAGCGCGACCGCTCGCGAAACGAGCGGTAACGTCCATAATATATTTATGAAAACTCCTGTTATCTGTACAACTTTATTAATTGAAAAATCTCCACAGGCTTTGCCTTTAGGAGCGGCCTGTATTGCCACTGCGATTAAGCATAATATGGAACTTAAAGATTTTTGTGAAGTTTCATTAAAAGCATTTTGTCTGGAAGATAAAGATTTTCCGAAGAACAAAATAATTGCGGCTGATTATATTTCAGAAAAATTAATTAAAAAGGCCGGAAACTGTAAAGGGGCAATTTTCTGTTTTTCATGTTTTGTATGGAATGTTGTAATACTGGAGACGGCGGCAAAAATTTTAAGAGAAAAAGGTTTTGTCTGTATTGCTGGTGGCCCAGAAATTACAGCGCATCCTTCTTTTTATAAAGGTTTTGATTATACAGTTAGTGGTGAAGGAGAAATATCAGTTCCTTTGCTTATAAAAAAAATTATTCAGTTGCAAAAATCAGACAAGATAATTATTTCTAAATCTCCAGAATTGGAATGTCTGACTTCTCCTTATCTTGATGGGATGATTAATCCTTCTGAATATGGGGGAGTTTTGTGGGAGCTTGCACGAGGCTGTCCATTTAAGTGTGCTTATTGTTATGAATCTAAAGGAGAAAAAACTGTAAGGCTTTTTCCGATGGAAAAAATAAAAGCTGAACTGGATCTTTTTGCAAAAAAGAAAGTTCCACAAGTTTTTGTGTTAGACCCGACTTACAATGTAAATAAAAAAAGAGCGATAGAACTTCTTCGGCTTATAGCTTCCAAAACTCCGGATACCTTTTATTATTTTGAAGCCAGAGCTGAGTTTATAGATAGAGAACTGGCCAGGGAATTTACAAGGATTCCATGTGCATTACAGATTGGACTTCAAAGCGCGAATGAAGAAACATTGAAACTTGTAAATCGTCCCTTTGATAAAAAGAAATTTATTAGAGGACTTACTGTCTTGAATGAAGAGGGGGTAACTTTTGGTCTTGATTTAATCTATGGTTTACCGGGAGAAAGCTTTGGATCTTTTAGAGAAGGAATTGACTTTGCAGTTTCAATGCTTCCTAATAATCTTGAGATTTTCTGTTTGTCTGTTTTACCTGGAACTGAACTTGCGGATATTGCAGATTCTCTTGGCCTGGATTATAAAAAAGAACCTCCTTACCATGTTGTAAAAACAAAACTCTTTTCTTGTGAAGATATGGAAAAAGCAAGAAAAATAGCTGCGTCATGTTCTTATTTTTATAATTCAGGGCGTGCTGTAAGCTGGTTTAATGCTGTATGTAGAGTATTAAAAATGAAGGCATCAAAAATCTTTGAAATATTTTACCAGAAAAATACTATGCTGTGTGAGAACGTCTGTAATTGTGAATGTAATCATGCTGATATAGAAAAAGTTCAATTACATTTTTTGAAGGAAATTTTTAATGAACGAGGTATGATGAAATATATTCATGTAGTTGAAGATATTGTTAAATTTTATGGTGCTATTTCAAGAACTACTGCTACCGGAAAAGGAGAAGTTGTTGTACTGAATTATAATGCGGAATATGTGGCTTCTGAATATGCAAGTGATATCAGGTGGTTTTACGAAAATATAAAGCCGCAGAAATGTAAAATACAGACTTTTATTAATCATGGAGTTGTTGATTTTAGATTAGTAAAAAATTAATTATGTATAAGATTATTATGTGGATTAATCAAAGATAATAAGAAATAGAAATGTTTTACATTTTTTTACAATTTTTTTGTACAAATTTTGTTTTTATATATTGACGAAAATCATTCAATTCTATATATTAATTATATCACTTGCGGATGTCATATAACGGCTTATTATCTCAGCCTTCCAAGCTGATGACGAGGGTTCGACTCCCTTCATCCGCTCTTCAAAAGCTCATCGATAAGATGGGCTTTTTTTATGCCTAAATGCTTATGTTATAAGGATTTACGGGGATTTGTTTATGTATTTTTGCCTCCCTACCTGATGGAATGGGCGGATTGTGTCAAATTTAGTTCGCAATTTCGTTCCTGAAAAAAGCCACAAACGGAGCCAGCATTCCTGTACGACCTGAATGAGAGCCTGCTCGCTGCGTTTCTTCTCAGTCACGAAAAACGGAATGTAGCCTCCCTGTCGTAATTTGGGAACCGAAAGATAAACTGTTCCGAGCCTTGTATCAAACCGGCGGATTCTGTATCCGCACCTGTATCCTGTTCGGGTGATGTCAGTGAGCAGTGTCTTTTTATTTTGTTTGGAACTGGTGCTAATGGTAAATCAACCTTTTTAAATGTGCTGCTTGAACTTTTTGGTGACTACGGCTGCAGCACTGGTATTGAAACCTTTATCAAAAAGAATAAAGAACAGAGCAACGACCTGGCACATCTTAAAGGTTCAAGACTTGTTACTACCAGCGAGATTGAACAGGGAATCCCGATGAGTGAAAGTCTGATTAAAAGTGTTACGGGTGAAGATTCGCTTACGGCGCGCTTTTTGTACGGAGAGTATTTTTCTTTTAAGCCGACCTTTAAGATTTTTATGGCGACTAATCATAAGCCGAAAATTCGCGGAGCTGATAACGGAATCTGGCGACGTATTAAAATGATTCCTTTTGATGTAACAATTCCGCGGGAACAGAGGGATAAAAATCTTACGGAAAAGTTGATTGCGGAAAATGCCGGAATTTTGAACTGGCTTATTCAGGGCTATGCGATGTGGAAAAAAGAAGGTCTTGGTGATGCGGATGCAGTTAGCAAGGCTAATGAGGAGTATAGAATGGATATGGATGCGGTAGGAACTTTTGTAAATGACTGTCTTGAAATTGACGGTTCTTTGAGCTGGCGGCTTCATACTAAGATTTTGTATGAGACTTATATCAAGTGGTGCAATAAAAATAATGAGCGGGTTATGTCGCAGAAGTGGCTGGGCTTAAGGATGAGTGAGAAAGGCTTTAAGAGGTTGAGCACTAACGGACAGCGGGTGTGGCTGGGGCTGAATGTGAAGGTGGAATGGCGTGGCGAAGAGAAAAAGAAGTGGTGATATGAGAGGCTCTCCCCGAGGCGAAGGGCTTGATTGCAGGACATCGGAGAGAGTTTGGAAGCTTTTTTTACTTGCTAAATTAGGATTCTTTAATTTTGTAAGTAAATATTAATTTATTACCAGATTTTCTATTTTTGACATCATAAAGCTTAGGATATTTTTTCAAATAGTCAGTAAGTTTTTTTACACCATAATTCCTAATATCAAAATCTGGTTTTACACGTTTTATATAAGAACCGGCAATTGAAACATTTACATATTCTTCATCATTCTTACTGTCATAAGCTTTTTTGATTAAATCCTGTAATTCGAGATTTTTATCTTTCTTCGTGACTTCTTTAACATCTTCTGGGGTTGAAGTTTCTTGTGTTTCATTTTCAAGATTTTCTGTATAAATAAAATTATCACAAGATGAGACAAACGCTTCTGAAGTATTACCTTTTGCACTAATTCCAATTACGGTTTTACCGGATTCCTTTAATTTAATTGCAAGTGGAGTAAAATCACTGTCACCTGAAACAATTACAAAAACATCGTAATCTGAGTTATATAAAAAATCCATTGCGTCTATTGTAAGTGCCATATCTGTTGCATTTTTTCCAGATACATAATCAATTTGATGAATAGGCTTAATTGCAAAATTACGAAGTACATCACCCCAATTACTGAACTGATCTTTTGTCCAATTAGCATAAGCACGTTTTAATGAAATTTTGCCATACTTAGAAATTTCAAGAATGGCAGGTTTTATTTTATTTATTTGTTTAAAATTATCTGCATCAATTAATAATGCGATTTTTCCTAATTCATTTTCCATATTTTTATCCTTATAATTTTTTTAGTTTTCGCCTTCGTAACAAGTTGTACATATTCTTGTATCATATGAATTTTCAGCACCACATACCGGACAAATCCATATACGATTTTCATTTGGTTTATCTAAGTACCAGCAAATTAAATCATAGGCGGCATTTTGTTTTGCTTCCTGTTTTGTATAACCAGTATCTATACCATGTTCTTTATAGCCTGGAAGATTTTCAAATGTTGTAATATAACATTCACAAGTCCAGACCTGATTACCATTTTCATTTTTACAAGATGGAAAATTAAATTCTGGTTTCGCAATTTTTTTTCTTAAAAAAAGAACATTCAATAATTCAAGTGCATTTTCGGGAGTTGCATTTTGAAGCTCAGTTTTAATTTGACTTCCTACAAGATAGTTTATTGCAGTTTGTGCTGCATTTAATTGTGCAACTACTTTTGTATTTCCGGAAGCTTCTAAACTTTTAAAACAATTTCCGTCATCATTATAAAGTTCAATTTTACAACGATACTCTTGTCCTGATGGGGTAAGATAAACTGGTTGAGGAATATATTTTGGATAGTCTATATCCATTTCTTCACATAAACATTCAAGTTCTTCAACATAGTCTTCTTTAATATCTAACATATCCCACATTTTCTTACAGGACTTTTCTATAATGTCATAATTCCATTTATAGCCATTTGATGTACGGGTGGCTGAATGAACAGCAATAGCACCAATGATTGCTTCGAATAAATCGCAAAGAACTTTATCATTATTCCAGATTTCTTTTTTTATATCACCTTTGCCAAGCAACAGAAAATACTCTAACTGAAGAATTCTTATACAATGTGCTAATGCTGATTTATTAATATAACTTGCACGTATTTCAGAAAGTTCAGCTTCATTTTTTTTAGAATAATAATATTCATTTTGAAAACCGCCAGAGTATTGGCTGAATGAGTCAAACATCCATTTTGTCATAATGGTGTTTACAAGCTGATCTCCATAAAATTCAAGAACTTCGTTATCCTCGATTCCTTCATTTTCTTCGGCAAAAGATTTTCTTGTAAATGCCTGTACTAATAGACGACGGTTTGTTCCAAAACTGTAACCGATTTTTTCTTCGATTTCTCTTTGAGAATTGATAATTGATTGTGGTTCACTAAAATTCATGAATGCCTCCAAATAGATTTTTGAAGACACTTCGAGTGTTCATAATTGATGTTAAATAAATAATGTAAAATACTTAAGGTAAATCAAACACGAACTTTCAATACAGATTCATTAAAACTAAAATAAGTTGGACTGATTCCCCTCGAAAAGGGAAGCAATTCATTTAGTTTAATTCTAAATCACTGTGTCAAATGAAGGTATCCGTCAAATCTAACCTTATTTAGCTAGCTCTATCCATTCGCCGCGGAACTG
>JAEDCY010000007.1 GCA_016293915.1 Treponema sp. | reverse complement strand
ATTCTAATATATTTTAGAATTTTTAAATAGTAGGTTCCTTAAGTTGATGATGTTGAGCGTTGCGGGGGAACTCCCCCGCTGGGTGGGGTAGCCGAAAACACCGGAGGTGGTTGAGGCGTAGGGCGGGGCTCCGCCCTCCTTTCTACTTTCAAAAATCCGTAATTCCCATTATAATTTATTCTATGAAATTTTACGGTGAACTTTTGGTTTTTGTACTGCTTTTTATTACAAATTTGCGAGTGTTTTTTGTACAGCATGTGAGACGAGACCCGCTGGTTGTTCTGGCGCCGTTCACCTTTATTGTAGCAATTTTTCAGATTCTGGCCTGGGGCATTGATGCTTTTACTACTCTGGGACTTTTAATTGCTCTTTTTGTTCTGCTTTCGAACTTTCATGCAATCTTCCGATATATCGAGCGACTTTATGTTGACCACTACAGCTCACTGATGAAGGTTTGGGCTGTTTTTACAATTATGATTTCTGCTTTGGCTCTTGCCGCTACAATTTATTTTGCTCCTGTAGAAAGCAATGCCCGTACTCTTAAAATTTCAAAAAATCAGACTTACTATAAAGGCAATTTTAGAAGTGGATTTGAAGAGGCTGGACCTTTTTCTTCTAAATCACTTTCTTTCTGGAAGTTTGCCCCTCAAACTGCCGGAGAATCTGAAGCAGAGAAGCCTATTGTGCTTCTTTCTCCTGATAAACGTGGAGATACTGTAAATTATACTCCCTATCTTGAACAGCTGGCCCTTCATGGTGTTACGGCCTGTTCGGCCGATTTTTTTTCTGATGACGGACAATGGCTTCATTCTTATGGTGATAAAAAAATTCTTCGCCGGCTTATTATGGTAATTCAAAGTACTGTTAACCGTCAGCGCTTTGAAGCTCAGCGCGAGTTTTATTCTTATAATGTTTCTCAGGAATATGATGTTCTGATACCACTGATTCTTGAAAAATTTGGTGCGGACAAAAAGATTCTTCTTGTAACTGATTTTATGGCTGATATTGCTGCTGAAGATTTTGCAAAGAAAAACCCGGATGTAATTGCCGGTGTTTTTAAGCTTTCTGATATTGAAGAATATAAATCTTCGGGCTATGGCTGCATTGAACAGACAGACCCGCTTTTAGCTATGGTTCTTGGTTTGAGAAGAGATAAGTCTCTTAAAACGCCAAAGTTACTGGCTGAAAAGACGCTGGAAATGCTGAAACAAATTCAGCATGACAAAACTGCTGTTTCTGATGCTGAATAAAGGGAGGTTCTGAATGACCTTAAATGAACTCGACGCTTTTTTTAATGCTTTTCTGAAAAAAGAAGATTTTGCGGGCGATCCTTCGCTCAATGGTATTCAGATCCAAAACAGCGCACCGGACTCTCTGCCTGTTACTAAGGTGGCTTTTGCTGTAGATGCCTGTGAGGCAACTGCGAAGGCGGCGGCAGCTGCTGGTGCCCAGGTACTTGTTGTTCACCACGGGCTTTTCTGGGGACACTGCCAGACACTTACCGGAAATTTTTACAAGCGGGCGGCCAGCTTTATTAAAAATGACCTGGCTCTTATTGCCTACCACATTCCTCTCGACGCGAACAACCCTTATGGAAATAATTTCGGGCTGGCCGCTGCCCTCGGGCTTGAAAATGTCCAGCCTTTTGGTTACTGGCGCGGAATGCCTATTGGTGCTACTGGCTTGCTCCCTTCACCAGTTTCTCCAGACGCTCTTGCAGCAAGCCTTTCAAAAATCACAAAAACTGATTGTCGGGCCCTAGCCTTTGGTAAACCCCAGATTCAGACTGTTGGAATTATTTCCGGCGGTGCAAGTGATGACGTAGATCAGGCTATTGAGCTTGGTCTAGACTGCTACATTACCGGTGAATTTGCCCATGAACAGTACCACCTTGCAGAAGAGTGTGGCATAAATGTGATTTCGGGCGGTCATTATGGAACTGAAACAATGGGTGTTTCCCTGCTCAAAGAAAAAGTTGAAAAGGAACTGGGGCTTTCTACTATCTTTATTGACCTACCTACGAATTTATAAGTATATTCTATATATGAATAAAGAATTAAAATCAAAACTCTGGCCAATTTCTCTGGCCCTTCTTGTAATCATCCTTGATCAGGTTACAAAAATCCTTGTGGTAAAAAATATTCCACTTTATACAATCGGAAAGTCTTTTCTTGGTGATTTTCTTAGAATTGTTCATGTTGCAAATACTGGAGTAGCCTTTAGTGTTGGCGCAACATGGTCTGAGACTGCCCGCCATTTCCTTTTTTCACTGATTCCGCTTATCGTAATTGGCATTGTTATTGCAATTTATTTCAGAAACAATACCTGGACTAAACTTCAACGCTGGGCGATTATGGGAATTGCTGGAGGCGGTTTTGGTAACTTAATTGATCGTTTTTTCCGCGCCGAGGGTGTTGTTGATTTTATTGATGTTAAATTCTACGGACTCTTTGGAATGGAACGCTGGCCTACTTTCAACGTTGCAGATTCTGCAGTTGTTGTTTGTGGTATTCTGCTGATAATCTCATTCATCGTAACTTCGATTAAAGAATCAAAATCATCTAAAGAAGAAAAAACTCAGGAGGCATAAAATGGATATGACAGAGGAAGAAAAAGCAGAGCGTGAACTCCGCCAGAAAAAAGAACTTGAACGAAGAGCAAAAACCCGTAATTCACGTTTATTTTTGTTTTTTGGAAGTATTTTCGAAATTGTAGAAACAATCCTTGTAATTTTTGCACTTTTTATTTTTTTCTCTTTCCTGATTTTCAGGGTATTCAATTTACCAGAAGAAGCAGCAAAAACTATTTACCAGTTCTCTACAATTGTAAGCTTTGTTGGAGGCTTATTCCTTGGTTTTGTGATTTATAAGAATTGTGCAAACTTTATAATCGAAAAATTCAATCTTACAGATAAGCTTTCAAACGAAGTGCTTGGCCACTATTCAAAGCGTTATAGAAAAGCACAAAGCGAGGAACTTAAAAAATGATTGGTATTATTGGTGCAATGCAGAGTGAAGTTGAAGCTCTTTTTGAGCAGATGACTTCCAAAGAAAAAATCGAAATCAACAATCTTGCTTTCTACAAAGGTAAACTTTTTGATAAAGACGTTGTAATTGTACAGTGCGGAATTGGTAAGGTAAATGCCGCACTCTGCACTCAACTTCTTATTTTGAATTTTAAGGTTTCGAAAGTTATCAATACAGGAATTGCAGGTGCTGTTGGTACAGGCCTCAAAATATATGATTTTGTAGTTTCTGATGCCGCTGTATATCATGATTTTGATGTACAGTTCTTCGGTTATAAACTGGGCCAGGTTCCTGGAATGCCTGAACAGTTTGAGGCTGACAAGCCGCTGGCAGATGCAGTAGTTGCAGCTTTTGGCAAAACTGAACTGGCCGGCTCACACAAAATCACCCGCGGCCTCATAGCTTCGGGCGATCAGTTTATAGCCGGCGGCGAAAAAAAGGCCTTTATCGTTTCTAACTTTAAGCCACAGTGTGTAGAAATGGAAGGCTGTGCCATCGCTCATACCTGCTACGCAAACAAGGTTCCTTTTGTAATCATCCGCTGTATGTCAGACTGCGCAGATGAAACTGTAAAGGAAACATATTCAGAAGATACTGCATCGAAGTTAAGCAGCACATTTTTAATGGAAGTAATTAAAGAAATATAAATTAAAGTGATATACGTCCACGTCAAGGCACGCTTCGCTTAAAACCTTGACATGTCCGTTTATCGGGTTTTTAAGGAGGTTAAACCCGCTATGGAAGTAGTTCAGAGTTTCACAATTGATCATACTCATTTAAAACCTGGCATTTACATTTCACGCGAAGACAAGGGTTTTACAACCTACGATCTTCGCATTACAGAACCAAATAAAGAGCCGGCTATGGGCCCCGGAGCAATCCACAGTCTTGAACACCTTATGGCAACATGGTTCCGTAACTCAGAAGTAAAAGAAGATGTTGTTTACGTTGGACCTATGGGCTGTCTTACTGGTATGTACATCATCATGACAGGAAAATATTCTGTGGAAGATATGCGCCAGCTTACAATCCGCTGTCTTGAATGGATTCTTACTCAGGAAGAAGTTCCTGCGACCCGTCCGGAAGCATGCGGTAATTACCTTCTCCACGACCTTCCAATGTGTAAGTGGGAAAGCAAGCGTTATCTCGACCGCCTTAAGAACGACTTTCATTGCGAGTATACAAAACTTAAGGTTACTCTTGATGATGGAAAAACTTTTGCTGATGCATAAGGATGCATAAGAATGCATAAACAGGAAATCTTGAATGAACATTCTTGCTAAAATGAAAGAAACAGCCGTTTCCGTATTACCGGTTATGGTAATCGTGCTGTTTCTTGGCTTTACCTTTGTTCCTCTCGATAAATATCTGCTCGCACGTTTTGTTGTGGGCGGGCTTTTTCTGATTCTGGGACTCACAATTTTTCTTCTGGGAGTTGACCTTGGAATCCAGCCGATGGGCGAACGCTGCGGTGCCGAGCTTACAAAAAAACGCTCCCTCACACTGCTTCTTATTGTAGCCTTTATAATTGGTTTTATAGTTACTGCTGCAGAACCAGACATTCAGGTTTTTGGAGATCAGGTTCGTGGCATTTTTCCTTTTGTAAATAAACTTTCCATCACTTTTGTAATTGCATGTGGTGTTGGTCTTTTTATAATGATTGGGCTTCTTCGAACCGTACTGAACCTTTCTCTTAAATGGACTTTCTTTATTTCTTACACAAGCTTGTTTCTGATAAGTTTTTTTTCACCTGAAAGTTTTATTGGAATTGCTTTTGATTCTGGAGGAGCAACGACAGGGCCAATGACAGTTCCTTTTATTATGGCTTTGGGTTTAGGGGTTTCTTCTGTAAGAGATGATGATGATAACAGCTTTGGTCTTACTGGTGTTTGTTCCATCGGGCCGGTTATGGCTGTTTTAATTTATGCTATCATCATGAAAACAAGAGGCTTTTTTGAAACTAGTCTTGCTGAAAACGCTGCATCTTCCGCCCTGGCTTCAAGTTCTGCAGCCGCGTTAATTTCAGGTGGATTTTTTACCAGAGTCTTTTCTCCCTTCGGTTTAGCCGCAGGTCATGTTTTTCGAGAGGCTTTAACTTCCATTGCTCCTCTTTTTGCACTTTTTATAGTCTTCCAGATTCTCCTGCTTAAAATGACTAAACGTCAGGTTATCAGAATTATAATCGGTTTTATTTATGCCTTTATCGGGCTTACAATTCTTTTGATTGGAGTAAACGGAGGCTTTTCGCAAACCGGTGCTGCACTGGGGCAAAAACTGGGGGAACTTACTGTGAGCCGTGGTGGTGCCTGGTATATTCTTTTGATTGGAACAGGTCTGCTTCTTGGAGCTATCATAGTTTGTGCAGAACCTGCAGTCTGGGTTTTGAGCGAACAGGTTGAACAGGTAAGCGGCGGTACTATTAAGCGCCGGGTTCTTTTAATTTTTCTTTCGGTTGGAACTGCGATTGCAATCGGACTTTCTATGTGGCGAGCCGTTTCCGGCTTCAATCTCAGATATATTCTGATTCCGGGTTACATTATTTCTATGCTTTTAATGGTTTTCTGCCCTACTCTTTTTTCTGGAATTGCTTTTGATTCGGGTGGTGTTGCTTCTGGTCCTTTAACCTCTACCTTTGTTCTCTCTTTCACACTGGGTGCTGCAGCAAGTGGAAAAGGCGGCAACGATTCTTTTGGTGTAATTGCTCTTGTTGCAATGATGCCGCTTCTTGCCATTCAGATTATGGGAATCATATTTAAAATTAAGCAGCGTAAAACAATAGATTATACGGTCAAACCGGATAATAACAAATCCGTTCAGGAGGTATCTGATGGGGTATAAATTGTTGATTTCAATAGTTCCTCACGACAGCGGGGAACTAATCGCAAATGCCGCAAAATCAGCAGGAGCTGGAGGCGGTACAATCACAATGGGCCGCGGCACAGCCTCTAACGGAGTGTTGCAATTACTAGGCTTAGGAGACACTTCTAAAGACATCGTGTATATCATCATAAAAGAAAATCTTAAGGAAGCAGTCTACAATGAAATCATAAAAGCATCAGAAAAAAAATCTCACTTTGGTGTAATATTCACTCTGAATACACCAGACTTTATCCGCGCAGGTCACCTGGATGAAAAATCAGATGGGGCAAAAGGAGAAGAAATTATGAAAAACGAAAAGAACTATCAGATGATAAACATAATCGTAAATAAAGGATATGCAGAAGATGCAATGGCTGCAGCCAGAAAAGCGGGTGCTGGTGGCGGTACAATAATCGGTGCTCGCGGAACTGCAAAAGAAGGTGACGCAGCATTCTTTGGAATGAAAATTGTACCGGAAAAAGAAATGCTTATGATTCTTGTCCCTGCAGAAAAGAAGAATGACATTGTCTCCGCTATTACTGAACTTCCATGTTTTGCAGAAGCCGGCAGCGGTATCATCTTCTGTAATGAGGCACAGGATTTCACCCTGCTTGGAAAAAAGTAGTCGTCTCTTTTATATAGAAACTTCTCCAGAATAAATTCAGAATTTTTATAAAAGACAGATTCCCGAAAATATTGCAAAGGAAGATAACGCTCACCTGCCTTACAGTGATTTGCGCATAAAAGACAATGTAAAAGTTTCAAGTATTTTTCATGGATATAAAAAGAACAGACTTCTGTATGAGTGGAAGCTTTATAATGACAGGGCTGTTCATGTTATGTAGAAACAGCAATTGAACAGGACGAATTTGTAGCCTTAATTATCTGATCTGACAATACTTTTTAGCCCCCCCTTATAATCATTAATTATATTTATTTACTAGTTTCTTTATTCTGCTTTACAAGTTTTTTAATAGCCTTGAAAGATTCAGGGCTGATGTCATGTTCAATTTTGCAGGCATCTTCAGAAGCTATTGAAGACTTTACTCCAATCTGCTCAAAGAATTCTGTCAGAACTGTATGTCGTTCATAAATTGTTTTAGCTATTTCTGCACCCTTTGGAAGAAGTTTAATTGTCTGGTCTGACTCAATGGAAATATATTCTTCCTTTTCAAGATTATGTAAGGCAACGCTTACAGATGGTCGTGAAAAATTCATTTCTTTTGCAATATCGATAGAGCGAACTGAACCTTGTTTTGAAAGAACTAAAATTGTCTCAAGATACATTTCTGCAGATTCTTTAATTACCATTTTCTACCTCTTGAGATAATTATACTAAATGAGTTTAGTTACGACAACTGTTACTCTATTTGCGTTTTGAGGATTTCTGTTTTGCAATAAATTCTTCAACATGAGGATACAATTCACTGCAGGCATGCCCGCATGAACCGCAATTGCCGCCACATGAGGGGTGGCGTCCGGAACGCTTTGCTTTTATCAGGGAATATATTACTAGCACAACGGTAAAGAGAAGAATAATGCTGACTATTATGGTTCCCATAAAATAATGCTCCTATAAATTATTGTCACCCCGAACTTGTTTGGGGTCTATTATAGATGCTGAAATGTCATTCTGAACTTGTTTCAGGATCAGCATGACACACCTATTTTACTGCTTTTGGACGGCGAAATAAAGCCCAGCCGAAGCAGGCAATTACAAGAACTGCCAGGATTAATCCGAAGATGTTACCGCTGCCTGCAAAGATTGAACCTAGCTGGTAGACAACAAATGAAACTGCATAAGCAAGTCCACACTGCCAGCCGATTGCAGCCCAGGTCCATTTTCTGTTGTTCATTTCGCGCTTTATAGCACCGATTGCTGCAAAACAAGGAGCACACAAAAGGTTGAAAATCAGGAATGACATACCAGCTGGATGTGTAAAGGCTTCTGCAAGTGCTGTCCATGCTTCATCACCACCATAAAGAACACCCATAGTTCCAACAATATTTTCCTTAGCAACAAGACCAGTAATAGAAGCAACAACAGCCTGCCAGTTACCCCAGCCAAGAGGAGCAAAAATCCAGGTTATACAACTTCCGAGTTTGGCAAGAATACTTACATCCATCTGATCTTCTTCGAGCATGCCAAAGCCTTCTTCTGCCCAGCCAAAGTTAGAAAGGAACCAGATTACGATTGTAGAAAGAAGAATGATTGTTCCGGCTTTCTTAATGAATGACCAGCCGCGTTCCCACATAGAGCGGAGAATGTTTCCAACTGTAGGCCAGTGATAAGCAGGAAGTTCCATAACGAATGGAGCAACTTCACCCATAAATGGCTTTGTTTTCTTAAGGATGATACCTGAACAGATGATTGCAGCAATACCGATAAAGTAAGCTGATGTTGCAACCCATGTAGAACCACCAAAAATAGCACCTGCAACAAGAGCAATAAATGGAACCTTAGCACCACAAGGAATGAAGGTTGTTGTCATGATTGTCATACGGCGGTCGCGTTCATTTTCGATTGTACGACAAGCCATAATACCAGGAACACCACAACCTGTTCCAATAAGAACCGGAATAAATGATTTTCCGGAAAGTCCGAAGCGGCGGAAAATACGGTCAAGAATAAAGGCAATACGTGCCATGTAACCACAAGCTTCAAGAAAGGCAAGGAAGATAAAGAGAACCAGCATCTGTGGAACAAAGCCAAGAACTGCACCAACACCGGCAACAATACCGTCAAGAATCAAACCTTTGAGCCAGTCTGCACAACCGATAGCATCAAGGCCGCTTTCAATGAGAGCTGGAATACCTGGTACCCAGATTCCAAAGAGATGATATCCATCACCAAAGAGACCGTCATTTGCCCAGTCTGTAGCAGCGGCACCAACAGTTACCATAGAAACATAGTAAACAAGCCACATAACAAGAGCGAAAATTGGAAGGGCCAGCCAGCGGTTTGTAACTACACGGTCAATCTTATCAGATGTGCTGAGCTTTGAGCGGTTCTTTTTTGTAACACACTTCTGGATGATTGATTCAATATACTTATAGCGTTCTGCTGTAATGATTGATTCAGAATCATCATCGAGTTCTGTTTCGCAAGCCTTAATATCTGATTCTATATGATTCAGTTTGTCAGAACTAACATTAAGAGTCTTGATTACTTTTTCATCGCGTTCAAAAAGCTTAACTGAATACCAACGGTGCTGCTCTTCAGGTAAATCATGAACAACTGCTTCTTCTATATGAGCAAGAGCATGTTCTACACAGCCTTCAAAGCGATGTTTAAACATCATAGGCTTTTTATCTTTAGCCTTATTTACAGCAATTTCTGCGGCTTCAATACAGCCAGTTTCCCTAAGGGCAGAAATCTCTACAACCGGACATCCCAGTTCTGCCTGCATTGCATCAATATGAATCTTATCGCCATTTTTCTTGACAACATCCATCATGTTAACAGCAACTACCATAGGGATTCCAAGTTCTGCAAGTTGGGTTGTAAGATAAAGGTTTCTTTCCAGATTAGTTCCATCAACAATATTCAAAATTGCATCCGGCCGTTCTTTTACAAGATAATCACGAGATAAAACTTCTTCCAATGTATATGGAGAAAGGGAATATATACCCGGCAAGTCCATTATTACTACTTCACCGTTGTGTCCCTTAAGTTTACCTTCCTTCTTTTCTACAGTTACTCCAGGCCAGTTTCCCACAAACTGGTTTGAACCTGTAAGTACATTAAAAAGTGTTGTTTTACCGGCATTAGGGTTTCCGGCAAGTGCTATTTTTATCATCTACTTTACTCCTTCTGTCACCCTGAACTTATTTCAGATTCTTACAACATGAGATTCCGAAATAAGTTCGGAATGACGGTTGTTTACCTTACTTCCACCATTTCTGCATCAGCCTTGCGAACAGAAAGTTCGTAACCGCGGACTGTAACTTCCACAGGATCTCCAAGAGGTGCAACCTTACGAACGTAGATTTCTACGCCTTTAGTAATTCCCATGTCCATAATGCGTCGCTTAACCGCACCTTCGCCATTCAGTTTTACAACTTTAACTGTCTGGCCTGTTTTAGTTTCACGTAATGTCATGAATTTTTCTCCTATTTTATACTGTCATCCTGAACTTGTTTCAGGTTTTATCCATTTCCGAGCAGCCAAGCCATGAAGGTTCAGCATGACTATATTTACCTAAACAATAATTTTCTGAGCCATTTCTTTGCTGATGGCTATGCGACTTTCTTTTACTTGAACGATTACATTTCCACCAATTTTAGAAACCAATGAAACCTGGGCTCCTGCTACAAAACCAAGATTTTCCAGAAAACGGCGAACTTCTTCTTTTCCCATAATTTTTTTTATTAAAAAAGATTCTCCGTCTGATACCATACTCAAAGGCATTCTTTCTGCTCCTTAAACAGTTAGTCACTTCTAACACTTAAAGCAAAATAAATGTTAGCTTCTGCTAACTATTATTCACATTATAGTTAGTAAGCACTAACTTGTCAATATTTATCAACTGTTCTGCAAAATTTCTAACCCTTTTTGCAATTTTAAAGAAATTAGAATATTAAACTGAATTCACTTGCACAATCATTCAATTAATGTTATTATTTGAGCAGTTATTCAAATGACATTTCTCATAAAAAAGCATTTCTAAAGAAAGTTAGAATTGCTGACTTTTTACAGTTTGGAGAATATGATAGATGAAGAAAAAGGATGAACTTTGTGAATGTGAAATCATTCATGAAGATATTGTGAAAAGAGTCAAATCAACTTTCCCAAAAGATGAAACGATTTTTGACCTTGCCGATTTTTATAAAATATTTGGAGACACTACACGTGTAAAGATTTTATACGCTTTGGACAAAAATGAACTTTGTGTATGTGATATTTCAGCTTTGCTGAGTATGTCAATTTCGGCGGTTTCACATCAACTTAAGATTTTACGTGATTCAAATCTTGTAAAAACACGTCGCGTAGGCAAGGTTGTTTACTACAGTCTTGAAGACCAGCACGTCCAGGAAATAATTGAATGTGGAATGGAACATATTTCGGAATTGAAATGATTCTGTCAGGGGATGACCAATAAGTTTACTTCCTAGTGTCATTCCGAACTTGTTTCGGAATCTATAGGCCTAGATATAGTGTAGATGCTGAAACATAGGGAGCGACACTGCTATGCAGTGTAAAAACAGTCCAGTGGACTGTTTTTAGCGAGTCTCCGAGCAGCTATGCTGCGAAGGTTCAGTATGACGATACTTTTTGGACAGCCCCCCAGATTAAAGAGATGCTGAATCAAGTTCAGCATGACGATATTGGAGGTAATTTTATGAATAAAGATATAGATGAACACAAACATGGTCATCACCACGAACACAGCCACGGTGGCTGCAGCTGCGGTTGCAGTCACGAGCACGGTCACTACCATGACCATGAACATGGCGAAAAAGAGGGTGAGCTTAGTGTAAAGCAGCTGATTTTTGCGGCTGTTCTTTTTGTACTGGGCTTAGTTGCAGAACATCTGCCACTTGAAACCTGGCTTCCGAATGTAGTTAAAATCGATCTGATTCACGAAGCAATCTGCCTTGTTCTTTATTTTATCTCCTTTATGATAACCGGAAAGGATATTGTAATTGGAGCTGTTTCTAATCTGGTACATGGCGAACTGATGGATGAATCTTTCCTTATGTCTGTAGCTTCAATCGGTGCAATTCTTCTTGGTGAATATGAAGAAGCCGTTGCCATTATGATTCTCTATCAGGTTGGTGAAAAGTTTGAAGATTATGCTGTAGATAAATCTCGTGATTCTATTGAAGAAATTGCGAAACTTCGTCCGGATCACGCTACCGTAAAAATTGGTGCAGAAACCCGCGAAATGGATCCGGAAGAAGTTGAAACTGATTCTGTAATCATCGTAAAGCCAGGCGACCGAATTCCAATTGACGGCATAGTTGTAGACGGTGACAGTTTTGTGGACACCTCTGCCCTCACCGGCGAAAGTATTCCTCGACACGTTAGTGTTGGCAGTGAAGTTCTTTCAGGTTCTATCAACAAGCAGGGAGTTCTGGAAATCAGAACAACCCGCCATGCCGGAGACTCCGCTCTTTCCCGCATTCTTGAACTTGTTGAAAACGCAACAGAAAACAAAACAAAATCAGAGCAGTTTGTTACCCGCTTTGCCAGAGTTTACACGCCAATCGTTGTTTATTCAGCACTTGCCCTTGCAATCATTCCAAGCCTGATTATAGGATTTAAGACTGGCAACTGGAACTGGCAGTCAACATGGAGTACATGGGTTTATCGTGCTCTTATGTTCCTTGTAGTAAGTTGTCCTTGTGCACTTGTAATTTCCATTCCACTTTCTTTCTGTGGTGGTATTACTGCAGCTGCACGCCAGGGAATCCTCATAAAAGGAAGCGTTTATCTCGAAGCTCTTGGCCGCACAAAAACTGCCGTTTTTGATAAAACAGGAACCCTCACAAAAGGTAACTTTGTTGTTACTCATATTCACGCAACAGATCCTGCAATCACAGAAACAGAATTGCTGGCTCTTGCAACACACACAGAAATGTTCTCTACTCACCCTATTTCTGCTTCGCTCAAAGCTGCCCACCACGACAAGTGTTGCGACAATGTAAAGCTTGAAAATGTAGAAGAAATTGCCGGCAAGGGAATTAAGGCTCTTGTTAATGGAAAGCAGGTTCTGGCCGGAAATACAAAACTCATGGATCAATTTGGGATTGTCTACAATGAGTGTTCAGAGCATCAGGATGGAACTGTTATTCACGTTGCAAGCGAAGGAAAATACAGCGGCCACATAGTAATCAGTGATGAAATAAAAGATGACTCGGCTCAAACAGTTGAAGACCTTCACAAAATCGGAGTTGAAAATGTTGTAATGCTCACAGGAGACAATGAACGCGCTGCTCACACAGTTGCTGCAAAACTGGGACTCAAAAAAGCCTACGGCCAGCTGCTTAGTGCAGACAAGCTTGCAAAGGTTGAAGAACTGCTTGCAGACCTGCAGAAGCCTGGAAAAGACGGTAAGGCTGGCAAAAAGCGCGGCACACTCATCTTTGCCGGTGACGGCATAAACGATGCTCCGGTTCTTGCCCGCGCCGACGCCGGAATTGCCATGGGAAATATGGGAAGCGACGCCGCAATCGAAGCTGCTGACATCATCATCATGGAAGATAAACCAAGCAAGATTGTGGACGGTATTAAAACCAGCCGCCGTACCCTGCGAATCGTTTACGAAAACCTCTACGGTGCTTTGGGAATTAAGGGAATGATTCTCCTGCTCAGCGCGCTCGGTATTTCGAATATGTGGATTGCGGTTTTTGGCGATGTAGGAGTAACAATTCTTGCCGTACTCAATAGTCTACGATTATTAAGGAAAGCAAAATAACAATATAACAATTTCTTTACCGTTTTACCGTTTCAAACTTTAAAAAATATTTGTAATGTATACAAAGTGTGATATAATTATAAATATTGTACATATTTATTTATGAGTGATAATAACGGTAAAGAAAAATACAAGATTCTCATAGTTGAAAGCAACACCGAAAGTGAAACTCAGCTTTTAAATATTATTTCGCGCAAATACGATGTAGTTAAAGCTTCTTCTGGAGAAGAGGCAATAAAATTAATTGCAGACAAACAGAAAAATATTGCATCAGCAATTATATATATTCAAGAAGCAGCAGACATCGTAAGAAGACTCAGAGCCTCAATTTTAACCGAAAAGTTCCCTATTTTAATCAGTACAGAAATTGATAACTCAAAGCTGGAAGATGAACTTTTAGCCTTGAATGTAATGGACTTTTTGAAGAAACCATTTTCAGACAGGCAAGTCCTCAATCGACTGAAAACTGCTGTAAAACTTTTTGAAGCAAACCGCATTATCTATGAACTTGAACGCGATGAACTTACAGGCCTTCTTACCCGTAAAGCATTTTTAAGAAAAACAGAACAGTTCATTAACAATAATCGCAAAAAAAACTTCTGTATCATAGCTTTTGATTTTGACAATTTTAAATCATCTAACAGCCTTTACGGCGTAGAAAAATGCAATGAATTTCTTTCTTATTCAGCCAGAGAAATGATGAAAGCTATGCCTGAAGGATTTTCTGGCCGTTATGGTGGCGACCAGTACATTCTTTTCTTTGAATATTCAGAAAAAGTTGATGTAGATCGCCTGACACGAATAACAAAAACTATTCTAAGTTCAGCACCAATCCCTCATCAAATTGTAAAAATGGGTATTTATGCCCCTATAGATTGTGATCTGCCACTTGTAATTTGTTGTGACCGGGCCTTTCTTTCAATCAGCAATATAAAAGGAAAGTACGGAAAAGATATCGCATTTTTTGAGGATAATCTCCAGACACAACTTTTAAATGAACAGCGTATTATCGAAACCATGGAACGTGGTCTGGAAGAAGCTCAATTCCAGATTTTCTATCAACCAAAACACGAAACAATTACCGGGCACATTGCTGGAGCAGAAGCTCTTGTTCGATGGAATCATCCTGAATACGGTTTTATGTCTCCAAATCAGTTTATTCCTCTTTTTGAACGCAACGGCTTTATAACCAAACTGGATAGTTTTGTTCTTGAGCAGGTTTGTAAAGACATCAAACGATGGGAGCAGGAGGGGCTTCCCCTTGTACCAATATCTGTAAATGTTTCACGCAGAGACTTTCTTGAAGAAGGTTGTATAGATAAACAATATGATATCATTGATTCTTATAAAGTCGACCACAGTCTTCTCCATATGGAAGTAACTGAATCTCTTTACTCTGAAAACACAGAACTGATTATTAAACAGGTAAAAAGGTCTCAGGAAAAAGGTTTTCTGATTGAAATGGATGATTTTGGAGCCGGTTATTCATCTCTAGGTCTGCTTTCTTCCTTCCCCTTGAATGTCATAAAACTTGATATCAGTTTTGTGCGAAACATCAAGATGAATGAAATTGTAATTGAAAACATCATCAAGATGGCGCACAGGATGGGACTTCTTACAATTGCAGAAGGAGCAGAATCACTAGAACAGTTTAAGATTCTCAGAACACTTGGATGTGATTATATTCAGGGCTACTATTTTTCAAAACCTATTCCAATCCGTGAATTTGAAGCCTACTTAAAGAAATCATCTGTAATATCATGTGGAAACATTTCCCTTAAGAAAACAGTTAATGAAAACACTCCTTTAAGCGAAGATATGCTGATGGCTGCAAATGAAGTCGCAGAAGGTATTCCCGGAGGTTTCTTCTCCTATCATGCAGATGGTGATCTTGATCTTATTTCTTTTAATAAAGAACTTATACAAATGTATGATTGTGAATCTGCAGAAGAATTCCGTGAATATGTAGGAAATTCTTTCCGAGGTATAGTTCATCCGGATGATTTTGATCGTGTTCAGAATAGTATAGAGAACCAGATTACAGTTGATAACAATCTTGATTACGTTGAATACCGTATAAAAACTAAAATTGGAATATTAAAATATATCAGAAATTATGGTCGTTTTGTAAAAACTAAAAACTATGGCGATATCTTCTATGTTTTCTTAAATGATATCACCATGGAAGAACGAGCTCGAGCAGAAGCAGAAGCCGAGCTTATTCAAAAAATGGAACTTCAGCGTACCGCAGATCTGGCCGCTAACGCAATTCGAGCCAAGAATATCTTTATGTATAACGTCTCACAAAATATCCTCGGCACAATACAATCAATAATCGGTTTCACAAACGACATCAAAGATAACCTTACAGACACCAACGCAATTACAAGCAATCTTTCTAAAATAGAAAATTCCGAAGAACTACTTTTAAGCCTCGTAAACGACGTATGTGAACTTGTTCATATAGAAAACGGAGACATTAAACTTGTTGAAGCTCCAACAGATTTGACAGACGCCGTGGACAAAATATATGCCCTTATAAAAGATGAAGCAAAAGAACGTGGCATCGAAATTGAATACTGGTCTGAAATAATCAATCCTTATATCTATCAGGATGTAATTCATACTACTGACGTAGTTATGAACATTCTTATGAATGCCCTTAAGTATACACCTCGTGGCGGAAAAATTCGTTTTGGAATAAAACAAACTCCTGGAAACCAGGAAAATGAATGCAAGGTAAATTTTTACTGTGAAGATACAGGAATTGGCGTTTCTCAGGAATTTTTGCCATACATCTGCAAAACATTTACACGCGAAGACAATCTGATTAACACAACAGTTCCAAGTGCCGGACTGGGATTAAGCATTGCAAAATCCCTTCTTAATCTTATGAACGGTAACCTGGAAATTAAGAGCGAATACGGAAAAGGAACAACTGTAATCACATCTCAACCACACCGCTATGCAAAAAAAGAAGATGTAGAAAAATCAACTACACTGGCTGCCAACGTCAGAACAAATACTCAAAACTAAAAACTAAAGCCCTTTAGCCCAGGCATAAGAAGATCCTGTATATTTCTATAAAAAAAAATTGACATAAAACAATTCTTTTGCTATATTATAGTTAGCTTGTAAATAAGCTGATAAACTCTCTCCGATGTCCAGCAACGCTGGACGGCAAGGTTTCCTTTTAGTGTTACTGTCTGGAAACCTTGTTTTTTTTTATTTCCAAATAAAAAAAAATCTGTTATAATCTACTTATCTATAAGGAAGGTAGACAAATGCTGATTTCAACAAAAGGTAGATACGCACTAAGGGTTATGATTGACCTTGCAGAACATCAGGATTCTGAACGAACCCCATTAAAAGAAATTGCAGAAAGACAGGAAATATCACAAAAATATATAGAAGCCATTATGACTCTTCTTTCAAAAAGTGGTCTGGTAGACGCTGTACATGGAAAAGGCGGCGGTTATATGCTCAACCGAAAACCAGAAGATTATAAAATTGGCGAAATCTTAAGACTTACAGAAGGATCACTTTCTCCGGTTGCATGCCTCGAAGCCGGAGCTGCAGAATGCCCACGCAAAGATAACTGCAGAACACTGCCTTTATGGACTAAACTTGATGAACTTGTTGAGGGATATCTTGATAGCGTAAGTCTTGCAGATTTAATGAAGTCTTAAATCTCTTCGATAGTATCTTTTGGAATTTCAATAGTAGCTACAGTTTCATTTTCTGTTGTATCAAATTTGAGGTTATTTGCATCAAGACCAAGTTTTTTTAGCATTACAAGAACGGTTATTATACCAAGTCCGGAACCTTCAGTCTGATCAATATCTGAAACTGCCTCAGCAATTGAATTATAAACCTTAGTTTTGTTAATTTTATCCTGAATACGAGCATATTCAGAATCTGTAATTTTTGTATTATTTGAAACAGTTACAGAAATAACATCATTAGCAGTAAGTAAAAGATGGACACGTAATTCTCCAGCTTTAAGTTTTTCCTGATAATGTAATGTATTTTCAAGCAGAGTTTCTTTAAACGTCTTCATTCCGTTTTTATAATCATCTTCATTATTAATATCAAGATGATGTTCCTGAAAGAAGATACGTTTTGCATTAGCCTTACTTCCATTGTCCAAAAGTTCAAAGAGACAATATGTAAGGTAATTGTACAGATACATCTGATTACATTCTTCGAGAAATATAGCTAGAATCTTCTGAAATCTGATTTTCTGATCAGGTGTAAGAGTATAGCAAAAAAAATCTATAGGCTGTCGATCTTTTACAGCCTTCTTGATGCAGGAAATTTCGTTTTCGCTTAACTCTGTCTCTTCTACTTTCATATAATATACTATATTATAAACCCAAATTTGCAAATTTTACAAGAAAAAAACACTTAAGATGAATCCTTATTTTCTGTAACATTTGCCACAAAAGTTTTTTTCTTTTATACTTTCTGTATGAATCTTTCAAATATAGTAATAATTCTTGACCATCCGGATGAATCGCGAAATATTGGAGCGGCATGCCGTGCTATGGCAAATAATGATATAAGCGAGCTTCGCATTGTAGGAAATAAATCTGATTACGATATAGAACACATTCACGTTCTGGCAATTCATGCCGGTGAAATTTTTGATAAGGCAAAGTTTTATAATTCGATAAAAGAAGCAACCGCAGACTGTGCAATTTGCGCAGGAACTACCCGCAGACGTGGAAAAAAACGCGGTAAACTGCTGCTGCCCGAAGAATTTGCAGATATGGCAAATCAGATTTCAACAGGCTCAACAAAGGAATCTGGCGGCCGAGTCGCTGTAATTTTTGGAAACGAGCGCACAGGTCTTACCGATGAACAGCTCGACGAATGTAATCTCGGAGTTACAATTCCTTCATCTGATAACTTTGGTTCATTAAATCTTAGCCATGCCGTACAAATTATGAGTTACCATCTTTTCAGAAAAAATCTGGAAACACAGCATAATACATACAGAGGTTATACCCCACTTACACTGAAACGCATTGACCAGACCGTTGCAGAAATTACAGATAATATGAAAAAGATTGGCTTTTTTAAAATGCCAGGCCGGGAAGATATGGAAAACTTCTGGCGAAACATCTTGAGCCGCGCATGTCTTTCAGAAGGCGAAGCTCAATATCTTGAAAAAACTTTCAGTAAAATGGCTGGACTCGCAGCAAAAAATTCTGCTAAGAATGATCCTCAAGAAACTTAATAAAATCTTTTTCGCATAAAGGTTTGCTGAAATAAAAGCCCTGTGCATAAGTAATTCCAAGTGATTCAAGATATTCAAACTGCTCTTTTGTCTCAATTCCTTCAACGACAATTTGACGTCCAATTTTAAGCAGCATACTTATCATACTTTCCAGGAGAATCTTTGCATTTCTTGTGCCATCTGTTCCATCTTCTTTAAAGCAAGGCCATAAAAGACTCTTGTCTATTTTTATCATTTCAAAATCAGCTTTAGCAATGCGGGAAAGATTCGAATAACCTGTTCCAAAATCGTCCATAGAGAAAGAAAAGCCAAACTTTCTAAGCTCATCCATATTTTTCTTAAGCATATAACCCGAAGTAACAGCTATAGATTCAGTAATTTCTAGATTTACAGTATCTGGAGCAATATTATGCTTCATCAAAAGAGATTTCATTAATTTTGGAAGATTTGCATCAACAGACTGAAGACCAGAAAGATTTACCTCAATATGATTTACACCTTTACGCCTCAAATTATTTTCAGCCATAAAATTGAAAACGTGATTGAAAATAAGATTACTAAGAGGCATAATCATGCCTTTTTTTTCTGCAAGCGGTATGAATTCTTCAGGTGAAATATATCCGATAGTCTGATTATCTTTAAGGCGAACAAGAGCTTCGGCATTTGTAAAACGTTTTTCTGAAAGACAATAAATTGGCTGAAAATACATTTCAATGCCATCCTCCTTTATTGCTTCAGACATGATGTGAATAATCTTTCGGCGGCGGATTCTCTTTTCGCGGGCTTTTTCATCAATTCTTTTGATAAATCCAACCGACTGACTGTAAGTTTCTGAATCTTCAGCAAAATCAAGAAGTTCCTGAACATTTCCGTCAAAAGGGAAATCTTCCGGACAACACAAAACGTCAGCGTGGGCATTAAGACGAACAGACCTGTCTTTTAATTCCCAGTTTTGAGAGAATCTTTCAGAAAGAATATCAAGATATAAATCAAGTTTAGTAAGTTTTTTGTTGTCCAGCAGAAAAACCAAAGTCATTCGATTCATGCGATAGCAGGGAGTCTTAAAGTTTCTTTCAACAAAAGATTTAATTTCAATTAAGACATCAGAAATTACATTATTTCTTGCATAATTTTCAATAATCGAAGCTTCATCCAGCTCCATACATACAATAGCATATCGTTTTTTGCGACTCAGACATTCCTGCAAAACTGTTTTTAGCGCATAATAATTGAAAGCACGGGTTTCGCTATCCAGATATTCAGATGGATTCTCAAGCGAAAGAAACATCAAAAGAATAATGGCAGAAATTCCAACACTTGAAATAAGAATTCTTGGTTCAATAATCTGTACACCACCAAAGCCAATCCACAAAGCCATTGTCATAAGTACACAGATTTTCTGTTTACGATGTACCTTATTTTTTATATGACGTAAAGTCTGAAGAACCGTCATTACAGAATAGATGATAAGTACAGCATAAACACAGTTTGCCATTACACCATAAGAATAGATTCCATCCTCTCCAATGTAATAATCCATTGGTGCAAAAAGAATCGAAGCAAGAACAACTATGTATGATGCAATAATCAAAGAAAGTTCCGGTACAGTATATCTTCTTTGATCACGATTGAGCATATCCATATAAAGATAAATACTTGAAAGTGCTACATCGAGGAATAAAATAAAGCCCTGGTGGGTAAAGCGGACAAACCATAATGGAACGCTGTCATAATATACAAGGGCAAAAATAGTAGCAAAATCAAAAATCAGATAGCCAAAAGAACTCACCATAAGAACTGTAAAAATGCGGTTTGAAAGCAGCTTGATTTTTGGACGCAGAAAGTAAATGACTTCCAGAATCAAAAGAATCGTAAGCGAGGCAATCTGAAATTTTATATGGTTGAATAAAAATGAATTCATGTCCTAACTATTTTACAACGAGAATTCCATTAACGCTAGAAAAATAACCTATATAAAAGAAGATAACTTTTTGCTATAATTCAAGATATGAAGTACACACACCTGCTTTTTGATATGGACAATACGCTGTACCCTGCAAGCTCAGCAATGGATAAGGGAATTACCCGCAGAATGCTTGAATGTGTTGCAAACTTCTTTCACTGTACTATGGATGAAGCAATTGCCCTGCGATCAGAACGGATTGTACACTACTCTACTACACTTGAATGGCTTAGAAGTGAAGGTTTAACAGATATAGAAGGCTTTCTTGCTCACGTACATCCTTCGAATGAAGCAGAGGAATTACCTCCCCAACCAGGCTTAAGAGATTTTCTGATTTCTTTAAATATGCCTATGTCAATTCTCACAAATGCACCACATGAACATGCAGATACAGTTCTTGGAAAACTTGGAATTGCAGATTTATTTGAAGCAGTAACTGATATCCGTGATGCAGGTTTTAACGGCAAACCGTACCCTGATTCTTATATGGCAGCTCTTAAGAAGGTTGGTGCAACCATAGAAAATACACTTTTCCTTGATGATATGCAGAAATACACTGATGGATGGGTTGCTCTTGGCGGAACTGCCGTTTTAATTGGAAGCCCGAATGGAAAGCCTCTGGCCGAAGATGCAGAATCAATGAAAAAGGCAAGAGCTGCTAACACAAGCGGTAAAACAGGCAAAACAATACGAATGAAATCAATTTACGAAATTAAGGGCATATTATGAAAAAGATTCTTTGTGTTTGTATGAGTTCAACAATTCAGCGGACAATTACTTTTGAAAATCTTACTTTAACAAAAGTGAATCGTTCTAGGCATTATAGAATCGATGCTTCAGGGAAAGCCGTGAATTCTGCACGAGTACTGGAACAGCTTGAAAAGGGGTGCTGTAGAGTTGTATGTCCGCTTGGTGAAAAGAATCTTTCGGCATTTACAGAACCTGCTGCACGAGATAACCTGAATCTTCTCTATACGACTATTCCAGGACAGACAAGGGAATGCTGGACCCTTCTGGACCAGGCAGCAGGAACTACAACAGAACTGGTTGTAAGCGAACCACTTTTAGAAAGTGGAGAAGAATTAAAGGCTGTAGCTGGGGCAGAAATAAAAATCTTAAAAATCATAAATGACCTTTTACCTGAAGTTGATGCTCTTCTGCTTGCAGGAAGCCGCCCAAAAATCTGGAGCCAAGATCTTTATGCAACTATCAGCGGCATGACCCACGACAATGGTAAAGTTTTTCTGGCAGATTACATTGGTGAAGATCTGAAAAAAACTCTCAACGCCTCAATTCCAGACATTATTAAAATAAATGAAGAAGAATTCCGCGCCAGCTTCCCTGAACTTGAAGACCAGCCGCTGCAGGATGCGATTGCAAAAAAAAGCCTCGAACTTGGTAACATCATCGTGGTAACCAGAGGCACCGACTCTACCTATGCAGCGGCTCGCGGGCAATTTTCCGAGTGCCCAACCGAAAAAGTCGCCGCGCTCAACACAACAGCCTGCGGCGACAGCTTTAATGCAGGTTTTCTCTACGAATACCTGCAAACCCGCAACCTGTCTGCCGCCCTCAAAAAAGGCACCTGGTGCGCAGCACGTAATGCAGAAGTTGAAACTCCTGGCTCAATACGCTAGGTAATACTGCCGATTGAAAAAATATCATAAAAAATAATATAATATATGAACTTAAAATATAGGCAACCGGTTGCCTAAAACAGGAGTAATTATGAGTATCGAAAAAAAGCCTCTCGTAAACGACCTTTACACAGCTGATCCTTCAGCACATGTTTTTAACGGAAAAATTTATATCTACCCTTCACATGACGAAGACATTGATGTAGAGAGCAACGACAACGGCGATCAGTACGACATGAAAGACTATCATGTTTACGAAATGAAAAACACAGAAACTTATCCACGCGACTGCGGCTGTGTTTTCACACTTAAAGATGTAAAATGGGCAAGCAAACAACTTTGGGCTCCTGACTGCGCAGAAAAAGACGGAAAATATTACTTTTATTTCCCGGCACGCGACAAGACTGGAATGTTCCGTGTAGGCCTTGCTGTAGGTGACAAGCCGGAAGGTCCATTCACACCAGAAGACGATTACATCCAGGGAACTTACTCAATCGACCCATGCTGTTTCCAGGATACAGACAATAAATACTACCTTACAATGGGTGGTCTCTGGGGCGGACAGCTCGATCAGTACCGCAACAACAAGTGGAGCGCAGACAACAAAGAACCACAGGGAAAAGAACCTGCATGTACTCCAAAAATCGCTCTTCTTAAAGACAACATGAAAGAGCTCGCAGAAGAACTCCGCGACCTCGTAATTGTTGATGAAAAAGGCCAGCCTCTCACTGGTGGTGATGATGTTCGCCGCTACTTTGAAGATCCATGGCTCTTCAAGAAGGGAGATACATACTACTTCACATACTCAACTGGTACATCACACCTTTTGTGCTATGCAACAAGCAAGAATGTTTACGGACCTTATACTTACGGCGGATGTATTTTAAGCCCTGTTTTGGGATGGACAACACACCACTCAATTCTTGAGTTCAACGGAAAGTGGTACCTTTTCTACCACGACTGCGAGCGTTCAAATGGTATCAACCAGAAGCGCAATGTTAAGTTCCGCGAACTTACCTTCAAGCCTGATGGAAAAATCCAGACAATGGACGGCTTCGACCGCTAACAATAAGACGTAAAATAAAAAAATCCAGTCGCACACGGACTGGATTTTTTTTTGCCTTTTAGGTTCCTCCATCAAAAAGGCGCACGAGCAGGTTATACCTGCGAGTTTGCAGAGAAATAAAAAAGTTCCGTTAGCAAACGGAACTTTACAAGAACTGGGCCATCTTAGACTTGAACTCGCCTACGATAGCAGAACCGTTAAAAAATGGGCTGCGTCAGCGGGCCATTTTAGGTTCTACCATCGTAGGGCGCCCGAACCGGCTATGCCGGTGAGGTTGTATAGAAATAAAAAAGTTCCGTTTGCTAACGGAACTTTACAAGAACTGGGCCATCTAAGACTTGAACTTAGGACCAAAGGATTATGAGTCCTCTGCTCTAACCACTGAGCTAATGGCCCGAAATGTTTATATAATTTATCAGAAAATTATAAAAAATTCAATACTACTCAACTGTAACGCTCTTTGCGAGATTACGTGGCTTATCAGGATTGTAGCCACGCATAATTGCACAATAGTATGCAAAAAGCTGAGCTGGAATTATAGTCAGTATTGAAGCCAGAGTTGAAGAACAAGCAGGAATCTTAAATACTTCATCTGCTTTTCCTTCAAATGCACCGCTTTCATCCTGAGTAATTACAAGAACGGTTGCCCCTCGGCTTTTTACCTCAACCATGTTTGACCCTATTTTATCATAAAGTTTTGGTTCACTGGCAATTGCTACAACAAGAGTCTGAGGATCAATTAAAGCAATAGGACCATGTTTAAGTTCTCCAGCAGCAAATGCCTCTGAATGCATATAAGAAACTTCTTTAAGTTTTAAGGCACTCTCAAGAGATGTTGCACTATCAAACTGACGACCAATATAGAAAATCTTATCTTTATTAAACTGCTGAGAAGCAAACTTCTGAATTACATCCTTACCATCCAGAATTTCCTGAATCTTTGCAGGAATTGACTCAAGCTCACACAAAAGCTTAGTTGCCTCTTCATCACTTAAAGTACCACGGATTTTACCAGCTTTAATAGCAAGAAGGAACATACACAAAATCTGAGTTGTATAAGCCTTTGTAGATGCTACAGCAATTTCAGGACCAGCAAGAGTATAAATAACATCATCTGCTTCGCGGCTTACAGTAGAACCAACACAGTTAGTAATTGCAACAACCTTAAGGCCCTGAGCTTTTGCAAGACGCAAAGCACTCAAAGTATCAGCAGTTTCGCCAGACTGAGAAACTACAATAAAAATATCATCTTTATCAAGAATCGGGTCACGATAACGGAACTCAGAAGCAACATCAACATCAACCTTCATTCTTGCAATTTTTTCAAATGCATATTTTGCAACTACACCCGCATGATAAGCTGTACCACAGGCAGTTATAACAACACGACTTGCATTCTTCCATGCATCATCCATCTTGTTTTCTTCAAAATAAACATCAGTTGGCTTTCCAGAACCATCCTTTACAATACGAGGGCGCATAGTATCTGTAAGCCCCTTAGGCTGTTCATGAATTTCTTTAATCATAAAGTGTTCATAACCGCCCTTCTCTGCTGCATCAATATCCCATTCAACATGACTAGGCTCTTTAATGATTTTTTCACCTTCAAAATTAAAAAGATCAACATGATCAGTATACAAAACAGCAAGCTCGCGCTCACCAAGATAGTAAACATCACGAGTATGCTCAAGCAAAGCCGGAACATCAGATGCAATAAAGTTTTCACCTTTGCCAAGTCCTACTACAAGAGGGCTTTCTTTTCGGGCACAAATAATTCTATCCGGATAATCTTTACAGATAACACCAATAGCATAAGAACCTTCAAGAATATGAAGAGTCTCTATTACTGCCTTAAAAATATCACCAGTTGCCTTATACTTCTGATCGAGAAGATGAACAACAACTTCTGTATCTGTCTGAGATTTGAAAACAACACCCTGAGCCTGAAGCTTAGCCTTAAGCTCTGCATAGTTTTCGATAATTCCATTATGAACGATAGAAATTGTACCATCCATATTTGTGTGTGGATGGCTGTTTGTATCACTAGGTTCACCGTGAGTAGCCCAGCGTGTATGACCAATTCCCACAGAACCTTTTATTACTTCACCGGCAATTTTCTCTTCCAGGAATTTTAGTGCACCCTTACATTTGCGCACGAGAATATCTTCACCTTCGAGAATTGCAATACCTGCAGAATCATAACCACGATACTCAAGCTTTTTCAATGCGTTAATAAGCACCTGAGATGCCATTTTATTTCCAACGTAGCCAACAATGCCACACATATTTATTTCTCCTATAAAGCCTGGATTTCTAAGATAATTTGGACAATTTTACCCGAAAACCAACGTTTTCGCAATAATACTAAAACCCGATGTAAGTCTAAGAAGTTTACTTTCCTACGCAGAAGTTCGCAAAAATACTGCCAAGGACATCATCCGGAGTTACATCACCTGTTACTTCGCCAAGTGCATCAAGAGCATCTTCCAGGTCCTGCACTACAGCATCAAGAGTGTAATTATCGTCTGCACTGACCAGCGCATGTTGAACGCTTTCCAAAGCTGCAGAAACAGCTTCCTTTTGACGAGCCGAACCAAGACCAGCCTGAGTGCGTTCTGTTGAACTGCCTGCTATTCCCGCTGTCAAAATGCCATAGATTTTTTCAAAGAGATCTGAAAGTCCTTCGCCGGTTTTTGATGAGATTTTGCAGTAAAGGGGGGAAAGACTTCCCCTCGCTCGCACTTCGTTGCTCGCTACCCCTTCTCCTAGGGGCTCTGCCCCTAAGACCCCGGTAATTTCCCCGCGAGTTTCCGAAGGAAACTCGATAGTTCGCGCCAGCGAACGTACAACGCCCCCGTCTTTATCCGCTTTTGTATAAACCACGATCAGAGGTTCTTTACAGTTTTCAATAAAATCACGGTCTTCATAATTTAGACCTGTCTGCGAATCTACAAGATACAAAACCACATCTGCATCTTGAACAAGGCTGCGGCTTATTTCCACACCCTGAGCTTCAATAACATCACTGGTCTGGCGCAAACCGGCCGTATCAAACAAGCGCACAGGAATCCCGTTAATGCTCGCCCAGCTTTCCAACCAGTCACGCGTAGTTCCTTCGATGTCACTTACGATGGCACGTTCTTCTTTTAAGATAGCATTAAACAGCGAAGATTTTCCCGCGTTCGTGCGCCCCGCCAATACTACCCTCGCACCATCCTGATACAATTTTTCGCCGCGCCACGAGTCCTTCAAGGCCTGAAGTCTCTTCAGCGCCGTTTCGATATCTTTCCTGTCAAACGAGTCCGCAATAGTTTCCTCGTCCTCCGGATACTCAATCTCCACCTCAATAGCGGCGAGCGTGTCCACAATTAATTTTTTTATGGAATCGATTTCTTCAAAAAGACTGCCCGCAAGTCTTCCGGCAGCATGAGAACGCGAAACATCAGTATGAGAATCAATGATTTCTTTTATTGCTTCTGCTTTTGTTAAATCTGTTTTGCCATTTATAAAAGCACGGAAAGTATATTCACCACGATTTGCCTGTCGAAAACCAATTTTCAGCATAAGATTCTGAATTGCCATAACAACGGCCGGACCACCGTGACAGAATATCTCTACCATGTCTTCGCCGGTAAAACTTTTTGGTGCCCGGTAAACAGCGAGCATAACTTCGTCGATTTTAATATCATCTGTCACCCCGAATTTATTTCGGGGTCTTTCTAAAATAAATCCTGAAACAAGATCAGGATGACTCTTGTCTTTGTCCGTCTTAACCGGACAATCTATAATCCAGCCGTAAACCAGCGTATTGCCCGGCGCCTCCAGCAGTGCTTTCGGCCGGCTGAAAACCCTACTCACAAGTTCAATACAACCCTTTCCCGAAACCCTGACAATACCAAGAGCTGCCGGCGCGAGCGCAGTAGCAATTGAGGAAATCGGTTCTTCTGGCGTGTACTGATTCGGTGTCATTACATTACCCTTTTATCTTAAAGTTTTAAGAAATGGACGGAAATTATGTGCTTTCTCTTCTTCAGTATAAGGATACAAAATACTGTCCAATACAGAAACATCAGAATCCACATAAAGAGGTTTCATTTTATCACCAATTGCAGGCTTACGGAACTCCCGGCTTGCTTCTGCTGTTGTACCAATAAAGGCTTCTGTTGCTTCAACGTCCGGCGGAGTTGTTCCATAATCGCCGGAATTATTCCAGCACATATAACCACGGTCCAGAGAATCACGAACACCAAAGAACTGCTTTTTTATATAATCCGAATCATAATAAAGTCTGTCATAACTAACATTCAGATAGAAAGACTGAATCCACGGACGTATAATTGCACGGTTACGGCAGAGCACAGTATTACGGAAAGAACCATAATAATAAATGCGGTAAGTTCTGTCCGCAACCGGAGCATAGTTTAAGAAGGTCTGTTCAAAGTGACTCGGATAGAACATAGGACCAATTACATCAACATACTCAGCAAGCATTTCTGCATCCTGACCGGTTCTTGTACCACTGCGATACCAGCCGTTTGCACCATAAATATCAATTCCAATTGGAGCCTGAATATTATCGCGCGCATAAGAAAGGAAGGAAATCAAAGCCGATTCCTTGTCCATTCCTTTATCCTGCCAGCGATACTGAGCATTATAAAGATTCAAACCATCTGTTGGAAAGCGGATATAATCAAACTGAATTTCATCAAAACCGCGGGCAACAAGCTCTCTGGCAATTGCAACGTTATATTCCCATACCTCTTCTGAATATGGATCTACCCACTGTTCATCATAATATGTAGTTTCCTTACTGCCGGTTGGCTCGCCGTTTTCATCAACTACATCATCATAACCTTTTATACCAAGCCAGGGTTTATTAAGCTTTTTATCCCAGACTGCATATTTTCCATTCTGATACTTTGAGAGAGAGCGGTCTTTAAATGTTACGATTCTGGCAACAAGGTATATATTTTCTTTCTTGAATTCTTCAATAAATTTATTCAAGTCTTTGATTGCATAACCAGAGGTAGAACATTTTTCCAGAACCAGCGGATCATGAGAATCATAACGCAGATAGCCGTAGTCATCCTTCATATCGATTACGATAGAATTCATATTGCGGTCTTTTACAATTTTCTTAAACTTTGCCACACCTTCCGGAAAGCTGCATTGATAAGCAGATGCATAAACACTCTTTCTTCCGTTTGCTTTTTCTGCATAAGGTGAATTTACAGTGCCCGGATAAAGCAGCCACAATTCATTAAGCTGAAGCCCTCGAGCAAATCCACTGCGGGAATGAGGAATCCAGGCTGTATTAATCATACCAGGAACTGCACTAAAAGCTTCATGCCAGTCTCGCTCCTGACTCGGAGTTCCGGGACTTTGAAGTGAATCCAGATCTATTGCACCAAAGCCTTCAAGCTTAGTATACAAAAGAACATTATCAATGGTTGTAAGACCATCTGTTACATCTGTAGGCTCTGAACCTGTATAAATTAATTCACCTTTCTTTTCCTGCCAGTTAAAACGATAGATACGCGGAATATAGGTTTGCGAAATATAGATTTCTGTATAAACAGAACCATCCGCTCTTGTACGGAGCACCGGCAAAATATCCGCGATTTCATCCGGAGAAGTCAGCGACGGCATCTTTTCAAATCCGGCATCCACATCATACCATTCCGGCTTAGGCCTGTCCGGAAATATATATGAAAGCCCAAAAATCGGATGAGCCATAAAAACAATTGTTTCGCCTTCTAAAGTTGCAAGGGCAACTGCTTTAACTCCAGGAGTTGTTTTACTCATTGAGCCAAGATTTTTCCAGTTAACACCGCCATCACGACTAAAGAACACACTGTCTTTAGTAGCAGTTACAACTTCATTATGATTTACCGGGTTTACGCAAAGATCCTTAAGTTCCTGAATCTGCAGAGAGAGAGTTTTCTTTCCTTCTTTAAATGTTTTGATTGTAAGAAAAGGAAGCCCATTGTCACGCTCTTCAAAAGTCTTTAGGTCAGCACTATAAAAAATTCCTTTCTGGGTACGCATGAGCCAGCCTGAATTAATACGCAAAAGCTGATCTACGCGTGCTTCTGTCCAAAGGGGAATTGCTGAATTTCTATTTGTAACACGAAAAAGTCCGTTATCTGAGCCTACAAGAAATACATCTGATTCGGCTTCACCTTCCTGAGCACTAACCGGATTTTTTTCCGGTAAACGATATAAGGGTTTTACATCTTCGGAAAATGCAAAAGCCGTTAAAAAAAACAATGAGAGTACAAAAAAAGATTTTTTCATACTCTCATTATCGGCAGAATTTGACTAAATCTATACCGTCAATCGATTAAACTATCTTATCCAATGCTTCTACTACTTCTGTATCGTAGATTCCTGGCTGCTCTTTAAGTGTATTTACTGCAGTTTCCTTATCCATAGCACCCCGATAAGAACGCTTACTTGAAAGAGAAACATAACTTTCAGCTACACGAATAAGGCGTGCAATCTGAGGAATCTCATCACCCTCCAAGCCCTGTGGATAACCAGTTCCATCAATATTTTCATGATGCTTCATAGCTGCATCTTCAAATACACTCCAGTATTTCTTTGGCACAAACTCAAGATGTTTTTCAGCAAGATTAACATGCTCTTTCATCGCCTGCTTTTCTTCTTCTGTAAGCTGTGTTGCAACAAGAAGATCCGGATCAATAGCAAGGAAGCCTGCATCATAAATCATAGCAGCACAGAAGTTGAGCATAGCCATACCCTGTGGAAGGCCAAGCTGAATAGAAAGCTTATAAACAAGCTCAGCAACGTTCTTTGAGTTATTCTTACGACCTGTTACATTATCAATCTGCTGACCAATTTCCTCACACTTAACGGCAATCTGCTTAAGCTCTTCTTCATCTTCCTCTGAGAATGTAACATCTGGAAGAGCTGCTGCTGGTGCCCAGGTAGAAGAACCCGCAATTCTAAGCGAAGGATTTCCACCATAAATATCTGTAATGCCACCAAGCATAAGGCGGTTTGTCTGATTCTGATTCTGAGCAAGGAGTCGGAAAGCCTGTGCGTACTGTTCCTGCTGAACAAGATTTGCTTTTGCCGCCTTTTTGATAATTACCATAATCAAAAGAACAAGGAATACAATGATTATTGCAATACCAATAATTGACAGGGCAATTACACGTGTAGAACGCTTTGTTTCTTTTGCAGTTTCAGAGAAGGCATCTGTAAAGGTAGCGCCCATATCTTTAAGACCAGTTTCAAGGGCATTCTTAAAATCTTCCTGTCCCTGTTTTGTTGCTTCAGCCTGTTCCTTCATCGCATCAGCCTGCTCTTTCATAGCCTTAGCCTGAGCTTCCATTGATTCCTGCTGAGCCTCAAATCGCTCCTGCTCCACCTTTCGCTGGGCGGCAGTTTCGGCCTTTTGAGCTGCTTTTTCTTTATTTTCCTGATCCTGTTCTATCTGCTTTACAAGCTTCTTAATAGTAGTATTTTCGATATTAGGATACTTCTCAAGATTCATTTTGATATCGATGAGAGCCATATCGTCGTACTTTTTCTGAAGCTCCTGTAATTTAACCTTGTATACAGTCTGAGCAAAGTAAAGTACGTTTGTCTGAGAATCTTCATCTTTTGCAACAGCAAGTGCCTGGTTTACATATTTGTAAGCATCTTCAATGTTTCCATCTTCATAAGCTTCGTTTGCCTTGTTCAGAAAGCGCACAGCCAAATCTGTAGTCGCTGCAAAAACAGTTGTTGTGAAGAAGACCAATACTAATGCAATAATAATTCTTTTAAGCTTACCTAATAACATTTTCTACTCCAATTGCAAGAATTAAGCTGGCTCGATTTTCCAATCCATTATCTTTTTTAAGGAAAATCTTATCTTTCGCTCCTATATTTAAATTTAACTTAACTTTTTCCAATTCGGCAAATGGAATTTCAACATTCATTGAAGCTCCTGCTGCCATAGTTATATTGTCTGTAAAAAGATGCCCTGCAAGCCAGTCTGCCCCGATATCGAGACGGACAGGACCTATAGCAATCTGTTCTAACTTTAATCCAACGAAAGGAGAATAGAATTTCTTCTCAACACCTTCGGTGTTAACAGCCTTATTTGACTCTCCTGCAAGCATAACATTAAAACCAGTCCGAATAAATAGGTTTTTCAAAAGATTAGGATTACAGAATTTTATTGAGGCTTCACCGTCTATAAAGAATGGCACGAGATCTTTTTCTTCTGCCATTCCAAGGAATTGAACTCCAGCAAAAACATCTGCTCCAACTTTGATTTTATTCTCTAACGTATATATATAATTAAAATCAAGAGAAACACCATAATGCAGTGTCTTCAAATTTCCTGTTTTTTCCAGCAGGAACAGGGCATCAGCAGCTCCAAACTTTGCCTTCCAGCTGTAACTTGAAAGCTTAGATTCTTTTCCAGAAACATAAACCGAACCATCACCTGTTGCCTTCTTTGCAGAATTATATTCTTTTTCTACGTTTCCACGCTGTTTTTCTTTAGCAAGCTGAAGTCTGGCTGCTTCAAGTTCCTTCTGATGTGCAACTTCTGCTTCATGCTTAAGTTGAATTTCGTAGGCATCAGAAATTACGCTGTACATTTCAACAGCCTCTTCGTTATCAAGATTATTCTCAATAACCGCAAGAGTTGCTTCCATTGCAAAAACATATTCATTATTCACGATTAAGCGTCTGATTTTTTTCTGTGTGTAGTTTTCTATAAGGTAATAATATTTATCTTTATTATTCCTTGATAAAACTGCATACAGTTTTTCTTCATCTTTGCTAGTAAAACAGGAATCAATTTCCTTATAAATCTCTGCTACATATTCTTCCAGTGCAAATACATTTACAGTAGAAAATAATAGAACAAGACTTACAATAAATGCTTTAACTGTCCTCTTAAACATTCTAACTCCTTTACACCTAGAAGATATTAGTTCTAAATCCAATTCCTAACTGAGGAACAAGACTCTTGATATCTGTACCTGAAACATCCGTTGGAATAAACCACAACGAAGCTTCGGTATACAAGGCAAACGTACTGAATGCCTTAACATTCTGAAGCTTTACCTTAGGGAATTCAATCTGAGCAAGTATAGAAGAAAGGATTTGAGGCTTTCCACTATTTGTCTGTGTGAAATAAGAGAAGTCTGCACCTACTGCAAACGATGCATACAGCCAGTCCCAGTCATGTCCCATAAAGAAGCTGAACGGAATTGATGCAATGTTTGCAAGAATCTTAAGGCTGAATACATTTCCACCATAACGACCGTCTGTGAGGTCTGTCTGGAACAGGTTAGAAATTGCATCACGCTGCATTTGTGTAAACTGCCCGTATGAAAGCTGAACCTTTACAACATCATTAAAGAAGGTAAGACCAGCACCAACCTGGAATAAAGTTGCCCCCCAGAACCTAACATCAAGGTAAAGTCCCTGAATGAATGACGGAACTTCATAAGATGACTTATCACCCTTTCGGAGAGCAACTATTACATCCTTCAATTCTACATCATCATTAGAAAGACCTGAAACATCAAGTTTCTGGTTGTAGCGGCCACCTGTTGATGGAGCAATAAGACGGATAGAAGGCGCAGTATTATCAATCTGAATGATAGTACGGGTAATTGCCGTTTCTCCGTTCTTCATAGTAGCACGTACCAGGAAGAAGTGATATCCTTCTGCGATATCCTGATTTTCAATACGGTACATCCATTTTTCATTCTTAGAAAGCTCTGTAAAGGTCTTTCCATTATCAAAGCTTATTTCAATCTTATCAACTTTCTTTGCAGCTGTTGCGGCTTTTTCCTCAGGCTTTGCTTCTTTAGTCTTAGCATAAAGAAGTTCATCTTCACTGATAGAATAACCTGCCTGTCCCTTTATGTACGGACGGTTAGTTGCAAAGTCACCATAAGTAAAGTTATCAATTGTAATCCATGGACCAACAGGAGAATAAGTAATTGTCTGTTCACGTGAACTTACAATCTTTCCAGTTGCAAGAACAGTATCTACACGGTAAGTGTGAACACCTTCTGTTATCTGTTCTGGTCCAAGGTCAAACTTAAAGAAGCCACAGCTGGTAAGTTCTGTCGCAGCAATGAAGGTATTATCTATATATAGATTAAGATTTGTAATTTCTGCTTCTGAAGCTGCCTGACCATATACCGTAAAGATACCCTGTTTATGCTCACCATTAAGAGGATACAGAATATCTACTGTAGCCGGTGCAATATTCTTTTCAAGGTGAATATTACGGCTCACATTAGTAACATTGCCCGCCTTGTCTTTTCCAGTAAGTTCCATATTATAGAAGCCGTTTGGAAGATCTGTAATATCCATAGTCTCGCCGATAATCCGGTCAATCTTGAAATTACGAACATTTGGTTTAGTTTCCTTTTCAAGATTTCTGATAGTAAGATAAAGATCGGTAACTTCTACGTTATCATAAACATAACCAGAGAAGAAGAGCATACCGGTTGTAGTAGAATCATCAGCTGGAAGCTCAAGATTCATAATCGGAGCATCGTTATCAATATTAATAAGGCTTGAGTACAAACCTTCAATACCATAATTATCAGTAATTTTAAGGAAGACAACCTGAGTACCACCAGGAATGGCACGTGTATCTACATTGTACTTCCACTGCTCAGTACCTTCAGCATCGTTATAAGAGTTACCATTATCAAGAGAAATCTTTACATTACCAATTCCATTCTTATCGCTTGCCCAGCCGGAAATTGTAATCATGTTACGTACAGAAGTATCGATAGTTGGTTTTTCAACAGCACCCTTAGGCTCTTCAAGAGAAATTCTGAAGGTTCTTGTTACTTCTTCACCCTTTACACCATTAATATCAACTGCATAGATAGTAACAGTGTGTTCGTTATCTGTCATAGTCTCGAAAGGAACAGAAATTACAAAGTTTGTTCCGAGCTTATACTCTGCAGCCGGATCAGGACTCTTGTAAATTTCGTTTGTAGAAACCTGCTTAAATTCACCATTATCTATCTTATAGAAAACAGTAGATTCTCCATCATCATCGTAAACAATACCGGAAATTGTAAAGTCGCGGGTCAGAACCTGCATTTCTTCAGGAACGTGAATTTCTGCACGAGGCAAGTCTGATTCATTATCAATACTGAACATCCATGCTTCGATTGGAGTTACGTTTCCAGCACCATCGGTAAATGCAAACGACATTGAATCACTGATAGGACATTCAGGAGTACCTACATGCGTATGAATAAGAGGATTCAGCTCAATTTCTGTACGAGACAGAGATTTACCCTTTACCGGTGGGGCGATATATTCTGCCTTAGCCACCATTGCATTATCTTTTACCTCAAAGACAATAAGGTTATCCCCGTTTACAACATCAATTTCCTGAGGCTCAATAACTCTGACTTCTGGAGGAGTTACATCCTTATAATAAGAAGTTCGAACTACAGATTCATGACCGCCAAGGTCTTTTGCCCTTACATTGATTCTGATAAGGCCATCCGGGAATTCAGAAATATTAATATTCTTACTGAAGGTAACTCCTATCCTGTTATTATTTTTTGAAAGATCTATGTTCTCCCAAGTCTCACCGTTATCGAGAGAGTATTCAACGCTCCTGATTCCAAGAGCATGAGCTGCTGTTCCTGTAAGTGTAAAGTTATTTCCAACCCAGCTGAATAATTCAGGACCGTTAATAACAAGCTCAGGAGCACTTGTATTCGCAACAAAGTTCAATGGAGCAGAAGCATGAGTATCGCCAAAGCGATCTGTTACCTTTACCATTACATTCTTGTAAATACCGTCTTTTTCTGCATACAAAGAAATAAACTTTCCGTCTGTTTCAATTGCAAGACCAGGAGTTGGAGAAACAAGCTCAACTTTAAACGGAGCACTCAGATTTGCATAATAACTGAAGCGTGAACCATTGCTGAGAATGTAATTATTTTCAACTTCATCATATACAGTACCGGTCTGTGCAAAAGCAAGAACCTTTGTGCGGTCATTAATTATCATAGGGTCAACCATAGGACGCACACTTGTAATAGAACCAGTAATAATCTGTTCCGAAGTTCCAGCTTTTATTGTAGCAGTAATTTTATTTACACGGACAGGGAGGTTTGCAATAGTAAACTCAGCAACCCATCTTAAAGGATTTTCAGGAGTTGGCTTTGTAAGTTTAGCGGCACCTTTTTGTGTAACAAGTCCGCCAGGAACATCTGCACCGCTAACCTCGTAATTTACAGCACTTACATCTGTATTTGTATCAATTACCATTTGTACGGTAATGCCCTCTTTTGCAGCATAAGCCATATCAACAGGCATACCACTCATGTATTCTTCGCCATTAACAAGTGTAAAGTGAGCCGAAACAGCAGGCTTTCTTACAGCAGTAAACTTCAATGGATAAGACTTTCCGTCTGGAGTTGAAGTTGACCAGCTAATGGCATTGTTTCCTTCATCAATATCCTTGCGGAAGAAGGTTGCATAATCCTGATTAAGTTCACCCTGATAAACTGCATATGCATAAGCATCAAAAGCATTTACCCAGGCAACCACCGGAGCTTTAGGAGCCGGCAACTTTCCGTTCTGTTCTTCAACAGGTGGAATATTCTTTACAGCAAAAGCTTTTGCAGATTTATTTCCGCCAACAGTTTCTGCAATCAACTCAACAATATGAAGACCGTTTCCATAATCAGCTGCATCAAAATCAATCTTGAAAGAACCGTCACGTGCAACAGCAAGGTCAACAAAGTTTTCTGAAACAGAAGGCGGAGTAACACCTGCAATAATACCCTTCTGAATATCCACAATAGCAGAAAGAACTCTGTACTTTAATGAGCCGATACCTGTTTCGCAGGTAACTTTTCCCGAAACATTTACTGCTCCCCAGCGACCATCAAGCGCATTATTTTCATAGTAATCATTAATTTCGATTACAGGGAAAGTTGTATCTGCATGGAAGGTTAATGGTTTTGAATCTACAGTCTTACCGTTTGTAGTTTTTACACGAACAACAACAGGAGCCGAAGTACCAATTGCATCCTGACAGATAAGCTTAATCTGATTTCCAACAAGCTCTGCACGCGCAAACGGAGTAGAAGGCACAAGTTCTACTTTTTCAGCGTCCGCGCCGATTAAATATCCTGTAACCGGGAATTCCATATCACTGATGATAGAACCGTCTTCTGCAACAGTACTGTCATCAAAAACAACAGCAGGCTCTTCTGCCTTTACAACAGTTGTATTTGTTACATAATAAACAGCTTTGAATTCAGATTCGCGGTCAAGAATATCTTTTGCCTTGAAGGTTGCATACATGATTCCCTTAGGGCTGTCTGGAAGAATTGGAAGATTAAAGGTATATGAGCCGGAATTTTTAAGTTCAACAACAGCCTCTTCCGGATTTTCATTACCCCATGAAAGGCTTGATGAAACAGAAACAAGGCCAACACCAGAGTTTACACTAACCGACAGAGTCTTTCCTGCTTCCGGATGGATTTCCATTCCGTTTGTAAACTCAACTGTATCTTTTCCAGATATAACCTTTGCAGGAGTGAACAAAGGAGCAACACCGCGCGAAGTTATTTCTATTACAACCGGAATACCTGCAACATCGTTTTCATCAATTGCAGTTACCGAAACTCTGTGAGCACCAGCGGAAAGCTCGGTTGCAGTACAAATATCATAATAGAAAACACCCTTTGTTTCCTGAATTACAGGCTCATTATTATCAAGCTGGATTCTTACTGCTTTTACGCTGTCATCATCCACGGCAATACCGCGAACATAAAGAATATCGTTATCAGCAAAATCCTGACCATTAACCGGCTCTGAAACAGTTACAACAGGTCTGTCCTCTTCCTGATCAAGGTTGAGAGTTTTAGTTTCTTCTACAATGTTACCGGCACGGTCTTTACCGCGTACAGTAAATTTTACAGCTTTATCTTTATTATTCAGTGTATCAATATTAACTGCCCAGTAAGGGTTTCCTGGAACAAGTTCAAATTCACCGCTCTGGTTTCCAAAAGTCCAGGTAAGCTCTGTAATACCCATTGTATCTTTTGCATAACCGGCAACCGTAAATTTACCGTTTACAATCTGATTATCTTCCGGATAAACAATTCCAATTTCAGGCTTTGTATTATCAATAAAGTAAAGGAATGAATACAAACCAACCGAACCAGACATATCTATAGCCTTAAACCAGAGAACTGCCGGTCCATCATTAAATTTCTTAGTATCAACTGATAAAGTGAAATCACAAAGATCTTTATTTTTGTTTCCACCAAATTTCAAAGGTATAAAAGTTTCGCCATTATTAACTGAATAATAAAGCTCTTTGATACCGTTTCCATCCGAAACAACACCGTCAAACTTTACATTTCCAGAAACGAGAAGCCCCATTTCTTTATCCTGAATTTCTGTCACCGGCTTTTTTCGGTCCAGCTGCCAGGTTACTACAACAGGCTTACTTACAACAGGATTTTCGTTAATATCATAACCGATTACCTTGATTGTATGCGCGCCTTCTTCAAGATTCGTTGTATCAAGATAGTAAGACCAGAATTCCCTGCCTTCGGCAACCACCGTCTGCTCTATTTCTGTACCTTCATCGAGAATAAGTTCAACCTTTGAAACACCATCATCATCAACACAAGTACCTACAATATTAAGGTTACTTACTACACGCATATTCGGGTATGGGTTTGTAATACCACAAATAGGCATATCAGATTTAGGATCGAGGTAAATATTATGAGGTCCTTCAACATAAGTGTTTCCGCCTAAGTCGCGGGCGGTGATGAGAATATTATACTTTCCCGGTTTTTTGCTGTCCAGGTCGTATTCTTCCTGCCAGCTATTCATGTTATCGACAGATATTTCTTCAATATCGCCTTTACCATGAGCAAACAGCCCTATTGTGAGCAGAGCTGTCAGAATCATTAGAAAAAAGACTTTTTTCATATTATTCATAATTACCTCTGAAAAAAAAAATTAAAGTCCCTCACAAGATTATCGGCACAAACTCTCTGTTTTCTTAACTAAAATTGCGTTATAATGTGTTAAAAACTTTTTATAAGGAGGCAGAACAAAATGTGTACATCAGATATAAATATTTTACAACAAGTAATTGATAAAAGCAAAAAAATTGTATTTTTTGGTGGTGCAGGTGTTTCAACCGAATCTGGAATCCCTGATTTTCGCAGTGTTGATGGCCTTTATAATCAGCAGTGGAAATATCCGCCAGAAGAGATTATAAGCCGAACTTTTTTTTACCAGAATACGCCTGAATTTTACCGCTTTTACCGTGCAAAACTTCTGCCTCAGGGCATAAAACCAAATGCTGCTCATTATAAGCTTGCAGAACTTGAAGCGGCAGGTAAGCTTCTTGCCGTTGTAACACAGAATATTGATGGATTACACCAGATGGCAGGCAGTAAGAATGTTTTTGAACTCCACGGAAGTACTCTGCGAAACTACTGTCTGGACTGCCATGCCTTTTATGATGAAAAAATAATAATTGAAAGCGAAAATGCAGCTGATAAGCTTCCTCACTGTCCTAAATGCGGCGGTTTGATTAAGCCGGATGTCGTTTTATACGAAGAAGGACTGGACCAGCGGGTAATTGAAGGGGCAGTAAAAGCTATTAAGGCTGCAGACACGTTGATTATTGGCGGAACTTCGCTTACAGTCTACCCTGCCGCCGGCTTAATAGATTACTTCCACGGAGAAAATCTTATACTTTTGAACAAATCAAGTACACCGCAAGACAGCATGGCCTCGCTTGTAATTCACGAACCTATAGGCCAGGTTTTGAACCAGATAAAGGTAAACTAAAAATTCGCATCAAGACCGAGAGAAAATCTAAAGCTTTCTTCCGGTCTGAGTTTTTTAACCGAATGTAATGTATATGAAATCATTGCAGTCAGTGCCATTTTGTATCCTGATTTTGCAAAGAATCCGATATTTGGTGTAAACTCAATTCCAGTTTTCAGATAAACTGAATCAAAATAATAACCTCTTCCGTCGGTAACCGCCTTAAAATAGTCGCCAAGCTGGTTCATTTCCAAACCTTTTTTTGCTGCACTACCTGTAGTTCCAGTTGAGGCATAACCTGCAGAAATATAAAAATCATTCAAAAATAAAGCAGTTATTCCCGGAACAGCCTTTTGAATTTCCAGACCAAAGAGCACTGTCTCAAAGCTTGCATCAAAAAGAACACGACCAATATTCTTATTTTCTGATTTCAAATTAACATATCCATATTTTGAAGATACAGGCAAAAGCGTAAATCCAAATGAAGCCGGCAGATTATAAGAAAAACCATATTTAGATTCAAATGGTAAAAGATGAGGAAGACAGGCAAAAGCTGAAACAAAAAAATTAGGACTTGTTTTATCTGCTTTATAAACATCATCCATAGAGGCTATATATTGCGCACTACCTCCAAATGAAAAAGCAAGACCTTGTTTTTCGAAACGTCCCGGACCACCATATCTTATAGTTGAATACTTAATAGAAAAAACATCAATAAGTTCAAACTTTCTTTTTGAATTAAGAGCAAAAGCAGAAGAAGAATTTGAAAGAGTTATAGATGAAATATTTCCTGTACGAATTACATATTGAAGAAGAAGGGTAACTTCGCCCTGCTTCCAGCCGCTTTCATCAAACTCTGCTTTGAAATCTGTTTTACTGCGCAAAAGTGATGTTGAAGTTCCATTTTGAAGGGAAAGATTCGTTCCAAAAGTTTTTTTAACAACATTAAAACCACCGGTTAATGTAATAAGATCTGTTGAACCATCAGACCAGGGACTGGAAGTAATATAAGTTGCACCAAGGAAATAATTATCCATAAAAGTTGACAACGAATTCACCTTTGTTGTTATATCTGAAAAAGTCATATTGTAAATACTAAATGGAAGAAATAATCCCTTAAACAAGTATGGCAGAGGATTAAAACTTTCTGAAACTAAAGATGTTCTTTCCAATAAAGGCTGCAATTCTTCAGCAGATTTTCTTTCAGAATCAAAAAGTTCGGCAGTTATTTTTTCTGTCTGCCCGCCTTCATTTTTTTTCATACTCAAAAGCCTGTTCTGTCTGTAAAACTTACCAAGGAAAACAATTTTATCATTCCAGAAAACCGGCTCATAAACACCACCAGAAAGGTCCTGCGAGCTAAGCGAAATAAGTCCGCTTTCAATTTCCATAATTCCAGCACGAGGCATTGTCCCCTTCTCTACGTAACTGAAAATCAAAACCTTTTTTGCATTATCAAGACCATACGACAAAGACCTCACAACCATTCCCTGAGGAAAAAGTATTTCCTTGAGCAGGCTGCCATCAACCGAGCTTATGCAAAGACTATAATTCTGCCGGTCTTTTTTGAGATAAGCAAAATTTCCACTTTCCAGAGCTGTAAATGCATAAGGGATATTTTCTGGAGCAAATTTTACTTCGCTAATAAGTTCAGTACCACAAATGCTGTAGTCGCGGCTGCTACGGGCACCATCTTTCGTCAAAAGCCTGTAAACCACAAGAGAATAATGCTGGGCAAAATATTTTTGGGCAACCAGATACCAGACGCCGTCACGGTGAAGCACTGCCGCGTCCACGAGGCCTTTTTCTTTCACGGAGTAAAAACGGTCGCGCTCGATGTCGTAAATCTTAACCCGGGCCTTTGCTCCGCCAGAGTTCCCGTTTATGTAACCGGCTGCCAGAAAACGCCCGTCGTTAGAAAGACGGACACTCGTACAGTCGCGCAGAGTAAAGAGTTTTCGGAATCTGGTTTTTGATGAATTCTGGGCTCCGGCTTCTGCAAGGTAGACCCGCCCCGTGGAAGCTTCGAGCCAGGCGAGGCGTTGGGCAGAAGCATTCTCTGTAAAGCCACTGCTTGTGAGACTTTCATACATTGAGCCCGCTTCATTTTTTAAGGAATACGACAAAGCTTTCGGCTCAAAAAAATCCTCTACCAGGCCGGCCTTTACCGGATTCGCAGCAAGCTCCGGCACTTCATAATCTTCCTCAAACTGTTTCCAGGCCTCTCTAAGCTTTATTCCAAACGAATCCTTAAATGCACCAGAAATAGTAATATTTTTTCCGTTTACAACTCTATACCAGAATTGTGCATAAGGCTCCATTCCAAATCTTTCCTGAAGCCACTGATGAAAAGCCCCGTTAAAATAATAAGCAGCCCCATCAGGCGCAGTATCAGATGCCCCAGAAACATCATGATAAGAAGGAAACTTTCCTTCAATTTTTGCCTGCTTTACAAAATGTTTAGCAAACTCATCGTTGAGTCTTCCCTCACCTGCTGCACTCTCGCTGGTAACCGTTGCACCTTCTGCCATACCAGTTGTTACAGAAATCATTCCCGGTGCAATACAGTCTCCAAATACATTTCCTATAAATCGCCAGAAACCATTTTTCATATTATAAGTTACTGCATGTGTCAGCTCATGACGAAAAACCGAAATCAAAGTTTCACTAAAAACAGCAATCTCACTTGCTCCGGAAACCCCTGTATCATAAATTGCAATATGATTGTAGGGCGCCCCCTCCCAAAATGCATTAAACCGTTCTACTGCAGGAGTAATTACAACAGGCATTCTAAACGAAGGAGTAAGGCCATATTGAGCCGTTACTTCTTCATAAACTGAATCGGCTTTTTCATAAAGAATCGACGCACTTTTTTCACAGCGCGCCGGAAAGATAATATCAAACCATTTTGTTTTTACAAGGCGCAGATTTTTTTCGCCAGAAAACATACCGCTGTGTGCACTAAGAATAAACTGAGTGCACACAAAAAAAACTGTAAGAATTGAAAGAAACTTTTTTGATGACTGCTTACATATCTTCAAGTTTTTTTTCTGCATATCTGAAATAACCCGCTCCTACAGGTGCGGAAATTATAACATAAATCACGCTCAAAATCACAAGCGAAATCATCTGTTTTGGCAATACAAGAGCCACAAGTACAATCAAAAATCCAACATTAAGCAAGGTAAGAAGCATAGACCACAAAACATTCAGATTCTGTTTGCAGGCAGCCATTGGAGTTTCCCAATTAAGCTTTGGATGTACTGTATCAATAAACATATCAATAATGATAAGCAAAACAGAAATTGAAACAGCTGTCAGAGTCATCAATACGCAAACTGCAATCATATCGCTCAAGCTAAAAGGCAGTTTCAAAATACAGTAAAGCGCCATAACTATATTGATTGTAATGACATCTGCAATTCCAACATAAAGAAGGGCGTGCCAGAATTTTGCTTTTATAATCATATTGAATTTTAAAGGCATAGCTTTAAGATCATTCAAAGATTTACCTTCCCGCGAAAAAGAAGTAGTTGCAATGTTTGCAAAAGTACCGGAAAAAATAGTAAATGCTGCTCCTCCCAAGGCTAGAAAATATTTCACAGAAGAAAGAGTTTCCGGAGAAACATCTAAAAGTTTTTTTTGAGTAGCAGTAACTAACTCGCCGATATTACTTCCACTGGAAATAAAACCAATAACAAAAGAAATACACAAAATTACAGGAAAGAGAAAAACAAAAAGCGGCCCGTTCGAAAAGAAAGCCGGTTCACGCAAAACATTCCGCACATCGCGCCAGAACAAAGCATGGAATACAGAAAAAGAACGAACATCTTTATTTATAACTTCTTCTGCTTTTTCCGATGAAATCTTTTTTGTTTTTACATCAGAAAAACCGTTCAAAGTTTTTATATAAAGATTTGCAAAAAGAGGAACCAGCACAAAAAGCACAAGCGAACCAAGTGCTGCCAGAATCAGAATCGGAATTATCTTGCCTTTAAGTGCGCCGGAAATATACATGAAAATTGGAAGGCCTGAACCAATGCTGTTCAATTTGTCGATTGCATTTCCTAAATTGTCATTCAAAAACTGCGGATTCGAAAAAGACATCGAAACCGAAGAGTTCATAAATCCGTAGAACATGCAGAAAACAATCAAAAGCGCCGTTGCAACAATTGTCATTACCTTTCTTTTACGAAGCGCCGGCACAAAATATAAAACCAGTATAAAAAGAAGATATATAACAAAAACTGCAGTTACCGAAAAAGCTAGTGCCGCAACAATAAAGCCAAGATAAAAAAGCGGATTTGTCAAAAGCCCTTCATTATATCCGTATACAATCGAGCTGATGGCAAACATTCCAACGCCAAACACAGCATCAGAAACAAAAGAAACTGCAAACTTTGCACCAAAGAATTGTTTTGCAGAAAGCGGAAGGCTCATTAAAAACTCTTCGCCAGTACCTGTGTAATAACTGGAAGCAACTGAAGTAAAACCAAAAAACATAATTACCATCAGGGCAACCATCATCGAGATGAAAGGCATAAAATCCTGCATGCCGTTTCCTGCCAGATACTTATATGCGCCGATCATGTAAATTGTATACATGCTAACCATTACTGCAAGAAGATAAATTGCTAACAAAATCAGGAGAATGTTTTTTATGATTCCCTTAGGACCTTTTTTAAAATCCCCGGCAAGGCCCGAAAAATTAAAGGTGCCCTGACTCAAAATCTTATAGAGCTTAAAAATCATATAGAAGCCCCTGCAATGTCGCCGCCAGCCTTAGCTGTGCTTCCAATTAATTCAAGGAAAATGTCTTCCAGAGACTGTCCTGATTTTCCGTGCTGCTCTTTGAGCTCGTTCATAGTTCCAACAAAAATCAGTTTACCCTGCTTTATGATTCCAATGCGGTCACAAAGTTTTTCTGCAACTTCCATAACGTGAGTAGAAAAGAAAACTGTTTTTCCATTATTAGCGCGCTCACGCATAATTTCCTTAACAATAAAGGCAGCTTCCGGATCAAGTCCTACCATAGGTTCATCAAGAATCCAGTTCTGAGGGTCGGTAATAAGGCTGGCAATCAAAAAGAGCTTCTGCTTCATTCCATGGCTGAACGAAGAAATCTTGTTATTTAAAACTTCCTTCAAACCAAACTTTGTACAATATGCTTCTATACGTTCTTTGCGAAGGTCTGCAGGAATCTTATAAACATCACCAATAAAATTAAGATACTCAATAGCCTTAAGACGTGAAACAGTTTCCGGATTATCTGGCACAAAAGCAAACTGACGTTTAGCCGCAACAGGACGCTCCTTAATAGAAATTCCATCCAGCTCAAGCTCACCTTCATCAGCCTGAATTATTCCTGTAAGCATTCTGATTGAAGTAGTTTTTCCAGCGCCGTTCGGACCAAGGAATCCAAAAATCTCGCCATTATTCACAGTAAGAGAAAGGCTATCTACCGCTTTTACTCCACCCTTGTTGTAAGCCTTTGAAACATTTTTGATTTCAAACATTTCGAATACTCTCCTTTGGGCTATTTTGAATTTAGTTTTTAATACGTTAGTATGTAATAAACTGTTATATTTTATAAAAGAAATCCTTCTTTTACAATGATTTCATTTCTTTTCCACATTAGTTGATTACATCATACGCGAAAGCACGTAAACAAATGCACTGTTCCAGTAAATTGCAACTTCATTTGTACTGTAGCTTGGGGTTGCATCTGCATAACACTTTAGAGGAGGCTGTCCTGCAAGATTCTGTTTTGCATAAGCATCAATAAGTCCAGAACAAGGACCGCCAGCAAGCATACCAGGATAAACTTTTTTGCTGGCCCCTGTAGGTCTGTGATGAGGATTAACCGGACTCTTTGTTCCTTCTCCCGTAATGTAACAGTAATTCAACGGGTTACATCCGAGAATATAGTCTATCTGGGCTTTTGCAGCTTTTTTGAAGTCTTCGCGGCCGGTGAGGTCATAAGCCATAAGGAGAACGTGAGCGAGGTCACAGATTGCGCCATTACTTCCCCACATAACAAACTTTGTACAATAGCGGAAAGCTGATGCATTTACCGTCTCCAAATATCTTTCTGCCTGGGCAATTATGCCGCTGTGGATTTCTGCAATGAGGTCTGCTGAAAGAGCAGCTTCATCTTTTGCGGCAACTTCAAGAAGAATCTCTGTACCATAGCCAGAAACAAAAGGCCAGCCAAAACCTTCCTGCCAGCCGCTGTTCCATGGATGCTTTGGATCAGGCTTGTCATGTTTTTTATCTTCCCTATATTTAAGCGCCTGGTTAAGATAATTTATTTCTCCTGTAGCAGCAAAAAGAGAACAGAGGGCAAAATAACGTTCATCGCGAACATCGCGGTCGCCATAGCCTCCGGTTGTAATTTCCGGTGGATTTATATAAAGCTCATCATCATGTGAAAAAAGATAATTCTGAGCTTTTACGGCAGCATCAAGAAGAGCTTTAGCAAAGGCTTCATCTTGCGCCGGGCCAGCCTCCTGAAAAAAGCCTGCCGCATAAGCAAGACAACCTGCAAAATCTGCAGTAGCCGCTGTTGAAACAGGAGAAAGAACTAACTGATCTTTTTCATCCTGAGGCATTATAAATGGACAGAAATGATAGCAGGAAATCTTATGATAAACTGCTCCATCTTCTCTCTGCATCTGAAGCATCCACTCAAGCTCAAAGCGAACTTCACCAAGAAGATCAAATTTACTGAAATGCTTTGGACATTTTTTATAAGCAAGCAGCAAATCCATTGCGGTTTTTGCACCGGCTACTACATAACGACCATAGTCTCCGGCATCGTGCCAGCCACCCTGAACATTTTTCTTTTCGCCGCTTCCATAAACTTCTGCGATTCCTGTATGGCAGATACCCTGTCCACAGCGTGAATCTGTAAAATATTTGAGAGTTGAAAGAGCCACTCCATCGTATACATCATCAGAAATTTTAAAATCAAAGCTGCGTTTTGAACCTACAGTAATGTAATAATCCCCGGCTGTCTGAAGACTCGAAAAATCTCCTGTAAAATAGCCGCCACCTGATTCTTCATCATATGGAGCCGCAAGGAGTTCGCCAGTAAAAACAGTTTCGTCTGCTGCAGCTTTATCTGATTTTTTGCATACAGAAAATTCTTTAATTTCCCCTTTTTCTGCAGCGCTTATAAATACAGTTTTACTGTCGTGCAGCTGATATCCAATTTGATTAATAAAAATTTCTGACTCTTTCATACGGTAACGTTTATAGTCAAAATCAGGCAAAAAGAATTGAATAAATGTCTATGCTAATAGTAGATTGTGTCATTGTGTTATTGTGTGAGACCACAGAATACTTGTGTTAATGGATAATTTAAGCTTTCTTTCTTTCCATCTTTCGAAATTAAATTGATTTTAACAAAACTGCCGGCAACTTCTTTTGCAGCTACAGCTCCGTAGAAAGAAGCAACAATTTCCAAATATTCTTCTTCCGTCATTTCCTCATTATTAAAAACAGGAGCCAGGAATAAATCTAAAATCATTCGTGTCTGTTCATCTGCAGAAGCATAAAAATCTTCCAGGCTTTTTCGAGTAATTACTGCACTCAACTTTCCTTTTTCACATTTTGCAATACCAGATGTAAAAATATAAGAAGTCTGTTTTTTGTCACTCATTGTAATTGAAACAGCTCCGCCATTTTTCTGATTAATTTTTACATCTGAAAAACCTGCTTTTGCAAGCTCGTAAGAAACTTCCTCAGTATCAATAAGATTTTCTGACTCGCCACCCATTCCAGCAGCACTGCTTATCATCTTGGAAAATGCTTCGCCCGCGCCGCCATCAAACTTTATCGCAATACTATTATCAGCTTGAACAGAGAGAGTAACTTCTGTCGTACAGGAAATAAAAAAAAGTGAAAAAAGAACAAAAACCGCTGTTCTCCCAAATTTTGAAACAAGTTCAGCATGACGTCTTTTTTCAAATTTTTGATGATTTCTTCTATAATTCATAATCATTTAAACAAACTTCCCAGTCCAAGAGTTACCCTTACACCTGTAAAAAACACAAGACCAGATGCAATTGAATCAGTAAAAGAAAGTGCTGAATTATCCGGCTTATTAAAAATTGTATAGCTTATATCCTGAACAACCTGAAACTTTGCCTTTGAAATTTCCAGAGCTGGAGTTGCAAAAGAAAAGCCGATTATTCCAGGAAAAACCGAAGGCTTGATTTCATCATCTGTTCCTATCAACTTTGCCTTTCCAAATGAAATTACAGGGCCCGCATAAAATCTGAAATAATCATTTATAGTTGCCGTAAAAAGAATCGGCATCTGAAAAATTCCGACTCCATGATTGTAACGGAAACATAATCCTATACCAGGTTCCAGAAACCATTTTGCATAACGGATATTTGTATGCAAATCAATTCCACGCCACTGAATCATAAAAGCATTCGGTGAAAAAAGAGACCAGTCGCAGAAAAGAGATGCATCGGCAACTAGTACATCCAGTCCTTTTGCCTGAGGATTATAAAAACTGCTGCCTTTTATGTTTACATTATTTTTTGCAACAGAAGGCTTTTTTTCTTCTCCATCTGTTTCATCGATAAAATCTTCTTCTTCGAAATCATCTGAACTGCTGCCGGATTTATTCTTTCCAGATGGCAAAAACTGTCCGCAGGCAACATATTTTGGTTTCCAGTAATCCTGTTTAAGAGAAGAAATAATAACACCAGTATTTGGACCATCACTGATTGCAGAAATAAACTGATTGTTTCCTATATAAATACCTACATGTGTGATTGGCGCTGTATTATTTGTTTTAAAAAATAAAAGATCGCCGACTTCTTTATCTTTATCCGGTACAATCCGGCAATAATTGTAAATTGCCTTTGCTGTACGTGGCAGCTGTTTTTTGAGCGCTTCCCGCGAACAGTAATAAACAAGGCCGGAACAATCGAACTTATCCGGACCAACTGCTCCAAGAACATAAGGTGAACCTACATATTTTTTTGATTCTGCTACAAATTTTTCGCGCAAAACCTGAGCTTCGGCAGGACTTGTATCTTCTGCACAAAGCTTTACGCAGCATACGCAGAAAACCAGCAGCATAAGTGAAAGAGTTTTTTTTGCAGCTGCCCGCGCACTTTTATCCATAATAACCGTCTTAATTTCATCAAAAATCTTCATAATTATATTGTCGTAGAATTTTATAATAAACATAAACGGCATTCAAAACTTGTTTCGGAATCTTATTTTTAGATCCTGAAACAAGTTCAGGATGACATATGATTGTTTTAGGATATTATAAACTCTTTTCAGGATGACATATTATCGTTTTTGGATACTATAAACTCTTTTCAGGATGTCATATTATCGTTTCAGGACGACAACTACTCCTTCAATATTTTTTGCGTTAGATGAAATTCGGGTGTAAAATATAAATTATGACAGACATTAATAATAATATTCCATGGATGTATCTTGAAGATTTCAGGGGCACAGACTTTACAGGCGAATGGCCTACATTCCCGGAGCTTGTGCGTATTCAGGCAAAGCGCAACGGTGACAGACCTTGTTTTACAGCTTTTGATGGACCGGATGATTCTAAGCGCTCTCTAACCTACAATGAGGTTCTGGCAAATGTTCAGGAACTCGCAAACTGGCTTATGGCAAACGGGCTTAAAAAAGGTGACCGTGTTGCTGTTATGGGAAAGAACTCTCCGGAATGGGCTACTGCTTACCTTGCAGCCCTTTTTGCAAGCGGAATTGTAGTTCCGATTGATAACGGACTCCATGAACCGGAAGTCGTAAACATTGTAAAAACGGCTGAACCAGTTTTTGTTTTCTGCGACGATGAAAAGGCCGAAATCTACACAAAGAATTTTCCAAACCTTAAAGTTTATTCTATAAATCCGGAAGCTAGTGAACGCTTTATTTATAATCTCAAAGCAGAAGCTCTTGCCGACGACCAAAAGAACGAACCTTGCACAGAATATGATACTGCTGCAATTCTTTTTACCTCCGGTACAACGGGTAAACCAAAGGGTGTAATGCTTTCGCACAGAAACCTTATGTCTGATGGTTTTATTGCTCAGCGCAATTTTAATCATTACAACACAGATGTTTTTTATGCCCTGCTTCCAATTCATCATGCTTACACAATGCAGGCGGCCTTTATTAATCCGCTTATGACTGGTGCTTCTATTGTTTTTGGAAAGAGCATGGCTGTTTCAAAGCTCCTTCGCGAACTCAAAGAAGGAAAAATTACCGTTATGCTTGGTGTTCCTCTTCTATATAATAAGCTGCTTTCGGGCATCAGGAAAGGAATTAAAGCTAAAGGACCTGTTGTTGCTGGTATTCTTGGTTTTATAAGCTGGCTTTCTTTCTTTATTAAAAAAGTTTTCCATGTAAATCTTGGAAAGAGATTTTTTAAACCGGTTCTGGAACAGGCAAGTATTTATACTCTTCGTGTTGCAATTTCTGGTGGTGGTCCGCTTGCAGCAAGTGTATGCCGTCAGTATAACTCTATGGGTATTGATTTTATTCAGGGTTATGGTCTCACAGAAACCTCTCCGATTATAGCACTGAACCCGGTTGAGCATTTTAAGATTGAAAGTGTAGGCCGTTCTTTTGCTCCTTATGAAGAAATCAAAATTCTCAATCCGGAAAAAGTAATCACAAAGAAAGGAATTGAAGAAGTTGGTGAAATTGCAGTAAAAGGCCCGATGGTTATGCAGGGCTACTATAATATGCCGGAAGAAACAAAGGCTGTATTTACAGAAGACGGCTTCTTTAAAACCGGAGACCTTGGCAGCATAGACAAGGAAGGCTACATCAAACTTTGCGGTCGTGCAAAAAATCTGATTGTAACAAGCGGCGGAAAAAATGTTTATCCTGAAGAGATTGAAGATGCATTCCAGCTCTACGATGAAATTCAGCAGATTACAGTTCGCGGCTATTATGCAGATGAAGAAAAAACTTCTGAAGAAATTGAAGCTTTGATTTACCCTAGTGATGATCTTTATAAAACTCTTGGTGTTGAGCGCAATAATGAATTTGTTCAGGATGAAGTTTACGATTCTATCAAAAAAATTGTGAGCAAGGTGAATAAGAATTTCCAGGCTTATTCCCAGATTTCAAAAATCACCCTGCTCAAAGAGCCGCTCGAAATGACGACTTCACAAAAAGTAAAACGAAATTTTGTAGCTAAGATTTACGAATTATCTCATTCGTAAATAATTTCTTATCTCAGAGGCAAATGCTGTCATTGCATCCTTGTCTCTCTGGAAGGCGGCCAATGCAGGATCTGACATTACTCCTGAGTTTGCCGCTGCCCAGTATCTTAAATCATCTGCCTGTCTATCAAAACATTCCGCATGATAATGAACCGGTGCCAGCTTTGTTTTATTCGAAAGCTTTGACTGAACATCAAGCTCTGTAAGATTCTTCAAATATTTTTCTGCATTGAAATTATTAGAAATCAAAACACAACTTAACTGCGGTGCAATTAAACCATGATTAACTTTTGGCTTTCTCTTTGGGAAATAAACTGAATCAAAATTGCGGACAACTTCATAGTCAAAATTTCTATGTTCAGAAAGAAGTGTAAAATATGCTGCAATCTGTTTACTCTTTGCAAAGTAAAATAAATCCTGATTTTTTCCGTTATACCATTCCGGATGAGTTTTTCCGTCTTTCGGCATTGCCTTTAATTCGTCGAGAACTTTTCTGAGAGTAAGACCTTCGTTATCCAGTCTTTCATCAAGCAGAGTATTAAAATCTCTTTCGGTTTTCAATAATTCAATAAATTTTTCATAAGCAGGAAGTCCGCCAAAAGATTCAATCATACAACCTGTAAGTGCAAGAAGGATTCTGTCATCTCCGCCATTTGCAAAGAAAGGGCTGAACACATGAGACTTTGTAACTTCCAGATATTTTTGAAATGAATTATATCCGTTTTCGATATTGTATCCGAGTTCATTTGCTAGAGAAGTTTCAAAAGCAATTTCAAAATAATCAAGAAGGATTGGCATGTATTTTTTATTTCTTAAAGAACGGGGAATTCTTTCAAGCAGTTTTGAAGGAATATCATGAGCACTGCTTGCAATAGAATCTGCAATTTCACCTTTCCATGAGAAAAGCATATCGTATTTTTTATTGAGAATATCAATATCTGCATCATCTTCTGCTATCTTGTCGAAAGAAAAGATTACCTCATCGAGCTGTGGAGCCTGCTCCTGAATGAGCGTACAAAGATTATCTGAAAGTCCGTAGAATGCAATTCTAACTGTTCGATCATTAATATTTTTTTGAACTGCCGCTCGGATAATAAAAATTCCACTGATAATAACAAGCAGGGCCAGGGCTGCAATAATTGTTATTATTGTAGATTTTTTGAGTTTTAATGGCTTTTTCATCTCTTTATTATTTGCTTTTGATTTTTTTGTTGCTTTCTTTCCCATAATAAAATTATCGGCTTATAATTTTAGTTTATTAAATTTCTTCAAAATGCTATTATACTGACCGATATGGCTGAATGTTTTTACAAAGACGGTCTCCACTTTGAGTGCCAGAGATGTTCTTACTGCTGCGGGCACTCTCCGGGATTTGTTTATCTTTCTAAACGCGATTTAATGACTCTTTGTGATTACTTTAAAATGAGTGTTACTGATTTTGTTGCAAAGTATTGCAGGTGGGCCGACTATTATTATGGCACTCAGGTTTTGTCCCTGCAGGAAAAGAAAAATTATGACTGCATTTTGTGGGACAATGGCTGTTCGGCTTACCAGGCCCGCCCAATTCAGTGTTCTACCTACCCTTTCTGGTCATGGATGATTGCCGATAAAAAGACCTGGGATGAATGCGCTGCAGAGTGCCCCGGCATGAATAAGGGACGTGTCTGGCCTTATGAAGAAATTGAGAAAAACAAAAAAGCCTATGTCGAAAACGAACCTCTTCACAGAGAAGAGGTAGAAGCCTTAATTGCTGCCGAGAAAAAGAGTGTTTAACGGAGCTGCAAGGCGGGCTGAATCAGACCATCTTGCGGCAGAAAAATCTATTCTCAAGACTTCCTTTCCCTTTGTGAGGGCTTCCGGAATTTCAAAAATCTTAAAGAACTTTTCTTCCGAACCATCACAGGAAAGAATGTAATCTGCAATAAGAGTGTCTGTTTCAGCAGCCTTGATGATAATTCGCTTGCCGTTATCTTCACGGAGGAAGTTACACTGAAGGTAGTTTTTCTTGTCCGGCATAACCTTACAGACATAAGAGAAGCTGCCTTTGTCCTTTGCGTAGCGGGTAAGCTCGCCCGGGTTTCCGACTGAGCCGGTACCGGTTTCCTGCATGTATGGGGCTGTAGTTTCGTTGCCTTCTGTCTGGGCGCCGTAGCCTACACCGATACCTTCAATGAAAGTATATTTTGCAAGTTCTTTTTCTGCGTCACCGGCTTCTGTCTGTTTTGGTAACTCTGTAACGTAAAGCCAGTAAATGCCATAGCGCTGATTATTGATGAGGTAGTATGGTGAGAACTTGAGTTCACCACGGTGGTTGAGTAGTCCAGAGGACGTATCGAAACCACCATCATTCAACTCAATATCCCGCAAAATAAAATTCAGACTTCCCGGCTCCCGCTCAAAGTGCGAGTTGATATCCACAAAGAAGGCCTCGGTGCTGTCTGCATTTTTGATTTTGATGTATTCAGGAGCCAGCGGCTTAAGGTTATTTGTGCCGCCATAGTTTCCATTGAGAGGGATTTCGATTCCGCGGATAATCTTATTTGCGCAGACATCGCACTGAACCCCGACCTGGCGCAGCTTCATTTTATCGTCGCGGCCGAGTTCTGCAGCAAGTACAACCGGACCATATTTAAAGGCAGCAGCATTCGGGTTATCCGGCAGGGTGTAGGCTTTAATTTCCATTGGAAGAGTCAGGGTAAGGGTGTCGCCTGTCTGCCACTTTCTGCTGACCAGGAGGTAGCCGTTATTTTCTGAGAAGTCATCGTCAGTTGCCTCAGCGTCATTTACCAAAAGAGTTGGCTTAGCACAGCACCAGTCCGGAATGCGCAGAGCCAGAGTGAAATCAAATACTGCGCCAGCTGTGTCGGTGACATCTGCATCTGCAGCCTCCCCGCCTTCCAAAGCCTCTACAGTAAAGGTCACCGCCTCCCCCATAGGGATATCTGATTTCTGGCTCAGCTTTATGCCACGAGCCTTCCAGTTTACAGTCGAGCTGAAATACTGGTTCACAAAGAGCAGTGGCTTTCCGCCCTCATCTTCATCATAAAAATAGATACTGTCGCCAAGCTTTGTAAAGTTTTCAAGGCCGGTTCCCGTACAGCACCAGAAGTAATTTTTGTTTACATCAGGGTTGCAGTAGGTCTTAAAACAACCGGTGGCCATTGGCTGAAAGTAAGTTGTCATTCCGGTCTCGCGGTTTACGGAAGCCAGAATTGAGTTGATAAAGGTGTTCTCATAATAGTCTGCATACTTGCGCTCGCCGGTCAGCATAAAAAGGGCACGGGTGAGCTTAAGCATATTATGAACGTTACAGGTCTCACAGTTTGTATTACTGCGCTCGGCATCAAGAATATCATCCTTTCCAAAATGTTCGCACTCGCTGTTACCGCCGGTAATGTAAGTATGATGCTGGGTAACAAGATTCCAGAAGGCTTTACAGTATTCAAGATACTGCTTCTCTTCTGCTTCAGTTGCGGGGTCGCCTTCTGCCTTCAAAGTAAGGCAGCGATTCACCGCGCCAACAAACTTTGGAATAGTTGTATTTGCGTGGCGGTTATTCAAAATATTGGCATCTTTTCCTTTTACCGCCGGCGCCGTCAAAATCTCTTTAAAAAGATATTCTTCGTCAAAAGTGTGAGCCACCTGCTTAAAATGATCTGCCTGCGCATAGCCGGCCGCCTTGGCGCATTTATAAAGCTCGTAAAGGCAGTCATTCAATCCGCCATATTCAACAGAAAGAACTCTCTTTCTTGTTTCTTCGTCCCAGCGGGAGGTTCGCTCGTACATCCATTCACCAAGCTTTTCGGCAATGTCCAGGGCACTGCTGCCAGTCTCGCCACCCACGAGTTTTGCAACCTCAACCAGGCCGTTCATAATTTTATGCATTGTGTACCAGGGTACCCAGGTGTCTGCCTGATTTCCTTCTTCAAGCTTATCAAACTGAAGCTCGGGCTTTGCAGAATCTGCCATTGTTGCGCCAAAAATGAAGCCTGGCTTGCAGCGGTTGTCGCGACCACTTACTGCCTGACATTCTGCAAGGCCTTCAATCAAAGCGGCAAGACGGTCGCACAGGCTCACGCCATCGCGTCCCTTGCACTCCCCATAACCACCCGCAATTCCCTGAGAGGCAGCCGCAAGGTAATGCCCCAGAGTATGACCGCCGATTCTGGTATTTTCCCAGCCGCTATACGGAGCTTTTGCCTTGTTTGGCAACCCCGCCGTGAGCCGGAAATTATATAGAAGCCGGTCAACATCAAAGGTGTTCAAAAAATCAATATCCTTTTGAGTTACATCAAGAAAATATTCGTCTTCAAGCTTTACATCAGCCAGACTGAAGGCCTTTATATTAGTTAAACGTTTAACTTCTGAATCAAAATTTTTACTCATTTTTATTTCTCCTTGGTCACATCCAGTTTGCAACGCAATTATACCCACAGCAACAATTATAGCTTTAATTTTCAAGAATTTCATCTAATAATAGCTTATAATTTTCTTACCACAAGTTCAACTGTACAAATCGTACTAATTATTCATATTTAATAGGGCAGGTCGGCAAGCACAGCTTGCCTCTGAGTCATTTTTTCGATGAACCTAAATGTGTAAGGCCGCTGGCGGCCGGTGTTCTATAGCAGGGCGTTAAGAAAATTGCATTGCAATTTTTAGCCCTACTACTATCCCGCTGTCGCAGCCCGTTTTTTAACGGTTCTTCGATTGTAGTCTCTTCATATAAAGATATCGCAGCCAGGCCGTAAGTCCGCTAAGGAACCAGACGATTCCGACCGACCACCAGATGCCCCAGACGCCAATCAGCGGAATTGCGACAAGGATAACCGGCACAACAAAGCGGCCAACAACCTCAGTCACGCCATTAATCAGGGCAAAGGTTGCGTCGCCGATTCCGTTGAGAACCCCGCGCACAACATAAATCACGCCAAGGAAAATGTAGAACCAGCTGGTAATTCGCAAGGCTCGGGCGCCCATCTCAATTACCTCAGGCTCCTTTACAAAAAGGCGGGTAATCGGGCTGCCAAAAATCTGAATCAGTGGAATCATGAGTACGGTGAAAATTGCCATCATCAGCATACTCTTGCGGTAGCCTTCGATAATGCGGTCGTGTTTTTTAGCGCCGTAGTTCTGGCCGGTATAAGTTGAAAGAGCAGTTCCCAAAGTTCCGTAAGGCTGGTGAATCAGCTGCTCAATTCGGCTCGTCGCAGTAAAAGCCGCAACCGCCACAGGACCAAAAGAGTTCACAACACGCTGAAGCGCCATACAGGAAATCGCAATCAAAGAGAACTGAAGCGAAAGCGGCACTCCAAGCTTTATACAGCGGCCAAGAATTACAGGATTTACCCGCCAGTCGCCGCGGCTCATCTTAAAATACAGGTTTGTCTTAAAAGCAAAAACAAGACAGAGAGTACCGCACACCATATTGGAAATCAAAGTAGCAATACCAGCCCCCCAAACGCCAAGCTTGAGATTGTAAACAAAAATCACATCCAGCACGCCGTTGAGAATGCAGGAAAAAATCAAAAAGTACAGAGGAGTTTTAGAATCTCCCAAAGCGCGCAGCATAGAAGAAGCAAAATTGTAAACCGAAATCATCACCATGCAGACGCACATAATCTGCATATAGGCCTTAGAATCAGCCATGATAGAATCCGGAGTGTTGAGCAAGCGCAGAATCGGACCGGCAGTAAAAAAGGCAATCGCACCGATAGTAGTCGGAATCACCAGCATAATATAGGCCGTGTTGGCAATACAGTTTTTTACCTTGTCGGTATTGCCCTCGCCAAAAAAGTGAGAAGTGACAATTCCACCACCCGCGCCAATTCCATTACAAAGCGCAAAAAAGAAAAAAGTAATCGAGCCAGTCGCACCAATCGCCGCCAGAGCCTGGGCTCCCACAAACTGCCCCACAATCACCGAGTCAACAAGATTATAAAGCTGCTGAAAAATATTCCCACTCAGCATCGGCACCGAAAAAGCCAGCAGCAGACGGACAGGACTTCCTTCCGTCATATTTACAGTATTATCTCTCATATTAATGAGGATTATAGCGAGTCGCCGCGCCCTGGAATTGTATATTTATATTAAAAAATATGTAATAAATGAGGAGAAGGGAGAGGTCTCTCCCTACGCTCCAAAGTCCTCACTCACTTCGTTCGCTCCGGTCTTTTCCGCTACCCTCTCTACGGGGGCTCCACCCCCGTAACGCCCCAATTATCTGTTTACCATAAAGTCTTTACTGGATACTTTGGAATAATGCTATCGCGAGTAATGATTGTCATATTTTCAGAAATAGCCTGACAAATAATAAGCCGATCAAATGGATCATTATGATAATCTGGTAATTTATCAAGTTCATCAAGATGATTCCCTTTTATCGGAAGAATATATATATCTTTTTCTGAACAGAGTTCTTCAATTTGAGAAATAGAAAACTCCAGATTCAGTTTTCCAATACTATGTTTAATAGCAATCTCCCACAAAGAAACTGCACTAGTACAAATATATTCAGCATCATTAATTGTATTTCTTGCTGTGTCAGAAAGTTCAGCCGAATCCCTTAAATACCAGAGAAGAGTATGTGTATCAAGAATATACATTACATATACTCCTTAAAGCATTCTGGAGTTTCATCAAAATCGGGTGCCATAAAGAATTCCCCGGTAAGCCCGCCTGGTCTACGCTTATGCTCTTTCATCTGTACACCAGTATTTTTAGAAAATAAGAAATCAACATAATCAAAAACAGACTGCTGTTGTTCTACTGTGAGACATTCAATTTTCTTTTCTAAAACATCATAAAGCATAAGCATTCCTCCATTTTTATTATATCATAGAAAAATGAATGTTGTCATAAATTTTCATAGTCCTTTCGCTAGAACGGACTTCCCTGATTTAAGCTATAGATATCAAGTACATCAATGGTTAGTGTTTGGCCTTGATTTGTCATAACTTTCAATTCTGCAGAATTCTCGGGGGGGAAGTCTCCCCCTCGGCCGCACTTCGTTGCGGCCTACCCTCTCTCCTAAGGGGCAAGCCCCTTAACCCCCCCCCTGTATTAACTTCAGTTTTTATGCAGATACTGGTTTCTTTTCAACAGAATATATACCAAGCAACAAATTAGGAACATATAAATCTTCATCAAGATTATCCCAATGAATTCCTATACCACCACCAGAAAGACTGTAATCTAAGAGTTTTTCATTTGGGGCATCCTTAAAATTTGGAAAATAGGCTTTTGGAATAGAAAGTTGTCTGCCATCTATAAGTAAGAGCCACATGTTGTTCTCATCAAACCAGACTTTTTGAGTCCGTGCATTTTCAACTGAAAAATTCATTCCATGCCCCCTTTATCTTAGTCATATTCTTGGAAATAATTTTTTCTGCAGTATTTAGCTCTTCTGCAGAAAAACCATAAGAATCTGCAAGTTCTATTTTATCAGATACCCAAAATTTTGCAAGATTTCCATCTTTTCTTACATGAATATGACAAGGCTCTAGAGGTGAACCTTCATTTGAGAAAAAGAAAAAACGAAATCCTTTTTCTGAAAAAACTGTTGGCATGAGAAAAGTATAACACAATGAAACTGTATTGCAACAGAAAATACATGATATGTTTTATCTACTCTTAAAAAAGTAATTCCTTGAGTTACGGCATAAATATCTCATAAGAGTGATTTCTAAAAATGCATTATAATTCAACAACTCAGACATTTTTTTATGGAAAAATAATTATTCTGAATGAATATGCTTTTTCCCACTGAACTGCCTACCTGAAAACCCAATTTTATTCCTTGCCCGCTCCAATCAATTACAGTATAATTAAATAAATGAAGCCTCATTCAAACACTTCAAAGGGAATATTTTTTATAATCTGCTCTGCATTTTTCTTTGCTCTTATGGCTGTTTTTGTACGGCTGGCGGGTGATATTCATTTTGTACAAAAGGCTTTTTTCAGGAACGCGGTGGCTTTTCTGATCGCGCTCGGTGGAACTATTCGCGACGCAAGACACAATGGACGCGATGCTCTTCGCATTCCAAAGGGAGCACCGCTTTACCTTTTTTTACGCGCTTTAGCAGGCTCGGTAGGCGTATTCGGAAATTTTTATGCCATAGACCACATTCTGCTGGCCGACGCTGCAATTCTCAATAAAATGGCACCATTCTTTACTATTATATTCTGCTACATAATTCTGCGCGAAAAAATCAAACCTGTGCCGCTTATCTGTATTATCATAGCTTTCAGTGGTTCCATTCTGATTGTAAAACCTTCTTTCAATTTTACTCAGATGATTCCGACCCTGGCAGCCTTTATGGGCGGAGTTGGTGCGGGTCTCGCCTACGCCAGCATCAGAAAATTGAGTTATCTTAAATGTAACGGTAAAATCATCATTCTCTTTTTCTCTGCCTTTTCTATGATTCTTTCTGTGCCTTACCTTATTACAAGCTTTAATCCAATGACCTGGCAGCAGACTCTTATGCTTTGTTGTGCTGGTGGCTGTGCAGCTGGAGGCCAGTTCTCTATCACCGCAGCCTACTATCACGCTCCTGCCAGCAAAATCTCTATTTATGATTATTCACAAATTCTGTTCTCAACTTTATTCGGTCTTGTATTCTTTGGCCAGTTCCCAGACTGGATGAGTCTCGCCGGTTACATCATCATCATAAGTATGGCGGTTATGAATTATATTTACACTCACAAGCATGCGGAAGCGGATGCGGCTGAAACTCCGGTGGTTGAGTAGCCCGCCAGGGCGTATCGAAACCACCATATCTTGCATAAATCTTCAAATTACTATATTTTATTGAAACCTAACAGGCAGTTCGAAGTCCTTCCTGCCTGCAGCAACTACAATCTGCTTGCTGCGAATCAAAACCAGGTCAATTCTTTTTTGAGGTCATTTACATGAATGAACTTTTTCTCGTTATTACACTTTTAGTGTCTTTCGGCGGCACTCTGCTGTTTTTGAAAATTTTTGGCAAAGGCGGACTTTTCGCCTGGATTGGAATCTGTACTGTTCTTGCAAACATTGAAGTTACAATTCTTGTACACGCATTTGGTATGGATCAGACTTTGGGTAACACGCTTTTTGCGGCTACTTTTCTTGCAACTGATATTTTGAGCGAAATATATGGAAAGAAAGACGCAAATAAGGGTGTTCTTGCCGGTATTTTTACAAGCCTCAGCTTTATTCTTTTGAGCTTTATGTGGGTTCGATATATTCCGGCTGAAGGTGACTGGTCAAACGAATTTGTACGCGGACTTTTCTCTAATACACCGCGAATGCTTCTTTCAAGCCTGATTGCTTACGTGATTTCTGAGTTTATTGATGTTTCTCTCTATCACGCATGGTGGAAGCTTACAGAAAAGAAAACCGGCAGCCATACAAAAATGCTCTGGTTCCGTAACAACTTTTCTACTTTGATCTCTCAGTTTGTAAACATTGTACTCTTTAACTTTGGAGCTTTCCTTGGAATCTATACTTTCCGCGAATTGCTTGCAATTACCGCAAGCTGCTATGTAATTTACGTTGCAACCAGTCTTCTGGATACTCCTTTTGTATATCTTGCACGAAAAATTGCAGCAAAAACAGACGCAAGCCTTAACTAACTGAAAAACCCATTTGAACAATGCCTTAAATAATGCTATTATGATGTTTGATTTAATATGAAACCTAACAAACGCAGTACTTCAATATTATTTAAGGCAATTTCACGAAACTTCTTAAAAATATTTGCATATTATCCCAAAATGGTCTATATGGCATATCATCTCAAAAAATACTCAGAAGATGAATTATATGCTTATGGAAAGAAAATTGTGAAAGTAGCAGTTGATTCTGCAGGTCTTAAAGTTGAAGCTTACGGTCTTGAAAATATTCCTCAGCATGACGGACTCTATATCTGTGCAAATCACCAGGAAAAATTTGACCCTTGCGCAATATGGTATACCTTCCCACGTAAAATCGGTGTAATTCTTGATGATGTTGCAACACACCGTCCTTTTATACGTGAAATCTGCCGTCTCATAAAATCACAAAAACTCAAAAAGCATAACACCCACTCTGTTGTGAAAGCTTATATCGAAATCACCAAAGATTTAAAAAAAGGCTATAATTATATGGTTTTCCCGGAAGGCGGCTATGAAATTGAAGACGGCAAACTGGATGAATTCCATGCAGGAAGTTTCAAAAGCCCACAGCGTGCACACTGCACCATTCTGCCGGTAGCAATCATAGATTCCTACAAAATCTTTGACAACGGCTTCAATACTACAAACCCGATTCAGGTTCATTACCTTAAGCCTATTTCACCGGAAGAATACGAAGGAATGTCTACAACAGAAATTTCAGCCCTCGTAAAAGCCCGTATTCAGGCTCATCTCGATCTCTATCAATCTGTTTGAGTTTAGCTTCAAGCTCAGGTGCAGAGCTAGTATCAAGACGGCCGCCAATAACAAGTTCTAGAGAATCAGATGTTTTGTTTTCTGTAATTGTCATATTTTTTTTCACCATTTTATTGATTTTGCAAGTTAGATTATAATGCCTAAATTGTCTGTCCCACTGCACTGCAGCAAACACGGAATCTCAGGCTGGACAATATGTTTTTATTGATAGAAGCGTTCTTTTATAATATACTTTCCGTTATGGCAAAACAGATGATAATGGGAAACCAGGCAATTGCGCTTGGTGCCCTTAAGGCTGGAGTAAATCTTGTTGCCGGATATCCTGGCACTCCTTCCAGCGAAATTATTGAATTTATTTCCAAGTATAAGAGCAAAACCGGAACCTATGTTGAATGGTCGGTAAACGAAAAAGCAGCAGCCGAAGTTGCAGCCGGCGCAAGTTATGCAGGAAGCCGCACCCTGATTACAATGAAGCAGGTTGGCCTTAATGTTGCCAGCGACCCTGTAATGTGTTTGAGTTATGTTGGTGTAAAGGGCGGTATGGTTATTGTAAGTGCAGACGACCCGGGCCCGATTTCCAGCCAGACAGAGCAGGATACCCGCAACTTTGCACAGTATTCAAAACTGCCATGCTTTGATCCTTCTACCCCTCTCGAAGCATACGAAATGATTCAGGAGGCCTTTGAACTTTCTGAAAAATATAACACCCCTGTGATTTTGCGCCCGACGACCCGCGTAGACCATGCTTACGAAAGTATGGATTTTCCGGAATTGAGCGAGTGCCGCAAGCCTGGCGAGTTCGAAAAAGATTCCAAGCGCTGGGTAATTTTCCCGCGTTCCTCTTACAATAATCACAAGCGCATTTTTGAGCGTAACGAGAAAGTGCTACCGGCAGAGTTCTCTAAAAGTAAGTGGAACTCGGTGGTTGAGTATTCGCGAAGCGAATGTATCGAAACCACCGCGAAAACTCAGCCGAAGTCTCAGGTGGTTTCGATAAGTCCTTCGGACAACTCAACCACCGTAAGTCCCGTTGTCTTCGCCGCCGGCGGAATATCTTACTGCTACCTCATGGAAGCACTGTCTCTCCTGGGCCTCAAGGATATCCCTGTTCTCAAGATTGGAACACCATATCCTTTCCCAAAACCGCTAGCAGAAGAATTCCTTAAGTCGCACGAGCAAATCGTTGTTTTTGAAGAATTAGACCCTGTTATCGAGGAAAATTTGATAAAAATCGCAGGTCTCGCTCGAGTAAATTGCCAGATTCGCGGAAAACTCGACGGCACAGTTCCAGAAGCCGGAGAGCTAAGTGTGGAGATAATTAAGGGAATTATAAATACGGTGGTTGAGTGCCCGCAAGGCGGGTGTATCGAAACCACCACAAACGGCGAAACGGTGGTTTCGATACGTCCTTCGGACTACTCAACCACCGGCACTCCAGACCTCCCTGTCCGACCGCCAGTTCTTTGCGCAGGCTGTCCTCATCGAGGAGCCTTCTATGCTGTAAAGCAGGCAATGAAGGGCAAGAAAACTGTTTACTGCGGAGACATCGGCTGCTATACACTTGGTAACGCAATGCCTCTTGATATGACAGACACCTGTCTTTGTATGGGTGCAGACATCACAATGGCCCAGGGCTTTTACCACAACGAGCCGGACCGCTACTGCTTCAGCTTCATAGGAGATTCAACCTTCTTTGCAAGCGGAATTACAGGTGTTGTAAATGCAGTATACAATCAGGCAAAGCAGACAATCTGTATTCTCGATAACTCAACCACTGCCATGACAGGCCACCAGCCTCACCCGGGAACGGGCGTAACTATGATGGGCGAAATTGTCGAGAAAATCAGCATAGAAAAGATTCTGAATGCAATAGGTGTAAAACCGGTAATCACTGTGAACCCTTTCGACCAGAAGGCCGCAGTCGATGCTGTAAAGGCTGCAAGCGAAACACCCGGCGTAAGTGCAATCATTTTTAAGGCACCATGTATAGCAATTGCACAAAAAGTTGGCTGGGAAAAACCTCACGCTCTTACTGTAGACAATACTAAGTGTATCGGCTGCCGCAAATGTATTAACGAACTTGGCTGCCCGGCACTGAGTGTAAGCAATGTGGTTTCGACAGGCTCAACCACCGGCAAAGGCATGCGATTAGTTGAGATAGATAAGAGCCTGTGTACTGGATGTGGACTGTGTTCTCAGGTATGTCCTGTACAGGCGATTGAATAACTGTCACCTTGAACTTGTTTCAGCATGACGTTGATTACGGGGGGCGTTGCGGGGGTGTCCCCCGCTGGGTGGGGTAGCCCGCAACGAAGTGCGGGCGTAGGGCGGGGCTCCGCCCTCCTAAAGGAGTAATTATGGCAAAAAATATAATCATCTGCGGCGTGGGCGGTCAGGGAACCGTACTGGCGGCAAAGGTACTTTCACAAGCAGCAATTGCAAACGGAGAGCGCGTGCTTTCGGCTGAAACAATCGGAATGGCCCAGAGAGGCGGCTCAGTTGTAAGTCACGTAAGAATCGGAGGCGATGTATATTCTCCTCTCGTTCCTCAGGGACAGGCAGATGTACTCATCGCATTTGAGGCGGCTGAAGCTGTGCGCAACATCGCTTACCTCAAACAGGGTGGAACTGTAATCGTAAATAAAAAAGTTGTTCAACCGGTAACAGCCAGCCTGAGCGGAAAAGCTTTTGACGAAAACGAAATGATTTCTTATTTGCAGAAAGTTGCAGGGAACGTTGTTGCAGTGGATACAGACGAAGCCTGCAGGGAACTCGGAAGCAGTAAGGTTGTAAATATGGTTTTACTCGGAGCTGCAAGCCGGGCAGGTCTTATTGATGAAGACGAACTCAAAGCGGCAATAAAACAGCTAGTAAAACCTGAGTTCTACGAGCTTAATGTTCGTGCTGTTGAATGGAAAAAATAGGAGGCGTATATGTCAGATTTAGAAAAGTCGCGTGAATTTTTTAGTGGTGATTTTTATGCTACAAAAGCAACTGGAATTATAATCGAAGAAATTGGAGATCATTTTGCACGCTGCTCCTTTGACATAACCCGTAATCACCAGAATGCTTATGGCGGAGTTATGGGTGGTGCAATTTTTACTCTTGCAGACTACACTTTTGCAGTTTCTTCAAACTTCAATCAACCACAGACAGTTTCCATTACAAGTCAAATAAACTTTATAGGTATGGCAAAGGGAAAAAAAATTATTGCTGCATCGCGTCTCATAAAAGACGGCCGCTCTACCTGTCTTTATGAAATTGACATTACCGACGAGCTTGGCACTAAAATCGCTCTCGCAACCTTTACAGGAATGAAACTTAATCCTGCAAAATAGAAATAGCAAAAATTTAAGTTTCTATTGACAGAAACACACCTCTGTGCTATTCTGTTACTATAAATAGTAACTAGTCTGAAATCGAAAATCGGTTATAAAACGAGCCATCGGTAGTAGAGCTAAAAATTGCTTTCGCAATTTTCTTAACGCTCTGCTATAGAACAACGCCCGCCAGCGGGCTTACACAGGGTCGTTTTAGGATTATCGAAAAAACGGCTCAGAGGCAAGCTGTGCTTGTCGACTCATTTAGATTTAGGAGATTTATATGAAACTTACTGAAAAACAACTTGAACAGATCCGCGCACAGATTAAGCGCGTTAAGGAATTTGGAAATCCTTTTTATACAAAGCGTTTTGCTAATGTAAATCCGGAAGATATTAAAACACAGGAAGATTTTGAAAATCTTGTTCCTTTCGTAACAAAACAGGAACTCCGCGACGCATATCCACTCGGACTGGCTACAGTTCCGGAAGAAGAAATTGTCCGCATTCACTCGTCTAGTGGTACTACAGGTGCTCCGGTAGTAATTCCTTACACAAAGAAAGACGTAGAAGACTGGGCTATCATGTTTGCCCGCTGCTATGAACTTGCAGGAATCACAAACAAAGACCGAATCCAGATTACACCGGGCTACGGACTCTGGACTGCAGGTATCGGCTTCCAGGCTGGTTGTGAGCGCCTTGGTGCTATGGCAGTTCCAATGGGACCAGGTAACACAGAAAAACAGCTTCAGATGATGCAGGATCTTAAATCAACAGTAATCTGCGCAACTTCTTCTTATGCACTCCTCCTTGCAGAACAGGTAGAAGCTCGTGGACTTAAAGATAAAATCTGCCTCAAAAAAGGAATCATTGGTTCAGAACGCTGGGGTGAAAAAATGCGCAGCAGAATCCAGAGCATTCTTGGAATCGAGCTTTTTGACATCTACGGTCTTACAGAATGTTACGGTCCTGGAATAGGTATCAACGTAGCAGGAGAAGATGCAATCAATATTTTTGACGACTACATTTACATCGAAATCCTTGACCCACAGACAGGTAAGCCGGTGCCAGAAGGAGAAATCGGTGAAATCACTTTGACAACTCTTGTTAAAGAAGGTGCACCTCTCTTCCGCTTCCGCACACACGACCTTGCCGCCTTTGTTACAACTCCAAGCAAGAGCGGTCTCAAGTATCCTCGCATCACACAGATTCTGGGCCGCAGCGATGACATGGTAAAAGTTAAGGGAAACATCATCTTCCCAAGCACAATCGAAGACGTAATCAAGGGAGTTCCGGGAACTTCAAGCGAATACCGCGCCCTCATCGAACACGTTGACGGCAAAGACAAAATGACCCTCTATGTAGAAGTTGAAGGCGGTACAGACCGCACAGAAGTAACCCTCGAAATTGCGTATAACTTTAAACAGAAGTACAACATGACTCCGGAAGTAAAAGTTGTGGGAATCGGCGAGCTTCCAAGAAGCGAAAAGAAAACTAAGAGAATTGAAGATAAACGCTTTGAGTAATGTGTAAGGGGGAGGAGCCCCTCCCCTCGGCCGCACATTCGTTGCGGCCTACCCCACCCAGCGGGGGCTAACATCAAAGTCCAGACTTGCCCCCACAACGCCCCCAGCTCGAAAAAATCATAGAAGAAAACTTCAACCGCATTATTTCCCAAATTGCAGAAAAAGCGTTTTTGTAGTATCAATATAAGCATGACTACTAAGGAAAAAGTTTTGAAGCTGCTCGTGGAAGCACAGGGTCAGGCGGTGTCTGGCGAGGTGCTGGCGGCGGAATGTGGTGTGAGCCGGGCTGCTGTGTGGAAGGCAGTAAAGGCTTTGCGCGAGGCCGGTTCTTCTATTGAGGGCACAACTAACGGCGGTTATGTTCTGGCCGACAATGATATTTTTACCCCAGAGCTTTTTTCTGAGACTTTCTCTACACGTTTCCCAGAACTTTCTGATTGTAATATCGAATGCTTTAAAGAGATTGATTCTACAAATACCTACGCAAAACGCCTTCTTGCCGAATGTGGAAACCTGCGCGACAGCAGTAGCCAGCTTACTCCCGCCGGAAAAAAATATCACAAAGCTGTAATTGTTGCAGAAAAGCAGACTGCTGGCCGTGGCCGCCTTGGCCGCACTTTTGTTTCCCCGGAAAAAACCGGCATTTATATTTCTGTTATTTATGCCCCTGAGGGTGGAATTACAAATCCTGCAAGACTCACTGCAAGTGCTGCAGTTGCAATCTGCCGGGCAATTAAAAATGTTCTAGGTCGTTTTCCCGCGGGCATCACAATAGAGCCTCAAATCAAATGGATTAATGATATTTTTGTGGGCGGAAAAAAAGTCTGTGGAGTCCTTGCCGAGGGAGTTGCCAATTTTGAAAGCGGCATGATTGAAGCCGCCGTTGTTGGAATGGGATTAAATATCAAAAAAAATATAAGTGCTTTTAAAGGCGAACTGGCTGATGTGGTTGGAACTCTGGAGGATGCACTTTCTCAGACTTCACAAGATGCTCCTTCTCCATCAATTTCCCGAATCCAGCTTGCCACAGAAATAGCTGGCCAGGTTCTGAAGATTTTCGAAGAAGATTCTTCAAGTCCGGCTGCCCACAAGGCAATCATAAAAGAATACAAGGAAGCTTCCTTCCTGCTTGGCCAGGAGCTCACAGTCTACCCCCTCATCGGCGACCAGAAATCAAGTTACAAAGCCACCGCCACCGACATCGACGAGAACGCAGGCCTTATTGTCACTCTGAAAGATGGAAGCCAGAGAACGCTGAGCTCCGGTGAAGTAACACTAAAGTCTGCAAGTTTCAAATAATTGAGCCTGCTAAATCTTATTTTTTTCGAATATTTACATGCAAATATGTTTCTTATTGTCTAATCGAAATTGCACGTGCTATGTTATATGCCTGTTTCATGCCTACAGAAAAGAAAACAGGAAGTAAAACTGCAAACATACGCAGGGACTTGTGGCCTCCACGAGCTTTCCAGGCCCGCTCAGCCTGCTGCCAGTTTTTTGAAACCTGAGGAATAAAGCAGATAAAGAGAGAGACTGCCTGAGCTATAGGAGCGTTGGGTCTGCCTTCAACAAGTGGCTTGAGATGAAGGCTTCTGCGAACTGACAGCTCCATAACTTCCAGCCCTTCGCGGATTTGAAGAGAGGTTGAAGTTTTGAAAATCAGAGAAGCTGTCTGCATTATGCAGAACAGTTTAAGTAAAAGAAGCCAGGTTTCTTTTTCGGAAATAAAAAAGGAAATCAGAGTCTGTGGGAAAGTTGCAAGTTCGAAAGAGAATAATGTGCCGGCTGAAATTGCAGCTGCCAGATTCCCGATTATTTTTACAAATATCAAAAATACTGCATAATAAAAAACCGCCTTTAAATCTCTGAGCTGTTCTCGTACAGTAAAGTGCAGAAGAAAACTAACTAACGTTTGTAAGGTAATTAGGGTCAGGGCAAAACATGGCGGCAGATAAAAAATACTTAGACTGATAAGAGGAAGCAGGAGAATCTTTACCCAGGCCGGGCAGCGATGTAAAAATGAGGATCCTTGTTTGTAAGAAAATGCAGTCTCTGTCATATTCATATTTTTTTGACATTGGGGATGACTAATAAGTTTACTTTCTAATGTCATTCCGAACTTGTTTCGGAATCTATAGAACTAGATATAGTGTAGATGCTGAAACATAGGGAGCGACACTGCTATGCAGTGTAAAAACAGTCCAGTGGACTGTTTTTAGCGAGTCTCCGAGCAGCTATGCTGCGAAGGTTCAGCATGACAATACTTTTTAGACAGCTCCAATCTGTATATTACTGTTTTATATAGATTCCCGGGTCAAGCCCAGAAATGCCCCCTTACGAGATGCGATAGCGACGTGGCAATCCATTCACTCCCAGATTAAATCTTCAACCTTCGCATAAGAAACAAGCGGGTTTCTGATATTCCAGGCTTCGAGGTTATGGTGTAGCCCCATTCCAGGAGTACCGTCGAAAACCTTTTTTCCCCGGAAGAGAACCACAAAGCGGTCGGCAAGGCCAAGGCATTTTTCAATCTCGTGGGTAAGAATTATTACTGTTTTACCTTCTGCCTTGAGCTGGCGGATAAGTTTATTTACCTGCTTTACTCCGCCATAATCCAGGTTTGCATAAGGTTCATCAAGAATGATTGTCGGCAGCTTCATGGCAAGCATGCAGGCAACAGCCAGTCTGCGCTTTTCTCCGCCAGACAAAAAGCGGGCCGGAAATTCAGCTTTATCTGTAAGACCGGTCTGCTCCAGAGCCTGGCTCACAGCCGCCTGAACCTCTGCTTTTTTCCAGCCAAGATTTTTTGGTCCAAAAGCAATGTCTTCTGCAGGAGTCTCGCCCAGAATCTGAGTTTCAGCTTCCTGGAAGACAAGGCCTACGCGGCCATCAACTTGAACGCAGGGGGTTACGGAGGTTTCGATACGCCCGCCTTGCGGGCACTCAAACTCCGTATTCACAAAAGCCTTATCAGCTTCCATAAGCCCTGCAATAATCTGCATAAGCACACTTTTGCCCGAACCATTCTCACCGCCGATAACGACGCACTCACCTTCAGCAATTTCAAGGCTTACATCATCAAGGGCTTTTTTTGGCCCGGCAAGAGTTTTAAAGGTTTTTGATAAATGATTAATCTTTATCTGTGTTTTCATATAAATACTGTGCTAGAATTGGACGCAGCTTAAGGGCCACTGGAATTGCTACAACAGTTTTCAAAAGGTCTCCCGGAATGTAAGGAATTACGCAGGCAGCCATTGTATAAGCAAAGGCTGTTTTTTCTGCAGGAACCTTACCGGCAGCAGTTGCCCAGAAAGAAAATCTGATTACACCCGGAATGTACAATATCACCATGCCGGCCAGAATCGCAAGACTCACGCGCAGTGCATTTTTCCAGGTGATTTTTTTCTGCTCAACAGAAGGCTTACCTGCAATAAAACCGGCTACAATAGCACCAAGAAGATAACCTGGCAAAAAGCCACCGGTTGGTCCCATCCATACTGCAAGGCCACTAGTTCCTCCAGAATAAACCGGAAGACCAATCAAACCTGCCAGCAAAAACAAAGCAGTTGGAGCACCAGCAAGCAGGCCACCCAAAAGAACGCCACACAAAATGCAGAGAATATTCTGCAAAACAATCGGAATCACCCCAAGAGGAATTCTAATAAAACAACCAACGCAAATAATCGCAGCAAAAAGCGCGATAAAAGAGATTTTTAATACACTCTTATTTTTCATAGGTGGGAGTATAATGAATTTGATTTATATTGTAAACCCTTGATTTATATTTTGGTTTACAATGTAAATCTAGGCAACGCCACCAAGCCAGCCATAATGTTGAACAGACATATCAACAAAATGATTAAGCAACAAATTGATTTTGGAATCAAAAGCCTCTTTATCAAAGCTTTGTGGTAAATCGGCATCAAGAGAAGAAATGATTGCATCTTTTACTGTTGTTGAGGCCTGTTCATCTTTGTACCAGTCTACAACAAAAAGATTTTGTTTTTCTTCTGTGAGTTTTTTATAGAGATTTTTTGCAGCAAGCTTAACTTTCTGTTCTTCTTCTTTTGTGAGTTTTCGGCCTTTTATAAGAAGGTCAAACATTTCCAGTTCTTCTTCGGTAAGGCCTTCAGTTTCAGCACGCTTATCTTCGTTTTTCATGTCTTCAATAAGTTTTAAGAGCTGCTCATAATAATCTTCGTTTTCACTTCCACCAGCATTGTATTGGTCAATGATGTTTTTAAAGCGTTCACTGAAAGATATACGGGTTGTGTTTTTGTTAATCATAATCTGCAGCATCTTCTGGATGAACTCTTTCATATCATCAATTTCAATGGCTTTGTACTGTGCCTTGTGTATTTCTTTGCGGAGTTCTTCTACATCGACTTTAGAAAGATCTATCACTTTGAATTCGTGAATAAGATAATTGCCGTCACCCTGAACTTGTTTCAGGGTTCCTCTATCAGAAGATGCTGAATCAAGTTCAGCATGACATGGTTTTTCTGAACTGACTGATGTATCAAGAAGAGCCTGCATTCTGGCTTTTGCACGATCAAGTTTTTCATCATCAACATTGTTATTCATCAAATCGTTCAGATATTTTAAGGGCTTAAACTTTTCATTCTGCCAGCCCATTTCAAAGATTTCCGGTTTGCTTGCTTCGTAAAGATTAAGCATTGTATTTGTAATAACACGGAACTTTTCTTTTCCTTCATCTTTCTGGTAAATGATTTCAAGTGCGTTTCGCAAGGCTTCAAGTTTTTCTAAGTCTCCAGGAAGCTTATTAATTTCATCAAGCCTTATATTAAGTTCGCTTAAAAACTCGTCTGCTTCATCAATGCTTTGTCCAATCAACTCAATAAGGTACTCAATATCTTTTGCAGGGAACTCATCTCCGTCATCGCCGGTTGCATAATCGGTAAGGGCCTGCTGCATGTATTTAAATACATTTACATAATCAACAATGATACCGCTTGTTTTACCCGGATAAACACGGTTTGCACGAGCAATTGCCTGCATAAGCGTGTGTCCTTTCATCGGCTTATCAAGATAGAGTGTAGAAAGATTTGGAACATCAAAACCTGTAAGCCACATTGCACAAACAAAAACAAGCTGTAACGGATCATTTTTATCTTTGAAGCGGTCTTCAATATCTACGCCGTCGACAATCTTATTCATCTTGTCGCGGTGAGGTTTTATGTTTAGTCCCTGCTCTGCAAACTTCTTTTCTTCATCTGCATCTTCGGAAATGATTACAGCCATTTCTACATTGTTCATGTAATCCAGGCGGGTTGTAATTTCATCCCGTTCTTCTTTTGTGGCAGCACTATTCCTGTCTTTTATAAGCTGTTTCTTTTCTTCCTCCCAATAATGCTGAACCTTGTCGTACATTTTTACCGCAGTAAACTTATCTACAGAAACAACCATTCCCTTTCCAAGAAAGCCTCGTCGCGGGAAATGATGCGCAATATCTTGAGCAATTTTATCAAGACGTTCATCCCGTTTTAGAACTTCAATTATTTTGCTGCCGGAATCTTCCAGCTTTTTGATTTCTTCTTCATTTAGATTTTCATCTTCAATAATGTCTACAATATCATCATCAAGGAAGTTATTTGTAAGACCGACTTCAGGCACACGGCGGCTATAGAACAAAGGAACTGTACTTCCATCTTCAACAGACTGTGCAAAATTATATTCAGAAACATAATCTCCAAACCACTGATTTGTCAGGCGTTTTGAACCAAGCAGCGGAGTTCCTGTAAAAGCAATAAAGTTTGCATTTGGCAAAGCGGTGTGCATGTTTTCCGCAAGGTCTTTGTACTGGGTTCGGTGAGCTTCATCTATCAAAACAAAAATGTCGTTGCGTTCGCTAAGAACCGGATATTTCTTTCCCTTATCATAGCGGAATTTATGAATCATAGAGAAAATGAATTTCTTGTTGCTCTTAAGATATTCACGAAGCTGTGCCGAGTTTTTAGGCTGACATTCTTCTTTGTTGCCGATAACTTCTGTGCGTACGAAGTTTTTATAAATCTGAGTATCAAGGTCTGTGCGGTCTGTAACAATAAAGAAAGTAAAATTGCCTTTTAGTTTACGGGCACACTTTCTTGCAAAGAAAACCATGGAATATGATTTACCGGAGCCCTGAGTATGCCAGAAGACACCAAGCTTTCCTTTAAGCTCTTCCCGGCGTTCAACATTTCGCATAAGATTATTAACACCAAGGAACTGATGGTTCTTTGCAATAATTTTGACTTTCTGATTCTGGAACAAAATAAAGTTTTCTATGTAATCAATTAAGTGTTCCTTTTTACAAAGACCGCGGGCAAAGTATTCAATGGAAACACCGCGCGCTTTAATGTCCTTGCGGTTTGGTTTTTCATTTTCACTTTCAACCTTTAGCCATTCAAAGAAAAACTCAAAATCTGCGTTCCAGGCACCAAGACGAGTTTCAAGTCCGTTACTCAAAACACAAATCTGATTAAAGGCAAAAAGGTTGGGAATGTCTTTTTTATAATCTGTAAGATTTTTATTATAGGCTTCTTCTATTTTGATTATGGCATTTTTAAGTTCAACAAAAACTACAGGAAGTCCGTTTACAAAAATGATAACATCTGGGCGCCGCCAGTAATACTGCCCCTGAATCCACATCTGCGAAACAGCTGTAAAAATGTTGTTTTCAGGATTTTCAAAATCAATGAGTTTAACAAAATCAAAAGTCTGTTTGCCATTTTGCTTGAACTCAACTTTTCGACCATTACGAATCAAATTGTAATTATCGTAATTGGTCTTTACCATGTCGCTGCCGGTAAAGTCGCGGCACAATTCGCGGATTACAGAATCAATATTTTCGGAAGGAATATCAGGATTAATTTTGTAGAGAGCAGTTTTAATCTCTTGTGGCAAAACACATTGTTTTTTAGAAGTTCGATTTGTTGCATCAGGTTGTTCTTTAAGATTGGGATTTGAATCACACTGAATAAAGTTATATCCAATATCATCGCTTTTAAGAATGTTTATAAGAGAAATTTCAATATCGTCTTCGGTAATGTAATTTGCCATAAACTGTTACTCCTTATTCAAAAGAAAATCAGCCAGATTTAAAATGTTAATACCTTCGTATAAATATTTTTCATGTCTTGTTCGCGCAATTAAAACTTTTGGATAGGCATCTTTTATGCTCAATAAAGGAGTTACTTCCCGTTCAAGAGTTTCTGGTAAAGAAATATCATCACTCACTTGAATGTAGATTTTCTCACTCTGCTTTATTGCAACAAAATCAATTTCTTTTTTATATAAAACTCCGGTGTAAACTTCGTAGCCCCTGCGCAGCAATTCTATACAAACCATGTTTTCATAAACTCTGCCATAATCCATGTTTTTAGTTCCAAGAATTGCATAGCGGAAAGAATGGTCGGCAAGATAATATTTATCCTGGCTGGCAAGATATTTTTTTCCGCGAATGTCATAACGGCGGACTTTATAAAAAGCAAAGGCATTGCAAAGATAATTAAGGTAAGATCCTATAGTTTTATCATTTGTTTTTTCCTGATTACTTGTAAGAGTGTCTGCAATTTTACGGACAGATACTTCTGAAGAAATATTGTCCAGCATAAAGTCATTTAATTTATTCAGCAAAACTTCATTTTTGATTTTATACTTTTGAACAATATCATGTATAATAAGTGTATCAAATACATCTTTGATATAAGCGTATTTTTCTTCTGTAGATTTATAGACAAATGAACCTGACATTCCGCCTTCTTTTACATAAGAATCAAAAGCATTTTCAGGATCAGCATTTTTAAAATATTTCTGATATTCTAAGAATGAAAAAGGGAATACTTTTATTTGAAAAACGCGGCCTGTAAAAAGTGTAGCTAAATCGCTTGAGAGTAAAAAGGCATTTGAACCAGTTATATATATGTCATATTTTTCTCTGGCATGAAATGAATTGATTACTTTTTCAAAATCTGTACAAAGCTGAACTTCGTCTATCAGCAGGAAGTTTGTTTTGTTGCTTTGATATCGTTCTTCTACATAGGAATCTAAGGCATGGGCTGTTTTAATTGAATCAAACTCAAAAAGATTGTAATTGATATGGATAATATTTGCATCTTTTTTATTCTTTTTTATCCAATCAATGAATGCATCCATTAGCTTAGACTTACCACAACGACGAACCCCTGTTATTACTTTTATATCAGGTGTTCCCATTACGTTTTTGAGTTTATCTAAATAGAAGTCTCGTTCAATTAATTTCATAAGAAAATTATATACCGCCTATTTCGCAAAATCAATAATTTTTTAATTTTGCGAAGTAATACTGCAATCTATTACTCAAAAATGAAAAAATTGCGATTTTGCGAAATGAAATCATGCGCAAATTTCCCAAAATCCTGTGCATAA
>JAEDCY010000041.1 GCA_016293915.1 Treponema sp. | reverse complement strand
CAAAACTTTTTCAGATTACGATTAATTTAGAAAACTCGAATTTCGGGCTATATAAATAAGCAAAGTTTAATATTTCACCTTCAATTTTTTTTAATTTTAATTTTTGTATTAAAAAAATTGCAAATGCTGGTTGTTTCAAGTTTTCTATAACATCGTTATTAATACTGAAATCATTTGGAATATTAAATGTTTTTTTTCGTTTATCAGGTTTTATAAAAAATGTATATTCAATTATATTTAGAAACCATTCTTGTTTCCCTGCAAAAACTGCACGGATTAAATTTATATTATCCTCTGTATCTGAGTCCCACCATCCGCATTTTTCGTGAATTTCAGTATCTTCTTTATAATAATTTTTTATTTTCCCATTCTTTGAATATGGATGTTTTATATCTTCTTTATCATTTTCTAAGGTTAATTGATTTTTTAATATATGTTGATTTATTATTGCTTCAATGATTTGTTTTGAATGATCCTGTAAATTTAATGCCTTTACAAGTGCATTATAAAGATCAAGGCAATAATTTAAATGTTTGTAATCTTCGATATCCAAACAAAGTATATAAAAATAATAAGCTATCGTTCTACACAAGCTTTTTGGTAAATCTCTAATTGCGTAATGATATTTTCCTCTCATAATCAAATCTCCAATATATTTCTTATTTAGATTTGATTATATTTATTTGCTCTATCAATTTGAGATAGAGTAGAATTTTTTTAAAAAAGATTCCCGCGTCGGTGCGCGGGAAGGACATGTTTTATATTGATTGCTTCGTCGCTGCGTTCCTCGCAATGACGTATATTTGTACGATGGTTTCGATAAGCCCTTCGGGCTACTCAACCACCGTATTTATAGATCCTGAAACAATTTCAGGATGACATGTCATTATCGGGCAAGCCCGATATTCTACTTAGCCAGATACTCGTTAATACCCGCAGCAGCTTTACGTCCTTCACCCATAGCGAGGATTACTGTAGCTGCACCGAGGACGATGTCGCCGCCGGCCCATACCTTTGCGTGGTGGGTGGCCTGCTTTTCGTCTACGAGGATGTGGCCGCGCTTGTCGGCGTCGAGGCCTGGGGTTGTGCTTACGAGGAGTGGGTTTGAACCGTTTCCGAGGGCAACAATCATTGCGTCACATGGAACGTCGTGCTCTGAACCTGGGATTGGCACTGGAGAACGTCGTCCAGATTCGTCTGGTTCACCGAGTTCATAGCTGAGACAGCGTACGCCAACAACCTTGCCTTCTTCGTTACCGAGTACTTCTACAGGGTTTTCGAGGAAGCGGAAGTTTACGCCTTCTTCTTCTGCGTGGCCAATCTCTTCGAGACGGGCCGGCATTTCGTTTCTTGTACGGCGGTAAACGACATCAACTGTTTCTGCTCCAAGGCGGAAGGCCATGCGGGCTGCATCCATTGCAACGTTTCCGGCACCACAAACTACTACGTGCTTTGCTTCGTAAATTGGAGTTGCAGCATGATCCTTATCGTAACCTTTCATGAGGTTTGCACGTGTAAGATATTCGTTAGCAGAGAATACACCAATAAGGTTTTCTCCAGGGATGTTTAAGAACTTTGGAAGACCTGCGCCAGTTCCTACGAAAGCGGCATCAAAGCCCTTTTCTGAAAGGAGCTGATCCAGTGTATCTGTTCGGCCAACAAGGAAGTTTGTTTCAAACTTTACGCCGATTTTCTTAAGATTTTCAATTTCGTCCTGAACGATTTTCTTTGGAAGACGGAATTCAGGAATACCGTACATCATTACACCACCACACTTGTGGAAGGCTTCGAAAACTGTTACTTCGTGACCGGCACGTGCACAGTCAGCAGCAACTGTAAGGCCTGCAGGACCTGAACCTATAACTGCAACCTTCTTTCCTGTAGCAGGTGCAACCTCAGGCATTGTTACCTGATTGTTTTCGCGTTCCCAGTCTGCAACAAAGCGCTCCAGACGGCCAATAGAAACAGCCTTTTCAGGGTTTTTCCAAACCTTACCTACAGTACACTTACCCTGGCACTGCTTTTCCTGAGGACAAACACGACCACAAATTGCAGGCAGAAGGCTTGTCTTTTTGATTGTATCAACAGCGGCCTTAAAGTTTTCGTTAGCGATTTCGCGGATAAAGCCCGGAATATCAATGTTTACAGGGCAGCCTTCCATACAGAAAGGTTTTGCACACTGAAGACAGCGGTTGGCTTCTACGATAGCCTGTTCCTTGCTGAAACCAAGGGCAACCTCGTCCATCTGGCGGGCACGAGCCTTTGGTTCAAGAGTAGGCATTTCCATCTGAGGAATGGCATTGCGGTCTTTAACAGTGAGCTTGCCGTTAGCCTTAATCAATTCATTAATTTTATTTAATTCTTCTTGTACGTTAATCATAATAATCTCCTGATGATGATTTCGATACGGCCTTCGGCCTACTCAATCACCGGTGGTCAAGTGTCACGGACTACTCAATCACCGGTGGTCAAGTGTCACGGACTACTCAATCACCGGTGGTTGAGTGCCGCGAAGCGGTGTATCGAAACCACCGGACGTCTACTTCTCAATACCTAAACCAATCTTGCACTTGTGGAAATCTTCCTGCTCGCGTGGCTTGAAAGACTTCATACGCATCATCATGTTGTCCCAGTCTACAATGTGAGCATCGAACTCAGGGCCGTCTACACAAACGAACTTTGTTTCTCCGCCAACAGATACACGACAGCCACCGCACATTCCGGTTCCGTCAATCATAATTGTGTTCAAAGAAACTGTAGTCTTAACGCCGTACTCCTTAGTTGTAGCGGCACAGAACTTCATCATGATTGGAGGGCCGATTGCAATAACCTCAGCAGGAGGGCACTGGCTTTCACACATTTCCTTTACAGGAACAGTTGATACACCCTGGCGGCCGGCAGAACCATCATCAGTCATAATGATAACTTCGTCTGCAAGAGCCTTCATTTCATCAACATAAATAAGAAGATCTTTATTACGTGCACAAATAACCATGATTACCTTGTTACCAATAGCCTTGTGAGCCTGAACGATTGGGTAACATGGAGCAACGCCAAAACCACCACCAACAACAAGTACAGGGCGGTCATATTTTTCGATTTTAGATGGATTACCAAGAGGACCGAGCACAGCAGGAAGTTCTTCACCAGCCTCTTTCAAAGAAAGTTTCAAAGTAGATGCACCAACAGCCTGGAAAACGAGAGCAATCCAGCCCTCTTCGGCATTTGCATCAGCAATTGTAAGCGGAATGCGCTCACCAAAGTCCAGATCAACCTGAACGATAACAAACTGTCCTGCCTTGCGGTTGCGTGCAATTTCAGGAGCAGTAACCTTCATATAAAATACACCGGCAGAAAGCTGTTTTTTTTCAATAATTTTAAACATCTTCAGTCCTCTAAAATAAATATAAGTAAATTATTTTATAATATGGGGGGATTTGAGTCAATGACACAAAGGATTCTAAATGTCGAAGATTCTAAGGTTGGACTCGGAGCAAAAAAATAGCCCAAACAAGGCTAAAATCGAAGAAACGTTAAAAAAAGAGTTGCAACAGCAACTCTTTTTAGTTTCATCATGATAATGCCTCAAGCGGCGAAACTAGCGAGCCGCCTATGCATTTAGAATCCTACAGTTACGTAGGCATAGGCGCCTGCTCCAGCTCCAACAAAACTCTTTTTAAAGCTGGCTGACTGAACTGTTGCTCCCACATCAAGCTGAACAAATCTGACATTAACTGTCATTCCTAGACCATGAGCAAATACCTGGTCCATGTATTGTGTAAAAAGCCCTACTTTTAAGATAGAAAACAAGTTGAGTGTAGCTCCAAGCTGATATTCCATATAGAAAAGAGAAGCTTCTGTAAATGGTTTTCGAATTCCAAAACCAGCTCCTGCATTAAGTTCAATCAACTTTCCAAAAAGCTTTGTGTCTACATAAGCAAAAAACTTGATAGGACGATTAATCCAAACCTCTTCTTCAATTCCTCTGTCAACTTTTGGATCTGCGAACTGAAATTCTTTGTTTCCTATTTCGAGTATTGTCGATTCAAAGGCAAAACTTGAAGTAATTGAATATTTCTTGTTTAAGCGACCTGGAATAATTGGCACTCGTGCGTCTGCACCAATACAAAATGTTTCAGTAAATGGAAAACTAAGAGAACCGGCAAGGTCAAAGCCATATCCTGCATACAGGGTATTCTCTAAAGCTGCAGTATTTACCGCAATCTTACCATCTTTCATTGTCAAATCAAGAGTGGTATAAACTGCCATATTCAAATCTGAGTGGATCTTCATAGTACCATCTGCTTCATTTGTAAAAACAACGGATCCACCACTATTATTGATTGTAAGAACAGGAATGAATACTGTCGGTTTTACATGAAGTCTGAATTTTTTGAAGTTAAAACCAACATTTGCCTGAACATATGTAAATATTTCAGCATTTTCCTTTATTTCTGCAATTAGAGGTTGACCTATATTATTCCCGAATCCAAGAAAATCAATAAGGCTCTTATTGATATCCATGCGCTGAAAAAAATCTACACCAGTTGAAAATCCAAGAGAAAGACTTTTAATATTTAAATTCATTTCAAGCGAAGGACTTGCATTTGCAAGAATACTGATACCAGTATCCGGACATTCTTCAGCAAGCTTATGCAAATCAATAACAAGCTCCTTTTTCATGAATTCATTAGCTGAAAAAAGATTATTTGAAATTCCTGCATCTGCACCAATCTTTACTTCAAGAAAACGGTTTTTTGAAAAAAAGTTTTCTGCAAAAACAGACAGGCTTAAACATACAAATATCAGTAAAAATACAAGCTTTTTCATAAACACGCCTCCCTAAAATAATTTAATAGTACCGTCTGTAATAAGATTTATCATCAAACTCATATTAAAGGTTCTGTTTCTAGGTACTGAAAAAACTGAATCTTTCTGTATAGTTATCTGTAAATTAGGGCGCAGAGGAAATGTATCTATCATCTTATGTATATCATCATAATTTAGTGTTATATTTCCACCTTCAAGTACATAATCCTTATAACTATTATCCCCAATCATATCTATACTGAAAATAATACCAGGCTCTGCAACAAACGGTAATGCTGCTGTAGAATAAATCAAAGATGCACTTCTTATAACATCTATATATTGCTGCTTATCTGCCAATCCAGTTGCTTCAGTACGCCCGAAAATGTCTGAATTGTCCTCTTCTGTTTCATCTGACTGAACAAATTTTCGTATATCAAGAAAAATATCGTCTGTTACTTTAAATTGAATTGGAAGTGCAAGAACTGCATATACAACAATCTTCGCATTGCTTCCCATAAGCTGTTCTTTTGTAAGCTCTCCCTTAAGTGAAATATCATAGTTGATACAAGCCTGTGAAGTTTCCTGAGGAACATTAATTGCATTATTCATGAAATCTGCAATATTCATATTCACCGTTGATTTTTCCAATGCAAGATCAGAAACAACAGTTAAAGAATCTTCTTCTATTATTAATTCTGGAAGAAGTGTTTGTTCCAGGCTCTGTTTTCCTATTGCACTACCAGCAATATAACAATCATACTCAGGAGAAATTGAATTTTTTGATTCATCTCCATAATACATCTTCAAAGTTGCATCAGCAGAAAGCCCGCCACCTGTATAACAATAGATATAAGCTGGAATTGTGCAGAATTGAATTGAAGAAAACTCTTCACCCATTGATTCTTTTACAGATGACAAGATTGTAGTAGGGTTAAAATCAAAACTTTCTGAACCAGACACAGTCAGTGGTGGGATTCCTGCAGGAAGGCTATCAAGATTAATGGAAACTCCTGCCGGACAATTCTGAAGAAAAGCATTGAATACAGCATTATCCTGAACAATTTCGTGAAGATCTTTTTCAAAAACCTTCATTGTAATTAGAAACTGCTGAACTTTAGTATCTTTTTTTTGTGGAAAATAATCATAGATTTTAACATCTTCATTATCTGTAGCAAGGATTGTCTTAAAATCAAGTTCTTCATCAAGACTTTTTTCCAAAGCTCCAAATGAGAAATTATAAATGGCGTTTGTTTTAACAGAAACCTTCTCTGGCATTTCCCAGGAACATCCAGAAAAAAGAAGGAATATGCTTACCAGCGACAACAAAGCTGATGCTTTTTTCATAAAACACCTCCTAAAAACATACGATATCAAACTCTCTAACTTTTTCGGAATTTTTTAGAAAGGACTTTTTTTTATTATTAACTAAATTATCAATAAATCCTAAGAATTATAACACGGAAGTTTTTAAAAGTAAACCTTCAAGGTTTTAAACACTTCCGTGTTAATTTTTTGTTACAATAATTATTTTTTATTATTGAAGAATGCTGCAAACGGATTGTAGCTCATTCCATCGTCACTGCCCGAGTTGTAAGACTGGCTGCGGCGAGAATCTCGATTGTCGTCGCGGTGGTTGAGCTTGTCGAAACCACCATTATTGGAGTTTCCAGCTCGCTTCTTTACAACAACTACGCGGCGGCCTGTGCCATTTCCACTGCCTGAAGCGCCATCGCGTGGACTATCTCGGCGAACACTGCTCTTCTGCCCTGTTCCGGCACGACTTGCGGCATCACTCTTAAGGGAAAGGGCAATACGGCGGCGGTCGCGGTCCAGTTCAATAATTGTAAATTCGTGAACGTCCCCTACCTTTACAACGTCCATAGGGTTTTCTACGAAGCTGTCTGAAAGCTCACTAAGGTGAACAAGACCAGTTTCATGCAATCCAATATCAACAAAGGCACCAAAATCTACTACGTTTTTGATTTTTCCGGTTACCTTCATGCCTTCCTTGAGGTCTTCGAACTGCAAAACGCCCTTCTGCATGATTGGAGCAGGATAGCCATCGCGAGGGTCGCGGTTTGGCTTCTGAAGCTCGTCTACAATGTCGCGGACTGTTGTTTCGCCGATGTTATATTTTTCTGCAAGCTTTTTAATGAGGTCTGCAGGAACCTTTTCTTTCTTCTGAATATATGGAAGAACTTCGCGGGCTGCGTCATAATTTTCCGGGTGAACCCAGGTATTGTCCAGCGGGTCAGAGCTTTCTGCAATCTTTAAGAAGCCGGCGCACTGCTCAAAGGCCTTTGGTCCAAGCCCCGGAACGTTTTTAAGGTCTTCACGACTCTTGATTTTGCCGTTCTGGTCGCGGTAGGCAACAATTTTCTTTGCTGTTGTGGCATTGATGCCCGAAACGTACTTCAAAAGCGAGTACGACGCCGTATTGAGGTTTACCCCAACGTTATTTACAACCGAACCTACAACTTCATCCAGCTGTTCAGCAAGCTTTTTCTGATTTACATCGTGCTGATAAAGGCCAACACCGATTGCCTTAGGGTCGATTTTTACGAGTTCGCTGAGTGGGTCCTGCAGACGGCGGCCCATGCTGATGGCACCACGGATTGTAAGGTCCAGATCAGGGAATTCTTCGCGGGCAATATCACTTGCCGAGTAAACTGAAGCACCAGACTCATCAACTACTGTGTAAACTACATCATTATAATTATCGCTGATAACCTTGCTAACGATTGCCTGAACTTCCTGACTTCCGGTACCGTTTCCAACTGCAACAACCTGAATGTCGTACTTGTCGATGGCGTCGTTAATCATTTTGTAAGAGCCGTCCGGGTCTGTAACCTGGAAAAACTTAAAGTAGCCAAGGTACTTACCTGTTTCGTCGAGGGCGGCACACTTTGTACCGGTACGAATACCAGGGTCTACACCAAGAACACGGCTTCCCTTAATAGGCTGGGTCATCAAAAGGTTTTTGAGGTTTTCGCTGAAAATACCGATTCCGTGAACATCGGCCTCGTCTGCTTCGTCACTGCGGATTTCGCGAACAACAGCTGGAGACAAAAGACGCACAACTCCGTCTTCAATAGCGTCTTTATGATAGTTATTGTGGATGTCTGCGCGACGCTGCAAATCAGCAATAGCGGCATCAACATCAACATCAATTGTAACTTCCAGGGCACCTTCGCGCTCGCCGCGGTTAATTGCGAGAATGCGGTGAGGCTTAACCTCGTTCAAAGGCTCTGAGTAATCCCAGTACATTTTGTAGGTAGATGTGTTTTCTGCAACTGAGGCATCCTGCCCCTCAGGAACAATACCCTTTGTCTTGATTGTACCGGTTCTCATATAAAGGTCGTGAACAGCTTCGCGGTTAGAAGTTTCCTGGGAAACGCGCTCTGCAATGATGTCTTTTGCTCCGGCAAGAGCGTCTGCAGCTGACTCAACATTGAGCGCGCTGTCCTCATTATCAATTTTAATAAACTTTTCAGCCTCTTTTTCAACCGCGCCATCATCATGGTCTGCAAGAATAAAATCAGCCAGAGGCTCAAGGCCTTTTTCTGCGGCAACCATACCGCGGGTCTTCTTCTTTTTCTTGAATGGAGCCCACAAATCCTCCAAAGCAGTCATTGTAGTAGCAGACATAACCGCATTGTACAAAGTCTCAGTAAGTTTTCCCTGAGCAAAAATGCCTTTTACAATTTCAAGGCGACGGTCTTCAAGGTTATGATATGATTTATAGAGGTGGTCACAGTCGCGAACCTGAACCTCATCAAGATTGTCATGCTTTTCCTTGCGGTAACGGCTGATGAATGGGATTGTACATCCTTCCTCAACCAGGCTGATAACAGCACTCACCTGCTGCACGCGGATATTAAGCTCTTCCGCGATTTTTTTCATAATTTCCACTTCATTAACTGAAAGTGCGTCGATAGTTTCTTGTGTAAATTCCATAGTGGGAGTTATTCTAGTGAAAAAAAGATTGTCGGGTCAACCCCGACAATCTTATGTGCGTAATAGATTTTTTAGTCTTTTACATAATGTTAAAGAATATTATCATCTACACTCTTTAATTCATCTACTGCTTCCTGCTCATTTACCTTAGCATACATTTGATCCAGAATTGCATTACAATTGACCGAAAGAAGTTTATACAAAGCAGGAATTAAAAGCCCGCGGGTTCTATCATCAAGTCCATTTTGACCAGCTGAATTTACAAAAGCAAATACGTAAAGCATATCACCGTTTACAGGACGCTCCATTACAAGAACTGCATCTGAACGGAAAAGAAAACCTCGGATATTGAAATGAACATCTGCAATTTTCTCGTAAAGCTTTATTTCGAGTCCTACACCACTAACCAAAATTGTAAAATGCGAAAGACTTATGTCCTGCAAGGTACCAGTAATAGAATCCTTATGAGATCCATATTCGTAAGTATAAGTACAGGAAGAAGAACAAAGTGCCCGGATTGTTTTTCTACGTCCCTGAGCCTGATTTGCATACAAAATCTTTCCAATTAACTCAAAATTCTGCGCTTTCTGATACTCAAGCTGAATACAACCGCATCGAATTCCCATTTCATAAAGGTATTTACGCTCCAAAACCTGTTTTTCAAGCTTTGTCTGACGTTTTGTATACATTATTCCTACAGAAGCGGCATTATTATTTTCATGGATATAATCATATATAAAATCACCCCAGTTAAAATCAGGAAGATTGAGATTATAATCAATATTAAAGAAAATTATCAAATCCTTAAAAAGAGATGTAATTACTTTGACTTTCTTTTGAATATTAACACGTTTATCAAAAGGCACATAATAACATTCGTAGCCAATAGCAAAATAATCTTCAAGATAAGATTCTGGCATCAAAGATGTATCCGGTAAAATGAAAAAGGTTTTTCTTCCTGTTACAATATCGTTGACTGAAATTCCCAAGTTGCTGTCCTCTTCAATCGTTAATTATAAAGTATAAATAAAAAAAAACAACTTTTTTTTAATAAGTCGGCAAGCACAGCTTGCCTCTGAGCCATTCTTTCGATGAACCTAAAGCAACCCTTACGGCTTGCTTTTTAACGGTTCTTCGATTATAGGCTTAAATGAAGTGAGTTATCGAATGGTGCTCTATATTCTTGGTTTTTACTGCAACAATATAAGTTCCTACCATTGCTGTAAGTGTATCAAATAATGCGGCAAATGAACAGATTATTACAGAAGCCGGCTTTAAAAGAAGGAAACTTGTTTCAAAACCACGGGCATACTTTGAGCACAAAATTGTAAGCAGAACAAATGCTCCGCCAGAAGGAATGCCCCCCAGCAGAAATGAAAGTCCAAATGAAAGTCCAAAAATCCAGAGAATATCTGACATTGGAATGCTTAAACTTGAATAAGAACGCCATATTAAGATAAATGAAATGGTAGTTACAAGAGCAGAACCGCCGCGGGCGAATATTGCAAATAATGGATAAGTAAAACCACGGCAACGACGACGGATTCCTAGACTATCGCGCAAGTGACGGTTAGCCAGAGGAATTACAAGATTTGAATCTCCACCAAAGAATGAAAGTATAAGCGGTGCAATACTTGCAAAAAGGACTTTGTATGGATGCGGGTCATGGCACACGAAATGCAGGATAATAGGATAAATAATTCCGGCCACAACAATAAAATCAACAATGAACATTATAATCATCGGAGTATAGATTCCTGGTTCAATTACATTGCGGAAATCCATTGTCCAGTAGCATACAATAGCAATACACAGAATAGACATAATTTCTGTAAAAAATGCGGCAATATTGTAAAAAAGATTTGAAAAAGAATCTGAAATAACAAAAACAGGCTTAAAAGTTGTTTCTTCTGAAGCACTTTCCCAACCGATTATAAATGCAAAAATCAGACAAACCAGAAGAAAAGACCCCTCCATCACAGCCCCGAATCCAGAATATGGAAAGAGAGAAAGAATCAGTCCTTTAACATTCAGATTAAAAGCCTCTGTAGCAACATCTACCGTAATAGGAATACGTGGAAGCTTAACAAGAAGAATTGAAATAAGGCCTATCAGGGTCAGAATAAGCGATGACGCAACTATAATGAGCACTGTAAGCCAGGTAGTTTTTAACAGGAGTTTGGAAGTTCTGAGCTTGCTTACCGCAACAATAGCACTCGTAAAAAGCAGAGGAACTACAACGTATCTTCCTATTCTGATAAAAAGTTCTGTAAGGAACGAAACTGCGTTTGCAAAAGCAGCATTTTCTGCAGGAAGAATAAAAGCCGCAAGCACACCTAAGGCAACACCTATTAAATATTTAATCCAAACTTTCATAGTTAGTCATTATAACATACTATGGATTGCAATGCCATAGTGTGTTATAATTGAGTTATGTCTAACACGCTGTTTATTGGAAAGGATTTGCCAGATGGACTTAGCTTTGCAGAAGCCCTGGCAGATTCTGGCCGCTCGGTTTTTAGCACGGCAAAATCCGAAGCTGATGCTTCAAAATTTGAATCTGAAAAGATTTTTGCAACAACCTGGAATAAATCATCTGCCGTTTCGGCTCATTCTGTTATTATTCGGGCAGAAACCAAGCTTGAGGCTCTAGATGAAGTGATTTTTTATTTTGATGCTTCGCATTTCTGTTCTCAATTTGAACTAGACCGTACAGAAGATCTTTCTAACGGAATTGATACTATGATCAGCGGCTTTTTATTTTCAACTAATGAACTATTAAAAAGAATTGACCAGTGTAAAGAAAAGATTTCCGTTTTATTCCTTGTCAAAGAATATCCTTCAAAATACGAAATGATTTCTTCAAAAACAGCAGGAATTGTACCTGCAAGTACGATTGTTAGCGCAGCGCAGGCCGCCTTCTGTGCACTTGCTGAAAGCTTTGCAGCAAATGCTGGCGAACGCGATTATCTTTCTGTAGTTCTGGCAAAGTGCACTTTTACAAACGAGCTTTACAAAAATGAAGATGCTATTGCCGACTGGGTTGTTTCTGCACTTAACACCGTTAAAACCCTGAAAAATCCGCAGACGGTAAAACAGGCTTGTACATGGAATAAGGTTGGAGCCAAACTTTCTACCGGCTTTGCTTTATTCCGCTAATTTATGGGAGACTTTATGAACTACGAACTTTATGCTGATTATGCCGTTAGAATTGCAGTGAGCTTTGCATGTGGCTTTTGCCTTGGAATTGAGCGAAAATCACGTCAGCATTCGGTTGGTATAAGAACTCTTGTATTAATCAGTATTTCTTCCTGTCTGCTTTCTATTCTTTCTATTTACATGGCTGAAGCTTTTAATGTAGAAGGTGACCCTACCCGTATTGCAGCCGGAGTTGCCTCTGGAATCGGCTTTATTGGTGGTGGTGCAATTATGCGCTACGGTCTGAATATCCGTGGTCTTACAACTGCCGCAATCATCTTTACCGCTTCGGCAGTTGGTCTTGCCTGTGGTGCTGCCCTTTATGTTCCGGCCCTGCTTACAATGCTGGCACTGGCAATTGTTCTTTTCATTATGAACCGTCTGGAAAAGAAAATCTTCCCGGCTGCTAAATCTAAGCTTTTTACAATAACCTTTTCTGGAACTGATATTCAAAAAGATCTCTTGGCAGAAATTATGCTTCGATACGGCTTTATAATCCATGACATGAATATTGAATATAACAAGCCTGAAAATCAGACTATACTTGTATTTACTACCAAAACTCCAGACAGACTAAGCCTTGTTGATTTTATAAAAGAAATTGAAAATCTGGAAAATTTAGTGAATTTTAAGCTGGATGATAAAGTTGGAGATTGATAGATTGTAACTGGTGGTTTCGATACATTCGCTTCGCGAACACTCAACCACCTGTAATTTCGATACGCCCTACGGGCCACTAACCACCGGTGATTGAGTAGCCCGTAGGGCGTATCGAAATCACCATTCGGATTATTGTCGGGTTACTACAACTGAGTTATCAGCATTGCTGAAAGGAGCCGGAATGTATTTGTCGGCCTTCCAGTCATTTTCCCAGCGGCAGCCGTCCAAAAGATAACGGAACTGATATTCTCGGTCTGCTGCAAGGTCAAGGCTTACAGAAAAGCTTCCGTCATTTCCAAGGGTAAGGGGGGTGTCTGTACTGCTCCAGCTGTTGAAGTCGCCGGCAAGATTAATTGTCTTTGCTCCCTGTGCAGCTTCTTTTGATACAACAAAGGTAACAGTGCAGGTCTTCTTATCTTTTGAAAAAGATTTTTTTAATGACATTAATAAACTCCTGAGTTTTTACTTTTTCCCCTAACCTTTTGTAGTAAAAATATTGCATTTTTCTTTTTTATGCAATATAGTTATTCAACAATTTATTTACATCTATTATCCGCCGAGTTATCCAAATTGCAGGGCGGACTTCTTCTCGTACGAGAAGAAAAATCTTGCTAAATAGGAGACTAATATGTCTGTCTTATCTAACAATCATTATTTATTTACTTCTGAATCTGTTGGTGAAGGTCACCCGGATAAGCTTTGTGATCAGGTTTCTGATGCAGTTCTCGATTATTGTCTTTCTTTAGACAAGGATGCACACGTTGCCTGTGAATCTTTCTCTACAACTGACTTTTTGATGGTTGGTGGTGAAATCGGCTTCCAGAACATCAAGGTTGATGCTGAATTTACAAAGAAATTCAATGCTCAGGTTGAAAAAATTGCCCGTGGCGTTGCTCTGGATATTGGTTATAATGCTCCTGAAATTGGTCTTGATGGCGCTAACTGTATTTTTATGAACCGCCTTCACGCACAGTCTTCCGACATCAACCAGGGTGTTGTTGGAAAAGGTCTTGATGAATATGAAGGACAGCAGGGTGCCGGCGACCAGGGTATGATGTTTGGTTATGCCTGCAATGAAACTCCAGCTTTTATGCCTGCCCCGGTTTACTATTCACATCAGATTTTGCTCCGCGCTCATGAATTACGCCACTCAGGTAAAATTACATGGCTCCGCCCGGATGCTAAATCTCAGGTAACAATTGAATATGATGAAAACAACAAGCCTTGCCGCATCGACACAGTTGTTGTTTCTCATCAGCATAATCCTGAAGTTGATTATGACACAATCAAGAAGACTATTATAGAAGAAATCATTAAACCTGTTCTTGAACCAACAGGCCTTTTGAAGGGTGACACAAAATACTTTATTAATCCTACAGGAAAGTTCGTAATTGGTGGACCTGATGGAGACTCTGGTCTTACAGGACGCAAAATCATAGTAGATACTTACGGTGGAATGGGTCGCCATGGTGGCGGTGCTTTCTCTGGAAAGGACCCTTCTAAAGTAGACCGTTCAGCAGCTTACATGGCCCGCTACATTGCAAAGAACGTTGTTGCCGCCGGACTTGCAGACCGCGTCGAAGTTGAACTTGCCTATGCAATTGGTGTTCCTTTCCCGGTTTCTATCATGGTTGAAACTTTTGGAACTGAAAAAGCTCCCCGCAACGCAATTGAAGCTGCTGTAGAAAAAGTATTCGACTGTACACCAGCCGGAATCATCAAAACTTTGAACCTTAAACAGCCTATTTACCGCAAGACAGCAAGCTACGGACACTTTGGCCGCGAAGGCTTCCCTTGGGAAAACACAGACAAGGTTGAAGCACTTAAAGCTGCTTTAAAATAGGAAAACAAAAAAACGAGGTGACCAAAAAGTATTGTCATGCTGAACCTTCGCAGCATAGCTGCTCGGAGACTCGCTAAAAACAGTCCAGTGGACTGTTTTTACACTGCTATGCAGTGTCGCTCCCTATGTTTCAGCATCTACACCACATCTAGTTCTATAGATTCCGAAACAAGTTCGGAATGACACTAGGATGTAAACTTATTGGTCATCCCCTTTCTACTGCTTTTGTTAATTCATACTTTGATTGATAATAACTTAAAGTTGCAATAACTGTTGATGTTAAAAAAATAAGACCTAACATGACAGCAGAAATTTTCTTTTTTAAATATTCTTTATACTTGCGATTTAGAATTTAATATATTATTCTGTCCGATATGACGCTTTTATCTGCTCAGGAAATGACTGAAGCCTTTTCTCGCTGGCAAAAACAAAATCCAAAACCTGCTTCAGAATTGGATTATGTAAACCCATTTACTCTGCTGGTGGCTGTGGTGCTTTCTGCACAGGCAACAGACAAGGGAGTAAACAAAGCAACCGGTCCGCTTTTTAAAATTGCCGACACTCCCGAAAAAATGCTTGCTCTTGGTGAAGAAGGGCTTATTTCATATATAAAAACTATAGGTCTTTACAAAAATAAGGCTAAGCATGTGCTTGGACTTTCTAAAAAATTGATTGATGATTATAACAGCGAAGTTCCAGCAACACGAGAAGAACTCATGACTCTGCCGGGAGTTGGCCGCAAAACGGCGAATGTAGTTTTAAATGTGATTTTTCATCAGCCGACAATGCCGGTAGATACCCACCTTTTGCGTGTTGCACCTAAAATTGGACTAGCAGAAGGAAATACTCCTGAGGCGGTAGAAAAAAGTCTACTGGAACGTATTCCATCTGATTTTTTACATGATGCCCACCACTGGATTTTGTTACACGGCCGTTACGTCTGCACAGCAAGGGCACCTAAATGCGAAGATTGTATAATCTGTGATTTGTGCAAACACAACGGGTAGCGCTGGGAGTGGCCGCGAAGCGGGCCACCGCAGGCGAAGCCGAGGAGGCTGAGCGCCAGCGAACCACGGACATAGCGCCCCGAGCGCAGCGAGGGGACCCGCACTTGAAATCAAAATAAAAGCAAGGTACATTTTAAGAATGAACGAAACACTTAATTCTATTGGAGAAGCAGCTAGCAACGCCGCTAACGATTTATTATTTGATAAAACTGATTCACTATTTAGCTGGATTAAAAGTTTTATTACCTGGGAACATCTTTTTAAGTTTATTGGCTCTGTTTTCATTCTTTTTATAATTGGAATATTTTTCCGCATCATAGCCAAGGCAATCCGCCGTGTTCCTGAATCAAAGCTTCCGGCTCAGAGAAGCACGGTAATTCTCCGCTTTTTGAAATATTGTTTTTATGTGATTGCCGTTTTATATATTTTAAGTCTTTTTGGAATTAATCTTAAAGCCATTTGGGGAGCGGCCGGAATTGCCGGAGTTGCAATCGGTTTTGCAGCACAGACTTCGGTGAGTAATTTGATCAGCGGTTTGTTTGTTTTAACAGAAGGTTCCATTCACGTTGGCGACACGATTATTGTAGGAGACGTTACTGGCATTGTTGATGAAGTAAAGTTACTTTCAGTTCGTGTTCATACTTATGATAATCAGATGGTTCGAATTCCAAACTCTACTATTATAAACAGTAATCTTACAAATAATTCTTATCACAATAAGCGCCGTCTCACACTCAAAGTTGGAGTAGATTATTCTACAGATATGAGGAAGGCCCTGAAAACTCTGCAGAAAGCTCCTTCTTTATGCCCAACAGTTTTGGAAGATCCGGCACCTGCAGTTTGGTTCGACGGTTTTGACGCCAGCAGTATAAATCTTGTTGTTGCTGTATGGTTTAAGCCTGTTGATTTTTTGCAGACAAAAAACGACCTTTACATTGCGATCAAGCAGGTTCTGGATGAAGCCGGCATTTCCATTCCATTCAACCAGCTGGATGTAAAGATTAAACAATAGCCTGTCATCCCACGATGGGTTCAGATTCATTACAAGATGCTGAAACAAGTTCAGCATGACGTATAAGGAAACAATTTGCAAAACTTCTTTGATAAATATGACTGGAGCAGTATGCTTTCGCGTTATGCCCCAGCTGATTGTGACATTTCCGAATATTTCAATATTCTTTGTCCACGCGACGACTGGCCGCCTTTTCTGGACAAATATCTGAAGCTGCCGGTTCTGCAACGCCTTGCCGGAGTGGGGCTGCTTTGCGGAACCGACTGGACACCTCTTTATAAAAACCGCTTTTATTATTCCCGCCTGGATCACAGCAAGGGGGTTGCCCTTATTGTCTGGCATTTTACTCACGACAAGGCGCAAACAATTGCAGGCCTTCTTCATGATATTTCGACTCCGGTTTTTTCTCATGTTTCTGATTTTAGGAAAGGCGATGCTTTGACACAGACGGCAACGGAAGAACCAACTTCACGGATTATTCGTGGAGATGCCGAACTTGGGCTCCTGCTTGTAGAAGACGGACTAACCGCCGCCCAGGTTGAAGACTATCACATTTACCCGATTGCAGATAATGAGATTCCGCAATTAAGTGCGGACAGGCTGGAATATATGTTTCCGTCTGGAATGGCTCTGGATGGCAGCTGGGCAATGGAAGAAATCCGCCGCTGCTATAATGACCTTACGATTTTGAAAAATGAAGAAGGCCGTGATGAACTGGGCTTTCGCAGTCTTGAAGTGGCTGAGCTTTACTGCGAGCACTTTTGTATGATAGGGCACATTCTTCAACTGAATGAAAATAAACTTACCCTACAGCTGCTCGGCCAGATTATGAACATGGCAGAAAAGGCAGGCCTACTGAGCGAAAGTGATTTTATGACCTTGAGCGAGCGTGAAGTGATTGAAAGGCTGGACGATTATACTAAACATGACAGTCATGCTGAACTTGGCCGTCATGCTGAACTTGTTTCAGCATCTATTACATCTTCGGAGCAGAGATTCCGAAACAAGTTCGGAATGACGTCAGAAGATGCCAAACTTTGTAGATACTACAAAACCTTCCGCACAATGACAAAAATTGAACATACAAATGAAGCGCTGCCAGAAAATGAATACTTCTGTGTGAATCTGAAAGTTAAGCAGAGATATATTAATCCTCTGGTGGTTGCACAGAATTCTGCGGTGGTTTCGACAGACTCAACCAACGTAAAATCTGTTCGACTTTCCGATATCTCCGAAAAGGCCCGTAGAATCATAGAAGATTTCAAAAGCTACTCCGATACTCCCTACGGTTGCGTCAAACTCCTTTAATCACTAGAATAAAGCCATGATTGAATTAACAAGTAAACAGAGAAAGAATCTTGAAAAACTTGCCCACGACCTTCAGCCGATTGTAATTGTTGGCGGTGCGGGTGTAACAGACGGCGTTATTTCTATGGTAGACAATTCCCTCGCCGCACACGAACTGATCAAAGTAAAATTCAATGAATACAAAGACGAAATCCGCGACCTCACAACAGAACTCTGCGAAAAAACTGATGCAACCCTTGTTCGCATTATAGGCTTTACAGTAATCCTTTTCCGCGAAGCAGAAGAGGAAGAAAACAGAAAGATTAAGCTGTAGATTCCGAAACAAGTTCAGGATGACGCTATCTTGCCGAATGCCCAGCGAACTATTGCGAGAGCATACCTCATCTGACTTTCAGGCATAAAAATATAATGCTTTTGTTCGCCTTCTTCACCAGCAACAGTAAGCTGCATAACACTGTTTGAAACAGAAAGTACGGCGGAAAGACTCGAAAGTGGGATTTCCTTTGTACCTGTTTTTGAAAAGATTACAGTCCTCTTGTCTGTAACAACAAAATCACCTTCATTGTCTTTTTGAGTTGTTTCTGTTGCATAAAGAATTCTTTCACCCGGATTTGTTTTGAGGCGGAGAAAATGGACCATAGGAATTTTTGCATCTTCGGTTAGAGGAAGCTTATAGAGATTTGTATCTACATAAGGATTTTCATAATCAGATTTTTTTCCGGCTGCACGGAAATTACGCCACAAGACAAGAATCAAAATTATAAAGAAGAAAAGGAAAACGTAAAAGCTTCGGCCAAGTACACGGCCACCCTGTTTTTTAACTGAACGGGGAAGGCGTTCTTCATCGGGATTTTCAGCAGACTTTTCGGATTTTTGTTTTTTATCTGAAACTGGTGAAATCTTTTTTTCTTTTTTATTTGGACGTCCCGGGTTGGCTGGAGCATCGTAAGCTGTTTCGCCACCTTTGTATTTAAATGGAAGAGAAACTCCGCCTGTATTGTAAGAAGGCTCTAACAAAAGCACAAAAGCTACGATTGCAATGTAAAGAAGGGAGCCGGCTCCGGTGATTATGATTTTTCGTTTTTTCTTCCAGACAGTCATAAACCACATCAGGGCAAGACCAAGTGGAATAAGGACGATACTACAAAAACAAATTATTGTAATGATTGAAAGGACTTTATCTCTTTGCATTCGAAATCAACTCCAAATGTATACTTTAAATTTTCTGTATTCATTATATCAGATGGGGTTCCGAAAAGCACGGATTTTTTATTGCTGCCGGAGGTCTCTGAATTCTTAGAAGTGTCCGGTGCCGCTGAAGTTGAAGACGCAGGTGGCAGCAACAGGATTTTGTCGGCAAAGCGGGCTGCTAAGTTGATGTCGTGGACGGCCGCGAGAACTCCGAGATTTTTCTTGTGGGCAGTGTCGCGAAGCAGCTTCATGAGATGCGGTTCGTAAACATAGTCTAGGTTTGCGGCCGGCTCATCGAGGAAAAGAAAATGAGGAGTCTGTGCGAGGGCTCGGGCAAGGCGAACTTTCTGAAACTCACCACCGGAAAGTTCGTGGATATAGCGTTGTGAAAAATCTGAAAGACCGAGTTCGCCTAAAACTCCGTCCACCACTTCGCAGTCCTCCGCCGCGTAATGTCCTCCATTACTATGCGCATATCGTCCCTGAAGAACATAATCTCTGACAAGGAAATTCCATTCTGAATATTCGTTTTGCTGCAGATAGGCAATGAGTTTTGCAAGTTCCAGGCGAGGTGGTTTCGATACACGCCGCTTTGCAACGTACTCAACCACCATAGTTTCCAAAGCATCGTATCGGAACCACACAACTTGCCCGGAAGCTTTAAGTCCTGCTTCAGCAACTCCGGCCATAGTACTTAACAAAGTTGATTTACCAGCCCCATTAGGCCCGCAGAGGCATATAAAGTCTCCTTGTTGTAAACTAAAACTAACATCAGATAAAACCGTTTTATCGCCATAAGAGGCAGAAAGATTTGAAACACGGAGTTCTCCGGTAGTTGAGCAATCCGAAGATTCTATCGAAACGACACTTTTATTCTTACGAATCATTTTCGCCTCCCGAGACAAAGTGCCAGAAAGAAGGGCACTCCAAGAATCGAAGTGATGATTCCCGCTGGAAGCTCTCCCGGTGCAATAACCACTCTGGCAAAGGTATCTGAAAGCAGCAAAAGTGTTGCTCCAAAAATCATACTGAAAGGAAGAAGGGTTCTTGCGCGAGGGCCTAGAAATTTTCTCACGATGTGCGGAGCAATCAAACCAACAAAGCCGATTGTTCCGCCCGCACATACGGCGCAGCTTACCGCAAGAGAGCCGCATAAAAGAACGAGCACACGCAGGCGGTCTACTTCAACGCCAAGAGCAGCTGCAGATTTTTCACCACCTGTAAGAAGATCCAAAGGTCGTACCACACAGAACATCAACACTATAGATACCGCTGCCGGTACAGCAATAAAAAACAGCTCATTCCAGCCGCGTCCATTAAAGCTTCCCAAAATCCAGGTATAAATAGAATGAAGTTCTTTGTTACAGGTAAGAAGCAGCATTGAGCTGAGAGACGAATAAAGAGTTCCAAGTGCCGTACCGCAAAGTAACAGCATAACAGATGAAGCCTTACCTCTGCGACTAAAGGCCAGAGAAGTAACAAGCACGCCCGCCCCCAGTGCACCGGCAAATGCACAAAGATTCACAGGCGAAATAAAAGCACCAAGTCCACCCCGGCCAGTCAAAGCCATCACCCCAGGAACAATACTTGCAATAACTGCGCCAAGTGTAGCCCCGGAAGAGATTCCCATAATGCCGGGTTCAGCCAGCGGGTTACGAAAAAAAAGCTGGAAAACAGCGCCGCTTCCGCCCAGTAAAAGGCCTGTAATAAAAACAAGCAGCACGCGGGGAAGGCGCAGTTGCCATAAAATGATATTTTCGAATTTATCTCCCTGCCCAAATACAGCCGCAAGGCTTACTTTTTCTGCGCCAAGCATAAGAGCGAGAATCACAGAAATTGCCAAGAGGATGGGAGAAATGATTTTCCAGAAAAAAGAGAGTTTATTTGTCACCCCGAACCTGTTTCGGGGTCTATAAAAAGATGCTGAAACAAGTTCAGCATGACTTGACTTCTTAGGCAAAATATCTTCCCTCTATTTCAACAATTCAGAAAGTTCCAGAACTACATCCGCAACACGTGGGCCTGGCCGTGTGTAAACGTTATCATCTACAACAAAAACACGGTTACCCTTCACTGCCGGAATATCGGCCCAGCCATTACGAAGTCCAACTGCATCAGCCGCCATTCCAGTGCTGGCCGGAATCAGAATAACTGCAGGCTGGCGTGAAATTATAGACTCCTCACTTACCATAGGATAAGTATCAGGTAAATCAGAAAAAATATTTTCACCACCGGCAGCCTTGATTACATCATTAATAAAAGAAGAGGCACCCGCAGACATATAAGGAGCATTCCAGACTTCCCAGTAAACATTCACCGGAGAGTCAGAGTTTGCAGCCCCACCCTTGTGAGCCGATGCAACAGCCTTCTTCAATTTTGTTTCCATACCGTCTACAACTTTTGCAGCCTCTTTTTCGTGGCCGGTAATTTTACCAACTTCAAGAATCTCTTTTTCAACTGAAGCAGTAGAATCACCCTTAGAAACATAATAAGCAATTCCGTTAGCTTCCAGAGTCGCAATCAAAAAATTGTGCATTCCCTCGGTAAGGTAAACCAGGTCCGGCCTAAAAGACATGATAGTTTCAAGGCTCAAAGTTTTTCCGTCAAAACCGCCGACTACAGGCTTAGCCTTAGCCGCCTCAGGGAAATCTGTAAATTCACTTACTGCAGAAACCTGATCACCCGCGCCGATTGTAAAAAGAATCTCGGCGGCACTTGGCGACAGGGCAACAATCGATTTAGGATATCCGCCTGCTCTGGCCTTAGGCTTACGTGCGTAGATTGCAGAAGCAAGAAACAAAAATATAAAAAATGCTGATAAATATTTCTTATTCATATAAAGTCCACTTTAGAAGAGGGGGCTGTCTAAAAAGTATTGTCATGCTGAACTTGTTTCAGCATCTATTTACAGCCCCACTGAGAATAATAAGAATCAAGTTCTTTTTTGATATCATCAGTAATTACCGACTTATCGCCGTTTGTATAAAGCGCATCCACAACATCGCTCATGCTTACAATAGCGCGTGCCGGGAAGCCGTACTTTTCTGTAATTACGTCGAGAGCAGCCTTGTTGCTGTCCGGAGCTCGCTCTTCGCGGTTCAGGCTTACAATCTCACCAACAATCTTGATTGCCCCAGGCTGAGTCTCCAGCGCCTTAATTTTCGGATAAACCTCTTCGATTGATTTTCCGCTGGTTGTTACGTCTTCAATAATCACAACACGGTCGCCGTCCTTAATCTTATATCCGAGGATTGCGCCCTTATCTGCACCGTGGTCTTTTTCTTCCTTGCGGTCGCAGCAGTATTTAATTTCCTTTCCGTAAAGCTCACTGTAGGCAACCGCAGTCACAACCGCCAGAGGAATACCCTTGTAAGCAGGTCCAAAGAAAACATCAATATCATCACCAAAGTTGTCGTGAATTGCCTGTGCATAAT
>JAEDCY010000084.1 GCA_016293915.1 Treponema sp. | reverse complement strand
TAAACAGTGGGTAATGTCGATTTTTTTTAAATTTTTTGTGGTGAATAGTTACAAAAATCTTTTTATTTGGTCTAGCTGAACTCCGGAAAAATCTAACAGCAAAAAAATTCGTGAATCATTAAATAAGGTTTTCCATGTACAAATGGTATCTCCTGAAAACTTTTTACCATACAATATTTCTTTAAATTCAGCGTAATCTTTTAACTTATCTTCCCATAGGCACCAATAAATTGAGTATGCAAGATTAGTACAATCACCATCTTCTCTATATAATTGATTATGATATTTTAAAGGACAACTTATTTCCGAGAATGAGAAATCCAGTAATTTATCCAATTTTTTTTCTAATTTTAAATCTTTATCAAACTGATCATCCAGGAATTCAAGAATAAATTTCTTTGGATTCTCAACATAATACTTGTTTCCCATCTTACTACATCTCCTCTGCCATCTTAGCCATGGCAATAACATTTTTCTTCCAATCATTCACAAGTTTTTCAGGTGCCAGCGGTTTTATATACATTCCCCTCGCCAAAACCCAATTCAAAACTGGAAGATACTGATTGCTTGTAAATGTCATAATTGTTGTTCCGTCGGATTGTGATTCAAACTTTTGATCCGCAGCCCACTTATACATTTTTGCATAATCTTCAGTATATGAACTAAGAATTTTCAGCTTAAATTCGAATGTCTCATTTCCAATAAATCGACCAAATTTTCCAACAGCATGTTTTTCATAAGAAAAATCTGCTGGCAGCTCAAAAGTCTCTTTTTTGATTCTGACATTCTTGATTACTGGTAAATTAAAGAAACGAAGCCCATCATACTTGGGATTTGTATTATATCCATACAAAGACCACATTCCATTGTAATAAATCAGTTGATACGGCTTCATTGTTACATCATTAATATGACCGTCTTTTTCATAATCAAAACTGATATATCGATTTGTACTCAAAGCTTCTTCAAGAAGTCCCCATGTCTGATCCTTAATATCTACTGGTTCCATACCTAAAAACAGAATCCTGTTTGAAAGTTTCTTCGCATTGAGTTTAGAATCCTGTTCAATGTTTGAAGCAAGAGTTGTGAACACTTCAATTGCCTGGGTATATACGGGAGTTCCCTTAATAGTATTAAGAAGATTGGACATCAACCGTGCAGAAATTATCTGACGTTCAGTCGTCAACAATCCTGGTATTCTGAAAGTTGGACTTTTATAATGGTACCCTTTCTTGAAACGGTCATATTCAAGATATTCTGCTGCTCCAAAATCATCACGCAAAGCATCTAAATCACGGTGAACCGTTGCTTCAGATATTTCCCATTTATCCATAAATGTTTTTACATTTGGATATGTACCTGATGCAATTTTTTCATCATACCAGACAATTCTTCTGTAAGTAGCTAAACTCTCTTTTTCATCTTTTTTCTTTCCTGGCATATTTTCCTCTTTGCTACATACTATTATAACACACTCGCAAATAATGAGAGTGTAAAAAATATTTTAGTTCCCTTAATTTTTTTCAACTTTCACTCCATGCAAGCCTATAAATATAAACTGTAAAATGTGGAGGAAAAAAATGATGCCAATTGAAAATGATGTCATATACATGGGAAAAGTCTGGAATAACCAGATTCATGGAGTTCAACCTGTATTTGGAGTAAAGAGATTCCCAAATGAAGATGAATCTGTAAAAGAAATAAATAAAGGAACAGAAAAATCCTTTGCTGAACTCCTTGCGGATAACTTAAATAAAGTAAACGACGATCAAATTGCAGTCACTAAAATTACTGAAAAACTTATAACCAATCCAGATGAAGTCGAAGTTCATGAAGTAATTATTACAATGGAAAAAGCTAAACAAAGTTTAGATGTAGCTCATAACGTGATAGATAGAGTCGTTCAAGGCTGGAATGAATTAAAATCACCAATGATATAATAATCTTTAATAATTATTTTTATGACTCTCACTCCTTGCAAGTCTGAATATGTATTATGCAGAAAAGATTTTTCGGAGGAAAATATGAAAAAAATGATTTATTTGGTATGTACTGCTATTCTAGGCTTTACATTTTTTAGTTGTGCTTCAACACCTTCTTCTTATTCCAAACCTACAGAATATAAAGAGTTTTCAGAGAATGAAGTTCTTTCTAAGGATGATTTTCAAAGAAAAGCTGACAACGGAATAAGTGGAATGAAACTTTTAGAAGCACGTTTTCGTATAGAAAAAAACGATAATGACATCAAACTTAAAGTCAATGGATTTTATGTAAACTATTCAGACTTCTGTAATGTTAATCCTGACTTCATTGCCCAAATTGAAGACGGAAAGAAATATACCGTATATTTGAGTTACATAAAGGAAGGTAGTTTTCTGGATGGTTATACTTACACACCAATTTTGGATAATGTGGAAGGACTTCGTTCTATCGAAGAAATAAACAAAGAAAATCAATTTATAGAAGAGGATCGTCTTGCAAAAGAAAGAGAAGTAAAAGAATTAACTGCAAAAAAAGAAAAGAAACTGAAATCAAAGTTTGCTGAACTTTCACAAAACTATGTTATTCATGGAGCAGATGAAGCAGAAAATAATGCAATTCTTTTCAATAATGGAGCACTGGAATCAGGTCATGCATATTATATCGAATCTTTTCTGATAAAAGCAGGGGGAGAACTGGGAGGAGCCGTAACAGGTCTATTTTCAATTCCTGAATATCGTTACATAAAATACGTCAACCAGAATGTTCGTGGAGAAGTAACTTCTACTAGCAGTGAATCTATTCTTGGAACAACACCTGTTTCTGATATTATTGCTGGTGGTAAAACTCCTGGCTATGTTCCTATAATTCTTTCATTAATTAACTAACTTAAGAGGGAAAAGAATTTAATTTCTTTTTCCCTACCCTTTGCCTAAGCAAACAGTTTCCTTACCATTTTCAAAACAGAACTTACAGTCTCATCATCCACTTTATCCACCAAAACAGGATTTCTTCTGGCATAAGTGAAGCTGCTCATATTCCTTACTGAAACATAACCTTCTACAGTTTCACCTTTGACATGAATAGCACCATCGGATTCAGACTCCAGAACTGCACCAATAAAACATGCATTCTGGGAATTATCCTTATTCTTCGACAAAACCAGGATATTCTTTCCACTCAAAGAAACAATGTCTCCGCGGTCAGGATAGAAGAATCCATCGACAGATTCATCTGCAGGAACAAAGAACTCTTTCGGGTTTACTTCTGCTGCAAGTTTTCGGATATGAAGCAACGATAGGTTTGCTCTTCTGTGAAGGAAGATATTTTTTGCATTCGCTTCAGTAAGTCCGAGCTTCTCAGCAATATCCATGTAGTCAATCTTGTGTTTTTTGATGAACAATGAGAACTCTTTTGGATTAAAGGCAGGTAAAGGTTCATGTTTATAAGGGATTTCTTCATCAGTAAAATAAACCCACTCTGCAGGTGAAAAATATGGAAGCATCTGACAGACAAGGATATAAGACGGAATATCAGTTCCGACAGCAACCTTATATATAGAAGAATGTGGAAGATCTCTTTCCATACACCAGGCTCTAAGTTCCCGTTTTTCAACTAAATCAAGGAGAGCTTTTCTTGCATAACTTATTCTTTCACTTTCCGATTTCTTTTCCATAATTCATCCTCTACGCAATATATTTTCTATTTTCGTAACTCAATAATTTCTGTTCTACAAGAATACTCAGAAACTTTCTGGAAAAAGCCCTGTCATTTTCATGACCACAATTTTGGGCAATTTCCTTTGCTGATCTTGGTTCAACACAAAAATCCAATATCCTCTTTTCAAGACACTCTTCTTCTATTTCTTTCTGACTGCAAAAGGAATCCTTTCCATCTGCCCTATATAATCGAAAGCCAATACAACGACTTTTTCAAGCAAAGAGATAATACCGCATACAATTTTCGGCATAACTTCGGAGTATATTGTAGAAAAGAAGCCCAAGCCTTCTTGATCAATTCAGATGGCAAAAGACATCACTTCCCTTATGGATAAGGATGAACAGCAAAAAACCTACCGATTGCTTAAACAGCTGGCAAGAGAGTTGGGGATACAATTCAAAATCTGGCTTTAAATGTAGATATGGTTTTTGGATCTGGAAAAGACAAAGTGTTTGAAAACCTGACAGTTATTCCTGCTTTAATAGAAGGTAACAAAATTGTACTAATGGATAAGGATAAATCTTATTACGAAGTTCCTAGAGACACACTTCTTGAAGGCTACAACAAGCAGCAGGAAAAACAGCACAAGGCTGAAATGAAACAGCATAAAGCAAACCGCATTGATGTTGGCTGGGAAAGATAAAAAAGAAGCAGAGTTGTGGAGAATCCTTGGGTGGGAGGGGTTAAGAATTACATCAGGCAGTCTGCTTCTTTTCATTATCGGAAAATAATAAAATATGGATGACACGAGCCTTTAATTTTACAATTACTACAATTTTATATCAGATTTAGAAACCCCTTTTAAACATTTTTTGTAACTATTCACCACAAAAAATTTACAAAAATCGACATTACCCACTGTTTATAGA
>JAEDCY010000083.1 GCA_016293915.1 Treponema sp. | reverse complement strand
CTGTATCGGCAGAAGAAACAACGTGAACTGTAAGAGAAGAGTTGTTACCACCACCGTGCTCGGCATGCAGAATCAAAGCAAGGTCGAGAATTTCAGCCTCAAGACGTGTGTACTGCTTGTCTGAGCGGATAAGGCGGAGAAAGTTTTCTGCAGTAGAAAGCTCAGGTTTTGGGTTATGAATAAAGAGTGATTTATTGTCGTAGTAGCGGCGCTTTGCCTGATAACCGTAAGCAGCCAGAGTAGAGAAGCGGGCAATCAGCTGAATACACTGCTTGATTACATTGCTTACGCTGCGGTTTTCAGGATCCTCATCATAAGAATAGCTTGCGAGAACTCCGCGGGCAATCTTGTTCATAATGTCGTTAGAAGGAGCCTTCATAATCATGTCTTCTGTAAAGTTTGCAGGAAGAACACGGCATTCGCCAAGATAGTTAGAGAATGCTTCGAGCTTAGTCTGATTTGGAAGCTCTCCGAAAAGAAGGAGATAAGCGCACTGCTCGTAGCCGAACTGCCTGTTTTTTTCTGCGTCTTTAATCAGGTCTTCTACATTGTAGCCGCGGTAAACAAGGCGGCCGGGAATTGCAATTTTCTTGTCATCTTTGATTTCGTAACCAACTACATCACCAATGCGTGTAAGACCAACGAGTACACCGGTTCCGTTTGCATTACGGAGGCCTCGTTTTACATCATATTGCGAGTAGAGCTTCTGATCGATAGGGTCGTTGTGGACAGCCAATTTTTCCAGATTCTTAAGAATTGCTGCTTCAGATTTGTTAGACATCATTGCCTCCGTAATATAAAGAAATGCATAATTATGCAATAAAATTACATAATTATACGGATTATGTAAATTAAATTCAATATAAAATTTAAGAAATATTGTCAGAAAAACAGGGCAAATGCATAATAAATGATTTATGAAAAGCCGGCGCAAGGGAGCGGGGCGTGGGGCAAAAACACTCTTTTTGTGGCTGCCGCGAAAGCGGCAGTTAAATAGTTTCTATACCACAAAAAGCGTGTAGCGCATTATTGCGCGGTTTTGACCCACGAATCCGTGACCGGAAGCCATATTTTGAGGTGAAACTATTTATTATGTATTTGCCCCACGACCCGCTCCCTCGCGCCGGCTTTTTCGTGAATCTTATAAATGCGGAATTGTTCCACAGTTTTTATGGAAATTGTCGTGAAATTATGTATTTCTTTATATCACTAAAAGGTTGGGACTATTTCGCGAATCTCTCTGCCGGGGTTACGAACCACACGGCTTCCATGGTGGTGTCGCCGTCGTTTTCGAGGACATGTGGGGAGCCTGAGGAGAAAGAAACGCTGTCGCCTTCTTCGAGGATGTATTCCTGGCCGGCGTAGGTGAACTTGGCGCGACCTTTGAGAACAAGGCCGATTTCGCGGCCTATGTGACCGAAGGAACCGTGGTGGGTGTGAGAGCCTGCCGGAATCTTAATAATGTAGGATTCAGTAGATTCTTCGCCGGTTGGAGATTCCGGGCGGGCCAGCTCTTCGTAGACAACTTCGTCTTCTTTTACGCTGGCGCGAGATTCGGCACGGATAATGTGAACAGGGCGCTTTTTGCGGTATTCTTCAAAAAGATATTCAAGATTGATGTCGAGAACATCTGCAAGGGCAAGTAGGGTGTCAATTGCAGGGGATACGTGATTTCTTTCAATCTGAGAAACAAGACTTTCACTTACACCTGCGCGCTGTGCAACAACCTTAAGAGTGTAGCCTCTATGCTCGCGAACCTGACGGAGTTTTTCTCCAAAATGGTAAGGAACTTTCTTTGAGCCAGTTTCTTCTTCTTTTTCAGGATTTTGCGAAGGTGTCATTATTTTGTTTCTCCTTATTTTCTGCGGTTACAAACTGGATAAAGTAGTCTTCCAGTGTCTTTTTTGGGCCTTCCAGCTTAAGGCGGGCTCGCGAACGGGCATTGTCGCGTCGGATTGTATACATTGAGTAGAAGTCGCGGTAGTCCAAACCGGCATCGGCTTTAACATGCTCTCCGAGGAACTTTGAAACTTCATCACGCCCAATGGCTGGTATTCCTTTTGTTTTAAGTATCTGGCGCAGAGATTGAATCTGCTCGGTAGAAATACCAAACAAAAACTCTTCCATTGCCTGGGAAACTCCATCGTCTCCCATCTTTTGTTTAATAAAGCTGATCCACTGGTCATCCATCTGCATTGAAATCAAAAGCAGTTCACTTGTTCCCATCATAGTACCAAAGGCAGGAGCAAGCTTGCGGCGGGCAGTCCATACAGACTGAAGAATAGGCGCTACGTTTTCACTGGTTTCATCGTTCCAGTGTTCCCAAAGGAGCAGCAAAGAAAGGGCCCATTCCCGACGGAATTCCATAGGCTGTTCAGTATCAGAAATCAGGTTCAAATAAACATCTTCAGCAAGAAGAGAGAACATAGAAAGAATTGTTTCTGTATCAAAGGCTTTGGAAAGCTTTTCAAAATCTTTTCCAAGGTGACCTGCGTATTTTGCAAAATTTGAAAGAGTGTGAGCCTTTGCAATAAGAAGGCTTTTTCCAAGAACGGCCTTTGAAGGAAGGCGTAGGGTACGGTCTCCGGCATCCTGGTGCTTGATGAGTGATTCAATAAGGGTTGTGCGGGTACGGGTGCCGCCTGCAAGTTCTGAGCGTTCAAGAAGAGAAGGAAATTTCGAAACTGAGGAATCAATGGAATTTAAGTCCATAATTCGGTTTACGAAGGTTTGATAGTGTTCCTTATCATTTTCTTTTGTGTAATCTAAAAGCTTATTAATGAGACCATTCTGGCGTTCGGTAAATGCACCATTATTGTCAGCGTTTGTATTGTCATCTTCCGCTGAGTGATCGAGAAAGGAATTTATATCTACCTGTTCAAATTCTTGAGTGCTCATTTTATCTGGTCATTTGTTATCTAATTTTTTTAATTATATTAAAGGGTTTTATTTCTATTAAACTCAGTTCTTCTATTATAAATCATATTTTTTATTTGTCTAGCCGATAATTAAAAATAAACTGTCAAAAAATGTAGATTCCGAAAATAATCCGGAATGAATCTGCGAGGGTGAAATTATGCATAAAAAATGGATTCTGATAACTTTGGTTTTTATGACTGTTCAGGTAGTTTTTGCACAATCAGATGGTTCTCAAACCACCTTGTATACAGCAAAACAGCAGCAATTGAGAATTACAGCAGGAAATGTACGTCTTGTGCGTGATGAAAAGAATGGCGGCTATCATCTTTATGTAAAAAAACTGCCAAATGTAAATTCCATCCTTTTGACAGAAACTACAAAAGATCCTGAAGGTAAGAGTGATAGTTATGCTTATAGGGCACAAGAATATAACAGTATAAATGGAGATGAAATCCGTTATCTGGATGGTAAGAAACTTGAATCTGAGGGTGCAAAATACAGCCTTGTGGATTCAACTCCAGAAAATACAAGTTTTTTTGGTCCTGCATTCCATATTTATATTCCGGAAACAATTGTTTACGGTTATGAATGGTCTCGTAACGGCCAGATCACGATAGGAAAGGGAACTTTTATAAATATTCGCTCTTTTGAAAAGCCTTATGCAGATTATACCGGCGATTATATGGACAGTCCTTTTATGTTTGATTTGAAGGTGACAAAGCGGGTGGTTAAAAAGCCTGCTCCAAAGCCTGCCCCAAAAGTTCAGCCAAAGCCTGATCCGGAGCCGATTAACGAGCCGGAACCTGTTGATGAACCAGAAACTGTTCTTACGGATGATTACAATCCTGTTGCAAGCGAAAAATTTAAAGAGTTTTCTGATGACATCATTTATTCAAAAGGTCCGGAAACTATTATAGAGGATATCCGGGGACTTCTTGCTGATATTGAAGATAAAGATAACTTAGACCTTGTATTTGCGATAGATGCCACCGGAAGTATGAAAAATGATCTTGATAAGCTGAAGACCGATATGTATCCGCTTTTGACAGAGCTTTTTGGTAATACTCCTGGAGCAAGAGTTGGACTTCTTTTCTATCGTGATTATGGAGATACCTTCAAATATATGGATTTACCGGTCAAGGTATTTCCTTTTACTTCGAATTTTACAAGCTTTTCAAAGAATCTGAATTCAATTCGTATTTATGGTAAGGAAGGCGGCGATATTCCTGAGGCAGTTTATGAAGCTATGTATGCTTCCTGCGAGTTCTATTCATGGCGCAATACAGCTCAAAAGAAAATAATTCTTATTGGGGATGCCGAACCACATCCGACTCCTCGCGGAATCGGCAGGTATTCAAAAGATTATGTAATGGGAATTGCCGAAAGCAGAAAAATCAAGATACACTCAATTCTTCTGCCAAAGGAAGACTAAAATAGAAGAACCGTTAAAAAACGAGCTGCGGCAGCAGGTCGTTTTAGGTTCATCGAAAAAAACGTCTCAGAGGCGAGGCTATGCGAGCCGACTAAAATAGAAGAACCGTTAAAAAACGAGCTGCGATAGCAGGTCGTTTTAGGTTCATCGAAAGAACATCACAGAGGCGAGGCTATGCGAGCCGACTAAAATAGAAGAACCGTTAAAAAACGAGCTGCGGCAGCAGGTCGTTTTAGGTTCATCGAAAAAAACGTCTCAGAGGCGAGGCTATGCGAGCCGACTAAAATAGAAGAACCGTTAAAAAACGAGCT
>JAEDCY010000040.1 GCA_016293915.1 Treponema sp. | reverse complement strand
ACTAGTGTACTCAACTTAGAAAAATTTGTTTACGAGGCTAGAATTGACGGATACAAAATATCCACTTACATCATCAAGATTCTTTGTTGCTATATGACATTCATCTTTTATAAGATAAATTGATTTCCCCTTTGAATCCGCAAAGAGTGTATCTGTCATTGTTTGTAAAAAGTTTAAAAAGGTTCCTTCCTTTTTTAATTTTGCCGTATCTTTATATAAATCACGTGGTAATACATAAACATTGCAATCTGTTGGAATATAAAGACTTCCCTCTCCACTTGAATCTGAATTAATCAAAAATGGCTTTAGATTTGGAAAAGTATTATTATCCGATAATTCCTTAAATGATATATAATTCTGTTCCGCAAGATTACTTTTCGAAAGTGTTGAAACTATAAAAATAATATTTGCATTTGCTGCCAAAATGCGATTCATAAAATCGCTCATCATATATGTTTTACCGCTTCCAGTTGGAGCTTTAAATGTAAATTCTTTTTTGCTGTCACTTAAGATGTTTACAAGTTTTGTGACTGCCGAGTTTTGTAAATCTTTTGATTCCTGTAACATATTCTATTCCAAGTTTTTCTGAGTCTTATCAAAATTCTGGCAAACCCAATCTATTTTTTCTTTTACTGTTGAAAATTTTTCTTTACCGTAAAGAGTTTCATCAATTACATCAAAAGGAGTTTTACCATCTGCAGACTCAAAATTTGCAACATCTGCAATTTCATAAACATCAAGATTTCCACCATAAGGTTCATTATCTTCAATCCATGGAAAATTGCTATTTCCATTGAGAGATTTTCCAAACATAACTCTTCGCATTCGTTCAACCATAATTTCTGATAGTTCATGTGGACGTCTTATTTTATTACATAGATTAATTTGATTTTGAATTATTTCTTTTTGAGCATTATCTGTTGCAGTAGTTAGTGCATCATCTAAATTTTCGTTCATCTGACAAAGAATAAAAACTTGGTTATCATTATTTAACTTATTTAGTTCTAGGACAGAATGTCCTGTCGTACCACTTCCTGCAAAAAAATCAAGCACAATAGACTCTTCTTTCATTGTGGATTTTATAAGATTAGTAATTAACTTTGTTGGTTTAGCATAATCAAAAACTTTATCTATAAAGATATCATGAAGTTCTTTCTCACTATCTTGATTATCTCCCCAATCTAATAATAAATCCGTTATCGATTTTGCTTTAGTACGTTCGCTTTCAGAGACATCACGACGTAGTCCCTTATTAACCGTAATAAATAACAAATGATCATGAATGTATTTATCTATTTTTTCTTGTGATACAGAAAATTTAGCTTTTACATCAACTTCATTTTGTGTTTCTCCATTTTCAAAAATGATATCATTCAAATATTCCACTTCCATTGTTTTTATTTTATAAACACCCTTTGGAATAATACCAGAAAGTCCGCATTTCACACGAACACCAGCTTTGAAATGTCTTATTGCGTCTTGATTAGTAAGATTTATAATTTTTTTAGTTGCATCAGAAATAGGCTCGATAGAAAGTTTTTCCAGATTTTCCCACTTTTTTGCATATACTAAAACATACTCCATTACTTTCGCAGTATGTTTTGCTAAAAATGAGGGTTGTTTTTTCTTTTTCCAATGAAGACAATCAACATAATTATGTTCCCCAAACACATCATCAAACAAGCATTTTACATAAGCTTGATTCTTATCATCTATTGAACAAAAAATAACACCATCGTCAGCTAATAACTGTTTAGCTAATTGTAATCTTGGATAAAGCATGGAAAGCAAATTATCCCGTGTAATTGCATTGTCATAGTTTGTTTTAGCAAATTCCCCCATACTATCCTTACCATATGGAGGATCAATGTAAATTACATCAATTTGATTTTTGTATTGAATAAGAAGATTTTGTAATGCAACATAGTTATCGCCGATTATCAACTTATTTACAGGCTTGGTGTCATCGGTATGAAACGAAAGATCTTCATTTTTCTTAAAATAATGAATTGTATTGCCTGTTTTTTCTAATTTTGGTGTAAACTGAAAACCTGTCTTTTTATAAACTGTTCCCAATGTGGCAATACTGATTGCCTCTTCTAATGAATCAGCATTGTTTATCAACTTAATTAATAAATTTGCATTTGATTGTTCCAGTATTTTATCTTGTACTCGTTGATTTATTTCATCAATAAGAGATTGAACTGATGGCTGAGCTGACATGATTTATTCCTTTTATTTTTATAAATGGGATTATTCCCACTATTTTATTATATGAAATAATTCCATTATTTCAACAAAAAAGAATTTTTCCCTTCAAAATAGAGTTATGAATTTTTGGGAAAATGTAGTCGCTGAACTAGGATTTCAGGGAAAAACAAGAAAAGAGCTTGCCGCAGAAATAGGATTTGATGCCTCAAATATCGGTAAAGGTGAAAAGAACGGAAATATCCCTGCTGCTGACACTGCATTAAAAATCGCTCACTCATTAGGCGTTTCTCTCGAATATTTATTAAATATGGACGAGAAGTCTAAAAAAATATCTTCTGAGCCTGATTTTGATATCAAACTCTGCAAGAAATATTACTCAATTATTCAAAAATTAAACACTATTCCCGAATCAACAAGAACTCCAATCTGTAAAATGATTGAAGAACTTAGTTGAGTTTTCTATTTATCATTATTTTCTCCGTTTTATCTTCCATAAATATTCGCATATTCAAGAAAACCGTGGTATAATTTATTAATTATAAATAACTCTTAGAAGTTCGCTGCTTTGCCAGGGGCGTTACGGGGGCGGAGCCCCCGTTAGAAGGGGTAGCGAGCAACGAAGTGTGAGCGAGGGGGAGACTTCCCCCTCCTTACCTATAAACTAAAAGTAGGAGTACCTAATGAAGATTTCACACAACGAATTTCATATTTCTAAGAAAATACGAGACCTTTGTAATTTTGACGGCGGGCTTTTTGCTTCGAGCGGAAACGTGGTTTTTGCAAATATGCGGAATGTGCGCGCCTTTCAGCTTTTGATTAACAATGTGTTTGAGAGCCGTGGCGAGGAAAATAAGAAATTGTCGGCCGGTCAGCTCAACGCAATGGGGCTGATTGATGAGATTCTTCATTATGTGTGTATGCTTTACCGACGCGACAAGGTGCTGACTTTTATGGACGACCTGCTGGCTTCTCTGGACAAGGAGTTTGGCCGGGCTGAGGTTGATGGTCTGCTGCTGGATTTTATCCGCGAGTTTCCACCGGTTGCGGTTTATAAGGAAAAGATTTCTGCGGCTGATTATCTTGCGGGCACTGAGCTTGATGCGGGTACAGGCGTTGAACGTACAAACCGCGCCCAGACTCTTGAAGAGCTGATTCTTCTTCACCTTGCAAATGAGAACAAGGCCTTCCAGCCTTTTATGATTATGTTTTCCGACAAGGAGCTGGCAAAAAATAAACTTTATTCCAAGAGCTGGAAGTCTATTCAAAAATACGCCGCCGGTCAGCCGGTATTCGGGCCTTTTAATCATGATTTGATTACACTGCTCCGCGAACCTCAGGTTTATGCGCCTGACAGTCTTCGCGGTCAGCTTGAATATCTGCAGAAATACTGGGACACCTTCCTCGGCGAATGGCTTAAGCGCATTCTTGCTGGAATGGATACAATTTCAGAAGAGGAAAAGGCTGCCTGGCATGGCTTTGGTGGCGGCGACCTTCCGGATATGCAGCCCTACAGCTTTGAAAACCTGATGAACGAATATGAGCGCTTCTCCGCCGACAGCGAGTGGATGCCAAAGGTTATTCTGATTGCGAAGACTGTTCTTGTCTGGCTGGATCAGCTTACAAAGCAGTACGGCTACCCTATTACCCGCCTGGATCAGATTCCGGATGCCGAGCTTGATAAGCTGCGGGACGAAGGCTTTACCGGCCTCTGGCTGATTGGCCTTTGGGAGCGAAGTAAGGCAAGCCGCCGCATCAAGCAGATTTGCGGTAACCCTGAGGCTGCTGCTTCTGCCTACTCTCTTTTTGATTATAACATTGCTTCGAATATCGGTGGCTGGGATGCGCTTGCAAATCTTCGTCAACGCTGCTGGCAGAGGGGAATCCGACTTGCTTCTGATATGGTTCCTAACCACACGGGTATGGACGGCGACTGGGTTATCAATCACCCGGATTATTTTATTCAGCGCCGTGATAATCCTTTTCCACAGTACACTTACAATGGAGAAAACCTTTCGCAGGATGGCCGCGTTTCGCTCTTTTTGGAAGACCACTACTACAGCAAGGACGACTGCTCGGTAGTTTTCAAGCGTGTTGATAACCAGACTGGAGACACCCGCTACATCTACCACGGAAACGACGGAACAGGACTTCCTTGGAACGACACTGCTCAGATTGACTTTTTGAATCCGACTGCCCGCGAGGCTGTTATGCAGGAGATTCTGCATGTTGCCCAGAACTTCCCTATCATCCGTTTTGATGCGGCAATGGTTCTGGCTAAAAAATCTATCCGCCGACTCTGGTATCCGGAGCCGGGACATGGAGGAGATATTGCGACAAGGTCGGAGACCGGCCTTTCCACCCAGCAGTTCAATGATGCAATTCCAAATGAGTTCTGGCGAGAGGTTGTAGACCGGGTTGCGGCAGAATGCCCGGACACTCTTCTTCTTGCTGAAGCCTTCTGGATGATGGAAGGTTACTTTGTTCGCACTCTCGGCATGCACCGCGTTTATAACTCGGCCTTTATGAACATGCTCAAAAAAGAGGAAAATCAGAAATACCGTGAAACGGTAAAAAATACAATCACCTTTGATCCGCAGGTTCTTAAGCGCTATGTAAACTTTATGAACAATCCGGATGAGGAAACTGCCATTGCCCAGTTTGGTGATGGCGACAAATATTTTGGTGTCTGTACTCTGATGATTACTATGCCGGGCCTTCCTATGTTTGGTCACGGCCAGATTGAAGGCTTTACCGAAAAATACGGAATGGAATACACCAAAGCTTACAAGGACGAAAAGCCGAGCCAGTATCTTGTAGACCGACACTGGCACGACATCTTCCCGCTGATGAAAAAGCGTTACCTTTTCAGCGGCGTAGACAACTTTCTTTTCTACGATTTGTGGGAAAACGGCCATGTAAACGAAAATGTGTTTGCCTACTCTAACGGAGCCGGTGACGAACGAGCGGTAGTTTTCTATAACAACAAATACGACCGCGCTGCCGGCTGGATTAAACAGTCTGACCCTTATGCTGTAAAGACAGGTAATGGTGATGAGGTTGTAATGAAGAGCCGTTCGATTTCTGAAGGCCTCAATCTCACCGCCGAGGATGACAAATACTGTATCTTCCAGGAACACAGAAGCCGACTCTGGTTTATCCGCAAGTCCAGCGAGGTTTGCGAAAAAGGTCTCTTTGTAATGCTCAACGGTTTTGAATATCAGGTTTACCTCAATGTTCACCAGGTGAGCGACCAGGCAGATCACCGTTACAAGATTTTGTGCGAATTCTTAAACGGCCGCGGCTGCGAGGACATTGAAACCGCATGGCAGGAACTGATTTATAAGGATCTCTATGCAGACCTGCACGCTTATGCCGGTAAGGTGATGGCACCTCTCTTTGAAGCTTTTGGTTATGAGAAGATAAAGGATAAGAGAGAAGCAGAAGCTGCCGAAGACAAAGCCGCAGAATCTGCCGAAGCCACAGAAGCTGAAACTTCAAAATCAAAGAAATCTTCTAAATCACCAAAGACCGTTGCCAAAAAGCCAGCCGCCCTCACCGCAAAAAAAGTGACAGACATAATGACTGCCGCAAAAAAGGAGCTTACAGCCTTTATAAAGACTGCTTCTAAGTTTGCGGGCAAGGACGTAAAACTCGACGCCTCAAAAGAAGCAACAGAAATTACAGGCCGCCTCAAAAAGCTGGTTGCCATTCATAATCTTAAAAAGGCAAAACAGCCTGCTGATTTGCAGAAAGCTTTGTTGAAGGCAGCAAACGTAAATGCATTTGCAAGTCTCATGCAAGGTGCATATACCGGTCTCGAAAAACACCTTTTGTGCTGGGCACTCTGCGGAAGTCTTGCAGAAAAAGGCTGTGCACTGGAATTCGCTTTTGGCCGCAAGTTCAATGAATACCTGCGCGAAGAAAAGCTTTCAGACAAGGACGAAAGATGGAATCTTACAAAGCTCTTTGTTCTGGCAACAGCCACAAGACCTGCCGCAATCAAAAAAGATTCAAAGACGGCTGCTTACGAGGTTACAAAACTCTTAATGCAAAGCCGCTGGTGCGGACTCTTAGCCGGAACTAACAGCTTTGACAATATCCGCTGGTTCAACAAAGAACTCAGCGACGACTCTTTGAATAAGATAATCCTGTTACTTGCCCTGGCCGGAAAAACAGCCGACTTCGTAAACATCCAGAAGTTCAATAAAATCCTGACCGCCGCTAAAACCAAGGCTGCTTACAAGTGCGAGCTTATGCTCAAGGAGTTTGAACCGAAGGTAGTGGTAAAGAAGGCAACAAGTCAAAAGAAAGCTGCAAGTTCGAAGAAAACTACAAGTTCGAAGAAAACTACAAGTTCGAAGAAAACTACAAGTTCAAAGAAAACTACAAGTTCAAAGAAGATGGCAAGTCCGAAAACCGCTTCGAAGGCTACAAAGAAAGCTGCAACGAAAACAGTTTCCAATAAAAGTTCATCGAAGAAAATGACAAAAAAATAAAACTACACTTGTGGTGCATTTATATTTAGAATTGACTACTATATAGTATTATAGTACAATTTGATTTCTGGAACACCGTAGAAAGGGTGGCTGTCTCCTAATCTTAATATGATGGGAGATTGTGCAGACATGACAAACTATGAAAAAGCAATCATTGTTATTGCTGTTCTGACTTTGCTTGTAAATGCACTCGCTCTCTTCAAGTAATCTTGTAGAAAGCAAAAAATAAAGCCTACCCGCGTGTCGCTAAACCGAGTAGGCTTTTAACAAATGCCAAAAGGAGACAGCCACACCTCTGCGGTGTTCCTTTATTTTTAATATATCATATATCTGCAAAAAGTCAATCAAATAAGCTCTTTTGTATACTCCACTAACTTTTTCTTCATTTCTTTTATATACTCTTCAATAATTCGAAACATTGGGAAATATATATTCTTTATATCCTGGATTACTTTGTATCTTTTAGGGTATTATAAATACATGAAAACTTATCATGATTATTATTCCAACAAGACCAAGAATCTCTGATATTTAAATATCCATAATCTATAAAATACTCAAACAAAGAATAAGATGTTCTAAACTTCAACTTAAACTTTTTCTTTGAAATACTATTAAGAGAAGAATATGCTTTAGAAAATGATAAATCGCAGATTTGGATTAAGCCATATTCTTCTATTTCTGAAAAATCTTCTTTAAGAACAGAAGTGCTAAGAATCTTCATAATTTCAAAATAATCAATTCCAATACTTTCTTTTGATTGACCGAAATACTTATCAGCAGTTGGAGATTTTAATACTTTTTCTCTTAAAATTCTGCCCTCAGCATTAAAATACTGAGGTTCGAGCGGACTTCTCCCCCTTATTTATTCAAAATCGGGCGCGCACAATGCACATTAAAGAACTCGATAAGCGGGCCCATGAAAAATGCGGTAATTACAGTTCCGACCCCGGCAATCGTAATAATGTCTTTTGCAGCCCCGCCGGAAATTAAAAAGAGAGCCACACCAAGCAGCACGCACACTACATCAGTAATTATTCTCACATACTGGAACTTTCCGCGCTTCCAGGTGTTCACGATAATCAGGGCAACGGCATCATAAGTTGAAACACCAAGATCAGCTGTCATGTAAAAGGCAGAACCAAAGCAGATAATCACAACGCCAACAACCAGGCAGACAATACGCAGCCACAAAGCAGGCTCCACAATTACAGTCTGCAAAAACTCGTAAGTAAACTGAGTGATGTAGCCCAGCAGGAACAAATTGATAAAGGTTGCGATACCAATGTAGTGGCGGTCAAAAATCAGCATAAAGATAAAAAGCACAGTATTCGCAATCACATAAAGCGTACCAAACTTAATCGGAACTAAAGCGTCCAGACCTGCCATAAAAGACTGAAAGGGATCTACGCCAAGGGCGGCAATTTTAAAAATACCAACACTGATAGCACAGACTATTACACCAAAAAGCGACATTAAAATGCGCTTAACAAGATTCTTATTTTCCATGGCGTCATCATACTCCGACTGGTGCCAACAGCAAATAACATAGATTTACAAAAATTGAATGAATCTCTTATTGATAACTTATTGACATCGCAACGGCTGAATTATAAAATACGTCAATATTTTTTGAGCAAAGGCGCTCATTCGATTTGATGGCATTATTGTCTTCAAATGGAATGGGCGCCTTTTTTTGTTCAGGCTGAGGTTAAGATGTCTACTAATACAGAGTTGCAATCAATTCTTCATAAACTTGAAGGAACCCGCGAAGAAGAAATTCTGCAGCAAATGCAGAAATTATATACAAAAATTTCCGATGTTCAGGTCGAGTGGTACAATAAATCTGGATTTACCTGTCCCCAGGGTTGTGGCGAATGCTGCAGGAATTTTGAACCTGATCTTTTAGACTGCGAAGCCCTTTATATGGCAGCCTGGCTTATTGAAAATCAGAGTGAAGTTGCCGACAAGAGTCAGGTGGGAATTTTCCCATTCCCGGAAAATAATGGCTGTCCCTTCTGGAATGAAAACAATGAATACCATTGTACAATTTATGGCGGACGCGCTTTTATCTGCAGATTTTTTGGAGCCTGTGGTTCAAAAAACAAAGAGGGAAAGCCCGTTTTTAAGCCATGTAAGTTTTATCCGACAGAGATTCTCGAAGCCCACAAGCCGCCTCTCTCTCACAGACAGTATTCTGAGCAGGAGCTTCTGGACATTTTTGGCACTCTTCCAATTGTCACTACAGACATAATGGAAGAGACCGTTTCTTTAAATCCTGATAATCAGTCTACACAACTGATTAGAAATATTTTACCAAAATTTATAAAGCACTTAAGATGGATTTGCAGCATTAAAGAGACTACCGGCAATCTTCTTTAATTCTTCAACACTGGCAATTACCGGTCGTCTAAGCTGAACAGGCACAAAGCTTGCTTTAATTTCATCCGGCATTTCCGGAGCCTCACCAATTACATGTCGGCAATAATCAGATGAAAGAGACGGATGATTATAAGCAGTAAGAATAAAAGCACCGTCTTCGTCGAAGACATCACTGCAATTTTCCTTAACAACTGCATAGGCTGAAGCCGTTTCTTTATCTGCGAAAATACCATACTTCATATAAAGCTCTTTGGCAGCAGCATCTCGTTGCTCTTCGCTTACATCACAAGGATAAATGAAGTTACGCATCATCATTTCATTTTTACCAAAGAAAGATTCAAGACGTTCAAGGTTAGCAGGAATCGCAGGGTTAGTTTCGCCGCGGACTTTCAAATCAACAAGAGAATCCAGAACAACTGGAGAACCATTTGCACTACGCGCCAGAGCAGTAGTTGACGGAACATAAAAGCCGTTTACCGGAAGCGCAAATCGCCAGCTGTAAAGTCCAGCCATCAGAGATCCGTAATTTCCTGCTCCCATTGCATAATAAAACTCACCGTTAAATTTTTTCTTTACCTGAGCAAAAGAATATGGAAAAAAGAAAATCTGGCCAAGAAGACGGCAGACATTTGTCGTATTGGCAACAGTCAATCCGTTAGTCTGAACAAACTCGCGGTCAGCAAAAACCTCAGAAATTGCAGCTTTAATTTCTGCCTCACTTCCTTCCATTTCGACCGGGTAAATATTTCCACCGTTCCAGACAAGGCTTTCTTCATCAAGACCACGGACAGTTCCTTTTTGATAAACCAGAACAGCCTTAATATTTTTCTTGCCCTTTAAAATCTTTGACAAAAGAGCTCCAAGACCACCATGTGTAAAATCAAGAAAAACGGCCTTTCCACCCTTAAGCTGCAAAGTAGTTTCGAGATAAGATACCAGATAGGAAACTCCATAATCGCGGTGACAGCCAGTGAAACCGTGATACATTTCCGTCATAAAAAGACTGCCGCCGAGCTGCTTCACAACCGGCTCAACAGGAAAAGCCGCAGTTGCAATAGTTTCACAAATAATAGGAGAAAATTCTTCGTGCATTAAAGCGGAAGTCAAAGAACCCGCGATAGAAGCAAAAGATGTTGTTTCATCAATATAATAAATCCAGCGGCGCATATCTTCGATTGAAGAAGGTACAAAGACACCACCGTCATCAGGAATACAATCCCGCACTGCCTGAGAAAAACTCACCTTTAAATTACTATTTCTTGTACTTGTAAATTGCATGGGACAACTTTAACTCAAAAAACAGATAAAAACAACTAGACTGATCTGGCATTGATACATGAAATCCTGCGAGATTCCATGCACAATATTTTCAAATTATAAAACATTTATTTATTCAGAAAGTCTTCCGGCGTCACAACTTTTACAGGAGAGGTTACAAAATCTTTAATATTTCTAGTTATAATCAAGTTGACTCTGTGTGATTTAGCACATTTTGCCTGTACTGCATCCTCGAAATCCTTCATAACTCCAGAAAATGCATATTTTATATCTTTTTTAGAAATTTTCAGCAATTTAAATGCGGCAACAAATCCTTCAACAGTTACTCTCTGTGTCATATTTTAAGTATTGACTCTGTCTTTGCTTTATCAACATCAATATCAGACGGAATAATTCCAGAAGCAGCATCTATTGCCTGAACAAATTTTTCATGTTTACGTGATTTTCTTCGTTCTTTTTTTTGAGGAAGAATTTTTAAACCATAAGTGGATGCTTCAGAAAGATATTTATTCATATCTGCTGAAAAATCTGCATAAGAAACAACTATCATATCTGCGCCTCCTTATAGTTAGATTATAACACAGCACAGTAATTTTTCAACCGTAAGTCCTCAATACAACCTCGTCAAGGCACGCTTCGCTCAAGGCCTTGACAAGGTTGTTTTGACGGTTGAAAAAACATTTTCAACCGTCAATCCTCAATGCCCGGTATATGCTTTTTAAGTTTTTCCATGAACTCTTCGCCTGTCACTCCTTCGCGGAGGCAGGCAAACATACAGTTGTCACCGGCAACAGTGCCGAGAACTTCGTCCATGTTGAGGTTATCGATTGCATTGCAGACAGTGTTTGCGTGGCCGGGGAAAGTTTTTATAACTACAATGTTTCCAGAAAAATCAATGCTTACGTAGCCGCGCAGAAAATCCTGAACGTAAATCGCCTCATTCTCGCCGTTTTCATCTTCACCAGGCAGAGCATACTTGTAGCCGTTCTGTCCATCCGGCACCTTGCCCACCTTCAAAAGCTTAAGGTCGCGACTCAGAGTTGCCTGAGTAACCTCATAGCCCTCCTTTGTGAGCAGAGAAAGCAGATCATCCTGACTTTCGATAGTATTATTTTTGATAAGATTTTTAATAGCCTTAAGGCGAGACTGACGTTCCTTCATAATGTATAAATATACACTTTTTATGCATTTTTTACAAGATTTGTAAACTAACACGATATTGTCACACGGATTCGAAAAATTTAACGATTTTTCTATTTTTCAATTTTGGAAATTCTTTCCCACTTTAATGAATTAGTACCAAAATTAATTAACAATCCGATTTCATTAGAAGATGCTTTTAAATAATTAATTACCTGTGCTTATAGGAAGTAATTTTTCCCGTTCATAAGGGATATTTTGATTTTTAAATTCTAGCTCCAGAGCTTCTTGATATACTGCTTCAAGAAAGCCATTACCTAATTCTTTATGTACCTCAAAGCAGACGTTAAGAATTTTACCAGTTTATTCTTCGTGAAGCAGCATACCAAATACTCCTGATTTTGCGTTAGCAAAATCGAATCCGTGTGACAATTACTTTATAAGTAATCCGGCATAAGCCTTGAGAGCTCCTTCCATGTTGCCGCTCAAAACAGTCTTAGCAAGCTTCTTACCAAGCTGAACTCCCTCCTGGTCAAAGCTATTAACATTCCAAACGAAGCCCTGGAACATTACCTTGTTTTCGTAGTGAGCGAGCAAGGCTCCGAGGCTCTTTGGATTGAGCTGTGCGCCGTAAATCAGGCTTGATGGACGTCCGCCGGCAAATGCCTTATTTGGATTTTCGTCGCTCTTACCGCATGCGAAAGCAACAATCTGAGCAGTTACATTTGCGCAGAGTTTTACCTGGCTTGTAGAATCTTCAATTACAACATCTTCGCCAGTCTGGTTTTCGCGGAAGGCAATGAACTGGAGAGGAATGATGTCAGTTCCCTGGTGAAGGAGCTGATAGAATGAATGCTGACCGTTTGTTCCAGGCTCTCCGAAAATTACAGGACCAGTCACATAATTAAGTGGTGCGCCATCGCGGTTTACTGATTTTCCGTTTGATTCCATATCAAGCTGCTGAAGGTGAGCAGGGAAGCGGCTGAGAGCCTGGCTGTATGGAAGAATTGCAGTTGCAGGATAGCCCTGAACGTTTCTCTCATAAACACCAATGAGGGCGTCCATAAGAGCAGCGTTCTTTGTGATGTCTTTATTGAGACAAAGCTTGTCTTCTTCTGCGGCACCGTCGAGGAATTCCTGGAACACCTTTGGACCAAAAGCGAGACTCAAAACGGCTCCGCCTACACCAGAAGTTGAAGAATAGCGGCCACCAATATAATCATCCATATAGAAGGCTGCCATATAGTCAGGGTTGTGAGCGAGAGGTGATGTTTCTGATGTAACAGCAATCATGTGCTTGCTTGCATCACAGCCGGCCTTTTTAATAAAGTCTTTTACGAAAGATTCGTTTGTAAGAGTTTCCAAAGTTGTTCCAGATTTAGAAACAAGAATGAAGATTGTCTTAGAAATGTCGAGAGATTTAACAACACTTGCAGCATCATCAGGGTCTACGTTAGAGATGAAGTGTGCTTCCATCTTAAATGTATTGTTTTTTTTTGCCCAGTTTTCGAGAGCAAGGTACATAGCGCGAGGACCGAGGTCTGAACCGCCAATACCAATCTGACAAACACTTGTATATTTTTCACCCTTCTCGTTCTTGAGCTCTCCTGAGTGAACCTTGTCTGCAAACTCAGCAATGCGGCGAACCTCGTTAATGTAAAATTCGCGCTTGTTTACGCCATCAGCCATTACATCTTTTCCAAGCTGACCGCGTGTAAGCTGGTGCAAAACCATACGCTTCTCACCAGTGTTGATTACAGCACCATCAAGAAGCTCCTGATATTTTTCTACAAGCTGCTGCTCTTCTGCGAGCTCGCTAAGAGTTTTAAGAATCTGTTCATTAACCTGTTTAGCGGCATAATTATATGTAAGTGCGCCGCCCATAGGAATAGAATATTTTGCAATTCTGTCTGCAGCACTTGAACCAGAAAGTTCATCTGCAACAGAAACCATACCTTTAAGTGACTGTAATTTCTTCCATGATGAAAGAGAATCAGCATTAGACCATGTAGCCATTTGTATTACCTCTTGCTAATAGTATAGTAGATAATTTGAGGTGATACAATATAACGGTGGTTGAGTAGCAGGGCTTCCGTATTATAAACAAAAATCTCGAATTTATGGCTCCCAGTCACGGTTGCGTGATTCAAAACCGCGCAATAATGCGCTACACGCTTTTTGTGGTATAGAAACTATTGAACTGCCGCTTCGCAGCAGCCACAAAAAGAGTGTTTTTGAACCACGCCCCTCTCCTTCGCGCCAACATTACGGATAAGCGTTTATAATGCGAAAGCCATTTCGAGACTTGACCTTTCGCTTGTATAATTCTATAGTTTAACTAAGCTATTTCCTACTTAACGAGTAGGTATTACAACAAAAGAGGTGTTATTATGGTAGATAACAAAGGAAAATCAGTTATTCGTCAGGTTGTAGCAATCGGTATTGGTGCTGCAATTTTTGTTGCATTGACAACAGTTCAGATTCCAATCGGTTTCGTTCCTAATACAGCTTTGCAGGTACGTGCCGCTGTTCTCACATTCTTTGCAGCAGTTTTTGGTCCTGTAGCAGGATTTGCAATCGGCTTGATTGGACATGCTTTGGGTGATGCTCTTTTCTACGGAAGTGTCTGGTGGTCTTGGGTTTTCCCGGATGCAATTTTTGGTTTACTTGTTGGTCTTTTTGCAAAAAAATATGCGATTGAAGAAGGCGGATTTGCCGTAAAACAGTGCCTTGGTTTTAATCTTGTTCAGATTCTTTCAAACTTAGTTGCATGGGCTTTAATCGCCCCTGTTCTTGATATTGTAATCTACAAGGAACCTGCAAACAAAGTATTCATTCAGGGAATTACTGCTGCCATTACAAACCTTGTGATTGTAGCAATTCTCGGAAGCCTTCTTGCTTTCGGTTATTCAAAAATCAAAACAAAGTCTGGTTCATTAAAAGAAGAAGAATAAATTTATATAAATCTATAAGCGGCCCTGCTCCTATTTTCAGAGCAGAGGCCGCTTTTTTTTGGATTCCGCCCTCTATTCCACATTCTTTCACACTCGACACAGCAATCTTATTCTTGTTATAATCAGTTCAAAATGGAACCTATCATCAGCTTTAGAAACGTAAGTTTCCAGTACCGTACAAAATCAACCCCTACTCTTAAAAATATAAATCTCGAAATCCACAAGGGTGAAAAAGTTTTAATAATCGGTTCTTCCGGTTCTGGAAAATCAACCATAGCAAAATGCATAAACGGACTCATTCCTTCTACTTATGCCGGAAAGCTCGATGGTGAGATTTCAGTCTGTGGAAAAAATCCGTCCAGGGAAGGCATTTTTGGAATTTCAAAACATGTTGGAACTGTTTTACAGGATACAGACGGTCAGTTCATTGGTCTCACAGTTGCAGAAGATATTGCCTTTGCTCTGGAAAATGACAATACCCCCACAGAAGAAATGCATAAAAAAGTTCTGGAGGCAGCTGAAACTGTAAACGTAGAAAAGCTTTTGAAAGCCGTGCCGGGAACCTTGAGCGGAGGTCAAAAGCAGCGCGTTTCGATGGCCGGCATTCTTGTAGACAACGTTGAAGTTCTTCTTTTTGATGAACCCCTTGCAAATCTCGACCCCGCAGCCGGAAAGCGCATTATCTCTCTTATAGATAAAATCAATTCCGAAAGTGATAAAACCGTAATAATAATCGAGCATCGCCTCGAAGATGTTTTATACAAAAAAGTCGACAGAATTATCGTAGTTGAAGACGGCCAGATTGCCATCGATACCAGTCCAAACGAACTTTTGAGCACAGACCTTCTTCCACAGAAAGGAATCAGAGAGCCGCTTTATATAGCCGCACTTAAACATGCCGGCTGCAAGCTGCAACCTCAGGATAAGCTCGAAAGTATTGAATCAATGAATCTGAAGCCTTATAAAGAAAGACTGAAAAACTGGTTCAAACAGATACAGGTTCCTCCAGTAAAAACTTCAAAAGAAATTGCCCTTGAATTAAGGAATGTTTCTTTTGCCTATGATAAATCAAAATCAAACACTGTAGAAAACATAAGCTTTGCAATTCACAAAGGTGAAATGGTAAGCCTTGTTGGCACTAATGGAGCCGGAAAATCAACAATTGCTTCCTTAATATGTGGTTTTAACAAACAGGATTCCGGAGAGATTTTTCTGAACGGCCGGGAAATTTCTGATTTTTCAATAAAACAGCGTGGCGAAAAGATTGGTTTTGTAATGCAGAATCAAAATCAGATGATCTGTAAATCAATAATTTATGATGAAACAGCTCTTGGTCTTACCGCCAGAAAAATACCAAAGAATGAAATAAAAGAAAAGGTTTTCAATGCGCTGAAAATCTGCGGTATGTATCCTTACAGAAACTGGCCTGTAAATGCCGTAAGTTTTGGTCAGAAAAAACGTGTTACAATTGCTTCAATTCTGGTTATGAATCCGGAAGTAATAATTCTTGATGAACCAACTGCCGGCCAGGACTATGCTCATTACACAGAAATCATGGAATTCCTTCGCCAGTTAAACCTCGAACTTGGAATTACAATAATCATGATTACTCACGACATGCACCTTATGCTCGAATACACAGACCGTGCAATTGTATTATCAAACGGTCACATAATAGCAGATGACAAAAGCTCAAACATTCTTACTGATGAAAAAATTACAGAAGAAGCAAGCCTTAAAAAGACAAGTCTTTATGATTTAGCGGTAAAGTGCGGTTTTGAAAATCCATCTGCTCTGGTAGACGCCTTTATCTACTACGAACGGAATCAAAGAAAGCAGGCTGAAAAGGAAGCGTAATTTTATGGCAAAAATAATTTCTTATGTTGAAAAAGACTGTTTTATCCACAGACTCAGCGGTCTCACAAAACTGATTTTCTTTCTCCTCTGGACAATTACCAGCATGCTCACTTACGACACCCGAGTTCTTGCAGCCATGCTTGTCATCAGCATAATCTGTTTTAAACTCTCAAAAACCGACTGGAAACAGGTTCGCTCAATTTTTATTTTCATTCTTGTCTTTCTGCTTTTGAATGTTACAGCAATTTTTCTGTTTTCGCCTTTTGAAGGCTGTAAGATTTATGACAGCAGGACAGAGCTTTTTCATATTGCCGGAAAATATTTTATGACTTCGGAACAGTTGTTTTATGAACTTAATATTATTTTGAAATACTGTACAATTGTACCTTCTGTTTTTATGTTTATTACTTCTACAAATCCAAGCGAATTTGCTGCAAGTCTTAACAGAATCAAACTACCCTACACAGTCTGTTATTCAGTTGCAATTTCTTTGCGTTATGTTCCTGATGTTCAATCAGATTTCAATAAAATCAAAAATGCCCAGGAAGCCCGTGGAATTGAAATGTCTTCTAAAGCAAACATTTTTTCCCGCCTCTTCAATATGAGCGCTATTTTATTTCCTTTGATTTTCAGCAGCATGGAAAAAATAGATTCTGTAAGTAACGCTATGGAATTACGTGGATTTGGGAAAGAAGAAGGCCGTACCTGGTATTCTGCAAAGAAACTCAAAACTCCAGACTGGATTGTCATTATTTTCACCATACTTTTTACTGGTCTTGCCCTGTTTGTGACCTATATTGACGGAAGCCGTTTCTGGAATCCATTTGTAAACATCTAGTTTCATTCAGAAGCTGCTTTCTTAATCAGCATGACAATTCTTTGTCCTCATCATTTTTATAACATTTTCTTCATTTATGGGTAGTTTTACCCTTGACAAGTTTTGCAAGTGGAAATAATATAAAAATATGGACTTAAGAACAGTATTAACAACAGACACAGTAAACCTTCACTTAAAAGGCACAACAAAAGAACAAATCGTAGATGAAATGATTGATGTTTTGTTCAAAGCTGGTAAGGTTACAGACAAGAATGCTGCACGCGAATGTGTTTTGGACCGCGAGCGCAAGATGTCTACTGGTATGAAGCACGGTATCGCTATTCCACACGGAAAAACTGACACAGTAAAAGATTTGGTTGCCTGCATTGGTATTTCTGATAATCCTGTTGATTTTGACTCATTGGATCAGGAACCATGCCGCATTTTTATTATGACTTTGTCTCCAATAAACAAGACTGGTCCTCATCTTCAGTTCCTTGCTGAAGTAAGTCTTTTGTTCAAGAGCCCTGAAAAGCGTCAGGAAATTCTTGATACACAGGATAAGGCTGAAGTAATCCGCATTCTTACTGAATAGGATTATATAAATTTGATTTTTCAAGACCTTTATGCCCTGCGTGAAGGTCTTTTTTTTTTGGCAAACACACACGTCATGCTGAACTTAGGGAGCGACGGCTGCAAGCCGATAAAATGCTCCAGTGGAGCATTTTAAGCGAGTCTCCGAGCAGCTATGCTGCGAAGGGGGTCAGCATCAAGTTCGGAATGACAATTATTTTGAGGAATGGCACATGAAACTCGACCCGATTTTTACAGTAAAAAACAAGAAACTTTATAAAATAGCAGATAATTCTGAGGTTGATACCTCTACCCTTAAAAGAATTGACATTCCCTGGAGTACAGTAGAACTCGAACCAGAAGCCTACAACGAAGAATATCTGGCCTCCCTCCGCGAGCAGCTGAAAGCCATGGAAACTTCAGAAAGCTTTGCCGTACTTGTTCCAGTTGTAGATAAGCCTCTCGAATCTCCGGAAGACGAAGAGCTTTTTATAAATGCTTATAATCATACTGCTCGCCGCGTAAAAGACTGCACAAGTGTTGCCGGTCTTGAGCTTGTTCCACAACTCAAAGACAAACAGGCTTTTATGGACACTCTTGCCATAAAGCATGCACAGTACATCTATTTCACTAAGGCAGAAAATCCTCTATCAGATGACATTGCGGTATACTGATTGTAACGTACCGCAATAAACCGCATTATTTGCGAAGAAAATGTAAATTTTCGCTAAAATTCCCTAATTTTCTTCAAAAATCTCTTGATTTAAATTTTCATTTGTGGCATTATACAGCGCAACTACGAGAGAGCAAGGGGAAAAGTTATGCAGTCTAAACATGAACAGAACAGACTTGCGGGTACATGGTTCCTCACTGCATTTTTGTGCATTGTTTTAGCATCTGCTGCTGTTCTTGTATATTTGTTACTGCCTAATGCATCGGAACCGGTTCAGCCAGTAACAGCTGAGCCTTTGACAATAATAGATTTGTCTGAGGAAACCGAAGAAGAGCTTTCAGCAGCTTTTCAGGATTATTTTTCTGAAGTTTCTTTAAATCGTCTTACAGACGATTACGATAGCGGACTTGCACTTTACCGTCAGCCGTTATCACGTACAGCAGTAGAATGGTTCTACTTCCAGATTACTGGAAGCCGCGAGGTAACTCAGGCTATTCTTACAGAAGCTGAAAAAAATGATATTCCACTTTCTCTTGCGTTTTCATTAGCGCATACAGAAAGTAATTATAATACGAACGCAACGAACAGGAATGCGAACACAACGATTGATCGGGGCTTGTTTCAGTTAAACAGCAACTCCTTTCCCGCTCTTTCGGAAACAGATTTTTTTGACCCGTTCGTTAGTTCAAAATATGGTATGTCGCATCTTAAGTTTTGCCTGAACACAGCCGGAAACGAGGTTTCTGCATTGGCAATGTACAATGCGGGAACAGGCCGTGTTCGTTCAAACAAGACTCCACAGTCTACTTTGAACTATGTTGGTAAAATCATGTCATACCAGAAGATGCTTGATCAGCTGTTCGAGGAACAGGTTGCGTCTTACTTTGAGACACAGATTACACCTGGAATCACAGTTGCTTACGCACGTTAATTAATTTGCCTCCTAATTTTTTTGAGGGTCCGGTTTTTATAGTTTTTCCGGGTCCTCTTTTTTTTAACCATATCTTCTGCTTTTTTTTTGTGAGCTGGGTTACTCTAGTTCAGCTGCATATTTTGGATATTAAAGAAACACTGATTGGTTTTATCCTGCTTACAATCACTCCGGTTCTTTCTTCTGCCCTTAAAGATGTTCCAAACACCGTTCTGGTATGAAAATATATTTTCCCAAATAATTAGCGTATTGTCGGCAAGCAAAGCCGGCCTCTGCCAGTTCTTTTAATTACATTATTGTTAGATTTTTAACAATATTTGCAAAATTCACGCTTTTTTGATAAGATTTCCTCAAAATTCACACTTTTGTCTCTGAAATTCAATTCCACAAGACAGGGGGAAAGCCTATAATGAGCGCAATTGTTGAGCTTCCAGAAGTAACCAGAAAACGTATGCTGATTTTGCAGAATCTTTTGCAAAGCTGGCAGAGCAAAAAAATAACTTCGGTGCAGATCAGTGAGATTACCGGTTGGAAAGATTCGCTGATTCGTCACGACCTCTGGCTGCTTGGATACAACAAAGGAATTTCAAACGGGTACCTTAAAGACGATTTGCAGGAAGCAATAAGTCTGGCACTCGGCTTTGAATCTAAAGAAGTCAACTGTTGCATTTTGGGCTTGAACAGACTTGGAGCGGCCCTGCTTGATGACGCAACCACCGAAGGAAGCGTTTTTAAGATTAAGGCGGGCTTTGACTCAAACGTAAACCGCGTTGAGATTCTCCGCTCTACATTCCCTCTCTACCCTGCAACAGAAATGAGCTGGGTAATAAAAAAAGAAAATATCCGGCTTGCGATTCTGACGGTGGCCGACAAGGATGCACAGGTTATGTGCGACAGGCTGGTAAAGGCTGGAATTACGGGGATTGTAAATATGACGAACTCGGTTTTGCGAGTTCCTGAAAATGTTAAGCTTGAGAATTTGAGTATTTTGAATTCTCTGAAGATTATAAGCAATTAGCATTTAGCTGTTAGCCATTAGCCCGTTTAAACGGGGGCGTTGCGGGGGTGTCCCCCGCTAGAAGGGGTAGCGGAAGACCGCAGCGCGGGCTGGAGCGAGGGGGAGACTTCCCCCTCCTAGCTAACTGCTAATGGCTAATAGCTAACAGCTAAATAAAAGACAAAGGAGTCGATGTATGGCAAGAGTGTACAATTTTAGTGCGGGACCTAGCTGCCTGCCGGAAGAGGTTTTGAATGCTTGTGCAGCTGAAATGATGGATTACAATGGAACAGGCCAGTCGGTAATGGAAATGAGCCACCGTTCTAAGGCTTATGAGCCAATCATTCAGGATGCTGAGGCTATGGTTCGCAAATTAATGAACGTGCCTGATAACTACAAGGTGCTTTTTGTTCAGGGCGGCGGTTCTACTCAGTTTGCTATGGTTGCTGAAAATTTGGGCATTCACACTGGAAAGGCTGCTTACATCGAAACTGGTGTCTGGGCAAAGAAGGCTGCTGCTGAGGCTAAAAAGCTTGGCGTTGATGTTGATATTATTGCAAGCAGCAAAGACAAGAATTATTCTTACATTCCAAGGGTTGAAAAGATTGAAGGCGACTATGACTACGCTTACATCTGCTTCAACAACACAATTATGGGAACTCACTACGAGTACATTCCTGACTGCGGAAACATCCCATTGGTAGCTGATATTTCTTCCTGCGTTTTGAGTGAGCCTTTGGACGTTAGCAAGTTCGGTTTGCTTTTTGCTGGTGCTCAGAAGAACCTGGCTCCTGCCGGCGTTACTCTCGTAATCATCCGCGAAGATTTAATTTGTGAACCCGAAAACTGCCGTGCCGGAACTCCTACTATGCTCTGCTACAAAACTCATGCTGATAATGATTCTATGTACAATACTCCTCCATGCTACACTATCTACGTGCTTGGAAAAGTTTTACACTGGATTGAAGCAAACGGCGGAGCAGAAGGAATGCTCAAGCGCAACAAGGAAAAGGCTGATTACCTTTACAACTACCTCGACAACAACGAAGGCAACTTCTACCACGCAACAACTGAGGTTGGAAGCCGCTCCTTGATGAACGTTCCATTCCTCACAAAGTACAGTGACCACGCCGCAGACGACGAAGCCGCTGCCGCAAAAGAAAAGGAAATCAACGACAAGTTCGTAAAAGCCGCTGCTGCTGCAGGACTGGTAAACCTCAAGGGTCACCGCCTTGTTGGTGGTATGCGCGCTTCTATCTATAATGCTATGACTCTCGACGGAGTTAAGGCTCTCGTTGAGTTTATGAAGAAGTTCGCTGCAGAGAACTAGCTACAAGCAATTAGCTATTAGCAATTAGCTATTAGCAGTTAGCAATTACAAAGCTAACCGCTAACAGCTAATAGCTAATTGCTAATCAATAAATTATGGAGAAATAAATCATGTCATTCAAAATTCAGACATTAAACAAAATTGCCAGCGTCGGCTTAAACCAGCTCGACCGTGATAATTATGAAATCGCATCTGAAATCAATAATCCGGATGCTATTCTTGTACGTTCTGCAGAAATGCACGACATGCAGCTTTCTGACAATGTAAAGGCTGTTGCCCGCGCAGGTGCCGGAACTAACAATATTCCAATTCCAGAGCTCACAGAAAAGGGCGTTGTTGTATTCAACACTCCTGGTGCCAACGCAAACGCTGTAAAGGAGCTTGTTCTCCTCGCACTTTTGCTTTCCAGCCGCCCTGTAATCGAAGCTAACAAATGGGCAAACGGCTTAGCAGGAAAGGGAGACGAAATCCCTGCCCTGGCAGAAAAAGGTAAGAGCCAGTTTGTTGGTCCTGAACTGATGGGAAAAACTCTCGGCGTAATCGGACTTGGTGCTATTGGTGCTATGGTTGCTAACCTTGCTCTCCACTTTGGCATGGACGTTTGGGGCTACGACCCATTCCTTTCTGTAAACGCTGCTCTTAAGCTTGATAAGAAAGTAAAGATTGCTGAGACTTTGGATAGCCTCTATGCGAAGTGTGATTATCTAACACTCCACGTTCCACAGACAAACGACACAAAGGGAATGATTAATGCATCTTCTATCAAGAATATGAAGGACGGTGTTCGAATTATCAACATTGCCCGCGGTGGTCTTGTAAACAATGCAGACATTCTTGCAGCCCTGGATTCAGGAAAAGTAAGCTGCCTCATCACAGACTTTGTAGCAGAAGAACTTTTGAATCATCCAAAGGTTGTTTGTATGCCTCACCTTGGAGCATCAACTCCAGAAGCAGAAGACAACTGTGCAATTATGGCATCTGCTCAGCTCAAGGACTTCCTCGAAAATGGAAATATCGTAAACTCTGTAAACTTCCCAAAAACTGTTACAGACAACCCTATTCCGGCAGGCGGAACTCGTCTTTGTATCAGCCACAAAAACATTCCTGATACAATCTCTAAGTTCACAACAATTCTTGGTGAAGCAAAGCTCAACATCAGCTCATTCATCAACCAGGCTCGCGGCGACGTAGCTTACAACATCATCGATGTAGACGGCGTTGTAACCGATGACATCATCGCAAAGCTTGCAGCTTGTGATACTGTAAATCGCGTTAGACCAATTTTCGGCTAACCGTCATTGCAAGGCCACAGGCCGAACCGATTCATTAAAAAACAAAAAAGTCATATAAAACCTGAACAGCAGAGTCACACGGCTCTGCTGTTTTTTATATTGAATTGATGTTCACATCAACCGAACATCAAAAGAAAAATCATGAACTTCGTTGATAAATACTTTTTTGAAATCTTCATGCAGGGGATTCAAAATCAAATTACATTCATGCTCATATTCATAAGGAAGGATAACGGAAG
>JAEDCY010000039.1 GCA_016293915.1 Treponema sp. | reverse complement strand
CCTACTCAATCAACGGTGGTTAGGCGATACTCAGCCTACTCAATCAACGGTGGTTAGGCGATACTCAGCCTACTCAATCAACGGTGGTTGAGTGATGCGAAGCATCGTATCGAAACCACAATTTATCGGACACAACCCGTCAAACGCAAAAGCACAGAAGTAACTCTGGCTTCCATTTCTACAAGTCTTCTATTAACACGGGAAACAAAATAGTTATGAAAAATTACAGATGGAATAGAAACACATAAACCTGCAACTGTAGTAACAAGAGCTTCTGCAATTGCACCAGCCAGAAGCGAAGGATCTCCCATAGAACCGCCGGCTCCAAGAACTCCGAAAGCCTTAATATTTCCGGTTACAGTTCCCAGCAATCCAAGAAGAGTCGCAATATTTGCAATTGTTCCAAGCGGAGTCAAAAGATGCTCAAGTCGTGGAACAACAAAATCCATTTCAGCTTCTACCGCTTCTCGTAAATCATGTTCTTCATAACGCCGGCAATCCATAGCCTTCTTTACTACCTGAGAAAGCGGAGTGTCTGCCTGAGCACAGGCAACGGCACAGGCTTCAAAATTTCCTGCAGCCATTGAACCATCCAGATCGCTCATAAGCTTCTGGTCACGTTTATTGATGTTATAAAAATAAATACATCGTTCAATAATAATAAAAGTAGCAATCACACCACAGATGATAATTGGAATCATCAATGGTCCACCAGATTTTAATGTCTGAAACATATTTCCTCCTGGATTACCGTGGTAAACCCGGTAATGACAAATGATTAGAAAACAAATTTTAAGAGCAAGGCAGCTGAACCACCACGCTCAACATATTTTCCTGCATAAACACGAGTCTCGCCCTTATACAGTTTTATGATATCATTTACACTTACAGCAGCACTCAGTGAAGGTGTAACTTTTACAAAGGCCTCTGCATTCAAAACAGGAACTCCAAAATCAGAATTAATATTGATTAATACATCAACCTTTGTTCCCCATCTTTCTTTTGAATCCTGCAGCCCCAGTTCAACCTTTACTGCATGATTATTTTCAAAAGCCGGAATATCAAGCCAGTTTGAATGCCAGCTTCCACTTATGCTGAAAATCTCATACGTATAGGAAAGAGAAAAATCAGTTATCAAAAGCTGATGCTCCTTCTGCCGGATATAATACAAGCCGCTGACTTCTTTATTTAAATCAGGTTGCCATACTCCGTTATCGTAAGCTGTGTGATAATACTCAATGCTTGCCTTTCCTGTAAAGGATTCTCTGAAAGGAAAAATCAGATTAAGTTTTCCATACCAGTCTGAAGTTTCTGAAGGATTAAAATTTATTTCAGAAAATTTATACTTTTCTTCCAGCTCATAAATGTGAGGCTTATAAGATTTTATTCCACCTTCTGCGCTAAGGTCTGCACGGCGATTAGAAAAACTGACTGGCAAGGAAACATCAATTCCTGCTGTAAAAGGAACTATTACTGCTTTCTCAAGAAGATGGTTTCCAACTACAGCCGAAGCAATTCCGTACAAGCGCACATAATCATTCTGCCACTTAAGGTCTACAGAAAACTCTGCACGATGTCCGTTTTTATAAGGCAGCTCAGTAAACTCTGTTCCAAAAGAATAAGCCGCAGTTATACCCGTATCAAAGCCATATCCCTTCCAGCGAAAATATGCAGAAGGCTCAAGAGCAAGATATGCAATCACAGGAATAGCAGAGCAGGATCTGTCGGCATAACGGTTATAAAATGCAACATCTGAAGTAAGACCTGTATAAAGACCATTTGAAAATTCATAAGAAATATTTCCGTTTGCTTTATAAGTATCGCGATTTAAAAGACTTATCTTTTCGCCATTCGAAAGCACATTTCCCTGGAGCCCGTCTGCAGCAGTCTGGAAACTTCCGCCTGCATTCCAGCTAAAATTATTTTTTTTGTAGGATTTTTCGATATTTATTTGTGTGAGACGGTCACTGAATCCGTCTGTAAGAGAATGCATTGCATACCCGATTGCAGAATCATGAAAGAGCTTTACCTGAAAAGGATTTTCTTCCGGATTCATTGTAAGAGAAATATCTCCCTTAAAAAATGTCGGGTAACCGCCACCAAGAATTCCTTCAAGGTATAGTTTTTTCTCCGGTGCTGCCACCTGTTCTTCAACAGGCTCTTCTTCTTCCTGAACTTCAACTTCCGGCAACACAGGCTCTATGTCTCCACTACCCCTTTTCTTTTCGCCCGAAAGAGCATCACTAAAATCAGGCAGAGCATCTTTACCTGCCTGTTCTGAACCACCAGTAATTACTGTTGTAACTTCGGGAAGTTCAATATCCTTTGCAAAAACAAATCTTGTTATAAAAATACAGCATAAGCTGCATAAAATCTTCCTAAAAAACAATTTCATAACCAGACTCCACTTAATTTCGTGCATCACCTGTTACACGGTCTACCCGTTCCGCCTGAATACTCTGCGGATACAACTCTTTAAGAAGCTTTGCCGTTTCGCGGGCGTCTCCGATAAAACCGTCAGCCGCAAAAGCCTCTGCCGCTCCATAAAGTGAAGCTGCAGCTCCAGAAGAGTTTTTCATACTTCTATAAAACTCTGCAGCCTTAAGATACATTTCTGCGGCTTTTTTATTTTCACCATTTTTACGATTATAATCAGCAATAAATTCTGCATTAACAGCAGCATCCCCAGCCTCAGCTTCAGTCTGCTTTTTTAAAAGGCGTGAAGCAAGCTCAAAAGCTTCTTTTTGAGTGTAAAGACTTTCGGCATAATATTTCACAAGCTCAGTTCCACAATGACGGCCCTCTCTTGTGTTATCTTCACCTAACTTTGAAAACTCTGTTTCTTTTTCAGCTATGCGACGGTCTGTTCCTTTTACAATTTTCTCAAGCTCAATAACCCGTTTTTCAATTCCATCATCAGAAGCCTGCCGTGCAAAATTCTTTAACATAAGCTTTGCAACTTCCAGAGCCTGAGAATAATTTTCCTGCTGGTAAAAGGCAGAAAGCAAAATCTTATTTGCACCATAACAATAAACACTTGCAGGATATTTTTGCAGCAAAGTTTTATTAAACATTATCGCCCGGTCAATTTCACCAAGCCGCAGCGCACAGTCTCCGCCGTAAAAAAGTGCTGCATCACTGAAATCTCCGGAAGCATATTTATAAATGTACTTTGTAAATCTGCTGTAGGCATCAGAATACTTTTCATGTGAATAATAGATTTCACCGGAACGATACATAGCCTCTTCTGCATAAGAAGATTTTGGAAACTGCTCATAAACACGGCGGTAAGATTCATCGGCAAGAGAAAGTTTTTCCTGGCGCTGATAAATCTCCGCGGTCATGAAAATTGTCTGGGCGGCAAAATCGTTGTGTGAGCCGGTATATGGCGCAAGCAGTTCAACCGCTTCCTCATAGCTTTTATAATCTGCAAGAATTTCTGCACATAAAATTACAGCCTTTTGTTTCTGCTCACCTTCCGGAGAATAACGTACAAGATTTTTTGCCTGCAAAACTGCACTCTTAAAATCATTATTTTGAAGGGCAGATTTTACAGCATACTCATAAGCCTTGAGAACATAAAGATTCTGCTTATCTGGAGCATCCATTGTAAAGCGCAGGAAAGAAGCATAAGAGTTTCTAAACTCTGCAAGATTGTATTCTGCATAACCCTTATAATACAAACTTAGCGGCACAAAAGAATTATCAGAAGATTTTTTTGTTATATACGAAGCAAAATGTTTTAAAGCCTTTTCCCAGTTTCTGAGATTTATACAGCAAAGGCCTGCCATATATTCACTTTCAGAAAAATTTCCCTGTAAAGAAATTTCATAAGCCTTTTCAAAACGACTGCACAGGAACAAAGCCATTACATAATCAGAAGAATAAGAATTCAGCTTATCATATTCCACACAGGCTTCTTCATATAAACCGCGCTTACACAAAGCAGACGCATATAATTCCCCGCAGGAAGGATCAACTTTTTCGTACTGCATTTTTTTGTAATAATACGATGAAAGAACATAAATCGAATCCTGGCCGGGATTTTTTATTTTTTTATAAACCAGGGGAATTTCGTTCCATTTTTCATTTCTGAATTTGCATTGAAGGAGAGTTGAATAAAAGGAATCATTGAGATTTTCAATCTGTGATTTTTTTACAGCAGTTTCGATTACAAGAAGTTTTTCTTCAGCAAGAGAAGCATTAGCTGCAGAAACGTCTTTTTCAAGAAGTATTTTAGCAGAATAAAATTCACGAAGAATCTTAATATCAGAATCGGTCTGGTTATTTATATTTGATAAATAACTTTCGGCCTTTTCAAAATTCTTCTGATTAAATTCTTCTATAGCAAGCCTAAGCCAGGTTTCCGGTCTGCCATCAATAACATTGTCTGCTGCGAAAACAAAAGTTCCCGTAATCAGAATAAGTAAAGCAATAATAAATTTCTTCATATAAGGCTAATTAGGAAAGAACCTCTCTGAAGATTTCACGCGCGTAAGATAAACAAAATCATCAGCGTAATAATAACAGAAATTTTCGAGGGTCATTTCCCTTCCATTCATAAAAACATTGCAGGCAAATCCACCGTCATCCTGAAAATACGGAAAGAATGCTACACATTCATTAAAGGCCATAATTTCAGGCGAAACAGTTCTGTCTCTACCTCTGATTGCACCAAAATACAAAGTACCCGGCTCGGTACTTGCAAGCACATAAAGCAGTGAATTAAGGACTGCAACTGTATAACCAGAATTCTCAACAAAGGTAACAGTATTTGCTACACCTTTTTCAGTAATTGATGAAGCAAAAGGATTTACCGTAACATCAACTCCAGACTGATTAAAAAGATATGTTTTTCCCGCATAAACAGAAACTACAGCCGAAGCAAGATTTCTTACCCAGTTCAACGAAAAGAACAAATCATATTTTTGAGAAAGGATTCCCTGTCTTCCATTGTCCTTTACCTGAACAGTTTCTTTTATAAGAGGATCCCGCATAATCATTCCGCCGGAAACAGGCTCTACAAGCCCGTCTGCTATCCATTTAACAAATCCGGCAGAAGAAAGCAAGAGATTCTTTTCCGGCACATCTGATTTTTCGGCTTTTTCGAACTTTTTTCCCGTGGAAATATGTACAAGTTCATTGTTTTCATCATACATTGCATCAGCAACACTTGTGATTGAAGGCAGCTTTTCCCGAATTACAGCACACATCTGCTTCATACTGTGATACATTTTTGGATCAGAAAGCACATAATTCCAGGGAAGTTTTGTTTCTGTGATTGTCATTACGTCTTCAAAAGAAGCCGAATAGAATTTTTCGAAAGGCATTCCGGTTGGAACTCCGCGGGCTGCATAATGACCAAAAATCACAAGATCAGCAAGGGCAATTTTTCCCTGAGGAGTAAACTGAATAAAAACTTCGCTGTTTTTCAGAAAATAATAACGGATGCGTAAAGCTTTTCCGTTTCGTTTATCGCGGATAAGAACCCAGCTTCCAGCCACATCACCAGGATAAAGCTCCTGTTCTTCGGTATACATACCTTTATCAGAAAAAACATTAACTTTTACTACAGCACGAGGTGCTACAAAAATATTAAAGGTAGTATCATTTTCTTCCAGACGAATCTGGAACTTTTCTCCGTTATCATTAGCACGGATTTCCGGAGCGTTGGCACGAACTTCAGACAAAGGGGCAACAAACCAGTGTTCTTCAAGTCCTGAACGGATTTCTGAAGAATCTGGAATTCCAAGCCTGTTATAAGCGGCAAAAAATGGAAACGAAATACATAATGCCGTAATCAGACAAAGTAATTTTTTCAATTTATCCTCCCCTCGTCGAACGGTTTATGACTTCATAGTCTCACCGGCCGGGTCTGTGTCGGTTGCTCCGGCTGCAAGACGAATCTCTGCTTCTACAAGAGTTCCGTCCGGCATACGAATCATATTTTCATCCATCTCATCCGGATGGCGTCCGACAGGTGCATTTGAAAGCAAAAGCTTAAGGCGGTTCAACTGATTAACTTCAGAACTACCCGGATCGTAGTCGATTGCACTGATATTTGCATCAGGGAATCGGCGGCGAAGCTCTTTTATCATACCCTTTCCGGTAACGTGGTTTGGCAAACAGGCAAAAGGCTGAACACAGGCAATACTTGGCGCACCTTCATGAATAAGTTCAACCATTTCAGCAGTAAGGAACCAGCCTTCACCGGTAATATTTCCAATCTGAACGATATCATCTACACCCTTCATCAAATCATAAATTGAAGAAGGAGCTTCGAAGCGGCGGCTGCGGCGCAGATATTTCTTCATCTTCTTTCGGTAAAGCTCGAGGCCCCAGACAAGGAGTCTTGCATTACGTTCTGTTTTTGAAGGGAAAGCAAGCTGCTTGTGACGGAAGATTCCGGTACTGAATGAATAGAAGAAAAAGTCTGCAAGGTCAGGCATTACACATTCCGCACCTTCGCGTTCAATTGTTTCAACAATCTGATTGTTTGCTGTCGGGTGGAATTTTACAAGGATTTCTCCAACTACGCCAACACGTGGCTTTTTAATTGGCTTAAGAGGCAGACTGTCAAAGTCGCGGATAATATCGCGCATAATTTTATGATAGTTATGCCATGAAACCTTTTTGCTAAAGAGTGCTTCGGCACGGGCATTCCATTTTTCATACATCTGATTAGCGCTGCCAGGTACCGCCTCATAAGGACGAGTACGGTACAAAACGCGCATAAGCACATCGCCCACCATAATCGATTTTACAAGGTTATCAATTACCGGAAATGTAATTTTGAAACCAGGATTTTTTTCGAAGCCCTGGGCGCTCAAAGAAAGAACAGGAATCTGGCCCCAGCCAGCGTCGTTGAGGGCACGGCGGATAAAGCCGATGTAGTTTGTTGCGCGACAACCACCACCTGTTTGAGTAATAACAAGAGCAACTTTATCAACGTCATACTTTCCACTTTCGAGCGCAGAAATCATCTGTCCGGCTACAAGCAAAGATGGATAACATGCATCGTTATTTACGTATTTAAGTCCAGCTTCTACAGCCTTAGGATCTACAGCATCAAGAACAACAAAGTTGTAACCGCAGGCACCGAAAGCCTTCTGCAAAAGGCGGAAATGAATCGGCGACATCTGAGGTCCAATAATCGTATAGTTCTTACGCATTTCTTCTGTAAATACAACACGATTATAAGCTGAAGATTTTTTTACAACCTTAACCTTATTGCGGCGGCGTTCTTTAACAGCGGCAATAAGAGAGCGGATTCTGATACGAACAGCACCAAGGTTACTTCCCTCATCAATTTTGATAAGAGTGTACATGCGGCTCTTTGCCCGCAATATTTCATCAACCTGATCGGCTGTTACGGCATCAAGACCACAGCCAAAGCTTGTGAGCTGAACAAGTTCGAGCGAAGGCATTTCGCTTACAAACTGAGCAGCACGGTAAAGTCTGTTATGATAAACCCACTGGTCAATAATTCTGAGCGGACGTTCAATATTTCCAAGGTGAGCAACTGAATCTTCTGTAAGGACAGCAAGACCAAGACCGTTAATCATCTCTGGAATACCATGGTTAATTTCCGGGTCAAGGTGATAAGGACGACCGGCAAGTACAATACCGCTTCCACCCTTTGTGATAATTTCTTCGAGAGCCTCTTCACCCTTCTGGCGAACCTCTGCACGGAATTTTTCCTGTTCTGACCAGGCCTTTTCTACGGCATCAAAAATCTGTGAGCGGGTAAGCTTTTCAAACTTAGGCAAAAGCTCTTCGCAAAGACGTTCAGCAAGACGGGTCTTATCGTAAATCGGCAGGAAAGGATCCATATAAGTAACAGTCGGATCCTGGCGGAGTTCATCAACATTATTACGAAGAACTTCCGGATAACTTGTTACAATCGGACAGTTATAATGATTTCCGGCTCCCTTATCTTCCTGGTGTTCATAAGGAACACAAGGATAGAAAATAAATTTGATTCCACGCTGCAAAAGTGAAACCACATGACCATGGCTGATTTTTCCAGGATAACAAACCGATTCAGACGGAATTGTCTCCAGACCTTTTTCGTAAACGTTACGGCTTGACCTCTGGCTCAAAATTACACGGAAGCCAAGTTCATTAAAGAAGGTAAACCAGAGCGGGTAATTTTCGTACATATTAAGTACACGAGGAATACCAACATCACCCATTGGAGCATCTTCCGGCTTACGAGGCACGTAGCTGAAAAGTCTCTTATATTTCCATTCAAAAAGATTTGGAAGCGGACCTGCATCGTCCTCATCAAGTCCTGTATTCTTTTTGTTACTTGCGTCAATTACATTACCTTCAAGCTCGGCACCTTTTTCACAGCGGTTACCTGTAATGAAGGTACGTTTTTCGTCTCCGGTTGAGAAGGTATTAATAGTAAGAAGACAGTTGTTCTGGCACTTACCGCAGCGGCGGAGCTCAAGGTCTACGTGGAAGTTTTCCAGCTGCTCGAGAGTTGCAATGTTCGAACGAACATCGTGAACAGTATCTTCCGGCTCACCAGGCTTTGGCATCATTAAATCCTGCCACTGGTCATAAGCAATAAGGGCAGAACCATAAGCACCCATAAGGCCGGCAACATCCGGGCGGTAAACCTGAACGCCTGCGATTTTTTCAAAGGCACGGAGGATGGCATCATTAAAGAAGGTACCACCTTGAACTACTACTTTTTCACCAATATCAGAAGCCTTGCGAAGCTTGATTACTTTAAACAAGGCATTTTTAATTACAGAATAAGAAAGACCAGCCGCGATATCTGCAACAGAAGCACCTTCCTTCTGAGCCTGCTTAACGCGGCTGTTCATAAATACGGTACAGCGGGATCCAAGGTCTACAGGCTTCTGTGCCATCAAAGCAATCTTACCGAACTCTTTTACGTCCATGCCCATTGTGTTGGCAAAGTTATCAAGGAAGGAACCACAGCCAGAAGAGCAGGCTTCGTTGAGCTGAATGGAAACGATTGCACCGTCTTTCATGCGGAGACACTTCATATCCTGACCGCCGATGTCCAGCAGGAACTCAACACCAGGAACAAAGAAGTTTGCAGCGCGGAAGTGAGTGATAGTTTCAACCTCACCGGAATCTACACCAAGGGCTGCCTGGAAAAGTGCTTCACCATAACCGGTTGAAACTGCACGGGCAATATAAACATCTTCAGGAAGCTGGGCATAAAGGTCTTTAAGAACCTGAACTGCAAGCTCAACCGGATTTCCCTGATTGTGAGCGTAGAAGTCCCAGATAATGCGGCCGTCTTTATCAATCAAACAAGCTTTTGTTGTTGTAGAACCGGAGTCAAGACCAAGGAAAACAGGTCCGTGAGTTTTCTTTAAATCTCCGCGTTTAGCCTTCTGCTCAGAGTGGCGAACCTGGAACTCGTCCAGCTCAGCCTGGTTTTTAAAGAGCGGCTCAAGGCGCTGAACTTCAGAAAGTTCTGCACCAACAAGATTTTTAAGATTTTCACGGAACTCAGTGATTGTAGGAAATTTAAAGTTATCTGCAGTAGTTTCGACAGGCTCAACCACCGTAAATTTTCGCTCAGCACCAAAGGCACAACCAGAAGCAACAAAAAGCTGGGAATCTTCAGGAACAATAATCTCATCATCCTTCAATTTCAAAGTTTCAATAAAGCGCTGACGCAGCTGATCCAGGAAGTGAAGCGGTCCGCCCAGAAAGGCAACATGGCCGCGAATCGGCTTACCGCAGGCAAGCCCCGAAATTGTCTGGCTAACTACAGCCTGGAAAATAGAAGCCGCAATATCCTCACGGCGGGCGCCCTCATTAATCAAAGGCTGAATATCAGTTTTAGCAAATACACCACAGCGGGCCGCAATCGGGTAAATCTGCTGCATGCCTTTTGCAAGCTCGTTCAATCCCATAGCATCAGTTTCGAGCAGAGCTGCCATCTGGTCTATAAAGGCACCAGTACCACCGGCACAGGTACCATTCATGCGCTGCTCTACACCGCCGCGGAAATAAGTAATCTTGGCGTCTTCACCACCAAGCTCAATTACAACATCAGTTTGAGGAATCAGTTTTTTTACAGAGGTAGTAGCGGCAATAACTTCCTGAATAAAAGGAATATTCAGCCACTGAGAAACAGAAAGTCCGCCCGAACCGGTTACCTTGGCGGTAATAGTACGAGCCGCACCGCCTTCAACATTAGACTCCAGAAAATCAAGAGCCTTATTTACAACAGCAATAATCGTGCTGCGGATATCTGCACGGTGACGCTGATAGTCGCCGTAAATTAATTTATCATCATCATCTAAAACAGCAACCTTTACAGTCGTTGAACCTACATCTATACCAAGCCTTATCGGCAGTAAAGTTTTCTCATTCATATCCTATAATTTTAACGGTTATCCCCTACTTAGTCAAACCGACGAAAATTTCGCGGATTTTCTTTGTAAATTCCTCAGTATCTGAACGAAGCTGACGAAGGAAAGAGTTATCTTCCAAAGGACCAATTACAGCATTCAGTTCATTTTCACTATGATAAACCATACTGCGGTAATAATCCTTATAATCTTTTTCACGAGATTTTAGCGAAGCATTGAAAATATCATAAGCAACAATTGAAACATCATCTGTAATATTACGGTATAAATCAACTGAAAACTCTTCGATTGGGCGTGAATAAAGCTGTTCAAGAAGATAAAGTGCATAGCGAACTTTATACTGCTCATAAGCACATTCACAGAATTTATAAAACTGATGTACAGACTCCCAGTTATTTACAGTACCATTCTTTATAGCTTCAAAAAGCTCTTTGATTTTTTCGGATGGAATAATCTGACCACCAACATTTTCCCATTCAGTGTAAAGAGGAAGCTTACGGATTCGTTCTACAAGATCCAAAGTAAGCATTTCCTGATTCAAAGACTGGCAAAAATCCATAAGTGTACGGGTTGCAAAGTACTTTACAATCTTACGATATATCTTATAAGCTTGCACAGGCTTATAAATTACTGCACCAAACTTCTTCTGACAGATAGGGTCTTCAAGAGTAAACTCTGCTTCAGAATTCTGATGAAGGAAGTCTTTGGCGGCCTGATACTGCTCTTCATGAGTAGTTTTATTTTCCATGTATTCACTGTCTATAGATTTCAGATATCCTGCTGTCAGACCAATTAATCTATCGAGAGCAATCATAATCTCCTGCATCGTATCAGGCGCAAGTGGATCTGTTTCTATATACTGAATCTTTTTTACACGTTTATCACGCTTAAGGAATTTATTTTTATTTCTGGTGATGGCAAACATATCATACATAAACCACCAGGCAGGAATAATAGAGATTTTTGAAGAACCATCTTTTCCGGGAGCAACCAAAGCAAAAGGATACTGAATATCAAGCTCATACTGATAACTTCCCTTTGAAACAAGTACAAAAGATGCGAAACGCGAATTATGTTTAAAATCACTGCAAAGACCTGGCCAGAAGCCTCGCTTTGCATAAATTTCACCATCGGGACTTCGGCTGTTGTGATTACTTCCGATTGTAGCACCGGCAGCAATATTACTCTGCCCCATAACAGTTGCAGCAATAAGAAAGGAAGAATTATGATGCTGCTCATGGAAAGGATAAATCAGATTGTTTAAAACTTCACAGCAGGAAATTGTTGAATTATCGCCAAGCACAGAGTTCAGAAGTCTGGCACCATATTTTACCTGACAGTTACGGCCAATAACAAAACGTACGGCAATCGCCTGATAGAAAACCTTACTGCCATAGCCAAGAATGCCGTTGACCATTTCAACACCTTCTCCAATCTGAGAAGGCTCTTCTTCACTGGAAAGAATTGTAATATTTTTAAGCTTAAAGGCACCCTTTATATAAGCTGCAGAACAAATCTTAGCATCTTTTACAATACTTACATTTTTGATAACAACATCATCTTCAACAAGACCAAAGGTGTTAAGCTCATGAGATACACCCACTTCAGTAAGCTCTACAAAACGGCGTAAAAGCTCCGGATCATCACGATAATGAGACCAGAGATAAGCATCTGCAGGAATCATGCTTTCAAAAGGAAGTACTTTTCTTCCTTCGTTTTCGTTTGCAACTCCAATCCAGACACGGTGCTCTTCAGGTTCGCCGTTTTTTAGAATACCGTTTCCGAATTTTGCATGGCAGGTACAGCTCATTTCGTTGATATTAAAAAGGATTACCCTGTTACCGATACGATAATTATCAAGATAAAAAACATTACGGATAACACAGAAATCTCCGGCAACAACATTACTCAGTTTTGAGCGGCGGATGCCACAACCAAGACGAAGGTCATTATATTTTAAAACTACATGCTGAATTTTTCCAAGAATAATGTAACCTGAGAAAAAAGAAAGATGTATAAGGCTTGGATCAAAACCACCCTCAGAATCATCAACAAAAAAATTATTCCAGCTAGGATCTTCGTTATGATTAAGGTTTTTCACAAGCACCTCAATTTCGGCACTTGTAAGGTGGCGCTTGCCCTTTAACAATTCTTCAGGGATTTTTTGTGATGAATAGTCAACCGGTGACTCAATTTTTACCATAGTTTATAGTTTAACCTATAATCAAAAACTGAGCAATAAACTTTTTTTGGCACACGGATTCGGGGCTGTCTAAAAAGATTTTGCGTAGCAAAATCCAAATCCGTGTGACAATTATTATGTATTTATGGTATTGTTAACAAAATGTTTGGAAAAAGATTTTTTATTCCACTTACTTTATTTTTTCTCATTACCTCAAGACTTTTTGCTGCCCCGGTAAATCAAACTCTGGAATATACTCTCGAAAACGGCATGCAGGTTTTTATTCTGGAAGATTCTTCGGATGCTCAGGTTCATATTGAATATACCTGCCGGGCAGGTTTTTCTTCGCAGACACAGAGTACCTGCGGCTTTTTCAGGCTTTTTTCAAAACTCATTCAGGCCGCAAATCCTGTAATCAACTTTTCTGATATTCAATGCAATGCTGATTCTTCGCGTTATTTTATAGAAGCAAGCCCTTCAGAAGTAAATGATATTCTTTTCCGCCTTTCAGATGCAGTTTTCTCCCCGGATTTTTCTGATGATCTTTTAGGTTCTCAACTAAATTCTTTGAAAAAAGAAGTCAGCGATAATGCAAACTCTATGTCGTTTTACATAAACGCCGCCATAGATTCCAGAGTTTTTTCAGAAGCTCCCTGGAAGCATGATTCGGGAATTTACCCTCCTCTTTTCAAAAAAACTACAGAAAAAAAAGCACGAACCATTCTCAAGCAGATCAGCGAACAGTGGTATACACCTAAAAACAGTGCACTTTTTATAAGCGGAAACATAAACGCAGACAGAACCCTTCTTATGCTGCGTAACAGCTTTGGCAGATTTTATTCCTCTTTCAGAACACCAGTTGAAAAGCCTTCTGTTCCTGTAAACAAACAGAGAAAATATGTTTTTCATTCAAATGAAATTTCGCCGGAACTCACTCAAATTGTAGTTCAATATACAATGCTCGATATAGAAGAAAGCGACCTGATGGCACTTGCACTTGGTTATGAAAGTTCTCTTTTTAAGCAGCAGGTTTTAAGTTTTGAAGAATTAAATATCCCCGGTGATGAATACATAAATGTTTCAGCAGCACATAAAAAAGACAGTTCCCGTTTGATTATTCAAACTCTTTTGCAGCCACCGGAAAACAAAAAAGCCGCAGCAGCAACTTCTTCCTTTAAGCAGGCTTCGCTTTTTTTGAAGCAGCTTGATTTGATTCCGGAAATTGTCCGCCCGGAAGAGTTTGAATATGCAAAAAATCAACTTGCATACAGTTTGAACCGTAATGCCGCAATTCCAGCAGAATTAATGAAAACACTTTCGTCTTTCTGGGCAGTTCAACCCTACTACCAGGAACAGGAGACAAATCTGGAAGGTTTTGAATCGAAGACGGCGCTTTCGCTTATGAGCCGGAATCAAAAGCTTCGTGACAACAGCCTTACAGAAAGCATTTCTAAACTTAAAAGCGAAGAGCCTTTTGTTTTCATAATCATAAACAGCAAAGATTATAAGGCAAATAAAAAGTCTTATACGGCTGCCGGCTTTGAAGAAATCAATGAAAAGAATTCTTCCTGGTATGTGCAGACAATGTTCAAAGAAATGCGAACTGAATCAGAAACTCAGCCGCAGACAAAGCTTTATACAATCAAGGCTGATGCTGCAGACAATAATTATTATCAGAAAAATCTTGATTCCATTTCAGAAAGTCAGCTTTCAAATGGAATTCATTTTTACTCAAAAAACAATCCTCTTTCAGAACAGACTTCTTTGTTACTTTCAATAAGAGGTGGAAAATATAATTCTAATGATGATAATGGTTTTGAAGAAGTGATGATAAATCTTCTTGCAGGCCTGATTCAAAAAAAACTTCTTGCTGGACAGGAGCAGGGACTTTTGACAGGAGCTCCTTATGTAACTTCCAAGACCGGAATTTCTTCCAGTCAGATTATAATAGAATTTGACAGCACAGATACAATTGCAGTCTGCCGCCTTATTTCAGATGCAATTATTTACGGAGAAATTGCGCCTGCAGATGCCGACAGAGTTGTCTCTTCCCGCAAATACAGAAAACGTCTGGAAAACGGAACCAGTTCAAATCAGATGTATGCAAAAATGATTGAATCTGTTTTTGGGAAAGGCCCTCTTGCAAATATTTATGAAGCAGAAAAAGAAATTCTTCTGGATACTGATTATCAAAAAATACTGGCCGCATACCCTGCCCTGCTTGATGCCACACGTTATACAATCTACGCAGCAGGAAATCTTGATAATAATCTGTCTCACATCCTGGACGAATCGCTTGGCCTTCTAACAAGAACCGGCTCACAAACTGCATCCCTGCCCTCTGTTACCGCAAAAAAACGAGATCTGACAGTAAAAGTTAACCACACCTTCCTCACAGATATTCCTGCCGAAAAAGCAGGCCCGCAACCTGCAGTTTTGATTCCCACCACCGAATTTCTTGATCCGGTAATTTACGCGGGTACAGCACCGGAAGCAGGCACAAAAGCAGCAGCTCTTTACAATGCGGTTTTAAGTTATCTTGGAACACTTCTTTCTAAAACAGATTCTTCAAGAACAGTTACCGTGCAACTGCCAGTAGCAGGAATTAATCTTGGCTCAATAACAATTCAAAATGTTACACACACTAAAGAACTTGATGCTCAATATAAAACTGCCATACAGAATATTACAGAAGCTTTAGGCCATATTCAGGCAAACGAAGGAATTGTACGTGATATAAAAAACAGCTGGATTCAAAAACAAATGACAGAAACAGGTTCAAACTCAGGTACTGTAATGTTGATGCAAAGTGGCCTGGAAACTGATTCAGGCGCATACTGGTATCTGGAGGAATACAATTTTATTCAGGAAGCAGAGGCTCAGGATTTTTACGAAATTATGGAATACTTTCCTGTACGTCCGCAAATCCGCGTTTATTCAGCAGATTCAAAAAAATAATTAAAAATCTATAAAAAAAAGTTACATTCACTGTTGACAGTATTTTAGTTTTTCTATATATTAATATTCACGTTCAGCAATGAACTGATGGTTGCTTAGCTCAGCTGGTAGAGCAATGGACTGTTAATCCATGTGTCGCAGGTTCAAAACCTGCAGCAGCCGCTTTTAGACTTTCTGAAATCTCAGAAAGTCTTTTTTTTTTAACCTAAATTATTTTCAGAAATCAAACAATAAAAATGCTGATGCAGGTTTTGAAACGAAGTGAGCGGTCAAAAAAAAATGCGAGCAATGGCGCAGCATTTTTTTTGATGAGGGCACAGGAGGTGCCCTCAAGCGAACGAAGGCGCCGTGGAGGGAGCAGACAGGAGGTCTGCGACCGTAACGGCAAAACCTGCAGCAGCCGCTAAAGCCTTTCTCTTACGAGAAAGGCTTTTTTTATGCCCAAATACTTGTGTTACAAGGAATTAGGCATAATCATCATCTTATCAGAAGTTTGGTTTTACTTAGAAAGAACGTTACGACGATTCTGGTTTTACTGCGATTGTAGTAATGATTGTAGTAAAAATTGTAGTAACGATTATTGTAAAACTGCCAATGCTATTCGCTTTCCACACAGGAGGCGATTATGCGTCAATTCTATCTCTTCAAAAACAAATCTGGTTATTACAATGTTGTTTTTATTGATCCTGTTTCAGGTCTTAAAGGTGCAACTAAAAGTACCCACTGTAAGGACAAGGTAGAAGCAACTGTTATTGCGGCGGACTGGGTAAAAAACGGTCGTCCGGAAGCTCGTAGTAATTCCCGCAAATTTCTTTCTCCTGAGTCTTCTTCTTCCAAAAACTTAAAAGGCATTATTGACGGCCTTACTGAATCTGATGTGCGTGCTCTGGCTTTAATGCTTTCTGATAAGCTTGGTTCTGCAGCTGTTGTTGCTTCTGCCCCTCTCTCCACTCCTGTCCAAACTGTTGCTCCTGTTTCTGTTGAAAAACCAGCTCCGAAAAAATCTGACATTAAACTTGCTGAGTTCTTAATTAACTTCTGGGATTATGATAAGTCTGAAGCTCTTCAACGTTCCTTTGCCAAAGAAAAAAAACTTTCACGTATGCATACTGATGCTATGAAGGGTCTTGCAAAGAATCACTGGCTTCCGTACTTTGGACCTGACAAGCTTGTTGAGGATTTGGAACAGGATGAACTTGATGACTTTTTCTTTTACCTCTACACGGTGAAAGGTCTTTCGGGCTCTACTGTAAACCATGCTATTACTTGTGGAAGTAAGGCAATTGGATATCTTTTTGATAAGCGTAAGATTTCGTTTAATCCTATGGCTGGTGCAGAGCGTTATGGTATCAGCAATGAAAAGCGTGACATTCCGACTGAAAGTGAAGTTCGCTCTCTTTTGAATCTTGACTGGAGAAACCATCTTGGAAAACTTGCTTTTGAACTTGCGGCTTACTGTGGTTTGCGTGCCGGAGAGATTAGTGGTCTTAGAGTTTGTGACCTTGATATGCAGGCAGAACTTTTGCATATCCGTCACAGCTGGAATGAAAAAGACGGTTTGAAGTCTACTAAGAATACCGAAGAGCGTGATGTTCCTGTTACTCGTGAGCTTCTCTTGCAGCTTATGAACAGAGCAAGACTTAATCCTAATTACTCTGATTTGAGTTATGTATTTTTCAGTAACGTGAAACCTGAGATTCCTTGCAGACCTGCTTATTATCAGGACAGTTTTTATGAGGCTCTTAGTGAAATTGGAATTAGCGAAGAACAACGCAAGGAAAGAAATATTGTGTTCCACAGTCTGCGTCACTTCTGTGCTACTCTTCTTGCACAAAGAACTGATATTAAAAATGTACAGGCTATTCTTGGTCATAAGAGTGCTTCTATGAGTTTGCATTATGCTGACCATGAAACTATGACGCAATTGAATAATATGCGAAGCATTATGCAGGATGCCTGGAAAGAATGTATTATTTCTGCCTGATGTGCGAAAAGGTTTAGAAAAATTAACCTCTGGGTTAAAAATCCTAAACCTTTTTGCTTAACACTTTGGATTTATCATTAAGCCATAACAGAAAACTGTTGTGGCTTTTTTTTATGCTCTTTTGCTCTGCGTAAAAAGCCCAGGGAGATTTTTATGGACGAAACTGAAAAAGAAAACATGGAGTTGCTTTCGGTTGAAGAAGCTGCGGCTTACTTGAAATTCAGTACAACTTTTGTTTACCGGCTAGCAAGAGAAAAAAGGATTCCGCATGTAAGTTATGGCAGACACATTATTTTTCGCAAAACGGATTTATATAACTGGCTTGGAAGTATGGTTTGCACTGTTCATGAACCAGAACACGTAAGTTGCGTTGTAAATAAATAATCGGGCAAAGGAGGTTTTAGGCGTGGGAGAAAAGGACACTGTTTGTACCAGCAGCAGTGAACTTGTTCAGACAGAAGAAGCTTTGAAGTCCTGGGAGAAAAAATTGGAAGGCGAATCTTCCAAGGCATTCAAGGCCTTCTGCCTTTTCCGTTCTATGGGCTACAAGCGCAGTATAAAAGCCTGTCTTGAGCTGAACGGAATTGAGCCGAATAAGTATGGCTCTTGGGCTCGTTATGCACGGCTCTTCCGTTGGAATGAACGTGCTGCTGAATACGATGCGTATATTGCAAAAGAAACTGAAAGGGAGATTTTAGCTGAACGAGTTGAACGACGTAAGAGACAGATGGAAATGCTGAACGGCTTTGACGAGCTTGTTCAAAAAAGAATTAAGACACTGAAACCGGAAGACCTGAATGCTGACGGCGCAATGGATTTGCTTGAGCGTTCTGCAAAGCTTGATTCGTTTATTACTGGAGCGGACAAGGAAAATGCAAAGCCTGTTCAGGGGGAATTAGCGATTACGTTTGCTGAGAGTTTTAAGGACTTATGAGAGAAATCTTTAAGCCGACGGCTGTTCAGAAAAAAGCTCTGGCTCTGCTTGCTTCGACTGCAAAGCATATTCTGCTTTTTGGTGGTTCACGTTCGGGAAAGACTACGGTTCTTGTAATGGCGATTATATTTCGTGCCTGCAGATATCCTGGAAGCAGACATTTGATTTGCCGCTTTCGAGCAAAGGATGCCAGAAGTTCTGTACTGCATGAGACTCTGCTTCCGTGGCTTAACAAAACGATTGGAGCGAATAACTACAAGGCTAACGTACACGATGGTTTGATTACCTTGTGGAATGGTAGCGAGATTTGGATTGGCGGTCTTGGTGACAAGGAACAGGTTGACCGCATCCTGGGTCATGAGTATGTGACGATTTACTTTAACGAAGTGAGTCAGATTTCTTACTCAGCTATTACTACTGCCTACTCTCGTCTTGCGATGAAGGTGGAAGGTTGTAAGAACAAGTTCTTTTATGACTGTAACCCGTGCAGTCCTATGCACTGGGCTTACAAAGTTTTCATCAGGAAGATTGAACCTCGTACTGATGAAAAGTTAAATAAGCCAGAGCTTTATGCTTCTGCTGTTTTGAACCCGATGGATAACGCTGAAAATCTTGATGAAGATTACATCAGCGACATTCTGGATAACATGCCGGAAAAACAGAGGGCGAGATTCCGTGACGGTTTGTGGGTGAAGCCGGAAGGAATCGTTTACGAAAAGTTTGAAGAGGCTATGATACTTCCGCGAGACAAGCTTCCGGTTGAATTTGACAAATACACTGGCGGCCAGGATTTTGGGCTTCATATTGCGGCTGTGAAAGTTGGCTGGGTTGGTGACTGTGTTTACGTCATAGGTGACTATGGCGGATTCAACATTACAACTAAGACCAGCGTTGAAAACCAGACTGCTAAGGGATGGTATGACGAATGTTTTGTTACTTACTGTGACCCGGCAGGTGGCGAGAGAATTCAGGAAGTACCTGGAGGTGTTAAGGCTAATAACTCTGTGGATGCAGGAATTGATTACATTATTGCATTGATTGAACGTGGAAAGTTTTTTGTATGCAAAGACTGTACCGGCGTTCTTGGTGAGATTTGGGATTACTCTCGTGATGAGAATAATCAGATTGTAAAAGTAAATGACCATTACATGGACGCTATGCGTTACGCAATCTTCAGCGCAGTGACCAGCGGCGTGGTAATGGCGTAAGTTTTTTGGTTTACCGATAATCTAGGAAACAGTAAGTGAGTTTATTCAGAAGAAAGCAGCAGAAACAATTACAAAGTTTTGAACAACTCAATGGAGAGACAGTTGCTGAGGACTTTTCTGTGCGTGAGAAAAAGACATGCACTGATCCTTATCTTCAACATGCCTGGGTTTCTGTATGCATCGATATTTTAACTCGTAACGTTGCGAGAGCGGAATTTGAAGTACGTAAAAATGGGACTGTAGAACGTGACACTGCTCTTGCTAATCTTTTTAAATTTCCAAATAAAAATCTGAGCCGCTTTGATTTATGGAAGCAGACTTGTGCCTGGTGGAGTCTGGACGGTGAAGCATTCTGGTGGTTCGGAGAAAACTATGTCTGTGGGATTCCAACTGAGATTTTCATTCTTAATCCGCGATACATGCAGCATGTCGTTGACGGCGGAAAAATTACCAAATGGGTTTACACGGAAGAAGGCAGTGGACGGCCGCTGATGATTCTTCCTGATGAGGTAATTCATTTTAAGGACTGGAACCCATGGAATGTCTACAGGGGTGTAAGTCCGCTGGTAAGTTTGGGGCTTGAGGTTGAACAGGATTTACTTGCGGCAAAGCAAAACACAGGCTTGCTTAAAGAAGGAGGAGTTCCGAAAGGTTTACTGAAGACGGACCAGGTATTAACAGAAGCTGAAGCAGAGCTATTGGCGAGGACCTGGGACAGGAAATATGGCCGCGGCATGAAAAACCGTGTTGCTGTGTTGGGTAAAGGTACAGAGTATCAGCCGCTTACTTTCTAGCCCTGATGTTCTGAAACTTTATGATATGAAAAAGTGGAACTTGTATACTCTGCTCGCGAAATATGGAATACCTCCACGAGTGGCGAATATACAGGATTCCAAGAGTTCTTTAAGTGGTACTGATACAGACAGTCAGCACAGAGCCTTTTGGAACTATACATTAATTCCCCTCCTTAAGAATTTTGAAGAGGTTCTTGAGGTGCAGTTGTTCAGAAGATTTAATCTGCCTGAAACTGGCGTATTTAATCTTGATTCTATACCTGAGTTACAGGAATCAGAAGATGCCCAGAGTAACAGGGATATTGCAGAAATCAATGCCGGCTTGAAAACCATTAATGATGTTCTGCGTAAACGTGGCGAGAATACAAAACCATGGGGGTGATACCTGGTTCAGAGCTTCTTCATTGGTTCCTGTTGAACAATCTCAATAGCAAAAAGAGGTACAAAAATGAGAAAAATCATAATTGCAGTATGTGATGATTTTACAAAAGAAATTATTACTCATTGTGCGAAGGCAGCAATGCCTTCACTGCAGATTGTAGATGGTTCAAATGATACTGACATCATTTATCATTTGAAGAGTGCTGAAGATGATATTGTCATTTTTGATAAGTATTTTCTGAGTTATGTTCTTCGATTCAAAATGACAGCTTTGCGTGTTTATAACAGCAAGCTTCGGATTATTTTTGTTGAGCAGGGAGACTGTTCAAGATTCTTTGGTCTTCGAGTTTACGACCTTAAAGCTGATGGCTTTATTTGTAATATTCGTAACAAAAAAGAATTTGTGAATAAGCTGCGTAATATCTTTTCCGTCGAAAAGATTTTTCCGGAAGAAGTTTTAGACAGTCTGGATTCAAACGAACATTTGCGTTTCCGCAAGTATTGTTCTGAGATTACCGAAATGGAGCTTGCGATTGGTATGTATCTTGGGGAAGGAAAATCTATCAAACAAATCAGTGGGCTGGTTAGTGCATCCGAAGGTGCTGTTGGTATTCATATCAGCAGACTTAAAAAGAAAATCGGTTTTGAGAGCATGAAAGATTTTATTGTTCTGAATAAACAGCTGGAAAAAATAAACTTAAGGAGCTGGAGTTGTTAGTAAAAATTGACGGAGTGGAAAACAAGGAGTTTTCCAGAAACAAGAATCTGTTTTTGTCTTTCTTAAAGGACAATACACATTCTGGAAAACTTTCGCCTCAGGTTGAAGTTTTTAAAAGCATTGATGTGCAGAAAGATTCATTTCATTGGGTAATGAGCACCTTTGATGTAGATCGAGATTTTGAAAAAGTTGACCCTGCCGGATGGAACTTAAAAAACTATCTTGCGAATCCTGTAATCCTCTGGAGTCATGATTACTCTATTCCTGCGATAGGATATGCGGAGAATATGAAGGCTGATACAGTGCTCGAGGGAGATATTGTATTCAACTCGAAAGAGTTTGACGAGTTCGGATGGAGTATCGGACAGAGAGTAAAGGCCGGCGCTTTACGCTGTGGCTCTGTTGGATTTATTGCAGAGGAAGTTGAGTTTCTGGAATCAAAGGACCGCGAATGCGATTTGATTTTCCGAAAACAGGAACTTCTGGAGTTTTCTATCTGCTGTGTTCCGGCAAATCCTTTTGCCACAAGCGGTACTAAAAAACTTGAGATTACGGAAGTGATTCAGGAATCTGAGGAACTCTCGTTTTATGACAAATTGAGTAAAGGCCTGGCACGGGCTTAGAAGTGCAAATAAAAAACAGAGCTGCTGACAATTGGAACCTGCTAACAGCTCTGTTATCCAAGTTACCTAAGGAGGAAAACTTGAACAAAGTAATTGTATCACTGCAGCAAAAATTAGAGAATATGAAAACTCTTGTTCCAACTGAAGCTGCAACACCAGAACAGATTTCAAAATATTTCAATGAAAATGAAGAAATCATTGCTGGCATTTTGAAGGCTGCCGACAGTCAGACAACTGCAACAACAAGTGAACTTGAAGGAATCAAAGAAGCTGTAAAAGAGCTTCGTAATCTTATGCGTAAAGCTGATACCGAAATGAAACCTCTCTCTTACAGAGACGTATGTTACAATCTTGGTAAAGCTTTGTGCGCAGCTTGGAACAAGGATGCAGAAACTCTTGGCCAGCTTAAGTTCTGTCCAAACATCAGAGCTGAAAAATGGAACAATCCAAAAGACTTCTCCTGGGAAACCGGAAAAGGATTTGTGCCATCAAAAGCCGTTTTGGGTGAACCAATCGGAAATCTTGCAAACAATGACCAGTATCTTATCAATCCAATCTATGAAGAGGCCATCATGCAGGAAGCTGCAAAGCAGTCTCAGATGATGAATCTTGTTACCCACCGCCCTATGAGTGGGCCTTCAATCTTTATTCCAGAAAGAGATCGTGGTGGAATCGAATTGAAATGGCTGACTTCATACGGCCAGAAAATCGACGCAACGAAATCAAACATGCCGACAAGAACAGAGCTTAAAGCTTATACACTTGCAGGCTATGTTCCATTCTTTGACGAGTTCGGCGAGGATATTTTTGTTGACCTCGGTAAGATGTTCCTTGAAGATTTCACAGAAGCTTATGGTCAGGAGTTTGACCGTCAGTGCCTTATTGCAGACGATGACCCGTTCACAGGCGCAATGAATATGTCTCATGCCGAAGTATGCCGCATCCAGAGCACAGACGAATCAAAGCTCACATACCTCGACTTCCGCAAGGCAGAGCTGCAGGTTGAGCCGGAAGAAAGAAAATATTGCAAATGGTTTCTGCACGAAACATTCCTCAATCATATCGCAAACATTCAAGACGACAACCACAATCCAATCTGGAGAAAACCAGGTGAAGGAATGCCAGGAAGAATCGATGGATATGATGTTGTTGAAAGTCGTCTGATGCCGCAGCTTGCAGACATTGAAGCTGACAGCGTGATTGCCATCTTTATGAATCCAAAAAGAATCATTCACGGCAACCGCAAAGGAATTGAAATCAAACGCTTCGACGAAACAACAGAAGGCCTCGAATATGGAGAGCTTTTTATGCGATTCCGCAAGCGTGATGGATTCCTTGTGACTCGTCCTAAAAAGAATATGGTCTTGCTCAAAACAGCAACAGAATAAAACCCAAAGACAAATACAAATATTTGCCTTTGGAAAGCGGGGGCGAAAATTCCCGAACCGAAGTGAAGGCAAATGCAAGGCTGCGTAGCACCCGAAGGGCTTGGCCTTGTATTTGACTGAACGAAGGTTCCGAGGTTATACTAGCCTTTGCCCCGCTTTTCCGATGACGGAGAAATATGAAACCATTCACATTTGAAGAACTACAGAAAATATTAGAGCTTAAAGCTGAAGAAATTGAAACTGATACTTTAATCTTTGCAGCAACAATTTCTTACATTGAAAAGCTTTTGGGCTACACACTCGAAGATAAAAACTATAATGAATTACACACAGTAAAAGACTGTATGGTTTTTACAGACCACGAAAACATTTCTGAAATGATAAATATCATTGATATGACAACAAAGCTACGTGTTCCGAATTGTGTAATTGATGGACAACGTATTTTATTTATAGATCCAAAACTTGAAGGTCATGTTGTCTTTCTGAATTATAATGCAGGTTTTACAGAAGAAACATTACCGGCAGACTTAAAAGAAGTTATAGTAAAACTTTTCCTTCTAAAAAAGAAAGACTTTATTAAGCAGACAAATCTTGATGATGAAACAG
>JAEDCY010000038.1 GCA_016293915.1 Treponema sp. | reverse complement strand
GGCGAGGCTATGCGAGCCGACTAAAATAGAAGAACCGTTAAAAAACGAGCTGCGACAGCAGGTCGGTTTAGAGATTTATTTCTTCTTTGCTTTAAGTTTTGATTCTGGAATCTGGCTTAAGCTGATGTTACAGAGTTTTTTGTATGAGCCGGGAAGGGCAGCTCCAAAATTATCATAGATTTCAAGAATCTCATTAAACACTTTGTATGCTTTGTCATATTTATGTTGAGAAAGATATGCTCTTCCTAATTCATATTTTGCTTCTACATATATAGACGCATCTGAACCATAGCGGTCAATTACAGTGTTATAACAGAGCTCTGCTGATTTATAATCAGAAACTGCGGCATAATTCTGCCCCATCTGAATTATCTGTGCAGAAGTTTTACCTTCTGGAACTTCCTTAAGTGTTTTACAAGAAAACAAAATCATTGATGATACAAAAAGAACTGCAAGTGTAATTAATTTTTTCATAGTTTGACAAGTTTACCTCAAAAATTAAGTCTGATTCAAGTGCCTGAAAAGACTGGTTAACATTGCACCCTGAATCTGATAAAATAACAGTAATGAAAACATTAGTTAAAACGCTTATACTGCTGTTGTTTATAATTGTACTTGCCTCTTGCGCTACAACGAGTGCGGGCGATACACATATAGAAAAAAAACAAGAACAGAAAAAGTTACTCTTTGAAGACTGGAAATACAAAGGCTTTGGACAGAAACTCCCTGACTGGGTAGAAGCAGCTTATCACAATAAAACAGATAAAATAATTCACTCTGATGGGGAACTAAACGGAAAAGAGCTTTTGATTTTACGGGGTGAAGGTATAAACAGTGATCAGGCAGAAAGAAATCTGGAACTGGCAGAGAGCGGAATCTCTGAAGAATATACTTTTTTTGATTCAAGCTGGGTTAGAATAGACGCAGGGGAATATGTAGCCCTTGCAATTTATTATAAGGAGACATTATGAAGGTTTTAGTAATTGGTGGTGCCGGATATATCGGAAGCCATGTTGTAAAAGAGATGATGAAGGCAGGACACGAAGTTACTGTATTTGATAATCTTTCAAGCGGACTTCGCTGCAATCTTTTTCCAAAGAACGGCTTTATTTATGGAAACATTTTGATTCAGGCAGATATTGAAGCTGCTTTTGCTCAGGGCTTTGATGCATTTGTTCACCTTGCTGCTTTTAAGGCTGCCGGTGAGTCTATGGAAAAACCTGAAAAATACAGCGTAAACAATATTACCGGAACAATTAATATTATGAATGCCGCTGTAAAATATGGCTGCAAAAAAATGATTTTCTCTTCTTCTGCTGCAGTTTTTGGTGCTCCTGAATATCTTCCTATGGATGAAGATCATCCAAAGAATCCTGAAAATTACTACGGATTTACTAAGCTTGAAATTGAACGCTTTATGGCCTGGTATGACAAGCTTAAGGGAATGCGCTTTGCGGCTTTAAGATATTTCAATGCTGCCGGTTATGATCCTGATGGAGAAATCCGCGGCCTTGAGCAGAACCCTCAGAACCTTTTGCCACGCGTAATGGAAGTTGCAGCCGGCATGAAAGAGGGAATGAAGGTTTTTGGAAATGATTATGATACACGCGACGGAACTTGTATCCGCGATTATGTTCATGTAACAGACCTTGCACGTGCTCACGTTATGGCACTGGATTATATTACAAAGAACGACAAGAGCCTTACAGTAAACCTTGGAACAGAAAAGGGAAAAACTGTAAAAGAAATCATTGAAGCTTCACGTAGAATTACAGGTAAAGCAATTCCTGCAGAAGATGTAGAGCGCCGCCCTGGTGACCCTGCCTGTTTGTATGCAACTTCTAAGCGTGCAAAGGAACTTCTCGGCTGGGAGCCAAAATATTCTGATGTAGACACACTCGTAAAAACTACCTGGGAAGTGTACAAATAATGTGGTTTCGATACGGCTTCGCCTACTCAACCACCGGTGGTTGAGTGACACGAAGTGTCGTATCGAAACCACATACTATAGGATTCTTATATGATATCTTCACACGATTTTCTGAAATCTAACGAGCGCGAAATTGTTGCACTTGAAACTCTTCTTACTTCTATTCCTGCCATTGCCCCTGAAGGTGGTGGCGATGGGGAATCAAAGAAAGCTGATGCTCTAGAAGCCTGGTTACGTGATAAGGATTTTGATAAAAATGGCTGCACAATCGAACGCTTTGAAGCTCCAGACAGTCGTGTAAGTGCAGGAGTTCGTCCCAGCCTTGTTGTTACAATTCCGGGCCAGGATGATTCTCAGCGTATATGGGTAATGGCTCATATGGACGTAGTTCCTGTCGGCGACCCAAAGCTCTGGCTCACAGATCCATGGCAGGTTGTTGAAAAAGATGGCCACCTTTATGGACGAGGTGTTGAGGATAATCAACAGGGGCTTTGTTCTGCTGCCTTTGCCGCTCTTTATTATATTAAAAACGGTCTTAAGCCGGCTCACACTGTAAAACTGCTTTTTGTTGCCGATGAAGAAAACGGAAGTGAATATGGCGCAATCTGGCTGATTCACAATACTTCACTTTTCCGTAAAAACGACCTGGTTTTGATTCCTGATGGCGGAGATAGCGAAGGCCGTACAATCGAAATTGCAGAAAAGAATCTTTTGTGGCTGAAAGTTCATGTGATGGGAAAGCAGACTCACGGAAGTCGCCCAGACAGCGGTGCAAATGCATGCCTCGCCGCCTGCGCTCTCTCTCTAAAACTCAACGGCCTTGAAAAAATATTTGACCGCCGTGACCCGCTTTTTGAGCCGGATTATTCAACCTTTCAGCCTACAAAACGTGAAAAGAATGTGGACAGCATCAATATAATTCCAGGAGAAGATACCTTCTGCATGGATTGCCGCATTCTTCCTTGTTACAAGCTGGCCGATGTACTGACAGAAGTAGACAAGTGTTGCTGCGAAGTAGAAAGCCAGTACGGTGTAAAAGTGGAATATACAAGTCCTCAGAAATCAGAAAGTCCTGCGACTCCAACTACAGCACCTGTTGCCCAGAGACTTGCAGCGGCCATTAAGAAAGTTCATGGTATAGATGCAAAATTCATAGGAATTGGTGGCGGCACCGTTGGCGCAGAACTTCGCCGTGAAGGAATCGACTCCGTAGTCTGGTCGACCCTCGACGATCAGGCCCATCAGCCGAATGAATACTGCATAATAGAGAATCTTATTAAAGATGCTGAAACTTTAATCGAATTCTTTGCGAACTAATTTAATGGTTGTTTCGATACGATAGGTGCTTTAGCACCGTACTACTCCAACCACCGGTGATTGAGTGCCCGCGAAGCGGGCGTATCGAAATCACCTTACCTTCAGGAATACACCCATAATTGCACAGGTAATCAATAACTGTAGAATCATAAACTTCAGCAGAACCTGAGTTGGTGACCAGCCGCGGTTTTTGCGCATGTGGTCGTGGAGAGGGAATCTGATTGTTTCAAAAATTTTAATCTTAAAGAAGCGGAGAAGGAAAACCTTAAGAAGACCCATTCCTCCGTTTATCAAAATAATCGAAGAAGTTGCAAGAATGATGAAAGGGTTTCCGCTAATCATTACACCAACGCCGATAAAGTAACCAAGGGCGCGGCTTCCGGCATCTCCCATAAGACAGTGGCTTGGGAAGGCATTGTGCCAGAGGTAACCCATTACAACTCCGGCCATTGCCATAAGCAATACAGCCCAGTTTGCACCTGCCGGAAGATGCTGAATCAAAAGATAGGCTGCAATATCCTTGTGACCAAGAACAAAGTAGAAAAGAATACCGAGAGTAAGCAGGGCAATCAAAACAAGAGTTGAAGAAAGTCCATCTACACCGTCAGTACAGTTTGTTGTATTTATAGAAGCCCACAACATGATGGTACAGATTACTATGTATACAACTGGATTTACTGCAACTTCATTTGCAAAGAATGGAAGCCAGAAATGAACAATTCCATCCGGAGAAATCTGTTTGATAGAAAAATAAAGAATAAATGCTGTTACTACGCTGATTATCAGGTCGAGAGCACCTTTTAGATATTCTCCCCAGCTGGCTGTACTGCGATCATCAAGAAAGCCTGTGAGCATTGTAATCCAGGTAAGAAGTACAATGGAAGCACGGGTCCAGTTCATGGGACAAATCAAAAAACAGATTATTACAAAAATAGTAATGAAAACGATTCCGGTTCCGGTTGGTTTTCCTTTTGCGGCTTCGGCATTGTCTTTTAATGTGAATTCACGACCACGATCCTGTGGCAGAATGTTATAGAATTTTGGAATCAGTTTATAGGCAAGAATGAAACCAAGATACAAGGCAAGAGTTATGAGCACTGCATAAGAAGTAAGGAGTCTTGCAGGCCCCCAGTAATTTTGTAAGTAAAGACCAAGATAGTAAAGCATTTAAAACCTCTGTGTTATCAATTAAAATGAAAGATGTGTCATACCGGTAAAAACCATAACTACACCATGTTCGTTACAATAATCTATAAATGCATCATCTGTAGAAGTTCCACCAGTCTGCAGAACAGCTTTTACACCACTGTCTATCAGTTTTTTGGTAGATTCACAGAATGGAATTGCTCCATCACATACAAGTACTTCTCCAAGATTGCTTGTGTCTATGTCGTGGCTTATTCCAAGCTTATCGCTGTAAACGCCTTTTGCATATTCCTGGAATTTCATTGATTCGAATAAAACTCCATCGATTGCTCGTTTTTCAGAAGTACAACCCTGGGCGATTCCACAGATAGAATTCTGTTTAAGAAGAACCGCAGAGTAGGAACGAGCTCCCATCACAAGAAGCATTCCGAATACCATTTCGTCTGTTTGAATTTGAGACGGACGGTTTTTGGTGCGAACCTTCCACTGATTAAAAAGTGTAGAATCCTTTGTCTGAACAAGAAGCCCGCCGTTTATAAAGCGAAGATCAAGTTCTATATTAGTTACCTTAAAAGAAGGCACAAGCTTTGTTTTCTTATTTTTTGAAAGAATCTGTTTTGCTTCAGTTGTAAAGCTTGGTGCGACGATGGCTGCAAAGTTTCCCTTTACAATTTCTTCGGCAGCTTCTGTATTGATAACTGCGCTGCAGGCAAAAACTGTATCAGTTGTCATAACAGAATCATAGGTAAAAGTTGCCTTAAAAGAATCAAGTACATTTGTTGCATGGGATGCACCAAGAATTGTGCCAAACTTAACGGCCAGAGAAAAAACTGTGCCTGTGAGAGGTGTGAACTGAGTTGTGAATTCATAACCGTCACTGTTTGTACTTTTTACCGTAGGCTGATTCTTTAAAAGTGTAAAAAGCGTGTTGATTTGTCTCCATGCATAAGAAATATCATTTACCAGAGTATAAGGTAAATCCTTTCCCTGATATTTCAAGAAATTTCCTACAGAGCCTTCTTCAGACGGAGATTTATACAGAAAAGCTGCCTGTTGAGCGTTCATTCCGCAGTGAAGGGGAAGTTCTTTCTTAAAAGGTATCATCATATAGTTCATGAACTGTTCGTTGACTTTAGAACTCTGAAGAATAGAAGCAGAAAGCCCTGCATCATAAGCAGAAACAAGGTTCAGCGCTTTTGCTGCAAGATAAGTTCTGAAATCTTTAGAAATACTTCCAGTCCTGATTTGAATCATCGCTTCTTTATAATCATCAGGATCTGTAAGAATCAAAAGATTTTCATAATTTCTGAAAGCATTGCGAAGCAGGGTTGTAATAAAAAAGTTTTTAGGACATAACTGATTGTCGAATTGCTTGGAAACTATTGCTGTGTTTATTGAAGGCAGAACATTCATGCAGATGATATAGATGTTGTTTTCTTCTTCATCAGGATGAGAAAGATAGGTTTCATCTTCTTCATGATATTTGGTAAGCATTACCCGTCTTATAAGTTTTGAAGTGTCTGCCATAAAAATATTGTTTTCCGACAAGGCACTTTCTTTTGTTACGGGAATTTTCTGCTTTTTAAGAATTTCTTCTGTTTTATTTGCAGAAAGAATAGTCCATCCGTCAGATACAAGAAATTCGGCAAATTCTACGAGTTTTTCTGTGTTTTCAACATGAATTACAGCTCTCTTAGTCATAACTTTATTTTATCAGAAAAGAAACTAATTGAAAATAGACAAACAAATATTGTAAAATATAGGAATATGAAAGCTGTAGCAAAAAAGTCTGTTCTTTCAGGTCACATTACTGTACCTGGTTCTAAAAGTCATACAATTCGTGCGCTTATTCTTGCCGCAATGGCAGAAGGCACATCTCATATTTCAAATCCTTTACCAAGTAATGATTGTCTTTCAACTGCCGCTGCTGTAAAAAAAATTGGAGCCGAGGTTGATTTTGGTAAAAATGAAAACAGCGGAGTGTGGACAGTTCATGGTGCGGGTTCTTCCATTCATTTGCCAGACAGTCCGATTGATGTAGGAAACTCCGGTTCGCTCATGTATTTTTTGTGTCCGGTTCTTTCTACCTTGAGCGGAGAATGTACCTTTACTGGTGACGAGTCAATCTGCCGCCGTCCTGTAAATCATCTTGTAGATGCTCTCTGTCAGTTTGGAGCAAATGCAAAATGTCTGAATGGAGGCGAAACTCCACCCTTCAGTTTTTGTGGTCCGATTGATGTAAATAAGAAGCTTGTTACAGAGGGTGCTCTTTCTCAGTATATCAGCGGCTTTATGATGGCTGCTTCCAGACTTAACGGTACTCTGAAAATGGAACTCTTAAATCCAAAGGAAACTCCTTATCTTACAATGACAAAGCTCTGGCTTGAAAGTGTGGGAGTTCCGGTTGAGATTTCTGAAGATTTTAAGAATATTTCAGTAAAAGGGCCTGTGGCATTTAAAGCCTTTGATCGTGCTGTTCCTTCTGACTGGGAAGGAGTTGCTTTTCCTCTTCTTGCTGCTTTGATTTCTGGAAGTGAAATTACAATTGATAATGTTGATGGTTCAGGCAGTCAGGGTGATGATAAAATCGTTGAAGTTCTTTTGTCGGCTGGTGCTGATATCGAATGGAAACGTGAGGAAGAAAAACTTGTTGTTCGGGGAGGATGTAGACTAACTACCGATAGTTTGCCAGGAAAACAGCTTGAAATAAATATGTCCGCTTTTCCTGATGCGATATGTGCTCTTGCAGTTGCGGCCTGCTTTATTGAAGGTAAAACTGTATTTACTGATATCGATATTTGTCGTAAAAAAGAAACAGACCGAATAAAGGCAATGACAAGTGAACTTACAAAACTGGGTGCCCATATTGTTGATGAAGGAGACCGTCTTGTTGTTTATGGAGATGGCGGTCTGAGCCTGCATGGTGGCGAAGTTGAATCTTATAAAGATCACCGCATTGTTATGTCACTTGCCTGTCTTGGACTTGGATTAAAAACTGGAGAGAAGGTTATTGTAAATGATGCAGAATGGTGTAGTGTAACATTCCCGCGCTTTTTTGAAACTATGAATGAAATCGGGGCAGGTTTTGAAGTTGACTGAAAATCCCGAGTTCCTCCAGAACCAGCTGATCACATACATTGGAAATAAACGAGCTCTCCTGGATTTTATCGGTGAAGGTGTGCGCGAAGTACAGAAGCGTCTTGGCAGGTCGCAGCTCAGCTGCCTTGATGTGTTTGCGGGAAGCGGGATTGTGAGCCGCTACCTCAAACAATACGCATCTTCGCTAACTGTAAACGATCTTGAAAAATATTCCTGCATAATAAACCGCTGTTATTTAAGCAATACATCTGAAATAAATATAGAAGAGCTCCGAAAACTTCATTCTTCACTCTGTAAAAAAATCGACAGAAAGATGGCTTCATTGGAGAAGTCTGAAAAAGGATTCAAAAATGCAGGTTTTATTTCAGAGCTTTATGCACCTTCTGATGAAGAAAAAATTGAAAAAGGGGAGCGTTGCTTTTACACGCCATACAATGCCGCCTATCTTGATCTTGCTCGGCAGCTTATAGAAAAAGAAGTCGCTCCAGAACTCAGAGATTTTTTTATTGCCCCGCTTCTTTCAGAGGCTTCAATTCATGCGAATACAGCAGGAATCTTTAAAGGCTTTTACAAAAACTCAAAAACGGGAACCGGTCAGTTTGGTGGAGACGGGCGGAATGCTCTTTCAAGAATCCGCGGAAAAATTGAACTGCCTTTTCCTGTTTTTTCTGAGTTTGAGTGCCGCAGTCGTGTTTTTAGCAGCGATGCAAATTTACTGGTGAAGGATGAGGCGGTTTATGAGCCGGAGTTTACTACAGACGGCTCTTTTGATCTCGCTTATTTTGACCCTCCTTATAATCAGCATCCTTATGGTTCAAATTATTTTATGCTGAATCTGATTGCAGAATATTGTCGACCGGATGTTCAAAATATCAGTTGTGTTTCCGGTATTCCACGAGACTGGAACCGGTCAGATTATAATAATAAACGTCGGGTTGCAGAAGTTTTTCTTGAACTGGTTCGCAATGTTCGTGCAAAATATGTGCTTGTTTCTTTTAATTCAGAAGGTTTTATTCCAAAAGATGAAATGATCTCACTGCTTTCTTCTTGTGGAAAGGTAAATGTTTTTGAATCTGAATATAATGCCTTCCGTGGATCTCGAAATCTGAGTGGCCGCGACATTCACGTAAAAGAGTTTTTGTTCCTTGTAGAAAAAAAATAAAAAAATCAGAAAATTTTGTACAAAATGTTCAAATTGTGACTATTTATATAGCAGGAGGTTTTATGAAAAAAAATCACTTGCTAAAGAATCTTTTATTAATTAATTTTTCCTTTTTATTTTTATGCTGCTGTAAAAATCAGCTTTCGCCAAAATCACTTTTTTCTGAGAAAGAAGGTGAACAGGAACAGTATTCTGATTTTTCTGGGACAAAAAAATCTCGTGTATCAATTGCCTGCTGGAATGTTCAGACTTTTTTTGATGCTGTTTCTGATGGTAATGAGTATACGGATTTTAAGAACTCATCAAAATGGACCAAAGAAAAATATGTAAAACGTCTGTCTAAACTTTGCGAAGTAATGACAATGCTTAATTCTGATATTATAGTTCTTGAAGAAATTGAAAATGAAGCTGTTGTTCAGGATATTGTAAACAGATTTACAGAAGGTGCGTGGAATCAGAAAAAATCCTGGCAATACGCCTGCTTTTCAAAAGAGAAGGATAGTGCCATAGGTTGTGCAGTTTTTTCCAGATTCGAGCTAAGTAATCTCACGGTACATTCTCTGGATGTTCGGGTGCATAAAGAAAAGCAGCCTTCGTCTCGTCCTCTTATGCAGGTTACGGCTCATATCGGGCAAAAGGAGCTTACACTTTTTGTTAATCACTGGAAGTCAAAATCAGGCGGTGAAGAGGAAACTGAAATCTGGCGAGACTGGCAGGAATCTGTTCTAGCACAGAAGGTTCATTCTATGTCCATAGAAGGTTTTGAGAAAAATCCAATAGTCATGTGTGGAGATTTTAACCGAAGCGTAGAAGATTTTACTCTTCAGAACGGAAGTAAAGCAAAAGAAGGAATAAAGGTTGTTTTGAGAGGTACAGATGGAGTTCTGGTGCAATCTGTTTCTCCCTGGCTCAGAAAAAATGGAAGCTTTACAACAGAAATAGGAAGTTATTTTTTTGATGGAAACTGGGAAAGAATAGACAACTTTTTCTTTCTTGGTGATATTGTTGTGAACAGTTTTGGTCCTGTTACAGAACCTCCACTTGCTGATGAAAAGTCTATTCCTCAAGGGTATAATATTTATACTGATTCAGGCTGTTCAGATCATCTTCCTTTGAAATGCGAAATTATAATTTAATTCTGTTTGTTATTTAAGGATAACCCAGGTTGCACCAGTACCGCCCTCTGCTTTTGATTTAGGGTGGCCGGAAGTTCCGCATCGTTTATCATGTTCAATGAAGCGGCGCACAAGTTCTCCGAGCACTGGATCAGAGCCGTGAGAATGAATGCCTTTACCGTGAATTATCATTACTTTATGAAGGCCTCGCATTTTGCAATCACTTATAAAACGTTCAAGACTTGCCTGCGCCTCATCCTGATGAAGTCCATGCAGGTCCAGTCTTGCTTCCGGCTGCATGTTCAAAAGATAATTTCTGTCATAAAGTTTTGAACGGGACTCCTGTTCTTCTGCAATCTTATCCTTGTCGATTGTGCCATAACGGCGAAGCCATAACTCCATAGGATTAATCTGTTTTTCGTTATCAGCTCTTAGTCTGGCTTCAAAATCTTTTTCTGCTTTTCTTGCTTTTTCTTCGGCTGTCGGAGCATTTGCTTTTTTATGCGATACTTGATTTTTTCCGCTTTCCTTTTGTTTTTTTGACTGATTTTTCTGCATTGAATCCCATTGATTCAGAATATCGCCCATGTCCATTTTCATGCCCTCTCTATTTGATTAAAAAGATATCTTCTGTGCTGCACCATCCGCCAGATTCGCCGACTTCAATATAGTACCATTTGCCTGTACGTTCAAGAATCCGGACTCTAATGCCGCTGTCTATTTCTGAAACTGATTCTGCATTAATCTGTGGAATCGAATATATTTTACATCCGCTGGAAATACCATAATGCTCGTTTCGTTTTACGGCACAGAAAACAAGTACAGCAATTCCAATCAAAAGTAAAGTAGTAAAAATAAGAATCCGGATTTTGTGTCTGTTTCTATATGCAAAGATGATACAGATTGCGGATACAATAATCATGATGATTGCAAGATATAAGAAGAAGGTAGGGAAAATAGGATTAGGAGAAACTACAAGGCCGCATGATTCTTCAAAGTTTATACGCATCCTTCTGGCTTTTAAATAAAGCAGAAATTCATTGTGTTCTTTTGAGTAGTAGTTTGCAAGTGTGAGACATTCCTTGTCAGACATTGGAGAGCTTGTGTAAACAGGGCTTGTTTCCTCTTCCTGATAAAAAGCATCAGAAAAGATATCGATTTTGTTGTCCGAAATCTCATCGGCTTCTGATTCAACAAATTCGATTAAAAATTCTGGTAGAAGAAGCTCGGTTCTAACCCCATTATAACTGGTTGCTGTCAGATGAAAAACAGGAATTCGCTGAATTCCCGGCACAAGCCCGGTCCATTCAAATGCAGCAACTGGAATCAGGTCATGAGTGTAAGTACGCTCGCGGTAACGGACTTCTGCAAATTCAAATTCTTCGGTACGGGTAAAAATTGAGTCTTTTGGAATGTCCCAGCTAAACTGCATTAATTGTGTTGCATATTGCAGATTGACAGTAAAGTTCAGTTTTTTACCTGTCTGGATTTTTAACAAAGGCGAAGAATTGTTTGCTTCATCAGAATAAATAATTGTGCCATCTGTAAAAGTAAGAACAATTCGAGGATTCATTTTTGCAGGATCATCAGTTACTGTAATCGGATTAAACTCAATTGATCGCCTGCGGTTTTTAATCATTACAGAAACCGGCTTCAGATGATATGTTCCTTTTTTCGAAAAGTTGTACCAGATTTCAATCGTTGTACCATTTTTTTCATAGTTATCTGATTTACGTATTGTTCTGAAGGTGATATCAGATTTTTGTTCGGTAGAAAGTACCTGAACCTGAGATGAACGTGCGTTGGGAATTGTTACTGAAAATTTGATATCGGTTTTTGTATAAAGGGCCTGCCCTTCATCCGGAGTAATTTTAAGCTGACGGATTTGTTCCCAGGAGATGGTTTGTGTAAAGGCCTGGCTGCTGCAAAATATTGCTAGAAGAATGACTAAAAGTCTTCTGCCAGATTTGATGAATTTTCTGATTCGCTGTTTTTCCATTGCTTCTGATCATTCTCCTTTATATGTTCGAATACGGCTTTTTCAAGGTTTTGCGGTGAACTTTCTTCCTGAGAAGCCTGAATCTGATTACTTTGATTCTGATGCCCTTTTGCCTGACTCTGCTGCATAGAAAGTTCAAGATTAATTTTTGCATCGATTCTGGAGCTGTCTATTTCAAGAGCCTTTTTAAAATAATTCTTTGCTTCCTCAAAATCAGAATTACGCCAGGCAAGTACGCCTGCATTATAAAAGGCTGAATAACGTACATTTGCAGGGGCTTCTTCTGAAATATTATTAAACTGTTCAAGGGCAGCGGTGTCTTCTCCAAGCATTATGTAAGCAGTGCCTAGATCGTAAAGTGCAAATCCCTGATTTATCGGATTATTATTTACAGCTGCATTTTCAGAAGCTTCCATAAAGCAGGAAACTGCATGCCTGTATTTTTTTTGATGAAAAGAAATTGTTCCTTTGAAAATATTTGTTGTCTGAGAGGAACAACTGCAGAGTAATGAAATAAAGAGAGCTGCAGAGGCTTTTGCAAAAGGTTTTGAATTATTAAAAAATCTCTGGAAGTTAAATTCTGTACTTATATAGCTGAAAATCAAAAGAATAACTGCAAGAGATAAAAACAATTTATATCGTGGAACGGGTTTTTCTTCATAAGAAGTAATCAGATTTTCTGTAGGACCAAAACGCAGTTGAGAAAGTAATTGAACAGCAGAACCTTTTTCCAAAGAATCTACATATATAAGATTTTCCTGATTGTTGAAAAAACGGTATTTTGAAGAAGCTTCTGAAATTGCTCTTTCAAGACGATTTTTTCGTAATGCTGTCATTACCTGAGTTTTGCCATCTCCTGCCAGAACTGGACTTTCGGTTTCAGAGCCAAAGCCGATTATTGAAACCGGGATGCCGGCCTTCTGACATTCAAGAAGGGCAGACGTAAGTTGAGAATCAGTTTCTTCACCATCTGTAAAAACCCAGATTCTTCCGGCAGAAGAAAAGTTTGTCTGAAAGGTTTCTTTTGCTCTTAGAATTCCACGGCCAATGCTGGAACCGGGAACTGTCATCAGACTTGGTGACATCACATCAAGTAGCGATTCTACCATTGCTGAATCATCTGTTAAAGGAATCGCAGCAACTCCATCACCTTTTGCAAGAACAACAGCTACTGGAACTCCTTCCATTTTTGAAAGAAGTTTTTTTGCATAAAGACTGGCTGCATTCAATCGTGAAGTATTTCCGGGACAGTCTTTTGCCAGCATGCTGTTTGAAATATCAAAAACCATTGCAACGGAATGTCCGCTTTTTTGAACTGGTACAAGGTAAGTTCCCCATGTGAGCCCTGAATGTGCAAGAAGAAGAAAGATAAAGGCTATGAGCAGACAGGCAGATCGTACAAATAAGATTCGTTTATATTTAAAACAAATCATTTCTTTTAATACAATTCTTCTGATGAACCATGCAAGAACAAAAAGAAGAATTGCAATGTTCAAAAATTGTTTGTAAAAAAGTCTGTTGACTGTACGGTAGGTAAAATTCTGAGAGATAGTTTCTGTTTTTGCAACAGTGGTCAATATTCCAGAAAGCTCGTCTATTGATTGTGCTTCAAAATATCGTCCGCCAGCAATACTGGCAATTTTCTTTAGTGAGGCTGGATTAAAATTTGAATCCAGATAACCAGAATAGAGTTTTCCTGTTGCAGGGTCAGTGTATTCAATAGGTACCTTTCCCTTTGAACCAATTCCAATTACATAAATTGTAATATTGTTATCAGAAGCTAACTGTGCAGCGGTTTCTGGGTGAATTTCTCCGGCATTGTTTTCACCGTCTGTAAGAAGGACAATACATTTTTTTGGAGCAGAAGAGGAAACCAGATGACATACTGCGGTACTAAGTCCATCACCTATAGCAGAACCATTTCCAAAGGAGCCGGAAGTAATGTTTGAAAGTCTTTCCGAAAAGAAATTGAGATCACTGGTAGGCGGTACTAAAACTGCAGCATTGCTCCCCAATGCAACAAGCCCGTAGCGGCTTCCATCATTTTTATGAGAAAGTGTATAAATTGAATTTTTTGCAGCAGCAAGTCTCTGACTTCCATTCATATCTTTTGCTGACATTGATGGACTTGTGTCCAAAACAAAAATAGTATCAGTTCCAAGAGATGTATATACTTTTTCCTGGTTAGAAAATACAGGAGCTGCAAGTGCACAAACAGAAATCAAAAAACCTGACGTAAAAAAGAAACAAGCAAGAAGGGAAAGAAATTTTTGAGGTTTGCCTTTCCATTCAAAAGAATGTCCTTCCCAGTCAGAAAGAACTGCTGGAAAACTAATCTGATTAAAAATTTTTGCAGAACGCAAAATAAAGAGAAGAGGAATTAATAATACAAGAAAAAAAGCAGCCGGGTTTTCAAAAGCAGGCATTAGTTTTTTATCCTCCTATCGGAATGTTATCTGAATTCGAACCTGAAAGTGACTCTTCGTTTTGTTCCAGAATTTGTATTTGCGATATAATTTTTTCAATCAGATTTATAAGTTCATTTTCTTCGAATTTTCCATTTTTACTGTAGCGGATAAAATCGGTACGAATAAAGCTTGCTGCGATATTTCCAAAAGCTTCTGTTTTTGTGTCAGAAAGAAGTCCGCCGGTCGCAGTCTGCCATCCCTGCATTATTTCTGAGGCAACTGTGTGTGTAAAAGGATAATCAAAACGAATTTCAAGATAAGTACGCAGACTTTTCTGAAGATTTTCGGCAGCAGTCTGGTCATCAATCTTAGCTGCTTCTGCTTCATCTGCAATCTTATACAGGTTGCGGATAGTCTGCTTTTTATTTTTTTTATATTTCTTAAGCAGACGTTTTTGATTAATGTAAAATAAAATATTTTTTCTTTTAAGTATAATTCTTATACAGATAATTAAAAAAATAACAAAGACGGAAAGTGTTCCATAAAGTTTATATGTTGTGCCTGGAAGAAGCAGCGGTGCTTCAGTATCCCGGATTGTAGAAGTGTTTGTGTTTTCATTCGCAATGAGAGAGACAATCTGAATGGTTTGGAATTCCAGGACGATATCTGAACCTTCAATCTCCATCGAAGGAAAAAGAAGGTCGCCGGTTTTCCATGGAATAAAGGTTATTGTTAATTGATAAAAATCAATGCCAGAAGGAGAGAGTGAGATGTTTTTGATTACATATTCCTCTTGTGGTTCAGTTGATTGGCTAACTAACGGTAGTTCGGCAGTTCCGCTGCTTGTAAGCTGTTTTAGAAACGGGTCAGGGCTGTTGAAAGTGCAGCGGAGTTCTGCTGTATCTCCAATGTAAACTTTTTTTGGTATGAGAATCTGCTGCGGTGAAATAGTTGCCATTGCTGTCTCCTTACCTTAGTCTTGCCTTTCGTGAAAATATCTGATTAAGTACCTGAACAGGCTCTGTTTTAGTATCAAGAATTACCGGCATAGCTCCATGTTTTATACAAAAATCCTGCCATCGGTTCTGATTCATTTCGTTATAGTTACGCCATTCTTTTTTGAAAGCCGGAGATGAAGATGGAAGGGCCATCTTTAAGCCGCTTTCTGCATCCATAAAATTTACTGTTCCCAGAGACGGCAGTTCTTCGTCAGAAGCGTCGTGGAGATTTATGGCAATTACGTCATTTTTTTGAGCGAGGCTGATCAGTGGCTTTTCCCAGCCGCCACTGCGAAAGTCCGAAAGGATGAACACGAGGGAACGTTTGCGGAGGACTTTTGCCGCCGCGGTGATTGCATTTGGAAGAACTGAGCCGACGGTTGGAGAGTCTGGGAGTCGATCCAGATGATTCAGCAATTGCATTGTGTTTTCTTTACCGAGTGATGGTTCGCACGAAAAATGTATTGCGCCGTCGAAAAACACAGCGCCTGCGGGACAGGCATTGAGTTCCGCCGCAATTGCCACGAGGGCTGCTGTTTCGGCGGCGGCGGCGTATTTTGTGCGGCGGTCGGACGAGTTTTCAAGCTGCATGGAGCGCGAGGAATCTACAATGAGAAAGATTTGTAATTCGCGTTCCTCTTCAAATATTTTAATGTAGGGCCGCCCCATGCGGGCTGTTACGTTCCAGTCAATTGTGCGGATGTCGTCTCCGTGGTTGTAGTCGCGGACTCCTGCAAACTCAATTCCCTGACCTCTGTAAAGAGAACGGAAATTTCCGCTCTTCATACCTTCGGCAATATCCTCGGCCATCAGTCTTAAATACAGAGCTTTTTTTATGAGAGATTCATTATTCGCAAGATATCTTTTTGACATATATTTTCTCAGACAGCGTCATGCTGAACTTGTTTCAGCATCTATTGGCGAGACTCTGAAACAAGTTCAGGGTGACAGATTTTTACGGAACCGGAATAAAATCAAGGATTCTAGAGATAATATCATCAGCGGTAACATTATCAGCCGCAGCTTCATAAGAAAGTACCAGACGGTGACGCAGAACATTCAAAGCTACAGCCTTAATATCTTCAGGGAGAATAAAATCACGGCCTGCAAAAAGAGCTTTTACCTTAGCACACTGAAGCATTGCAATTCCCGCACGAGGAGAAGCTCCAAAATGAATGTAGCGTGTAATATCGTTTGAATTTGCAGTATTTACAAGAGTTCGTCCAGTCTGTTGTTTTTTAGAACTTTCAGGTCTGGTTACAGTCAAAATAGAAACAATGTATTCAACAAGTTTTTCGCTGCAGGTGATTTTGTCTGAAGCTTCTTTCATATCCTTAATATTGGCAGAAGTTATAATCTGTTTTACAGGAACATAAGGGGCTTTTCCCGCAGTCTGTACAATTTTAATTTCATTGTCTGCTGCAGGATAGCTGATTACAAGTTTCATTAAAAAGCGGTCGAGCTCGGCCTCCGGCAAATTATAGGTCCCTTCCTGTTCAACCGGGTTCTGTGTAGCAAGTACAAAAAAAGGATCCGGAAGTTTATAAGTTTCTTCGCCTATAGTAATCTGCTTTTCTTCCATTGCTTCAAGCATTGCCGACTGAACCTTAGCGGGTGCACGGTTAATTTCATCCGCAAGAATTACATTTGCAAAAACAGGACCTTTTCTGACACTGAAAGTTCCTTTGTTCTGTTCATAAATCAAAGTACCGGTAACATCAGCCGGCAATAAATCCGGAGTAAACTGAATGCGCTTAAACTCAAGACCAAGGATTTCGGCAACAGTTTTTATTGCGAGTGTTTTTGCAAGTCCCGGAACACCTTCCAGAAGTACATGACCTCCCGCAATAAAAGCAGTTAAAATATCATCAATAAGATTTTCCTGTCCCACAAGTCTCTTTCCAGCCTCCGCACGACAGTTTTCTATTGTATGTACAATTTCGTTATTCATAGACACAGATTATATCAAAATGGAGATATTCTTACAAATACCTGTGTGATAATGATTTTTGAACGCTCCCGTGGGAAAAAATCATAATGTCTGAATTCTTGAAGATTCTGTGAATAGATATAATCTGAATCTATGAAAAAAATCAGAGGTGGTTGTCAGATTTCATTGATGTATGATAATTGGACACGGAGCAGAAAAAGACCCAAGGCTGCATCGAGCCGATACAGGAACGCCGGTTCGTCGGAAAATACGAGCGGAGCGACGAGGCTCGCCCAGCAGCCTTGGGGATTTTTCAGCGGGAGTGGCCAATTATCATAATATCCTGATTTCTGCATAAATATGCATTTTTTTTGTATAATTATTGACTAAGCAATCACAAATTCGCATAATTAGGGCATTATGATTAATCCATTAGCAAAAGAATTGAATGATACCCTCGCAGGGTCAGTAGTAGACGCACTCATGTCGGACATGGGACGCCGCCTTTATTTCCCAAACGGAATTATTTCTCAGGGTGGAGAAGCCGCAAAAGATGCTCACTTTGCAAACGGTACAATTGGTATGGCAGTTGCTCAGGGCACACCAATCGAGCTTGATTCTTACAAAAAGAATATGCCTTCCCTCACACCGCGCGAAACAGTTGCTTATGCAAAAACAGCCGGTAATCCAGACCTTCGTGCTTTATGGAAAGAAAAAATCATAGAAAAAAATCCGTCGCTTAAAAACAAACAGTTCTCACTGCCAATTCTGGTACCGGGACTTACTGCAGTTCTTTCTTATGTAAGCGACCTTTTTGTTGATGTAGATAAGCCGCTTCTTGCAGCTGACCCTTGCTGGGATAATTACGAACTGATTGTAGCAGCCCGCCGTGGTGCTGAGTTCCATCAGTTCAAATGTTTTGAAAACGGAAAGTTCAACATTGCAGATCTTGAAGCAAAAATGAAAGCCGATGCAGAAAAGTACGGCTCAGTTCGTGTAATCCTTAACTTCCCTCAGAATCCATCAGGTTATAGTCCTACAGTTTCTGAAGCAAAGGAAATTGTACGCATCGTTCGTGAAATTGCTGAATCTGGTAAAAAGGTTCTCGTCCTTTCTGATGACGCTTACTTCGGACTCAACTACGAAGATGATATCGAGCCACAGTCTCTCTTTGCTTATATGGCAGATCTTCACGAGAACGTTCTTGCAATCAAGGCTGACGGTCCAACAAAAGAAGATTTTGCATGGGGCTTCCGTGCTGGCTTTGTAACTTTCGCTTCTAAAGGACTTTCAGATGCACAGTACACAGCACTTGTTACAAAGTTTATGGCTGCAATCCGCTCTTCAGTTTCTTGTTCTTCAACTCCGTCTCAGAGCCTTGTAATGCATGCTCTTAAGGATGATGCACATAATAAGCAGAAGATTGAATGCCGCAAAATGCTCAAGCGCCGCTATGACCTTGTCCGCAAATTTGTAAATACACACACTTCAAAAGTGCTTGAACCTCTTCCTTTTAATTCTGGTTACTTTATGAGTTTCCATGTAAGTACCGGAAAAGCAGAAGAAATCCGAAAGTCACTTCTTAAAGAAAAGGGAATCGGAATTATTCAGATTGATTCTCACACCTTACGTGTTGCTTTCTCAAGTATTGATGAAGATAAGATTGATTCAGTTTACACAAGCATTTATAATGTAGCTGATGCATTGTAAAAATTTGATATTGAAGCGTTCTAAGTTTATTTTTTCATCTCTTTTAATCTGTACGGGACTCATGCTGTCCGGCTGCGTAAACAAGGCCGGAAGCAGAAAACGTACTGTATATCAGCAGAATCGTATTGTTATCTGGACCAGTTGCCGGGAATTTGCTCAATACATCGAGCTTTTTAATCGTCAGCATACAGATAACTGTGCAATTCTTGTGTATAAAGAAAATCCGGCTCTTTCACTGCCGCCTGCAAAAGATGAAAATCCGCCTGATATTATTGTTGGTTCCTGGCTTCGTACAGATTCACCGCAAAAAAACTTCAAATCACTTGATTATCTTTTTGATACAAAAAAACTTACTTCGGATATTTTTTATCCACAGCTTCTGGATTCCGGAAAGCGTAAGCATGTTCAGTTTCTTCTTCCGGTAAGTTTTAATCTTCCCGCTATAATTTTTTCTACAGATAATAAAGAACTGATACCAGACAGTTATGTTTTGTCTTTTGATCAGATTCGCAGTACGGCCTCTGCTTTCAATGCAAAGAATAAAAAAGGCGCTTATACAAAAATTGGATTCACTCCTCTTGGAAATAATGAGTTTTTGTATCTAGTTGCAAAAATGCAGGGAGCTGATTTCAGAGAAGAAAAAGGTGAAATTTCCTGGGATGGGCAGGCTCTCAATGATTCGGTTACAAACCTTCGTGACTGGATTTATAAAGAAAATTCATCTCCCCAGATAGAAGAAGATTTTACTTTTAAATATCTGTTCATGCCGTATTACCGTCAGGTTTCATCAGGAAGAACTCTCTTTGCTTATACAACAAGTGATAATCTTTTTAAGATTTTAAAAGAGCAGGATTTGTCTGTAGACTACCGATGGATAGTTAATAATGATTCTATCTTCATTGAAGATTCATGTACGATGATGGGAATTTATAAAAAGGCTGCAAATCAGGTAGGAGCCACCGAATTTATATCATGGTTCTTTCAGTCAGTAAATCAGAGGGATATTCTTGAGTCAAAGGACAGAATGAATCTGGAGACAGATTTGTTTGGAATTGCCGGCGGTTTTTCTTCTATACGTGATGTAACAGAACATGTTCTTCCTGTTTATTATAATCAGTTGCTTACGAATTTGCCTCCTGCACAGATGCTTACTGTTCCACAAAAACTTCCGGCGCGATGGGAAAGCTACCGAACGTTAGTTGTTGAACCATATATTAAAGGTGCTGTAACAAGCGCAGAAGGAGAACAGTCGCAAACTCTCCATGATTACGAAAAAGAGTGGCGTAAAAAAGTATTTGACTAAAAAACAATAAAAAGACGTCTTATGATATTTGAGCGCTCCCGTGGAAAAATACATCAGACTGCGGGCGAGCTAGTTTTTGCGTTAACAATCCTGCGGTTTTTCTTTGAAAAATCCTCGGATTGTTTTCGATGGCTAAGCGCCAAAACTCCTCGATGCAGTCTGATGTATTTTTCCACTCCGCACTCAAATATCATAAAAACTGTTTAATTTTTTAGTAATTACTTAAAGAGTTCTAGAGCGAACCTCACAGTATCCATAGCATCTTTACCGTAGAAGTCTGCGCCAATCTGGTCTGCGTATTCTTGAGTCATTACAGCGCCGCCAACGCAGATCTTTGCCCACGGACATTCCTTGCGAAGCAGCTTGATTGTCTCTTCCATAGCGGCAACTGTCGTCGTCATCAAAGCAGAAAGTCCAACCAGCATAACATGATCTTTTTTGCAGGCTTCAACTACAACTTCCGGAGGCACGTCCTTACCCAGGTCAATTACTTCAAAATCATAATTTTCAAGCAGAACCTTCACAATGTTTTTACCGATGTCATGAATGTCGCCTTTGACAGTTGCGATAATAATCTTTCCCTTAGGGGCTCCCTTTTTACCTGACTTTTCCATGAATTCACGGATCTCACCAAAAGCTGCCTTAGCCGCTTCTGCCGCCATGAGCAGTTGTGGCAGGTACATAGTCTTTTTCTCAAAACGTTTTCCAACGTAGTCCAGTCCCGGAATCAGGTGCTCGTTGATGATAGTGAGGGCCTCGGTGTTTTTTAAGAGTTCTCGGGTCGCCGCGGCGGCATCGGTTTTCAGTCCGTGAATTATTGCGTTGCTTAGATGTGAGGTGGGGGAGGTCTCCCCCTCGCTCGCACTTTGTTGCTCGCAACCCCCTCTAACGGGGGGATTTCCCCCCGTAGCGCCCCCTGCATTTCCGCCGGCGCTTGAACCTGTAATTGCGGTGGTTGAGCCTGTAATTGCGGTGGTTGAGCCTGTCGAAACCACCATGTTGGCAAGTCTCTCACCTTCCACCGTGCTCCAGTTAATATAATCCGTACAGTTTTCGTCACGACCGGAAAGCAGATTATAACATCTCCAGGCCTTAATCATTTCACCCTGAAGAGGATTCATAATTGCAGCAGAAAGTCCTGCTCCCATACAAAGTGTAAAGAAGCTGGCAGTTACAAACTCGCGGAGTGGTAAGCCAAAGCTAACGTTTGAAATACCAAGGCTGGTGAGCCCTCCCATCTCGTGAATGGCACGTACTGTTTCCATAGTTGCAATGCCGGCGCGTGAGTCTGAACTAACAGCCATGGCAAGCGGGTCTATAATAATGTCAGATTTTTTGATTCCGTATTTTGCAGCCTCTGCATAAATCTTTCTTGCAATTTCAACGCGGCGGGCACTGTCTTCCGGAATACCGTCCTCGTCCAGAGTCAAAGCAACAACCAGACCGCCGTATTTTTTTACAAGCGGGAATACTGTATCCATAATTTCCTGCTTGCCGTTAACAGAGTTTATCATTGCCTTTCCGTTGTAGCGGCGCAGGGCTGCTTCCATAACGTCCGGCTTTGTTGTGTCTATCTGAAGTGGCAGGGTAGTTACGTTCTGTAGTTCTTCTAGAACGCGAAGCATCATTTCTTTTTCGTCAATTTCAGGAAGGCCTACGTTTACATCCAGTACCTGAGCGCCGGCTTCTTCCTGTTCCATTCCCTGGTGAATAATGTATGGAATGTTTCCTGCGCGCAGTGCTTCCTTAAACTTCTTTTTACCGGTCGGGTTAATTCGCTCTCCAATGAGAACAGGTCTGTTAGGCCCGCCAAAGTATACGACTTTGGTGTTGGAAGATACACAGCCGATAGCGGGGCGTTGCGGGGCGGCGTTTGAGCCCCGCAGAGGGGGTAGCGAAAGACCGCTTGCGGGCTGAAGCGAGGGGGAGACTTCCCCCTTTCTTGCTAACTCCTTACGGCTATCAGTTAACAGCTTGATATACTCCGGCGTAGTTCCGCAGCAGCCACCAAGAATCATCGGTCCCAGCGCAGCAAGCTCTTTCATTGCTTCTACAAACTCTGGTGCTTCAACGTCAAATACTGTGCGACCATCCAAAACCTTAGGGAGTCCTGCATTAGGCTTTACGAGAACCGGCACAGTAGCAGCCCGGCAAAGGCGTTCAACAGTCGGCTTCATTTCAAGAGGGCCAAGGCTACAGTTTACACCAACCGCAGAAACGCCGAGACCTTCCAGCATGGCAACCATTGTCTCCGGGCAGGAGCCGCTGAGGGTGCGGCATTCTTTGTCATAAACGTTACTGACAATAATCGGGAAATCGCCTTCTGAAATTCCTAATTCTTCCATTGTTTCTTTCGCGGCAAGAACGGCAGCCTTTGATTCATAGCCGTCGTTCATAGTTTCTATCATTACACAGTCGATTTTTTTATCAAAAGCTGCACGGAAAGTTTTCTTAAAAAGCTTTACGCAGTCTTCAAAATCAAGGTCGCCCATGGGCTTAAGAAGCTTGCCGCAGGAACCAATATCAAAGGCGATGAAATAATTTTCATCAGGATTTTCCAGAAGAATCTTGTCGCGTGCTGCATTCGCATTATCAATTGCAGCTGCAATCAGTCTTTCCAGCTCCAGTGGAAACTTGGTGATAAAGGCACCAAAAGTATTTGTGTTTACAATATTAGAGCCTGCTGCAAAATAATTGTAGTGCAGCTGAACTATACGGTCCGGGTGTTTTATATTCCAGGTTTCAGGAAGTTCACCGGGTTTTAAACCCATTCCCTGTAAAACAGTTCCTGTTCCGCCGTCAAAAAATAAAAGCTCTTTGCCTAATAAATCACCAAGTTTTTTCATAGGCTTGAGTTTATCATATTGCGGCGGTCGCGTCACGGGTAAGTAGTGTCAGTGCTGTAGTGTCAGTGCAGACTGTGTCACACGAACTTGGTAAAAGGCGGCAGTCGGCCAAGAATCTTTCCACCGTCGGTCAGCTCCTTACTGTCCTTGTGCTTAAAAGAAATTCCCGCTCCGTTGTGACCGTCCCAAATCTGATAATTCATACCCTCAGAGTTTTTCTGAGCTTCATAATATGAGTTGGAATAAAAATTTCCGCTAAAAGTAAAGTCCGGTTGAGCCTTACGCAGGTAAGCAAGCTCAGCCTTAGCCTTCCTTGTCAGTCATTTTTCCCTGCTGAAAATGCACGCCAACTAAATCGTCCTTGTAAACTCTGAAAGAAGTAGAAGTCATGTCAAATTTATTACAAGAAACAATTTCGTTTTCAACAATCTTTACTTCCGAATAAACGTATGTACTAATATATTTTTCCTTTTTCATTTTAATCTCCATAAAGTAGGGGGAAGTCTCCCCCTCGCTCCAACCGCCTGCCGGCGTTTTCCGCTACCCCTTCTGCGGGGACACCCCGCAACGCCCCGTATTTATCATACAAGCGCTTATGCTTTGTCCATTTTGCCGCAGGTTCCGCTAAAGAACTGTAAATCATCCCCAATACTCCCTTAATGATATCTTCCGGCTTATCAGTGCCAGCTTTCATTAGTAAAGACCGAAGTCACACTTGGAGAAAGAACGCAGACATAGTCGCCAGGTACAACAGCAACATTGTCTTTTCCTGCAATCGGAAACCACATTCCTAATGCACAGCGCTGGTAGTCTTGAATTATTTCAGTTCCTTTACTGGTATAAAGTTTTTTATTTTACTTGTGTACCAGAAGTTAGCGTTTGTTACTTTGATTTCTTTGATTGATATATCCATGCACCTTTTATGCAAACTTCGTTGTTAGCCAGAGCCTCGTCATTCTGCATGGAATAACAGGCGGTCTTATCGTCTTCAATCCTTACGTCGCAGTAAAGGTTTGCCGGAAAAATGAATTTCAAATTTGTGTTCTTCTTTTATAAATCAAATAGCTTTGAATGATTTAGTATACCATAGCCTAGCGTGTAAAAATATAAATATTTAAATAAGGACACGAAATGTAATAATTAGTACATGAAATGCTTGGAAAAACTCTGATGAAATGAGGCTGAAAAAAAATATAAAGAAAATTAAAAAAAAATCAAAAAAAATATAAAATTCTGTTGACAAGTTTTTACTAAATCTATATATTAGTCTTCACCGTCGCAACACAAGGTTGCAAGGTAAAAACAGTTTTTTGACATAACAGGGAAGGAAAGAATAGAACGAATAAGGTTCTAAACGAAATAAGCGAGAAATCGCTAGTTTCGTTCTGTAACAAAATTGACTACATTTTTATCGGTTTTTCTAAAACCGAACCAAAAATCAATTTCAACTAATATAATAGTTAGAATTGAACTGTTTATGTGAAAATCATTAGCCTTCGGGCTATTGAAATAATCATGGAGAGTTTGATCCTGGCTCAGAA
>JAEDCY010000082.1 GCA_016293915.1 Treponema sp. | reverse complement strand
TTTTTACATGATTAACCGAATCTCTTTGGGTTAGATTTTTACGTGATTCAATACGCCATTTTTAACCTTGTTTTCCATCTTGGCTTCTGCTTTGAAAGACGGAAACTTTGAATACTTCCTTGAGCTTGTAAGGCAGTCGGGGCGTTCTTCAGAAGCGTATCTTCAGAATCATTATTCCTGCTCCGACCCTGAAAATCAGGCAATAACCCTTGCTGTTATGCTCAGCAGAAGATTTCTTGGCAATAGCGGAGCAGTAAGAGTACACGGCGGCGGTTTTGCAGGAACAATTCAGGCATTCGTTCCCGTTGGTCTTGTTGATGACTATATCAATGAAATGAACAGGATTTTCGGAAAAAAATCTTGTACAAAAATGAAAATCCGTCCTGTAGGCGGTATAGAAATTACTAAGGAGGAAATGTAATTATGCGTATATTGGTACTTGGTGGAGCAGGCTATATCGGCTCACATACCGCACTTGAACTTGTAAAAGCAGGAAACGAAGTTGTTATAGCAGATAATCTTGTTACGGGATATCGTAAGGCGATTCCCGAAGGGGCAAAATTCTACAAAGGAGACCTTCGTGACTCGGATTTTCTTGATAATCTTTTTCATCAGGAAAAGATTGACGCTGTAATTCACTTTGCGGCTTACTCCCTCGTTGGCGAGAGCGTTACAAATCCGCTGAAATATTACGACAACAATCTTTATGGCACTAAAGTGCTTCTCGAAGCAATGGTGAAGAATAATGTGGATAAAATAGTATTTTCTTCAACAGCCGCTACATACGGCGAACCCGAGAATATTCCTATTCTTGAAACCGACAGAACCTGTCCGACAAACCCATACGGAGAAACAAAGCTTGCTATGGAGAAAATGTTCAAGTGGACAGCCGAAGCTCACGGTCTGAGATACGTTTCTCTCCGTTACTTCAACGCTTGCGGTGCTGATGAAAGCGGCACAATCGGCGAGGCACACAACCCTGAAAGTCATCTTATTCCGCTTATTCTGCAAGTGCCCAATGGCAAGCGTGAAACAATCTCCATTTACGGCACTGATTACGACACTCCAAACGGAACTTGTATCCGTGACTATATCCACGTTACCGACCTTGCACAGGCTCATATTCTTGCTGTACAGTACCTCAACAATGGCGGCGAGAGCGACATTTTCAACCTCGGAAACGGCGTAGGCTACTCCGTTCGTGAAGTTATAGAAACAGCAAGAAAAGTTACTGGTCATCCGATTCCTGCAACTGAATCTTCACGTCGTGCAGGCGACCCTGCAAGACTTGTTGCATCAAGCGAAAAAGCAAAGAAAATCCTTGGCTGGAAACCTGTTCATGACAGCCTTGAAGAAATCATTTCAAGTGCATGGAACTGGCATAAGAATCATCCGAATGGTTATGACGAAAAATAGGGGGCGAAAGTATGATTTGCAATGATGTACAAAAGCTTATTGACTATGCAATAAAAAAGGAGCTTATAACAAACGACGATATCTATGTTGTCCGTAATCAGCTTATGGAAGCTTTGAAGCTTACCGATTGGGAAAGTAATAATACAGAATACCGCAATGAAACTATTGATGAAATTCTCGCTCCGATGATTGACTATGCTTGTGAGAATAATATTATCAACGACACATCGAATTCACGTGATTTGTTTGATACAAAGCTTATGGGTATTCTGACTCCTATGCCAAGAGAAGTTGTTGCTGAGTTCAATAAGCGTTATGCAGTAAATCCAAAGGAAGCTACCGATTGGTATTTTGACTTCAGCAAAAATCTGAATTATGTCCGTACAGGACGAATTGAGAAAGACCTGAAATGGACTTATAACTGCGAGTACGGCAGACTTGACATTACAATAAATTGCTCCAAGCCCGAAAAAGACCCCCGTGACATTGCTGCGGCAAAAACACAGAAAGTGTCAGCTTATCCTGAATGTCAGCTCTGTCCCGAAAATGCAGGTTTCGCTGGTCACGCAACACACCCTGCAAGACAAAATCTTCGTCCCGTTCCTTTAACCGTGAACAATGAAAAATGGCAGTTGCAGTATTCGCCTTACGGTTATTACAACGAACATTGTATTGTGTTTAACGAAAAACATATCCCGATGAAAATTGATGATGAGGTGTTTGAAAAGCTGTTTGATATTGTGGATTATCTTCCGCACTATTTTGTAGGCTCCAATGCGGATTTGCCGATTGTCGGCGGATCTATACTCAGTCATGAACATTTTCAGGGCGGAAATTACACCTTTGCAATGGCAAAAGCACCCATTGAAACCGAGTTTGAAATAAAGGCTTACCCAGCTGTAAAAGCAGGGATTGTGAAATGGCCTATGTCGGTTATCCGTGTTGCGTCCGAGGACAGAAAGCAGCTGTCGAAATGCTGTGCTGATATTCTTGCCAAATGGAGAGGGTACTCCGATGAAGGCGTGTTCATCTTTGCTGAAACAGATGGAGAACCGCACAACACAATTACTCCTATTGCAAGAAAAAACGGCAATGTTTACGAGTGCGACCTCGTACTCAGAAACAATATCACGACAGAGGAACGTCCTCTTGGCGTATATCATCCAAATCCGTCGCTTCATCATATCAAGAAAGAAAACATCGGTCTGATTGAGGTTATGGGACTTGCTGTGCTTCCTGCAAGACTGGCAAAGGAAATAAATATGCTTGAAACAGCAATGCTAAACGGAGAAAATCTTAATGCATATCCTGAACTTATACAGCATGCGCAGTGGGCAGAAGATATTTTGAAACGTCATCCTGATTTTAATAAAGACAATGCAAAATCAATTATCGAAGATGAAATCGGAAAGGCATTTCTTGAAGTGCTTGAAGATGCAGGTGTGTTCAAAAGGAATGAGAACGGACAAAAAGCATTTAAGGAATTTATTACAAGCATCAATGAATACGTCGAGTCAAGGCACGCTAACGCTTAAAGCCTTGACTTCGCCGTTTTGAGGGGTTGTACTACCCCCTCAATAAAACAAGAGCAGTACCGCAATTAAGCGATACTGCTCTGTCTGTTTATACATCAGCCGCCGTTTAGTCAATAACCATTAGTATTTTGGAATACTTCTATATGGTCATCGCCTTAAACGCAACTCCTCGTATAGAATAGACTGTTTTTGTAGATTTGATTTAACACAAGTTAATACAATTAATTTTCTTAAGGAATGAATAAATCCATTGTATTTTGAAAAAAATGTGATTAATTATTAAAAAAAAAATTTATGCAAAAATCCATGAAAAAAGAATATAATCTTAATCAGGATAAAAATTCTGCTAATAAATAGAATTCTCAAGATTTTACAATAAACAAAAGCAGGTGAATATGAAAAATTTTAAACACTTTTCAACTTTATTTATTTCAATTCTTCTAATTTTTTCAGGCTGTACTGTAGAAACAAATACTAATCAACAATCAGGTCAAATCACATCTGGCTCTTCAGATTCTGAAAGCAGTTCTGAAGAAGATTCCAAAACACCAGGGCCTATTATCAAAACAGAAAAGCAAACCGTAACTTTCAGCAATACAGATGCCAATTTCACGATGATTGACATTTCTTTCATCGATGGAAGAACCTCAGACTCAATTATTTTAGGCGAAGATTTACTTGAAGTTCCCTACACGACGAATGTAAAACCGTTCCGCCTTGCAATGTACGAAACAAGTTACAACACCTGGTATGAAGTTTTAAAATGGGCAGAAAACAACGGCTACACGATTGTAAACAAAGGCGTAGAAGGAGTTTTTGGCGAAGTTGAAAAAGAAAAAAATATGTCAGAACCAGGAGCAGAACCAAAACTTGTTGAAATGCCTGTTTGCCGTCTTACCTGGCGCGATGTAATGGTATGGTGCAATGCATTAAGCGAAATGAAAGGTCTTGAACCAGTTTACTGCACAGATAAAGATTTTAAAACACCTTTAAGAGATTCAACCGGAGTTGCTTTAAATGATTTAAAAAATTATACGATAGAACCGGGAGAAGTTGACAATCCCTATGTAAACACAAATGCAAACGGTTTCAGGCTTCCTTATGTAAAAGAATGGGAATATGCTGCACGAAAGCGCCTTGATGCAACTGCAATTTCTGGAAGAAATGTTTCTGGAGATGAAACTGGTTCTGCAATTAAAACAACAGCCACAGAATTAATGAACGGATTATCGTTTACTTTGTCTTCAAAACAAAACGAATATTGCTGGCAAAGGCAAAACAGCGCTTCAGACGGACCTTCAAAAACTTACACAGGACAAGATGATACAAACACAACGCTTTCAGCAAAAACAGGAAAATCCATCTCTGGAAGAAGAATGCATCTTTCAGGTGGAAAACTTCCAAATCATTTAGGATTTTTCGACATGAGCGGAAATGTTCCTGAATGGTGTTTTGACTACGATGTTCCTTACGGTTCAGTTTATAAATTTTCTACCGCACGAGGACTTAGGGGCGGAGACCATTTAAATGAAATCGTAGGTTCACGCTGTTCCGGAAACAAAGGCGGTGCTTTAGTTGGGCTTGCATTCGGTTTCCGTATTGCACAGAATCATTAAATGAGCCAAAGAAAATTTTTATGACAAGTCAAAAATTTCAGGAAATTTATGTGTGGCAAGTCCTTCTGTTGCTTATGGTTGTTCAAGCCATGTCGTTATGAATAATAACTTTGAATTGATAAAAACTATAATCCCTAAATTGAATATTTTTGAGCAATTGCAGATATTGTCGTTACTGGCATCTTCAATTGAAAAAAATGGTTGTGCTAATGGTTTGGGCGATATTAGTTTGCACCATGAAATCTATTTATCTAATCCAAGAAAAACTACTCGTGATAAACAGAAAACGGTAATCCGGCATCCTATTAAAAAGGACAAATAATCACCGAAAATGTCGGGAGAACTTACACAGAAATCTAGATTCCGATGGAGCTCCCCATTATCACATAGATTTATTTACAAGCAATATAAACATCCATAGTATCGCCGTATGTTTCGAAACATGGAATAACATCCTTTTCTTCATGTTCCCAACCGTTAA
>JAEDCY010000037.1 GCA_016293915.1 Treponema sp. | reverse complement strand
CCCTTAAAATCCCCCGCTTCGTCCAATTCAGAATTTATCTACATTTCCAACGAAGCACATTACGACCAGGTAATTGAGCGAATAAAAACAGTAAAGAAAACTTTGTGGATCGGCACTGCAGACATCAAAGACCTCTACGTAAAAGACGGCCGCAGCACTAAACCACTGCTGGAAGTTTTATCCGACCTAGCAAAACGCGGAGTAGAAATCCGCCTGATCCACGCAAAAGAACCAGGTCCTGCCTTCCGCCAAGACTTCGACAAATACCCCGCCCTTATAGAAGGCATGGAACGAGTCCTCTGCCCGAGAGTTCATTTTAAGATTATAGTTTTCGATCTCAAAGCCGCCTACGTCGGTTCCGCAAATCTAACCGGAGCCGGACTTGGCATGAAAGGTGAAAACACCCGCAATTTCGAAGCCGGCATCCTAAGCACTAACAAAGAGTTTGTAAAAAATGCCGCCGAACAATTCGACAGCGTCTGGATGGGTGCCCACTGCAAAGCCTGTAAAAGAAAAGAGTTCTGCGGGGATCCGATTGGGTAATTTTTTCCCATGCTTTAATTCTTTAATTTCTCTTTAGCTCTAATCACATATTTATCATATTGAATTGTAAATTTTGAATTACTAAAAGGAGTTTCATTTTCATTATCAAATTTGAAGAGTTTTCCTAAATTTAGAACTCTTGTATTAGGTCTTCCTTCTTTTTTCAGAAATACAAAAAATACTTCATAATGATTTGGATCCTCAAGAGCTGTTGCTAATTCATTGTTAGAAAAATCAAATTCTATTTCATCCCCGGTAGTTGCTTTTACTTCTACCTTCATTTGTTCATTGTTTTCATTAATATAACTAATATCATACCCCAAGGAATCATCTCCAGAATGAGGAATTCCATATTTTGTAGCATTTTCTGAAACCCATACTGTTGTAGAATAATTTTTCTTTAAGGTTTCGTAAACTGCAATTTCTCCTGCAAGTCCATTTTCTTCTCTAATGTCATTTAAATTTGAGGTTTTCTTTCCTGAACCAAATTTGTGGTGCCCATGTTTCCCAGAAGGTTTAGAATTGAATTCAACTTTCTCGGTTTGTGCATTTGGATCATATTCAGGATTACTTGCAAGTTTTTTAGCTTCTTCTATTATTTCTTGAAGTGTCTTTTTTTGATTTTCTTTTATTTCTATTTTAGGTTTATCATTTTCTTGTTGTAATTCTTCTAACCTATCGAATAATAAATATAAATCTAACTTTTCTTGTGGATAGAGATTTATTAAACTTTCATATAATTTATTCTCATTTTTTTTATGGAGAATTATTTCTTCAACTGAACTTGATCCAAAAATATCAAGTTCGGAAGGTTTTATTCCAAATAGTTCTGAGAATTTTTGTTCTATATCTTCATTAACAGAATTTGAAAGTTCTATAGAATTTGTTAAATAACTATGTTTCTCATATTCATATTGCTCTAAGTTTTTATTATCCTTGAATTCCTGATAAAGATACATAAGATATTTGTCTTTAAGTTCAATTCTTAATTTTTCAAACTTGTCTCTGTAGTAATCTTTTAAATATATGCAATCCGAGGTTTGTTTATTATAATTCTCTACATCTATCTGTAGTTTCTTGAAAAGTTCGATAATTACAGGAATATTTGAAATGGAATTCAAATGATTATAATCAATTTGAGAGATAAATGAGTTATCAATCTGCAACATAGTTATAATATCATCGATGGTTGCACCATCTTCAAAATGTTTGTTTTTTGTATTTGCAATTGAAAACCAGAATTCCTCTTTATTATTAAATTGAACTTTTAGTTTATCTTTTGCTATATCAATATATTCTAAAACTTCTTCTCCCTTTGTATTAATTAATAAGTTTTTGCGCCTTTCGTGTGAAGATTCAAATAAGGAACTAAAAAAGGCTAGCTCTCCACTTAAGTCTAACACGGTAGAAACAATTTCAGCTACTGCATCTGCAAAATAAGGGTTTCTTTCAAGATCTCTATAAGATATGTTTTCAGGAATTTTTATATATGCAACTTTATTTTTTTTCTCATCTGATTCATTTAAGTATACAGTTTGATAATTATCTAAAGTTACAGATTTTGTCTCATTGTTAATTGGAAAATCAACTTTTACAATATCTGATAAAATTATATTTAAGCGCTTTAGTTTTCTTAAATCCGTGTCAGCTTCATTTGAAACTAAACGAGATGCTAGAAGATAAACCTTAAAATCTTCAAAGTTATTAGAAAATTGTTCATTGATTCTCGGGTCAATGTGTTCATCTGTTAAGACAGGATGAATATCTCCTAATAATTCTACTCCAAATAACTCAGGAACTCTACCTTGTCTATAATCATAAACAAACATTGGAAACTCATTCAAAATTTTTTCGCTGAAAAGTTTGTTAGGAGTATATTTAGCTTTTTTGACTGATATATATTGTTTTTCTCCATTTATTGAAACTAAAACTTCGCCTTCTTGCAGAAATTTTAAATAATTAGGTCCTTTTTCCATTAAAACTTTATCTGCAGTTCCCTTCATTTTATTATAAATAGATTTTCCATATCTATATTCTGGGTCTAACTCTGGAAGTTTTAATAGAAACTCATATTTGATATTAGTTGGTATATCTGCAAATGATTCTGCAATACCCAGTTTCAACAATAAATCTCGTATTGCAGTTTGAGTTACAGAAGGACAATATTGTTTTATATCTGAAATGTTTATTTTAGGTGAAGCAATAATCTTTTTTATTTTTAATTCTTCTAAACAACAATGGCTTGCATCATAAAATTCACCATTGATTTTTATCCATTGTTTATTTGTTAGAAAAAATTTTATAAATGAGGCAAGTGAATCATTGTCGAAAGAATATTCATATGACCTTGGAGTTTTATAACTCATAACTGAACTTCTATCTATCTCATATGTTGACTGGAGTCTTTGTTGTGCGTTGTCATCAAGTAATAACCAGCTTATAATTTCATAGAATTCTACATTTTTGATTATTGTTTCAAAATTCTCAAAAAAAGAAAGTTTTAATGATTTTATATATTGATAATTAAAACTTGTTTTTGAATATTGCCCTAAGAATGTACGTGAAGTAGATTCAAAATTAAAATTTGTATAATTTTTTCTGTCAATGATATCATCTACATTAATCTCAATTACTCTAGGATAATGTGAAACGCCTATCCACTCATAAAATCGAATTACCTTTTGTATTTCATCACAGTTAAATGCTTCATAGGCGATAAAATGATTCTTATCATAAGAAGAAACTATCTTTTCTCCAATATTATTACCATATTCAGAACCAAAATAAGAATCTGTTGCAAAAGCAATTATATTATTTCTACAAATAATAGGAATTCGTGTTGTTCCTAAATCACGTTCTCCAGTATCTGATGTTTCCGATTTTGGAGTACAATAGAAATTGAAAAGCCATGATAAAACGGCTTTTACTTTATCTATGCTTTTATCAGTTTTATTCAAATCACTAATAATTTTACCTATTAGTGTATTAAAACGATAACGAACTAATTTAAAATCTCTGAATGTCTTATCTATTTCATCTTGTTCTATATCAGCTAAAAGAATGTTTTTCATTTTATCATTCAAAAAACTTACTCTTAGCCAAGGCCAGTCTGGTACTTCAAATTTTTCTTTTGCAGATGGTTGAACATAAACATTGTCATCACTAGAAATAATATTACCATGTATATCTTCTAAGAGTGTAATTCCTTCCCCACTAATATTTGTATTTTGATTGATTAATTGAATTAACTCGCACTTTTGTTCCAGAGTATATAAGTTTTCTTTAATATCCTTATTCAATAAATCCTTAAAATTTGAGTTTTCATAAAAAAGTAGATTTGCTTCATTCTTGATATAAGTAAGAATTATATTATTATCACATTTTTTTAATAAAGTTGAAAAAGAGCTTGGGTTCAAAACATTATCAAAATCCTGATCAGAATATCGAGGATTTTCTTGTAATGAGATATATTCATTCTTTATTGTTGGAAATAAAGCTGCTGTCTCTATTTCCTGTTTCAATAATTGCTGGAAGTTATACTGAATATCAATCTTATTTGTAAGGAGTAACTCTAATGGTTCATAAGTAGCTATTCTATCTTCTGAATCAAGTAAAGATATCCTCACTGCAACTTCTGCAAGTTTCTTTGCTAGTAATTTGGTAAGTTTCTCATTATATAAATTACCAGCTAGTAATTCATTTCTATTTGATGATAATTCAAATGTGGCATGTATAAAAGCTGGAAAAGAAATTTCAACATTTGTTTTAAAATATGAATAAAGCACTTCTCCAGATGTTTTATTGTTTCTATCATATCCAACACTTATTTCATAGTACTTGCCATCAATATCTCCTGTCTCATTGAAAAAATTATAAATCCTTTCTTCCTTATTTTTCTTCTCATAATAATTTACGATAATCTCTTTTATTGTTCCATCGCCACTATCTATTCTAGAAAACTCTTTTTTTTCTCCATTTATATCAAATTGAATTGTTTTTAACTTTGTTAAAAATAATAAAACTTCAGGTTTCAACTCAGATATTTGCGTTATAACATTTTCAATAATAGAGTCAAAGCATGAAAACTCTAAAACAGTATCAAAAATATCTTCTTTCTTTGATATCTCTGATATTTTTGGACACACCAAAACAGGGACTTTAGTTCCATCTGTCTTTTTATAATCTCTTAAATAATCTTCTTTGTTTTCAACTTCTTTGATAATTTCTTCAAAAGCTTTTTGTGCATTTTCTTTCGAGAATTCTAGTTGTAATCCATTAGATTTTATAGTGATTTCATTTGTCCAATTCAGAATTGAACGAAATCCTATTCCTTTATAGCCGATTGTTTTCGATGTAATGTGTCCTTTTGGACTATCACATACATAAAGTATAGAAATTAAACCATTATCACTAAAAGGTTCTCCTGTATTTGCAACAGTAAGTTTATTTCCTTTTAAAGTAATTTTTACAATACCGTTATTATCGTTTACTTGATCTTCCGCATTTTGCAATAATTCATAAATTTGTCGACCTTCGTAATCTTTACTAAAAGACGAAGCTGTTCCATTGTCAGAATTTAATCTATGTACAGATCTAATATAAGAATCTTTTATATTTTTTACTTCTTCTTCGACTTTTTTTTGTATCACATTCATGTTAGGCTCCATTAATATTGCTATATTCTAATCTTTATCAAAAATAGAAATTTTCCTACCATCTCCACATAGAAGTTTTATTCTCTGATCATCTGTAAAATTAAATGAATTTTCTACTAAGTTGTATTCTTTCAATAAAACCTCGAAGAAATTCAACATTTCTTCTCCCCTCTGTTTTATTTCATAAGGAGTCCATTTTTGCTTATTATAAATCTCTTTTTCTCCATTTGAAATTGGTGCCTTTTCTTTGTAAATCTTTTTCTTTGCTTTCCATGATCTATTACTCAAAGAAGAATTTTTTGAACTTGAAATAAGCATCAAGTTACCAGGAGTATTCAAGATTATATTTTTGTTTTCTTCAGAAAAATGTTTCATTATAGTTTGCCAGTTTCCATCAAGAGACTGTGGCATTATATGTTCAATAGAGGATTCTTCATATTTTAATTTTGATGTTTTTGCTAAAGATAATTCATATCTGTAAAGGAAATATTGAATAGATCTCCATTTATAAAATCCAATTTTTCCACGTTTATACTTATATAGTTCTCTAAAAGCAGATATGATGTTTTCTAGATCTAATTTTTCATCAATTACATTCTGCAAGCCATCTTTCAATTCTTCAAACGACATTCCACTTTCCTTTGTAATATCATCTTTATCTGAATAAAAATAGTATGCAAGTGTTGCAAAATTATAAGTTCGATCCCATTCCCCTGGTAGTTCTCTTCGAAAAATGACAGCCTCTATTAATTTATATAAAGAGTTTTTCTTCTGAGATGAAAGCATTAACGTATTTTGATTCATATAAATTGTTGCAAGAAGAATTTTTGTTTCTTTTGTTGAATCTAACATTAGTATATTTCTCAATGAAGGTTCTTTTAAAATATCACACCATGCTTTACAAAACTCATCAAGACTCGAAATATATTTTAATATTTTTTCAATAGAGATAGGATCCTCTCTACCAGCCGCATCTTTTTCTTTTTCGCTTTTGTCATTCCATATAGTAAGATCATTTTGTTCATCAAAAGGGAAAATCTCTGGAGTATTACAAAACATTTGAAAAAGCTTTGTCTCCGCACCTGTCACCGAAAATGTTGTATTATAACTAGGCCTATAGATTGTTAGATGAGAAGATAACATATCATCTTCAATATTTGTGTTATTATCAGATAGAAATTTGATACTACCCAATTTATTGTATAATTGGGACCATATATTATTTATTTTTTTTATCGTGGCTTCGGAATCCAACTCTGCTGCAAGATACATTAATCGATTTTTTAATTTCTCTAAAACTGTTAATGGTTTTCCTCGGTTATTTAAAGTTTCAAAAACAATCTGAGAATTTATCCCAAGCCCAATTTTATCAATTAATTCTATATCAAAGATAAAATTCTCTGAAAGAATTGTTAATAATAGTTCAGGATTAGAATGAGTTCGTAATTTCTTTTCAAAAAAATCTTTTGCATATTTTAGGTTTTTCTGATAATAATTTTTTATTCGTTCTGTTCCACTTCCAAAAATCTTATTAATTAAATAATCTCTGTTTTCATTGTCATCCTTATAATCTAAGTGATAGATTTTTTTCGATTTATCATAAATATATTTAACAAAAACTGCTTTATCAAAGAATTTTGCATAAACCGAAAGAAAAACAGCAAGTGTTGTCAAACGTTGTTGCCCATCAATAACCTCAAATAAATTCTCTCCTTTTTTTCTAGAAAAAAAGTTCCAAAGAAATGTTTCTTTTTTGAATTTGCATTTTCTAAATCACTCCAGAAATCTTCAAGTTGCTTCTTTTCCCATGCATATCCTCGTTGATATGAAGGTATAACATAAAAAGCATTAAAAACTTCCGATAGTGTCCTAATATCCATAATTCTCCCCTAATCCCTCAGACACCCAACCGGAACAACATAAACACCGTCTTCGCGGCGGTAGGCAAATTTTCCGGTTCCAGTAAGAACCATAAGGAAAGATGGCTCTTTCATTTTGTCGGTGTCTATCTTATCTCTGAACTTCTTCAAGTTTTCCGCACCTTCTTCTATCAACTTGTCACCACCAAGTTTTATTTCAATAAGGCCGAAGGAACCATTGCGAAGGTGTATTACTGTATCACATTCAAGACCGGACTTATCGCGGTAATGATAAACCTGACCATCGAGACTTTCTGCATAAACACGAAGATCGCGTACACACAAGGTTTCAAAAAACAAGCCCATTGTATTTAAATCTTTTACAAGGTCATTAGGACCGAGACCTAAGCTTGCGGTTGCAATTGATGGATCAATAAAGTAACGGGTATCAGAAGTTCGAATTGCAGTTTTTGAACGAAGGTTTGGATTCCATGCTGGCATATCTTCTATTACAAAGATTTTTCTCAATGCATTTGTATAAGCATAAACCGTATCTTCTGTAAGAGTTTCTGCATCATTCGCAAGAATATCATCTCTCAGAACTGTATAAGCTGTTTGAGTTCCCTGATGGCGAGAGTAAGATTTCATCAATCTTTTTGCACGCTCAGAATCTCGCTGCACATTATCCACTCTCGAAATATCGGTATTTACAATTGCATCAAAATAATCGAAGGCCTGCTCCAGAGCAATGTCATCTTCCATATCAATAGCTCCTGGCCAACCGCCTCGACAAATTAAGAAGGCAAGTCTATCAATGTTATCTAATTTGTTTTCAGCAAGAATCTTCTCCGGCTGATTAAACATTTCCTTTAAGCTGACTTCTCCAGATGAATCTCCCGACTCAAACAAAGTCATAGGTCTCATTTTTATCCATGAGAATCTTCCGGTTCCAGTGTGAAATATTTCGTCTGTTTCAGGAGGTACTGCAGAGCCTGTAAGAATAAATTGCCCTACACTATTTCTATGATCAACTTCAAAACGAACTGCATCCCAAAGCTTTGGTGCAATCTGCCATTCATCAATTAGACGTGGAGTTTCTCCCTGCAAAAGTTTTGAAGGATCTATATCTGCTGCTGCAAGATTTGCTTTTACATCTTCGGGCTTAGACATATACAAAATACTTTTGGCCATCTGTTCTGCAGTTGTAGTCTTTCCACACCATTTAGCTCCCTCGATAAGGACAGCCCCTTTTCCTTTAAGCTTACGAGTAAGAATGGTATCTGTTATCCTTGGTCTATACATAACTATATTCTACAATCCATTTGGTGATTTGGCAAGTTTTCATTTGGTGATTTGGCACTTTTTTACTTGGCGTTTTGGCTAGTTTTTACTTGGCGATTCGGCAGACTTCCATTTTTTTGCTGTATCGCAATATGCATTACACAAAAATGGGGTGCAATACGATTAACTCTATATATTATAAAGAAATACATCCCCCTGTGTTGCATTCCCTTTATCTTGCCTATCCATTAATTTATGCAAAACTTAAATCTTTATATTTTATAATGAGCTCTATATTTTCCTTCAGGAAAATGCTTCAAATAACAGTGATTACTTCTTTTTAGATTTGAGTGTCCAGCCACCATTTTCAATTTCTGGCTTTGGTACTTCGAAACAGTTAAACATTGGATGGAATTCTAAGTCTACACTTCCCTTGCGACCATTACGATTTTTTAAGATTTTGAGCTGAAGCTGCTGTGCCTTTCCTGGAGTCTCCGCATTCTTTTCCTGCTCGTTTCGCAACTGGATGATTCGGGCTGTACGGGACTTTTCATCCTCATATTTGTCGTCATCCTTCTTCAGGTAATCCATGCCTTTAAACTGCAAAGCCATCAGAACATCGCTGGTATACTCAATGGCTCCTGATTCCTTAAAGCTTGCTATGTTTACAGGGTTTGTGTAGTTTTCACGGTTAAAGCTTGAGATTGCAAAAATAGGAATATCGTAATCGCGGCTAGCCCGTTTAAGTTCAACTACAGCCTTATCGGTATTCTGCTTGTCAGTAGCACGCATATCAAAAGGCGCAATAATCTGCAGGTAGTCGATTATAACAAGTGGCTTTCGGCCGGTAATTTTGATGTGGCGCGCAATCACAGCTTTAATCTTTTCTACCCCGATATCACCAATTCCAATGTGATAGAAAATGCGTCCGGCATAATCTGCATAGCTTTTTATACAGTCATTCAGAAATTCTACACGCTCTTTTGAGTTCAGCGATTTGCCGTTAAGCAGATTTCTAGTTGTGGTTGCATACTCAAGATCACTACCGTAGCTTCTGCATTTCTGAAATGAAATCCGGCTGATAGATTTTGCCGTCAGTTCCTGCTTACCCATCTCGAGACTGAAGACAAGAACATCCTGCCCCTTCTTTGCGGCATTATCTGCAACCTGAAGGGCAAACGTTGTTTTACCAAGGCTGGAAATCGCACCAATGATATAAAGCCCGGGATAAAAACCTCCGTCCAAAACATCATCCAGATTTGAAAAACCAGTTGAAACACAGTCTTTGTTGTGACGTCTTTCAATGTCAGCAATAAAGTCTGCAAGGCCATTTGCTGCAGATGTCTGGTAATAGGCCTGCTCTTCCTTCTGCCGTTTTTCTTCCAGCAAAGCAAGAACATTGTTTTTAGCATTCAAAACTGTCTGAATAAAGTTGTCGCGATCGCCTACAAGAGCTTCGTTGGCATCTTTGAAGCCTAGAGTGATGTCTGCATCAACAAACTCTACCTGGATCTTTATAAGCTCTTCAGAAAGCTTTGCTTCCCCTGCCCTACCCGCTTCATCGTTATCCAGCGCAAGAATAAGCGGATACTTTGGTTTGTTTGATTTTAAGAACTCAATAAAGCGCAAGTTACTGCTAGAGCCCAAGGCTACTGCAATTCCTCCTGCTTCAATGACGCTCAAGGCATCAAACTCGCCCTCCACAACGAAAACCGGCTGTTCTGCCAATGGGATAGCGTTCAGGTTAAAGAGCTCAAATTGACCCCTTGGCTTCAAATAGCGATCCTTTTTGTCAGCATCCCAGGTTGCCCGTGCATTGTAGCTGAAATCCCCTGTCGGAATAACAAAGCGGCGTTTTTCTTCCCAGTAGCCAAGGTTGTAAGCATCAACAATGGCTTTTGAGAGTCCACGCTTTTTCCAGTAATCAGTTTTTCCAACTTCAGCATGACACTTTGCGAAAAACTCTGTTAGAGATTCTCTGTTTTCGTTGTCAGTTTTTTTTATGTTATCATTAGCATTTGATTCAGCATGAGGAATGGATTTTGAAGAAGCTTGACTTTTTGAATTGTCATAATCAACACTGATGTTATAAAGGCCATATACATGATTAAATAACTCTTTACCGGATAATCCTGTATCAATGCCAACAACATCAAAAATGTCATAATCAACACCACATGAAAAACAATGACACCTATTACGTCTTTGATCAAAAGACATGCTTGGATGCTTATCTTCATGAGCTGGATTTAGACAGGAGAAATTTGTTGATGTGTTAATACCCTTTGTGCTAAGATATGCCTTGAGATATGTCTTAGCATATTCTTTGGCTTCTTCTGGATTCATCTGGTCCCCACCCTGACTCCATTTGAACTAATTTTTCTTAACTCTAAGGGTACTACGGGTCTGACGTATTTGCAATACGTCGCACCCGAATTCAATATAGCTCTTTAATAGCTATATAATAAGCTCTTAGGAAATTACCAGAGGTCTTAATTCCTTTGAATATAAGCAATTAGCGTAATTGAGTAGCCACGTTAAATATGACAAATTCCACCCAAAATAGTCCAAATTCCACGTTAAATAGTCCTTCTTCCACGTCTTTTATGACTTTTCAGCTTTTTTTCCCACGTAAAATATGACAAAATTTAGACACTTTAAGACGAATTTTGAGCTTATTTTGGGGCTATTTTTGTTGTTTTTTGTAGTTTTTTGAGGCTCTAGAATTCGAGTTTTTAAGAAAGTTTCGTCAGTAGGCATTAAAGTCTAGCTTGAATGACATTTTTCGGGTCTTTTGTTATGATTTTCCCACGTAAAATATGACTTTTTCTGGCAAACCAGGACAAAATCGGTACAAAAACCGGGTAAATTCGGGAATTTCCGGACGAATTCCGTATAAATTCCGGAATTTACCACAAAATCTCCCACGTAAAATATGACTTTTTCTTATATATAGAAAGCTGTATCCACGTAGAATATTACTTTTTGCTCTTACTCTCTTTTTCGAGCTTATTAGCCATAGCTTTGACCTTAGCTCTGTCTGCAATTTCTTCGCGCTTTTTTTGGGCACCTTCAATCTTTGTTTTCTTGGTTTTTGCCAGTTCACCAAAGTGTTCAAGATATTCATTGTAGAGCGAAATTTTTGCATAGCCGTCTTCCAGGAACTCGATGATGTTGCCGTTTGTGTTGTAAACAGGCTCCACTACGATATCTCCGTTCAGAATTTTAGTAATTTCAGCAACTGCATTCAGAATAGGCTCTTTAATGTCGCGGCCAGGATTCTTTGTTACTGTTTCATCTGGAAGATCCAGAATTTGCTGCAAGGTCTTAAAGCTCATGTTAAAACTGCCGTTTTTGCCAATATCATTAAGTCTCTTTCTTGCAAGCATAACGATATTGAGCAAAGTATCAGCTGCATTATCGGAAAGCGAGAAATATTCCTTTGGCAGAATTGAAAAGTACTGAAGAGCAAACAGCTGCCAGTTGATACGCTTATTCAGGTAGATTTCAACAATACCGTTTTTGATGTGGGCACCAGGAAAGAGAACTTCAATACCGCTGTCTGTAATCTGCTTCTGGTCTTTTTTGTCTTTTACTACACCTTCAATCTTGATACTTGTCAAAGGATGCAATGCCTGATTAAAGGCCTGACGAGCTGTTCTCAATGTCTTATAACATCCAAGAGAAACAAAATCTTCTAGCGGGAATTTGATGCTTATATCATTTTCTGGATTGTCTGATACGTTTTCTTTACTCAGCTGAACCAGAGTGTAAGTCAAAATCTTCTTGAGAGGTTTGTTTGCCTTTGTAAAAAGGTCAATGTTATCAAGATGGATTGTAGTTTCTGTATTGTCAGTTGAATACTTAACGCGCTGACTTATATTTTTACTTCCTTCCGGAGGTTCAAAAAAATCAATCTGAGTTGAGTGGCTGTTGTGTTCAAGACGTTTTCCAAAGGTTTCAAGGTCACCGGCATGACTTACAACGCTGATAACTGTGTTAGAAGCTGGGCTGTTTGGAAAACTGAACCACTTGCGGTCATCGTCATTATTTTTGAGACTCTTTTTCTTTGTAGTTGCCGGTAAGTTACTTTCTTTTTCGTCCATTTTTTTAATCACTCCTAGTAAAGACCTATATCAGAAAAATGAACTAGGCCTTTTTTCTCCTGCTGCTCAAGATACTTTATAGCAATCTTAATGCCTTTGGAAAGGGATACACCGTGTTTCATAAAATATGCTTTAAGGGCTTCTCTTTCCTTTTCTGTGGTACGAACAACAATCTGTGTGGCTTTTATCTGTCTTGAAACAGAAACCGGAGTTTCCTCTTCTTCTGCTACCTCATCTTCAATGTCGATTTCAGTATCAAAACCTGTACTCATTTCAATCGGGTCTATAATTGTCTCTGGTTCTTTTTCTTCAACAGGTGCTACAGGAGTACTTACCGGAGCTGCCTGCTGAGCCGCAGTGCCTCCGATAGGCTTGTTCATACTGTTCAAGAAATCCATATTCAATGAGTTCTTAGCTGGCTGTACCTTCTGCATAATCTTCCTCCCCTACCCTATTATTTCAAAGCCTGTGCAATTTCTTCGAGAGATTCCAGAGTTTCTTTCTTGGAACCTGCAATTGCCTGTACTGGAACAGATGTTGTCTGAGCCTTACGGAAGCCTGTATCAGTTGGAATTACGAATACCTTGTATCCGCTTGGTTCAAGAGCTTTGTACTGTGCTACCAGGTCGCGGCACTGTGCAATTGCGTTGTTGTTCTCGTTCAAAATCAGTTTATTCAAGAATGGCTTTCCGTTTATGCTTACACCGTAACAGTTGTCATAACGCTTTTTCATTGCGTCGAGGTTTACCTTGAAGGTTTTAAGTCCGTCGTAGCTGAAGCGGTCCAGTTTAAGAACGTTGATTACTTCGTCACTGGCAATGAAGCAGCTTTCTTCGAGAGCACCGAAGGCTGGCGATGTATCGATGATGCAGTAGTCAAAAACATTGGCAAGCTCGTTCTTGAGCTGTGCAAGCTTGAACTGCTCTTTCTGAGCTACAGTTTCCTGATATGTGCGAAGGCCTCCGTCGATTCCTGCTGTTGGAATGATGAAGAGGTTTTCTACCTGTGTAGGCTGAATTACGTCTTTGATTGTGCACTTGTCTGAAAGCACGTCTGAAAGTTCATACTGAAGACTTGGAAGATTCATCCAGTCTGTTGTGTTCCCCTGAGGGTCGGCATCGATTAAGATTGTGCGTCCGATTTTAGCAAGTTCTACGGCTACTGAAACAGAAACAGATGTTTTGCCAGTACCACCCTTTTGAATGGCAAATGTGTAAGTTTTCATGTTTTTCCTCTCTTAACTTTGTTTATACGTTATATACATTATAGACGATGTATAAGCAAAATGCAAGACAAAATATACAAAGTATTGCAAAAATATAAACAATATATTAACAGTGTATATACACAATATAAACAAATATATATAAAACGTATATACAAAGTATATAAAAATGTAATACGCGAAATCGTCAAAAATCAGCTTCTACACGTGCATCTGTACGTAAAAAATTCAATCTGAAAGGTTTAAAAAATTGTCTTTGTAAGTCTTTATATTGTATAGAATTGCGCTAGACAAAATAGACAAAGTAAATGCAAACGCTATGCAAATAATAAACATATTTAATACAAAAACTATGCAAAATAAACAATGTCAATACGTAAATTCAGTAGGGGAGGGGAAAATTTGTTATCGCAATTGCAGGTTGTGACGGGTTCGCCATTTTGAAAGCACTTTCTGCTGTTCCTTGTCTGGATTCTTGTTGTGATCCATGCGCTGTTGCCAAACTTCGTTTTTACGAACTTCTATGCAGATTTCATATTTGTCATCTTTGGTGGCGTAAACGATGGTGCAGGCTTTGTCCTTTACTGAGCTTGCATAAGTGGCAACACAGTTGTGAAGCGAGGTTCCGATTTCACAAAGCTCGTAGGAGTTCTCAGGAAGTCGGAAGCAATAGCCATCGATATCATCTTCCAGCTTCTTCTGCTCGTCGGTGTAAGTGAACGTGATATTCTTGTTTTCATAGCGGTAAGCCGTATTAGCAAGTGCATCATGATTGAACTGAGTAAAGCCGTCTGTGAGAATGTCGGTTTTGAGTGTCTCCGGGATGTGCTTGAAGTATCTGGAGAACATATCAAGACCGTCGTAAAGATAATCATTCAAATCTTCAAAATCACTTGTCTTCCTGAGAATTGTGTTCATAGTGGCTTTTTGTCCACGTTTTTTGATGCTGTACTGGCAGAAGAAGGCAAGGCTTCTTGGATTAACGGCGTCAATTTTTCGTGCTTCTTCTTTGTTGGTGATTACACGATTGTAAAGATTCATATCACGGAAGCCAGCATCTTTAAGATGTAAAAAGGTGATAAGAACTTCTGGTCTTTCAAGGAAAGTTTTGCGTAAAACCTTGGTATTTCTGATTCTGTATTTTCGGCAAAAGCGTTTAAAGATTTTTGAATCCGTTCGTTTATAGCGGAAATGGACGTGTCTGTTTTTGATTTCCTCATCATTTATGATGTCATACAAATCAGGACACATTGGAAGCATTGTGATTTTATAAAAATCATAAAGAGCAATCTTCTTAGTTTTCAGCTGCTCACGATACTGGTTAAAGGAAACTCCGGTAAACTGTTCTGCGAGTTCAAGAAGTCTTTCAAAGGCTTTTTCAATTACGGAGTAGGGTAGGGCAGCTTGTATTCTTGTACACTGATCTCTTCTATCCTCCAACTCATATTTTGGCAAATAGTCGAGATTAACAGCTCCGTTTTTCATATCAAAAAATAGAGACTTCTCTTCAAAAACCGGAACTTCTGTTTCGTAGTGCGGTTCAGCTTTTTCATCACGGGCAAATTTTGTAAAGGTGATTTTGAGAGTGAGCGCATCAGTGTCTGTTGTAATTTTTGCCTTCACATAATCCTTTTCTATATTGTTCCGGTCATAGAAGTTTCTCTTGTTAAAATGGCAGCGCTTGCTCCAGTAACGTAAAGAAAGAAATTGTGCCATTTCTTCACTGTCTAAATCCTCTGAATCATCATAACAATTTTGTGGATTAGAAAACTTCTTTGGCATTACAGGAAGCTCAACAAATTCAGCAGTATAGTCTTCTTGCCGTGAACTAGAGAAGGGGACCCATTTATTCTCACTAAAATCAAAGCATTCATCTTCAGAAATATAGGGACTCTTTAAACGTACTGGTAACAGTTTTGATTCTTCATCAAATGGAATAAAATCTGAGGATAAATATTTGCGATACATAAAATCATTAATAATCATAAGTCCTCCCGTTTAGTTAACCAGTGCAGTTTCATCCCCAAAACTTGAAATTACAATGTCACCATTGGCTTCCAGATTAAGAATAGTTTTGATTATTTTATCACGTGAGTCATTTATATCAGCAACACGAACAGGCCCCATAAACTCCATATCTTCTTTGAGCATAGTTGCGGCGCGTCGAGACATATTACGGAATATCTTTTCCTGAATCTCTACATCAGCTCCCTTCAGAGCTTTTGCGAGCTCCTGCTGATCAACTTCGCGCAGCATTTTCTGAACAGCGCGGTCATCAAGCTTTGTTATGATATCAAAGGTAATCAGGTGTTTTTCAACACTAAGAGAAATAAGTGGGTCCTGATTAAAAAGTTCTTCAGTAGAATTAATGAGTTCATTCTTATTATCGGAAGATAATTCTGCTGCAACTTCATTGCAAAGTGTTTTGCCATAAAACTGCGCATCCTTTAAAACCCGCATTGCAGGAGACAAAATTTCTGGGTCTGTAAGTTTCTTATCCGAAAGTTTTTCATAAACCTCGCGAACTGACGCCTGTACTGGCTCTGGAAGCTTTCCAAGAGTTTCTTCGGCCTTGGCATCACCAACATAAACCAAAAGTTTTGCGAGTGTATCTATATATCCGCCTGAAACATAATCTGCTATAACTGAAACAACCTTTTCGTGAGCTGCATCAAAGCTTTTCTGAATTTCTTCTGTCATATTCATCACCTCTAATAACAAATATATTACTGCAGACTATCATGTAATGATATTGTGTTATTTTAAAATTTTAATAAATTCTGGAGTATTTTGAGTTCAATATCATTATCTGATAGCAGTACATGGTTATATTAACACTATGATTCAAATCGAAGACTGGGAATACGAATACAATGCCATGCCAACTATGACGAAGAATGAAAAGAAGTGGCTTTTGGAGCAGGTTCAGAAAGACCTGTGGAAATGTGATTTCTGGAAGCCTGCTTTTTATAAGGTGCTGAACCGACATAGTTATCAGAAAGAATTCTATCTGCTTGGCAGCGAGCCGACTCCTCAGTTTGTTGATATGTATTTGCACAATGTTCTTCGAAAGCTTCAGGAAAAATACGAGGTTGCCTGCAGGAGGAGTACTGCTAAGGGCTTTGTACAACTGGGCTTGGGAATAAGTTATGTAAGTACGCATACCAGAAAAAGGCAGATGACAACTGTCAACGAACTGGAAGTTTATATCGACGACTCGCAGATTACTATAGCACTGTTGCCTTACAGCGAAATGGCGGCAAAGTATTATCTTGATGAATATCTGATTGTTGAAAATATAATTTATGACCTTTGTCAGGAACTGTTTGCAGCTCCTGTAAAACAAATAGCTGATTTTCAGAACTATCACAAAAAATTAGATGCAGACCAGAGAGCATTGAATCTTCGTGTAATTGAAATTGCCCGCTCCTCTATAAACAGTCTTTATGAAAAGTCATTTGGAAGGGATATTACACTACAGGGCTATCTTTTTACTGTGGTGTCTATTGATGGGAAGAACGAATGTATCCTCCACAAAGACTTCCTTGATAACCCTCAAATCCTCATATCAAAACTACAAAAAAAGTAAAAAATCCGAAAAAATTATTTTTCAATATCATTAAATGATAGTGTCGCATGATTAAATTAGAGCTATGAATGAGAACGACGAACCATGTATGGAATTAAATGAAATCATCTACCACATTTCCGGCGAGTTCTGGAAGCAGGCTTATGATGCGCTTTTGCGTAAGCAGAAGACTTATGAGTCTGATCAGGATATTCCTGTGCGGCAGGCTATTTCTGAACTTAGAAAAGATGTTAGAGCATTGGCGAAAGAAAATCAACTCAAGTGTAACGCTTTTTCTCATAATGAACATTTTTATATGTCGCTTGTTCCATTTCCGATTTACATAGGAATTGAACGTGGAACCGGAGATTTTTCTATTTCTGCTCCTCATATCAGCACAAGGCATTTTACTCATACAGAATATGAGGCCGGACTAAAATGGATACAGGATTATATTGATATTGATATAAAACCTCTTACAGCCAAGACTCTGGCAGTACACGAAAAATTCTATCTGAACACAAAGTCTGCAGAAATTGTAGGCAGCTCAATTAAGGCCCTGTGTGAATCAATTTTGGGAAAAAAGGGACAGGAGTATAAAATTAAACAATCTCGTTTGAAATCAGAAATCCAGATTGTTGTAAAGAAAAATACGGCCTATGAGCTCACTGTTTATCATAAGCCATTTTCTCATGATACTTCTATTCTCATAAATCTTTTGAACAATCTTCATGAAGAAAAACTGGAAGATGTTTTGACCTGCGAGCTTCTTACAAACTATAAAGCAGAAGAGGAGAAGGCTGTATGAGAAGCAGAAAGGTAGACCAGCTTTCACTTGCTATTTCTCTTGAACGTGAACAGGCCGATCTGATTACACGCATGCAGTCTGAATTCTGGCAGGGACTTTTCTGCGACATTCTGAAGAAGCATACCTATCAGAATGACTTTTTCTTTGTTGAAAACAATCTTAAGGTTGAAAAGGTTGTGAGCCAGCTGAAGGATGTGATTTATCAGCTTTGCCAGACTTACGATCTTGATTGTGAGGTGACAAGTCATCCTACCAGAACAGAACTTAAGTTGATGTTTAACTGGTATGACTACGGACTGGAAAAGGAAGTTATGGATGTACTTTCGATTATTGTCTGCCAGAAGGATATTACGATGAGAATACTGCCTCATAATCCCATGCTCAAGCTCTTCTGGCTGGAGGAGTATGTGCTGGTAGAAAATATCATTAAAGATATGTGCCTGCAGATTTTTGAATCCCAGAAAGAAAAGTTTTCAGAGCTTCGTGAGAATTATAAAAAGATAAAGGCTAGTTCAGACGGCCTTACTGCAAAGACTATTGAGATTGCGCAGAACTCAATAAGAACTCTTTATGAGAAAAGCGGGGAGAAGCATATGAACCTTGTGCAGAGGGAGTTGTATTCTTCACTTTTATACAAGGGTAGAATGATTCGGATTTTTCATAAGGATTTTCTCAAAGATCCGAATGTGCTGATAAAGGAATTAAATTGATTATGAAGATTCCCGTGCTTTGGGAATTTATTTTTTATAGACTATCACAAAATGATAGGCATGTGTGATTAAATTAAGAACGATGACTGGAGGTTTTATATGTCAGTAAGAATTGATGGAAATTTGCTTTTGGAGATTTTGGAAGAAACACCTGCTACTCAGAACATCATGCTCATGGGTAAGCACGGAATTGGTAAGTCTCAGATATTGGAAAAATTTTATAGTGCAAAGGGCTGCAAGGTTGTTTCTCTCTTTTTGGGCCAGATGAGTGACCCAGGCGACCTGATTGGTATTCCTCACAAAAATGAAGAAACAGGACATACAGAGTTTATGCCGCCCTACTGGTTTCCGACAGACGACACTCCGGTTGTTTTGTTTCTTGATGAATTGAACCGTGCCCGCCCGGAAGTTCTTCAGACAATTATGGACCTTGCCTTGAACCGTAAGCTTGCCGGTCGTTCGCTTCCTGCAGGCAGCCGCATTATTTCAGCTGTAAACAATGGTGAAGAGTATCAGCTTACAGATCTGGATCCGGCTCTCGTTTCCCGTTTCAACATCTACGAGTTTGTGCCTAGCGTCCAGGACTGGTTATTGTGGGCTAACAAGAATGGAATTGATGAACGCATTACATCTTATATCGCCGCAAATCCAAAGGCTCTGGACAACCAGATGGCGATTGAAGATATGGAGAATCTGGAGAAGAATCCGGACCGTCGTGCCTGGGTTCGCGTGTCAGAAATCATTAGCGGTAAGGAAGTGTTGAAGCAGAGCCACAAGAGTATGATTGCGGGAATTGTCGGTGGTTTTGCGGCAAACCGTTTCTTTGAGTTCCTTGATCATAATCATCTTCTTACTGCAAAGGAATTGCTGCTTGGTAACTTTGATATGAACAGACTTAAACTTGAGAGCTACAAGACACCTCAGCTTGCGACAATCAACGATGCTGTTTTTGTCTATCTTGAAAGTGACAAATATGGTGATGGCGATAAGGCTGTGATGGCTCAGAATCTCGCAGCATATTTTTACTTCCTGGAAGAGAAGAAGTTGAGAGAGGCTATGGCCCACTTTGCAAACATGTTCAGTGGAACAATGTATCCGAATGCACTGGTATTCATAATCGGTGAGTGCCCTGAGCTTTATTCGAAGATGACCAAGTTTGTTGCGGAGATTAAGTAGGCGGAGGACCCATGTCTGTAAAAGAAAAAATCAGCAGCGTTGTTGATAAATGGTTTTTGTACGAGCCGCTTCTTTTCAATGTTTACTGTACTCACAAGCTTGAGCCTAACAGCGATATGAAGTGCAGGTTCAGAACAGGAAAACGTCGCATCGAATATAACCCGGAGCTTCTCAAGGATAGTTCTACAGAAGAAATTGCGCAGGGGCTGAAAAATGAAGTGACCCGCATTCTTCTCAAGCATCCATATCAGCGTGTGCCTCAAAATCCAAACCGTTCAGCATTAACAACGGCCAGCGATGTTACAATCAGCGAGCATTGTTACCGTGACAAAAATCTTAAAGACGCAGAGCACTACAATTTTGAAACAGGTCTGAGCTACGAGGAATACTATAGAAAACTCTATTACATTTGCCCTGATTTTGAAGCTATGAACAATGAAGAAAATGAGGGGCAGGGGAAAATGCATCTTTCTCCTGATGTAGGGGAGGACAAAGTCTGGGATTACGAGGCTGCTGCAGATGCTGCAGAGATGTGGGATGAAGATGAAGAAATGACTGATAAAGTTAATCAGCAGATTCTGAAGGCTCAGAAAACAAATCAGTGGGGTAGTGTTAGCGGAAACTTTCAGGAGACCATTACAGCCTCTATGAAAATCCCGATGGATTATCGTCGCATTCTTTCTCAGTTCCGGGCAAGCATTATCAGCCAGAGAAGAAAGCTTACAAGAATGAAACCTAACCGCCGTTACGGCTTTCAGTTTATGGGAAGTCAGTTTGAGCCAAAGACTCATCTGCTTGTTGCAGTAGACGTGAGTGGCTCAATCGGTTCCGATGACCTTGTACACTTCTTCTCAATCATAAACCGCTTTTTCTCTTACGGTGTGGAAGCCATAAACGTAATTGCTTTTGACACAGAAATCAAACAAGAGTTCGAGTTCAAGAAGGCCTCAAAGAATATCCGCATCACCGGCCGCGGCGGCACCGACTTCCAGTGCGCCGTCGACTATTATGAGGCTCATCCTGAGTTTCAGGGCATGATTATTTTCACGGATGGTTACGCAGATGTTCCAAAAATCACAAAGGAAAAACAGATTCTCTGGATTCTGACCAGCAAGAATGAATACGACTATGCAATGAAGTGGATTAGGGATTTGAGGTTGAGTAAAGCGACGTGGATTCCAAGTTTAAAATCAAATTAAACATGGTAAACGAGGGAGTCAAGGCCTTGAGCGAAGCGTGCCTTGACCACGAGTATTCCGTGGAATAAAGAGGAGAAAGAGATGCCAGGAAGACGCAGAAGACCAAGAAAATATGATGAATGTTGTTACACAAATTTTGGAGAACAGCCAGCACCTCTTGAAATACAAATTGGATATGGCTTAATTCCTTTAGTTGATCAACAAATAAAAGGTCCATTGTTAGATGAGATTACGTCTGTACGTAATCAACTAGACGGTGAATATGGATTACCTCTGCCAAAAGTACATATACGGGATAATATGTGCCTCGATGCTTACGAATATAAAATTTTATTGCATGGTGTTGAAGTTGGTGGTTATAAAGAGTGTAATCCACATTATGTTATATGTATGGATACAGGCAATGTTACAGAAGAGTTAGAGGGGGAAATGATAAAGGATCCTGTATTTAATCTGGATGCTGTTATTGTTTCACAAACAAGAAAAGATGAAGCAAAGACTTTTGGATATGTAACTCCTGAATGGTATGTTCTTATCAAAAGTCATCTTTACGAAATCAGCTTAAAGAATATTACTAAGTTTCTTGATCAATGTATGGTAAATACTCTTGTTAATAAAGTTCGCGACAGGAATCCGGATGTTGTAGATGATGTATTCTTTCTGCATAACTTTTCAACTTCAAAACTGAAAACAATTCTGAACTGGCTGCTTGAAGAGGGTGTTTCAATTCGGGATATGAATACAATCCTGGAAACAATAGCAGATAATCTAGAGGAAACAAATAGACTGTCTGATTTGATGGAAAAAATCAGAGAGAAACTTGCTTATCAGTTTTTGCCAAAGCTTGCGGATAAAAATAAAAAGATTCATGTAATCAGGGTTTCACAAACATTGGCAAAAGCCTTATCTGAACGTATTTATTATCCTGGGTCAAACAATGAATTGCCATATTATGTTTTTACTCCTGTTGCAAATAAAGGGTTTAATAATAAGGTGGCAGAAAAAGCTCATTGTTTGTTCCAAAAAGGTTACTCGCCAGTTTTTGTAATTGTAAAAGATTTACGAACAGCTTTGTCTAATATTATCAGACAAGGGTTAGGAAACTGGTCATGCATATCTGATACAGAATTATGTTCAGTAATAAAAGATAAAGATTATTCCATTGTAGTTGAAGAGGAGCTTGATGTAGATGAAATTAAAGTCAATGAACCATGTCCTGGCAGCAATTAACAGATGCGATGTAATCCTCAAGAATGGGCAGGAACAGTTTGTAGGGCTTTATTATGATGAGGTTAATTTTGACCGGCCGATAGTTCTCTTCAAATGTGATTGGGGATTTAATTATTATTTATCAAAGGCTCTCGAATTAATGCCTGTTCCATGTGTGGAGAATAAGCTCCTTGCCAGAGCTTTGTTTCAAGATACAAAGGAAGGCGACTACATAGATGTGAAATACATTAATGAAGTGGCCGTAGTTTATTCGCATCTTGATAAGTTTAAGAATCGTAAGGATAAAGAAGATTTCGATGAAGAGTTATATAACGATGTAAGGACTCAATTATATCAGCTGGAATCAGATATCTGCAAAAGTGCTGAAAAGAAATTCTTGAAAAAGGAAGCTAAGGAAATAAAAGTTCTGTCTTCAGCAGACAAGTCGCTTGAGTTCATTCAGACAGCAATTCCGAAAATTGCAGAAGAAAGTGGTTTTGATTATAAAGTCATTCATAATGCCGCTAAAGGAACATATGAATTTTATCTTGAAACGGTTCTTGAAGAGTATGAATTTGACTTATGGGTTATGGCGATGGTTTCAATGCCAGACCAGAAAATCTATGTCGGTAACAGATGTCTCTTTAGGAACTTTGAATTAAGTGAAGCGGCTCTTGCCGTTGAATATATAAAGGTGCTCATAAAAACCAGCAATGAGAAATTGCGGAAAGATGTAAAAACCTTTTGTGATGAATTCGAAATTAATCCACGTCTTTTTGATATCACAAAAAATTCAATTAAAACAATGCTGGAAATGAATTACAATTATTCTGGTATTGAATATGGAATCAATGATTCTATGAAAACCCAGGTAATGGTATATCTGCAGGATATAAACGATAACGCGAAGATGTTTGAAGTTTGCATTACCTATAACGAATTCTCCCGTAATCCAGATGCCTTTAAGAAATTTATCGAAGAACCAAAGGTTCAAAAAAAATGGAATTTCTGGTCCCGCCGGAAAAAATATAATCAGAAATATTTTGACGAAAAATTTCAGACTATCGAACAGTGATAGTCTAGGCATATTATATTGAGTGTGTCACATAGGAGGACACGTATGGTAAAAGAAAAGGTAAAGAAACAGTACTTAAACGGCTATGAACGAATCTTGAAAATTGACTATATGATTTCGCATATGCACTATCCGAGTGTAGAAGATTTTGCCCGTGAGACAGAAGCCTCTATCCCAACCATAAACCGCGACCTTCGTGATTTGCGCATGAAGTTTGGAGCTGAAGATATCCTGCAGTATGACAGGATTGAAAAGGGCTTTTATTACACCCGGCCGTCCTTTCGTATTCCTGCAATGCTTACATCCGAAAAGCAGATAATTGTTGCCAGACTTATGTCGAATCTTTTGAAGCTGATTAAGGACACTCCAATTTACAAGCAGGCCATCGAGGTCTTTTCTTCGCTGTCGGATAATATCGAGGATGATTCAAAGCTGAATGCTAAGAAGCTCTCGAATCGTATCATGTTTTTGGGAATGGATCCTGTAAAGATTGATGATGACATATGGTCCAAGCTGGAAGAGGCCATGGCCAAGAATAATTACGTGAGCTTTGATTATCTGGATTTTGACGAGCCATTTGTAGTTGCTCCCTGGCAGCTGATTTACAGTGAAGGAATGTGGAGCTTGTATTCCTATTATCCAAAAGAGAAGGGGACCCGCTTTTTCAATCTGCCTGGAATCCACAATCTCAAGATTGATCCGAGAACCTTCGAACTCCCACCGGATTTTGAATATTCAAAAAGAGTCAAGGGCAACTTCCGTCGTTACATAGGCAAAGAAACCTGGAAGTATAAATTGAAAATTACTTCATCCAAAACCCTGAACTACATCAAAACCTACAACTGGGCCGAAGACCAGCAGTTCGCAAAGCAGCCCGATGGCAGCACACTCATGACTTTCACCAGCAACCAGGAATACCCAATCCTTGGCTGGACCTTGAGCCATGGTATGTACGTGCAGCCACTCGCACCAGAGTGGCTGGTCAAAGAGTGGGGCAAGAACGTAAAACAAATGGCACGTTTGGCGGATGGGGTGTAGAATAATAAAAGGAGACAAAAATTATGTACAATGTAGATTATTATTTTGGTTCAACAGATAATACTTATGAGAAAGCTTTGGATGGTTTATATACCACGGATGTTCATTCCTATAAAACTTCTTCAATTCCTCTTGCTGAATTCTGGAATCCTAAGAATTCTTTTTATATAAATAAATTATTAAACAAAATTGGCTGGACTGAAGAAGACTTTGATAATTCTAAGAAGTTTTTTGAATTTCCTGTAAAACCAAAAATCAACAATCAGTATGTAAAAAAGGCAAGGCCTTCAATGACAGATTTGATGATTCGTTACAATGATATAAATGGATTTA
>JAEDCY010000036.1 GCA_016293915.1 Treponema sp. | reverse complement strand
AACCTAGCCTTATAGGCTAAGTGCAAACCACCCGTTTGACGGGTGGTTATGATTAAAAATTCGCTGCTATATAAAGAACAATCAGATTATCCCAGCTGTTGTTACCTCGTGGCATGAGATTCCAGTAACCGCCGAGAGAAGGGTAATACTGTGACTTTCCATCATGAGCAAAGTTGTATTCAATCTGAACTTTAAAGCCGTTTCCCCATGGTGAAATTTCGTTATAATCTTTAATTGTATTTGTATTTATGTTATCAGCTCGAAATCCCAGTGTGTAGGCAAGGCCAAGATTTAATCCTCCGAGTCCAGGATATATTTTTATACCTAAAGGAAAAGAAATGTGAACTTTGCTGGATTTTTCGGAGTTATTCCAGGTAATATCCCATAGTGTATCATTTCCAAGATAAAAGCTTATTTGTTTCGTAAGATTCAGGTTTACTGTACCGGTTCCACCAATTATTACATGGTTTCCTTTATAAATTTCACTTCCATTTGAGAGAACTGATTTTTCGCCATAAATTGGAAATCCTGAAGAAAGTCCTAATGAAAAACTGAATAAATTTTCTTTTGCAAAAAGGGCGGTGCAGAAAAGTGCTGCTGTTATAATCAAAGAAGCAATTCTTTTCATTCTAGTCTCCTGACTTATTTATAAATCACTTTGAAGGTCTGGAATACAAGTTTGATATCAGGTGTAAATTCAAAACCAAGAATAGCACCTTCATCTTCAAGGTATTCCTGTTTTCTTTCTTTCCATTGGCCAAGATTTTCATCTTCTCCTTCGAGCCGGGCCATTTCCCAGGTAACTTCATTAAAGGGAACTATTTCTACGCTTTGTGTTTCAATTATACATCGAGGTGTGTTTGAACGGTCCAGTACTACATATAATTCACCTGATACAGGCAGGGGTTCCTGGTCAATTGTGTAGGTAGCCCAGCTGGTAAAGAAGGCTGTTTTACGATCTGTAAGTACAAGTGTTATCAGTTCATCTCCAACAAAACCTTTTGCTTCAAAATTAAGATCGCCGGCGCAGCGGTCTTCTTCACTGCGTCCTGTTTCTTTTATAAATTTATTCCAATATTCATCAATCGATGTCATTTTAAATTCCTTTTTTTGTTTTTTAATTTAACGCTTTATAAGCATTATTATAAAAGCAGTTATATAGCATAAAGCGGGTAAAAGTGTGCAGATTACTGTTGAAAGTGGAATTCCCGCTATTCCGTATCTGGTAGTGGTTAATACTCCCAGCTCAATCAATAAATCATAAACAAGGGCTGCATAAGTAAGTAAAAAACCAGAAACCATAAATGACCAGGCGACAGTACGCTTTTTAGACATAAGGAGAATGGCAAGAAAGGCAACAATTCCACCTGTAATAAGTTTTATGATAAATAATAAGATTCTTGGTTCCATAGTACCTCATAATGTCATGCTGAACTTGTTTCAGTATCTTAAAATAGATTCCTGCACCTTCGCAGCACAGCTGCTCGGAGACTCGCTCAAAATGCTCCACTGGAGCATTTTGACGGCTTACAGCCGTCGCTCCCTAAGTTCGGGATGACAGGTATATTTTAATTTTCGTCTACTCCCAGGCAAAAGGTGAGTTTTTTAATTTTGTGAATACTCCGCGATCTGAGCCAAAAGGTACGATAGACGGCTGATTATATTCTGGACTTATAAAAATGCCACAGTCGAGACAGTGAAGGGCAAAATCTTTGTAATTATCCTGTGGTATTTTTGGAAAAAGATAAGGACCTTCGCGGTTCCAGTATTTTGTTAAAACTGTATCGTAAATAAACCAGTCAGTTTCTTTGCGTTCCTGTAAAGCCTTTATCAGATTATAGATTGAACGGGTATAGGCTGTTTCAAGTGCAAAAGGAAGTTTTATTGTATTACGAAGCAGTAAAAGTTTGTCTGGATTTTCCTGAATTTGCTTTGTGTCAGCTGCTAAAATGAAGATTGTTTCCGCCCAGGGGAGAGGAGGTGTAAGAATAAGTCCTGCAATCTGGGAGATGTTCAGTTTTTCATTTTGTGAGTTCCAGGGGCGATAAAGGCTTGTTTCGTCTGGAAATAGTGTAAGTCCTGCTTCGAAAGCTGCTTTTTGTGATGAAAAAATAAAAATTGTTCGGTCACTTGCAAAAAGCTCGCTTACTGCTTTTTGTAAGCGTGAAACAGGGGCATCTTCGCAGATAAAGCTTCCTGTCTGACTACGTGACAAAACATTCTTGAACATGGTAAATGCATTTCCGCCTTCCCAGCCAAGAATTGCCCGGCCGCCTTCCTGGTACATATCTGTTACACGAATTCCTTTTTTTGTGTATAAGAAGCAGCCGCGGGCTCGTGTTACAGGGCCGTAGCGGTTATATAGTTCATTATATAATTCAGACTTATTCATATTTATATTATAACAAAAAACTGCCGCAGTGTCTTATACTGCGGCAGTAAAGTTTACAAGATGGAGTATTATGTAACCTTTATTTAGGCAATTTATTTATTTGCTGGTCTTTTTTCTCTTTGAAACAACATCAAAGATTACAGCAGCAAGAAGTACCAGACCCTTTACAGCGCGCTGCCAGTTCATATCTACACCGAGAATTGACATACCATTGTTCAATACACCCATGAAGATAGCACCAATTACGGCACCAGAAACTGTACCAGTTCCACCGTAAGCAGAAGCACCACCGATGAAGCAGGAAGCGATAGCATCCATTTCGTAGTTCTGACCAGCAGTTGGCTGAGCTGAGTTCAAACGAGCAACTGTTACAAGGGCTGCAACAGCAGCGATGAAGCCCATGTTTGTGTAAGCAAAGAACATTACGTTATCTGTGTTTACACCAGAAAGCTTTGCAGCCTTAGCGTTACCACCAATTGCGTAGAGGTAGCGGCCAGGAACTGTGTTCTGTGTAAAGTAAGAGTAAGCAGCAACGATTACACCAAGAAGAATCAAAACTACAGGAAGACCACGGTCGCGTGCAAGGAACTGACCCATAATCAGGATTACTACAGAAAGTACAACAAGCTTAGTGATAAAAGATGTTTTTGAAGAAACAGTGTAGTTATTCTTAATCTTCTTTCTGCGGCTGATGATTTCCATTGCTATGAAAGCGAGTACACAAACAAGTGCAATTACCATTGTTGTAATCAGTGTGTTCTTATCAACAAGTTCACCAAATACAAGCACTTCTACTGGCTCTTCTTTTGCATTAGGAATGAAGCTTTCGAAAAGCTTAAGATATTTCTGTGGGAATGGAGCAATTGGCTTACCATCAAGAACGATTGTTGCAACACCACGCCACAAAAGCATACCGGCAAGGGTAGTGATGAAAGGCGGAATGTGGATGTAAGCAATGAAGAATCCGTGGAAAGCTCCAATCAATGTACCAATAAGGAGACAAAGACAGATTGCAAGCCAAACCGGCATTCCAAGGTTTACAATGAAGACACCTGCAAGAGCACCAACAAGGGCTACTACAGAACCAACAGACAAATCGATGTTACCACCGGTAAGAATACACAAGAGCATACCTGTTGCAAGAATTGCTACGTAAGCATTCTGGCGGATAATGTTTGTGATATTTGCAGGAGCAAACAACGAACCATGTCCAAAGCTTCTGATAAGAATTTCAAACAGGATCATTACACCCACAAGGATAAAAATCATTGTGTTGCCCTTAAGAACTGATTTAAAGTTGTCAGTAATCTTATTTTTGTTTTCCATTTTATTCTCCTAAATTGGCTGTTTTGCCGCTATTGATAATCTCAGTCATAATCTTTTCCTGAGTAGCATCTTTTCCATCCATTTCTGCAATCATCTTACCTTCGTTCATAACGTAGATGCGGTCGCACATACCAAGAATTTCAGGCATTTCTGAAGAAATCATGATTACAGATTTTCCTTCTGCAACCATTTTATTGATGATACTGTAGATTTCATACTTAGCACCTACGTCGATACCGCGGGTAGGCTCATCCAGAATCAGGATATCAGGTTCTGCAAAAAGCCATTTTCCAAGAAGAACCTTCTGCATGTTTCCACCCGAAAGGTTTCCTACATCTTCCATAACAGAAGCACACTTTGTATGCATGTCTTTAGCCATCTGTTCTGAATACTGACGTTCCTTATCAAAGTCCAAAACCCAGTGCTTAGAAATCTTTTCTGGTTTTGCTGCTGTTGTGTTCTTGCAGATTGATTCAGAAAGAATCAAACCGTTTCCTTTACGGTCTTCTGTTACATAAGCAAGACCTGCTTTAATTGCAGATTTAACGTTAGGGAAGGAAACTTCCTTTCCGTTCATAAAAATCTTACCACGGATATTTGTACCATAAGAGTGACCGAAAATACTCATTGCGAGCTCTGTACGGCCGGCTCCCATAAGACCTGAAATACCGAGAACTTCACCTTTTCTAAGGTTGAAGTTAATGTGGTCACAAACCTTAATTCCATCGAATACCGGATGATCTACACACCAGTCTTTTACTTCGAAACAAACGTCACCTACATGAGGCTCGCGTTTAGGGAAACGGTCTGTAAGACTGCGTCCTACCATGGCAGAAATAATTGTATCTTCTGTAAAATTATCTTTAACTTTATCAAGGGAAGTGATTGATGTACCGTCGCGGATAACAGTAATTTTATCCGCAACATAAGAAACTTCATTCAATTTATGAGAAATAATGATAGAAGTCATTCCCTGTTTCTTGAACTCAAGGAGAAGGTCAAGCAGATGCTTTGCTTCTGTATCGTTCAAAGAGGCTGTAGGTTCATCAAGAATAAGAAGTCTTACGTTCTTACCGAGTGCCTTTGCAATTTCTACAAGCTGCTGTTTACCTACACCAATATCTTTTATTAAGGTTTTTGATGAGTCTTTAAGACCTACCATCTTTAAAAGTTCATCAGCTTTATCAAAGGTTTCTGACCAGTTGATTCTTGCTTTAGTTCCTCTTTCATTACCAAGGAACATATTCTCACCGATTGTGAGAAGTGGAACAAGTGCGAGCTCCTGATGAATGATAACAATACCTTTAGCTTCGCTGTCCCTGATTGTCTGAAATTTACAAACTTCGCCGTCGTAAACAATGTCGCCGGTATATGTTCCATATGGATAAATACCACTTAGAACATTCATCAAAGTTGATTTTCCGGCTCCGTTTTCACCACAGATTGCGTGAATCTCACCTTCTTCTACGGTAAGGTTTACGTTATCAAGTGCCTTAACTCCGGGAAACAACTTGGTAATATTTTTCATTTCCAATAATGTTTTAGCCATTGGAACCCCTCTTTTAATATTATTTGCTGGTATAAAAAAAGGGCTGTCCCACCATGTCATTCCGAACTCGTTTCGGAATCTCTTTTTGGGAGATCTTGAAACAAGTTCAGGATGACTGGCCTTAAGCCAGCCCTTTTATTAAGTTAGATCAAACTACTTAAGTTCTGCTTCTGTGTAATATCCAGAATCAATCAAGAGAGATTTGTAGTTCTCTTTTGAACCATAAACTGGCTCACAGAGGAATGAAGGAATAATTCCAGTTCCGTTATCATAAGTCTTTGTATCATTTACAGGTGGTTCAGAACCCTTCATGATTGCATCAACCATTTCAACAACCTTTGAAGCAAGAGCACGTGTATCCTTGAAGATAGACATAGCCTGAATTCCAGCAAGCATGTTCTTTACAGCAACTTTATCACAGTCCTGTCCAGTGATGATTGGGAAGTTGTCAGCTGTGTATCCAGCAGAAAGAAGAGCGTTTGTTACACCGTTAGCTGTAGAGTCGTTAGAGCAGTATACAGCGTCGAGTTTTGCACCCTTTGGACCATATCCGTTAGATGTGATGAGGTTCTCCATTCTCTTCTGAGCCTCTTCTGTAGACCAGTTGAGAGTAGCAGCCTGTGCTTTAGCTGTCTGTCCTGATGGACATACGATTACACCCTTGTCGAGGTAAGGCTTAAGAACATCCATAGCTCCTCCGAAGAAGAAGTTGATGTTGTTGTCACCTGGGTCACCAGTGAAGAATTCCATATAAACTGGATCTGAAGCAGAGCGTGTCTTAAGACCGAGCTTATCAACAAGGTAATCACCCTGGATTGTACCTACTTTGTAGTTATCGAATGTAGCATAGTAAGAAACTGCCTTTGAGTTCATGATAAGGCGGTCATAAGCGATAACCTTGATAGCCTTTTTTCTAGCTGTTTCAAGAACGTTTGAAAGAGCAGTACCGTCGATAGAAGCAATTACAAGAACCTTACAGCCGCTTGTAATCATGTTTTCAAGCTGTGATACCTGTGTTGGGATATCATTTGCTGCGAACTGAAGGTCTACTGTATATCCAGCTTTTTCGAGCTGAGCCTTCATGTTTGCACCATCCTGGTTCCATCTCTGCAAGTCTTTTGTTGGCATAGAAACACCTACTTTTGTTGCAGAACTTTTTCCTTTACATCCTACTAAAGCAATTGTAGCAACTGCTAAAAGAATAGCGATAATTTTTTTCATAAGAAAAAACACTCCTAAATTTTTTTTATGTAGAGTCAACGACTCTTTTATACATTTAGGAGTATAGCGCAGAATAATCAGCAAAATTTGACCGAATTCTTCAAATTTTTGCTATTTTCTTATTATGACTAAGGAATTTACCCTATACAAAGTTATAAAATCTGTATTTTTTTGTGGTGGATTATGTGCTAAAGTTATGGTGGTTGAGTAGGCGAAGCCGTATCGAAACCACATGTGAAGTTGATCCGGTGGTTTCGATATACCGCTTCGCGGCACTCAACCACCGGGTTTTAGTCTTTATACACAGAAGCAGCCGAATGAAATCCCGACTCAATAATCACTTTATCAAGATTATATTTATCAACATAACTTGGTTCGAGCCAGATTGTAGGAATATCGCCAAAGCCATTGTTTATAGGGCGGATGCGGAAACGGTTTTCAGAGATATTTTCATGGAGGGCAAGGTGTACGGCACATTCTGCGGCAAGCTCAGCCAGCTGTATTATCGGCTTATAAATTGTAAAATCCTGTTTTCCCTGTACGATGTACTGACAGGCCGAAATATCTGCATCTTGTCCGCAGACTGGAATATGGGTATCCGGGTAATAACGGCTGATGGCATCAATTACACTGGCAGCAACAGCATCGTTTCCGCAGATAATTGCATCTGGAAAAGTGTCGCCTTTAAGAATGCGAACCATTTCCTGATATGAAAGGTCGTAATTCCAGCCGTCGGTGTAAAAGGTATGATTTATATGAACCGGAGTAGTGCGGATAATTCGGTCGAGACCTTCCATAATAAGAGTCATGTTGTAGTCTTCTTCGGGGCCGAGAATACAGTACCAGTTTTCACCTTTTGCCCGGCGGAGCATTTCCTGGGCCATCTGCTCGCCGACTTTTTCGCTGTCTATGGTCAAATAGAGATTTATGTCGGCATTGAGTGTGAGACGGTCGTAAGATATTACAGGGATTCCTTTTGAGCGCAGCTTCTGAACACTTTCAGAAATTGAAGCAGCATCCTTAGGAAGAACAACAACTGCATTTACATTTCGTTCTAAGAGATACATAAGCTGACGGTTCTGCTCTTCAATACTGTTTCCTGCGTTCTGAACAATTACGTCCGCGCCCATCTCTTTAGCCTTGTTAATAAAAACATCCATATCGCGCTGCCAGCGTTCAATGGCAAGTGTATCAATTGAAAAACCTATTGTTATAGGATTAGAGGCTGCCGCCGTAGTATTTGTACGGGGTTGTCTTGGGGCAACAGTTACCTCGTTTTTTTTGCAGGAAGCTGCCAGAAGGAGAATAAAAAGAATTATTGTCAGATTGATTTTTTTAATTAGATTCATTTTTAACTTTCCTGTATTCTTTTGGAGAAAGACCGTATTTGTTTTTAAAGATTCGGCTGAAATAATTCTGGTCGTTATAACCAACATCAGCAGTAATTTCTTTTATAGAAAGATCTGTAGTTTCAAGAAGTTGGCGGGATTTTTCAAGACGTTTATCAGAAATGAAATTGATAAAGGTTTCGCCTTTTTCTTCTTTAAAGAGTTTACTCAAATAAAAGGAACTTACTCCAGCAAAATCAGCAGCAGTTTCGAGAGAAATGTCTTGCGAAAGGTTTTCATCAACGTAAGTGCAGATTTTTTTGATAATAGGATTTTCTTCTGCTTTCTTTATGCTTGAAACAGCCTGTGTACATTCCGTAAGAAATTTCTGTGCAAATTCTTTAATCAGTTTAATATCATTTTCGCTGCTGAGGGTTGCAAAGGCGTTGTCGAAGGTAGTGCTTGTGAAAGCCTTGTTCAGTTCTCGGGTTGCATTGTTAGCCGTAACTATCAGTTCGAAGAAAGAGTTTTTGATTTTATCTATGGCTAGATTTTGTGAAATAAGTTCAGAAGTAAAAAGTTCCAGGAAAGATTTTACTCCACTTGAATCACCGGCAGACAGTTTATTAATAATATGATTTTTGAATTCGGCAGTCCCCGATTTTTTTACAGAGGTTTCCAGTTTTGCTTCTTCGCCAGAAAGTTTTTCTTCTTCGGATAAACTGCTTCCATCTGAAAAAACTATTCCACCATTAGCAGCAGTCTTGTTTAATGCAGAAAGGGCCTGTGAATAAGAAGTCTGCAAGTGACTTTTATCAGAATAAATTGAACTGACTCCTGCACGGATTCCCGCTGTAATATTGTAGCTGAGCTTTGTGTAGAACTTTTTAATCTGTTCCTGTATTTCTGAATAATCTGGATTTTCAGAAAAAATCGGAAAGAAAACAGCAATGCGATTCATCATAAAAGAACTTACAAGACAGCGGTGGTCATTATTTAAAAGTTCATGGATTTTTAAATAAGTGCTGTACTGATTATCAGAATTGATATTTGGAAATTCAAAGCAGCAGAATACCCATGGGTTTTCAGAAAGATTGAAATAATCAAGATAAGATGAAAGATCGACAGATTTATCATTATTATAAATACAGGCGTAGATAAAATCATTTTCAATCATTGGAGAAACCATATCAAGCTTTTTGTGAAGCTCGCGGTCTGCAGAAAGCTTACCCTGTTTTTCCTGAACCAGCTGCATTGCACCCCGGATTGTTTCGATAACTACATTCCGGTTTACAGGTTTTGTGATGTATTTATAAGCGCCAAGATTAATTGCTTCCTGTGCATACTGGAATCTGTCGAAGGCTGAAAGAATTACAAAAACAATATTAGGCTTGAGTTTTGTGATTACACTTACGGTTTCAAGCCCGCTAAGACCTGGCATATTGATATCCATAAACATGATGTCAATATTTTCTTTCATTACAGTTTCAATTGCTTCGGTTCCAGAGAGGGCAGTAAACACCTTTGCTTCATCACCAAAATTTTTATTGATGATAAAGGAGAGGGAGTCAATTACAATCTGTTCGTCATCAGTTACTAATATATTAAACATGATCTGGAATCCTGATAATAAATTTTGTACCTTCTTTGTTATCTCCACTGCTTATATCGAAAAGATCATAACGATGGAACTGAAGCTGAAGTCGCAGGAATACGCTTATGAGACCTGTTCCGTTATGTGAAGATTTGTCGTCCAGAACATCTTCGGGAAGTCTGGTTGTTTCTGCAGCAACTGCTTTGAATACTGCTTCCCGGGTTTTATCCGGCATACCTTCGCCATTATCGCTAATGCTTATGACAATGTGTTTTTCTTCTCGAGAAACTTCAAGACAAACCTTTCCTTTTGTATTTTTAAGTCCATGTTTGATGCAGTTTTCAACAAGAGGCTGCAGTGTCATCGACGGAATCTTTTGTGGAAAGCTTCCGTCAGGAATTTTTTTTGTAAACTCCAGGCGGTTTCCGAAGCGTACTTTCATTATATAAACAAAATTATCTACCAAAGCAAGTTCTTCGTCAATTGAAACTACACGGCTTTGCTGCTGGATATTATAGCGGAAAAAGTCTGCCACCTGCTCAATAAAGTAACAGGTTTTATCTGCATTTTCCATCATGGCAAGCTGGGCGCCTGTGTTAAGTGTATTAAAAAGAAAGTGAGGGTTTACCTGATTCTGAAGGGCCCGCAGCTGGGCATCGGTATAGAGAGCCTGCATTTCTATTTCTTTTTCCTTGAGCTCTGCTTCGGTTCGGGCCTTTTCCCAGATGGTGTCGATATATTCGCGGATGCTGATAATCATTCTGTCGAAGGCGTTACAGATAGTTCCGATTTCATCATTTGTTGTACGGTTGAACAGAGGAACATCAAAATTACGGCGGGCAACCTTATGTGCAACTTCAGAAATATCAGCAAGAGGTTCCATAATTGAAGTAATCGTAAGATAGAGCACAAAGAAAATAATTACAGAAAAAACAAGAAAGAAAAGTATGCTGAGAGTATTTGAAATAACGATTCGAGACTGATTCTCATCATAGCGTTCTGCATTCTGCTGAAGGCGAAGGTTATTCAGTTCGAGAATCTGCGAAGTCAGATAGTTATAGCTGTTCATCGCATAATTATAGTTTAATAAGATTTCCTGCTCATTGTTTGCACGGCGGGCAGAAATTGCAAGATTACTGTAATAGAGAAAGGCTTCTGTCAGCTGGTGTACTATATATTCCTTGTGGGCTACTTCATTTTTTGATGGAAATTCCTGAAACTGCTTAAAAAAATCTTCGACTTTCGTTTTGGAATTATAATAAGCATCAATACTTTCGAAAGACCGGTAGTTTACGTAGTTTTCCATAGCCTTTTCGGTTGCCGAAACAGCCGTTGAAAAATGAGTGAGTTCTGTATTTGATTTATACGAATCTCCCAGATTTTGCATGGAATAGTAAGAAAGGCGCATGGTCGTAAGAAGGCTTGCGGTGAGCATAAGAATTGCAATTCCAATGCAGACCATTATTCGCCAGCGGAGACTTTTGTTTCTGATGTAGTTAATCAGATGGAATGACTTCATCAGCTTCTCCTATCTTTGTGCCTTACTGATTTTTACATCAGCTGTGATATAAGAGTTTGCATATCCTTTTGTTCGATATTCAAGTAATTCTCGTATTGCAGTTTCTCCGATTTTTTCTGGATCAAGAGAAACAAGTTCGCTTATCCAGCCTTTTTGAAGATAAAGCTGACAAACTTCATTTCCACCAAAACCAATCAGCTTGTAGAGGTCGGCATCAAATTGTTCTGAAAGAAGTTGTGCACTAAGAATTGTAGTTTCTTCTGTAAGGGAAAGAAAAATATTGTTTTTTCCGTCTATTTTAATATCAGAAGAAACATCATCAATAACTTTTGTAATGATTCTCTGATTATCACCAAGAGCAGACTGAATACTGCTGATGAGTGTATTCGAATTAGTGTCTAAGGTTTCGCTTATGATATAAACGTTTCCGCCGTTGGGTAAAAAGTTTTGTGTTTCATCTGCAATTTTTTTTCCAAGTTCCCAGTTATTTGTTCCAATAAAAGATATTTGCTGCATGTTTGGTGAAAACTGACCGGTTGTAATAACCGGAATTTTTGGAGAATCTGAACGCTGTAAAAGTTCAGGTCTGTCTTCTGAAGAATCTATGTAAACTATAATACCATCAGCATTTAAAAATGAACAATAATTTAAAAGATCCTGCAAAGACTGGGTGTCGGCCTGAGATTCAGGAACATGGAGATCTACAACTGTTTTATAGGATTTGCCGAGACTTGCAGCTCCTTTATACACCTCTGTAAGAAAACTTTGATTTTCGTAGGTGCCGGTTATAATAACATGGTAAAGTGCATTGTCAGAAGAATTGTATTCATTCTGATTCTGGATTTTTGCCCGCGAAGAAAGAAAGGCAGCATAAAAAATTATTGAGAAGATGAGAAGGGCAGTGAATGAAACAATTAAAAGAACCCATTTAATGAGTCTGGCTGTTTTCTTTTCCATAGGTGAAGGTTATACCCTTGTCGGACATTTTTGATTTTTTTGAATTCTTGTAATCAGCTGTAACGTCGCCGCCTTTTTCCAGCTTTCCGAAAAGAACCTCGTCAACGAGTTTGTCTGCAATTTCAACTTCAACTGTGCGGGCAATGTTGCGGGCACCAAACTCTTTTGAGTAGCCGCACTCTGTAATGTACTGGACGGCACTTTCGGTTACAGAGAGGTTTACCTTCTTTTCCTGCATACGGTTTGCTAGGCGGGTAATTTCTTTACGGCAAACCTGTTTTGCAACTTCTATGTCGAGGTAGTTGAATGGAATAACTGCGTCGAGACGGTTTCGGAATTCGGGCGGGAACTCGCGGTTTACTGCATCGTTGAGGGAAGCCTGAATATTAATAGAGTTCTCATCACTTCCGCCGAACCCGATGCTGCCTTTTTCGAGGTCGCGCGCGCCGGCGTTACTAGTCATAATGATTATGCAGGAACGGAAGTCTGCCTTACGTCCCTGATTATCTGTAAGCTGGCCGTAGTCCATAACCTGAAGGAGTACGTTATAAATATCTTCGTTTGCCTTTTCAATTTCATCAAAGAGAATAACGGCGCGCGGATTTTTGCGTACATCCTTTACAAGCTGACCGCCTTCTTCAAAACCAACGTAGCCAGGAGGTGAACCAACCAGACGGCTCACAGTATGTTTTTCCTGATACTCACTCATGTCGTAGCGCAGTAAAGGCTCTTTAAGAAGTCTTGCGAGTGTGCGGGTGAGCTCAGTTTTTCCGCAGCCTGTAGGGCCTACAAAAAGGTAGCAGGCTTCCGGTTTTTCGGGATTTCTGAAGCCGGCGCGGGCTCGTTTTACGGCCTTGCCAAGGGCTGCTATGGCGGCGGTTTGTCCGAAGATGTCGGCTGCCATTGTTTCTTCTATATTGCGTAATGCGTCTTTTTCTTCGCCACGCATATTCTCAAGAGGAACTTTGGCGATTCTGGATGCTACGCGACGGATAATTTCTGTAGTGATACGGGCAGGCGCTGCGTCGGATGCGACGAGACCCGGGTGAGCGACGGCGCCGGGGCGCTTAGCGGTACGGCCGGCGAAGCCGCCGGATTTCAGGATGTGCTGGTATGAGCCGGCTTCATCAATAATATCAATTGCCTTGTCTGGTAGGCGGCGGTCCGGCATAAACTGAACAGAAAGTTTAACAGCTTCTTCTACAGCTCCCGCTGAATAAAGAGCATTGTGGTGAGCTTCGTATTTTGGAATCAGACCTTTAATAATCTGAACAGTTTCTGCTGCTGTCGGTTCCAGAATATCAATTTTCTGAAAGCGGCGGGCAAGGGCGCGGTCTTTTTCAAAGTTCTTGGAATATTCTTCAAAGGTGGTAGAGCCAATCACTTTGATTTCGCCACTGGCAAGAACAGGTTTGAGGAGATTTGCCGCATCTACCTGGCTGGAACCGTTTCCTCCGGCCCCCATAATCATATGAATTTCATCTATAAATAAAATTGCTTTTTTCTTTTCTTTGAGCTCGTCAATTACAGAGTGAAGACGCTCTTCAAAATCTCCGCGGAACTTAGAGCCAGCAAGCAGCAGCCCCAGGTCCAGAGAATAAATTGTGTAGCCCTTGAGAAGGTCTGGCACCTGATTGTTTACAATGCGCTGGGCCAGCCCCTGAGTGATTGCAGTTTTACCAACACCGGCATCACCTACGTGTAGCGGGTTATTTTTTGTACGGCGGCAAAGTATCTGAATTGTACGTTCAATTTCTGCCTCGCGGCCAACAAGAATATCATAAGCACCTTTGCCTGCCATTTCTGTCATGTTTATAGCAAAGCGCTTAAGACCGCCTGAGTTATTTGAACCCGGCATTCCTGGCATACCATCAGGCCCGGGAGCAGAGCCCGGCTGTCCATTCTGTCCCTGAGGAATACGCTTCGAAGGTCGAACTTTTGTAATATTTTCCATCAGACGCAGACGTTCAACTCCGCAAACCTTTAGAAAATATGAGCTGTAATTACGGCTTTCATCGAACATACTGAGGAGAATGTCGGTAATATCAATCATGTCTGAGTCGCAGGAAATACAATGGAAAACGGCGCGGTTCATCATGGCCTGAAAGCCAGCAGACTCAACCGGAGCCTTAATTATTTCAGGATTCGCATTGTCAGAAATTACAGGAAGCTTTGTGGTAAGGTAGTTACTTACTTCTGTTTTAAGTTCATTTGTGTCGGCACCGCTGTTGGCAAGAAGCTCTTCAACAAATTCGTCGCGGATAGCTGTGGCAAGCACATGCTCCGGGGTGAAAAATTCGTGATGAAAGTCCTTTGCAACAAGAAGCGATTCCGACAAGATCCGGCTGAGCATGGTGCTCACCTTCATCTGCTTTATGCTTCCAGTCTGTTTTTCCTGATTACTCAACTTCTACCCTCAATGGAAATCCGTTTTTGCGGGCCGCCTGAATTGTAAGGTTTGTGCGTGAAACCGCAATATCATAAGTATAAACGCCTACAACAGAAGAGCCCTGTTCATGAACCATGCGCATAAGACCTTCTGCTTCGTCGTGAGATTTATTAAAAATTGAAACCAGAACGTCTACCACAAACTCCATGGTAGTAAAATCATCGTTATAAAAAACAACTTTGCGCTCTGGTGGCAGCATAACAGAGGTGTCTTCTGCAACTCCGCTTCCCGCCTGTGATATCTGATTATTATAATCACTCATGACTATAATATAACACAAAAAATAGCAGAATTCTATCAAATTCTGTGTTATAATATAGTCATGGCTAAAAAGAAGTTTAATCTGAATTTAAAAGTGGCTTATGATGCGCCTGTTACCCTTACCTTTGTGATTGTTTGTGCAGTTATCTTTCTATTAAATACGCTTCTGTTAAAGAGCGGAAAGGCGGCTGGTTTTGAAAAAATCTTTGCTTCTCCTACAAATCAGGCGGGCTTTCTGCCTTTTATTCCTTCTGCGCCAGTTTCTTATGTTCGGCTGTTGTTCTATATTTTTGGAAACGAAGCGGGCGGTGGTGCTTCAATTCTTTTTACCAATCTGATTTTGATTATGCTTCTGGGCCCTGCCATGGAAGAAAGGTACGGTTCTGCTATTATCGGAATTATGATTTTTGTTGCAGCTTTGTTTTCCGGTGTGCTTAATTCCTGTTTTTGTGAATCTAGTCTTATAGGTGCGGTTCCTCTTGTGAGCATGATGATTTTTTTGAATGCCTTTATGTCTTTTTCTAAAAAGAAGTTTCCTCTTTCTTTTGCAGCCGTAATGCTGTTTTTTGTTTTGCTGCAGATTTTCAGCGGGGCGGGGGCTGTGCAAATCATCATTTGTATTGCCGGAGGATTATGCGGAAGTCTTTTTGCTTTTCTTACATCACCAAAAATGAAGGCAGATAAGAAGAATAACAGTAGTGTAACAGAAACTTCTAAAAAACGGGGTGGACTTTTGAGTCGTGCAGAAAAAATTGCATACGCAGAAGAACTTGACCGCAACAGTCCGCGAAATAAAAAGCCTTCTGATGATGACGATGACGAAACTACAGTAGTCGGCACTTTGAAATTCTAAATCTCAAAATTTTCAACTTTCATAGAGAAAAATTCAATCGTTCTCCAAAGGTCGTGGTATAATTATCAGTGTCATGCTGAACTTGTTTCAGGATCTATGTTATTAGATTTCGAATCAAATTCGGAATGACACTGTCGTTATATAGGGGATCTCCATGTATTATAAAAACTTCAAAACCGTAACCTACTGCGTTGCCGGCTGGGTAAATCACATCACAGAAGAAGAGCTTCGCGAGCAGGCTGATTTTTTACAGAAATATGTCGGCATAGATAAAATCTATCTGGAAACTTACCGCGACGAGTTTGCTAAAAAAGAGCAGCTTGATATGTTCAAGCGGGTTATGAAGGATTACGGAATTGAAGTTTCCGGCGGAATTACAACCGTTACTCCGGACCTCAATGAAAGCGACAAAAAACGTCAGCGCCTTTTTAATACCTTCTGTTATTGCAACGAGCCTATGCGGGCCCGCCTTAAGGAAATCAGCGAATATACTGCAAGTCAGTTTGATGAGTTTATTATAGATGATTTCTTTTTTACTCAGTGTCAGTGCGAAGACTGTATCCGCGAGAAGGGGAACCGCAGCTGGGAAGAATTCCGTCTTGAAAAGATGCTGGAAGTTTCCCGCAACCTGATTATCGGCCCTGCAAAAAAGGTAAATCCTAAAGTTCACATAATCATCAAATATCCAAACTGGCGGGAAAGTTTTGCCCAGACCGGTTACAATCCGGGCCAGCAACCGGAGATTTTTGATTCGATTTATACCGGCACCGAGACCCGCCATGGCGCTCAGACAGACCAGCACCTGCCTCGCTATCTTAGTTATTCTCTTATGCGTTATTTTGAAAGTGTGGCTCCCGGACGTAATGGCGGCGGCTGGTTTGATCCTTTTGACTGTGATCGAATTGATACTTATCTTGAACAGGCTTATCTTACTGCTTTTGCAAAACCAAAGGAAATTATGATGTTCTGCTGGCCGGCTCTGGCAGGAAATAAAAGGGCAACTCCGCTTGGCTTTATGTATTCAAAACTGGATAAGATTGTAGGGCAGCTTGGAGAGCCAATTGGATTAAAAACTTATATTCCTTTTAATTCACAGGGTGAAGACCATCTGGAAGATTTTCTTGGCATGATTGGTATTCCTATGGAGCCGGTCTGCGAGTTTCCGGCTTTCACTGAGGTGGCCGGGGCTGGTGTGAAGGCGGGTGCTAATAAAGTTCTGCTGACCGCCTCAGCCTTGAAAGATGAAAAAATAATGGAGAAGCTGGAAGCCTTTGTAAAGGCAGGTGGAAACGCTATTGTAACAAGCGTCTTTGTCATTGAAGCTTTGAAGAAATGGCCGGAGCAGCTTGGACAACTAACGGGCGTTAGTTATCGCGAACGCACGCTTACCGCAGATGAGTTCCATTACAATATAAATGGCAATTACAGAACTGCCTATGTAAAGAGTTCTGTGCCAGTTACCTTTCCTTCGATCGAGCACCGTAATAATGCCACCTGGTCTGTGATGAATGCGGGCCACGGCGAGTATCACGAAAGTATTTTGTGCTACGATACTTACGGTAAGGGTAGACTAACAATTTTGAATGTGCCTGATATGCCTTCTAAGCTTTACGATTTGCCTCAGCCGGTTCTTACTCAGATTCGACAGGAGCTGGATGTCTGTGGTGTTACAATTGATGGCGGAACTGGAATATCACTTTTTGCCTATGATAATAAAAGTTTTGGTCTTTACTGTTACACCTGGGATGGTTGTACACCTCAGGAATTTGATATTCATGTAAAGGGAGAAGTAAAAGAACTCCGCCGATTTTCTGATGGTGAAAAGCCTATGCCTTGGACAATTCAATCTCTTGCGCCAATTGGTGTCCGTAAACTCAGCATGAATTCTGAAGAAAAAGAATCTTTATTTCATGTAAGGATTCAGCCGGGAGACTTTGTATTTTTTGAAGTAAAATAATTAATCAGGAGATTTTATGCTTACTGCTGTGCCAGAAAAATCAGATAGAATAGAAAATGTAATTTGCAATGATGGTGGAGTTTTTCTTAAATCTGAAAAGTCTGTAATACGACTTGCCCTTTATTTTGAAGATGTACTTCGTGTATCTTATAGCGAGACCGACTGCTTTGATAAAAAACAGGGTGAAGGTATGTTGCTTCCAGATTTACCTTTGCTCAGACAGGCAGATTTTTCCCTAAAAGAACTTGATGATGAAATTATTATTTCCACCAGAAAAATGGCAGTACATGTTCTTCGTGCTTCTGGAGCAATAAAGGTTTATAAGCTTTATGAAGATGGAAGTTCTGTTGAGATGGTGGAAAATCCAGCCTTTTCTGAAGCTCTTGAAAAAAGTCATTCAATCGAAAAGTTCGATGTTTATAAATCTGTCGGTCAGATAAAAACAGAAGAAATAAAAACTGCTGACGGCGTAAAAAAACGAGTACTTGCAGCAGATAAGGAATATGTTGAAAGTCTTTATCATACAAAACTGAATTTGGCATTTGCTCCAGATGAAAAACTTTTTGGTTTTGGTCAGATGGAAGAAGGTGTGTGGGATTATCGCGGAACAACCCAATATCTGCATCAAGCTAATAAAAAAATTGCAATTCCATTTTTGATTTCCAGTCGTGGCTATGGTTTGCTTTTTACGACTCAAAGTCCATCTGTTTTTAGTGACAGTCAGTATGGTTCCTATTTTTATACAAATGCCGATTATTTTCTTGATTATTTTGTGATTGCGCCAGACAGCTTTGCTAAAATTATTGGTCGTATGCGATCCCTTACAGGAAAAGCAAGCCTGCCGCCAGATTTTGCTCTGGGCTATGTTCAGTCACAGGAACGTTATGAAAGCCAGCAGGAAATTCTTGATACAGTGGCTGAATTTAAAAAACGAGACATTCCTCTCAGTCTCATTGTTTTAGACTGGCTTTCCTGGGAAGATGGAATGTGGGGGCAGAAGTCTTTTGATAAAAAACGCTTCCCTGATGTTCCGACCATGGTGGAAAAACTTCACGAAGAAAATGTTCATTTTATGATTTCCATCTGGCCTACGATGAACGAAAAATCAGAAAATTATAAAGAAATGAAGGAAGCGGGCACTTTACTTTCTGGTGTGAATATCTGCAATGCTTTTGATGAGGCTGGACGTAAGCTTTATTGGAGTCAGGCAAAACGAGGGCTTGCAGACTTAGGAGTAGAAAGCTGGTGGTGTGATTCGAGCGAGCCTCTTACTCCGGAATGGAATCATATTGAAAAGCCTTTGCCCGAAAATATATTTCATGAATATCTGCAGACAACCAGTGATATTATGCCGCCTCAAAAGGCAAATGCATACGGGCTTTATCATGCACGCGGAATGTTTGAAGGTCAAACCCGAGATTTCCCGGACCGGCCTGTGCTGACTCTTACCCGTAGCGGTTACCCTGGAAGTCAGCGCTACGGAGTTACCCTCTGGTCAGGTGATACCTCTGCAAAATGGAGCGTACTCAAAAATCAGGTGGTGCAGGCCTGCCAGTTTGGCCTTTCGGGTATTCCTTACTGGACAGTTGATATTGGAGCTTTTTTTGTAAAACGAGGAGAGGCCTGGTACTGGAATGGAGATTATCCTGAAGCAGCTGCAGACCCGGCTTATTGTGAATTATATACAAGATGGTTTCAGTTTGGTGCTTTTCTTCCAATGTTCCGCGCTCATGGAACAGACTGCCGCCGCGAGCCCTGGGCTTTCTGTGATAAAACGAATGTTTTTTATGACACAATTGTTAGTTTTATCAAACTGCGTTACAAGTTCTTGCCTTATATTAAACAGGTGGCTCAGCGGGTTAGTGATAATGATGAAAGTTTTATCAGACCTTTGTTTATGGAATTTTCTGATAAGGCTGTTTTTGATATTTCGACTCAGTTTATGTTCGGTCCTGATATTTTGGTTTGCCCGATTACTAAATCTTTTATTGATTTTGAAAAGTATGGAGTAACGGAGGGGGCTGTTCCTTATAAAACTTCACCTCTTGTTGATGTATATCTTCCTGCAGACTGCGACTGGTATGACTTCTGGACTCGGGAAAAGTTGAAGGGCGGTCAGTGGATTAAGGCTGAGGCGCCGATTCAAAAAATGCCGCTCTTTGTGCGGGATGGAGCAGAAATCTAGTCATTGCGAGGTGCTTTGCGATGAAGCAACCTATGCAATGACGAAATCTGTGAATTTTGATAAACTATTTTCATGAAGAAAACAAATGCAATGCGCATCCTTGATGGAGTTGGAATTAATTACGAAACTGCCGAATACGAAGCCGACGGGGAACACGAGCTTGCAAAAGGTGCGGCACTACGCCTATCCGAAAAACTCGGCGTTGCTCCTGAAACGGTTTTTAAAACAATCGTAATGCGTACCGAAACAAAAGAAATCTGCGTATTCTGTCAAAGTGCAGAATCAGAAATAAATCTCAAAAAAGCCCGCCAGGCTGTTGGCTGCAAAGAGATAGGACCGGTTCGCCCGGAAGAGTTACTTGGTCTAACTGGCTACATCCGCGGCGGTTGCACTCCAATCGGCATGAAGAAAAAGTTCCGTACATTCATCGACGAAACTGTCATTCTCCACGACCAGGTCTGCATCAGCGGCGGACAACGTGGCGTGCAAATCAAAATCGCTCCGAAGGACCTTATAAAAGCAACCGATGCCACTGTGGTTGATCTGGAACTCTAGGACAGGGAGACGGCTTGCCTCATGTCCGACAAAACTTACATTGCAATTGACTTAAAATCTTTTTATGCCTCTGTGGAATGCCGGGAACGTTTACTCGATCCGCTTACGACTAAACTTGTTGTAGCGGATAAAAGCCGTACCAGTAAAACAATCTGTCTTGCGGTAACGCCTGCTCTTAAGGCTTACGGGCTCAGCGGGCGTTCGAGGCTTTTCGAAGTTGAGGCTAAGGCCCGCGAAATCAAAAGACAGACCGGAAAGGAGCTTGAGTATATAGTGGCTCCTCCCCGCATGGCCTTATACATTCAGTATTCAACCCGAATCTACAATGTTTATCTGCGCTATTTTTCGCCTGAGGATATTCACGTTTATTCTATTGATGAAGTTTTTATTGATGCGACATCGTACTTGCCATTTTATAAGATGAGTGCCCACGAGCTTGCTGTAAAGGTAATCCGCGAGGTGTTGCACGAAACGGGAATTACTGCCACGGCCGGTATTGCTCCCAATCTCTTTTTGTGCAAGGCCGCCATGGATATTGTTGCAAAGCATATTCCTGCAGACAAGGACGGCGTGCGTATTGCTGAGCTTGATGTTATGGGATTTCGCCGCCAGCTCTGGAATCATAAGCCGCTTACTGATTTCTGGCGGGTGGGGCGGGCAACGGCTCGCAGGCTCGACAAATATTTTATCCGCACCATGGGAGATATTGCCCGTACCTCACTGGAAAATCCCGAGCTGCTTTTTAAAGAATTTGGAATTGATGCTGAGATTTTGATTGACCACGCCTGGGGAATTGAACCAGTTGGTATGAAAGAAATCAAAAATTATAAGTCCGAAGCAAAAAGCCTTGGAAGTGGCCAGGTGCTTCATGAACCCTATACTTTTGAAAAAGCAAAAATCATTGTGCGCGAGATGGCGGAGCTTTTAGCCCTGGATTTGTTTAAGAAAAAACTTGTTGCAGAATCTGTAACCCTGCAGGTTGGGTATGATGTAGAAAGCCTTAATCTAAAAGATTTTGATGGCGAAGTTGTGCGCGACTTTTACGGCCGCGAGATGCCAAAGCCCGCACACGGAAGCGCCTCTCTGGGGAGTGAAACAAATTCATCGAAGACTATTGTTGATGCCTTTGTAGGGCTTTTCGAAAGAATCACAAATCACGCCTGGTTGGTGCGACGCGTGAATATTACAGCAAATAATACAAAGTCTGAAAGCTTGCGGCAGCCCGGGCTTTTTGATGAAGTTGATGAAAAAGAAAGAGGCCTCAATCAGGTGAAAGAAAATAATCTGCAGAAGGCCCGTCTTGAAATCATGCGTAAGTATGGCAAAAACGCAATCTTAAAAGGAATGGACCTAGAAGAAGGTGCTACAACAATAGACCGCAATTCACAGATAGGAGGGCACAAGGCGTGAAAGACGAACAAGGTCTCTGCGACAAATATTCCGACATCCTCGACTACGACTGGAATTACGATTCTCTTCCCAACCGTATGCCGCTTTCGCAGCGGGCAAAAATTTTTCTGCCCTTTGCTGCTCTTACAGGTTTTGACGAAGCAATCCAAAAAACAATAGATCAGGAAATTGCGGAGCTGGGGGAGTAATTTTCACCCTTTGATTTATATATTTTACCCCTGTAAATCTGCAACTTACCCAAAAGGCACTTTTGCGCTAAGAACTTTGCCCTTATGATGCAAATGTAACTTGAAAAGCAGGTCTTTTGGAGGCTAATATGAATAAATCAAAGGATAATCCGAAGGGTGAAGTAAAAGGAGGCGCTATGGTCGGCAGAATTATTTGGGAACTTGTTAAATTTTGTATTACAGCTTTTATAATCACAAATCTTGTAAATATAATTTTAATGGGGCCTTTGCTGCCTCGCTTTGAACGCCATGCTAAGGGCGGAAAATATTTTGTGAGTCCTACAGCACAGACAGTAAGAAGGCCTTCCGGCTCATATTTTGAATTTCAGCAGGGGGGAGGCTGCGCAGGTTTTTCATCTGCCTTTGTGTTGCGTCATAGCGGAGTTCAGATTGGCGGCGAAGAAGCCTTTAAGAAAGTGCCTTTTCAGATGAAGGGCGGACTTGCTTTTCCAAAGGGAATCACAGGCTTTTTCAAAAAGCGTGGAATCAAAATGACTGCCTGCAGCGGAAACTTTGCTGCCCTGCAGAATGAGTTTGAAAAAGGATGGCCGGTAATTGTTGTAATCCGTTCTTTTGTTGATAAAAATTATCTTCATTTTGCAACTGTCACAGGTTATGACGAAGAAAAGCTTTATCTTGCAGATTCAATTCAGAGCTGGGTAAATGTTGATAAGGATGGAAATGCTATAGAGCCTGCTCTCGATACTGCGCCGACCAGCGGAGAATCAGTTTATTATAATAGAACAATTCCTGTGAAAGAGTTCAAAAAACTCTGGAACACATCAATGCTGAAAATGCCTTTGTATCGAAATATGTTCTATGTTTGTAAAGGCTAACATCCAAAAAGCTCTGTCGCTTTTTTCATGCGGTCTGCAATCTTTACTTCAAAGGGGCAGCGGCTTTCGCAGGCTCGGCAGGCTATGCACTCGGCGGCCTTGTGGGGAATAAGCTCGTAGTGAGACTGAATGCTTTGAGGAACTGTCGGCTGCTGCTTTGCAAGATCGTAGAATTTATTTACCATGGCAATATCAATATTTGAAGGACATGGCTTACAGTGACCGCAGTAAGTGCACTGCCCCTTGTAGGAATGATAAGGGGCATTTGCAATTACAGAGGCATAATCTTTTTCGTCTGGGCTGGCGGTTTCGTAAGCTACGGCCTGATCTATCTGGACTGTCGTGTCATAGCCGCACATAATTGAGCTTACCGCAGGCCGGGTTAAAGCATAATGAATGCACTGGGCCGGAGTAAATGCAACTCCAAAAGGTGAATTCTCTGCATCAAAAAGCTTGCCGCCCAAAAAGCCCTTCATGACGGTTATACCCACATCATTTTCTTCTGCAAGGCGGTAGAGCTCAGCGCGCTCGGGGTCAATGCCTTTCATGTTGTCCTCGTACCAGCCGAACATCTTCATAAGGTCTTCGCTCGGAGGCTGCATGTCAAAGGCCGGATTAATGCTGAATAGAATCATCTCTACAAAGCCGGAAAGAACTGCGCGTTTCGCCATAACAGGATTATGGGTGCTGAGTCCTATGTGGCGGATTACCCCGCGGGCATGAAGGTCTTTTACATAATCAATAAAGGGGCCGTTCATGCTCTTGTTCCAGTCTTCTTCCGAATCAATATAGTGAATCATTCCAAGGTCAATGTAGTCGCTCTTAAGGCGGGCTAACAAATCTTCAAAGGCGGGCTTAACAAACTTCATATCGCGGGAGCGGACATACTGCCCGTTCTGCCAGGTGGAGCCGACGTGCCCTTGAACATACCATTTGTCGCGGCAGTCTTTTATTGCCTCTCCAATTATGTCGCGGGATTTTGGGTCTGGCATCCAGCAGTCAATGATGTTTATTCCAAGGCTTTGGGCGTACTTTATAAGCGTAACCGATTCATCAAATTCGTGCCGTTCCAGCCATTCACCGCCAAAGCCAATTTCGCTCACCATGAGGTTTGTTTTTCCAAGTCGTCGTTTGTTCATAAGGATAGTATAAAGGAAAATTAGAGAAAAATAAAAGTACAAATTGTATCATTTTTTATTATATTTAAACTATGATATACGGATACATTCGCGTTAGCACAGACAAGCAGACTGTAGAAAACCAGCGTTTTGAAATCTCAGATTTTTGCAGGCGGCAGGGCATAAAGATTGATGCATGGATTGAAGAAACAATCAGCGGAACAATAGACCCCAAAAAGAGGGAACTTGGAAAATTGCTGAAAGATGTTAGGCAGGGAGATTTGATTATTTGTTCTGAATTGAGCCGTCTTGGCAGAAGTCTTTTTATGATAATGTCAATTCTGAATCTTTTGATGGAAAAGGGCGCAAAAATCTGGACAATCAAAGACGGCTACAGACTGGGAGATGACATTCAAAGCAAGGTTTTAGCCTTTGCCTTTGGTTTGAGTGCAGAAATTGAGAGGCAGCTTATAAGCCAAAGGACAAAAGAAGCTCTGGCACTCAGAAAAAAAGAGGGTGTAAAATTAGGTCGCCCGCGTGGCAGCGCAAACACAAAAAGCAAGCTTGAAGGAGCTGAGCTTGCTATTAGTGTGATGATTTGGGCTGGAACAAACGTAAATCAGATGGCAAAACTCTATGGCACACACAGAAACACGGTGAAAAGATTTATTATTACGAAGAAACTGGATGGAGAGGATAATTTAAGAAAGGTGAAAAAGATGGTGTGTGGAATACACTAACATGGAGTCCAGTTTGTTTGAAACCCATTAAGGATTGCATTGTGATACATAAGAGTAAGCTTCGTAAATGTGTAAGTTTTAAAATCTGTTTGAACTATTGGATTTTTAATTTTGCATAATTTTTCATTACGAAGTTTTATATTTGTTAAAAAGTTTTGACTTGTAAGTTTATCAGACTTTTTGGAATTACAAGTTGGACATGCTAAGACAAAATTCCAAAGCTTATCATCTTTTACAAAACTCCATGGAATAAAATGGTCTACAGCATTTGATTCAAGTGACTTACCGCAATAAAAACAAGAGTCTTGTCCATAAGAAAAAAGAATCTTTCGATATGGTTCTAGGTTTTGCCTTTCAGTTGATAAATCCAGTTTACTTGCAAGTTTATACGAATCTTCTTCTTTATTTATATTTTCCAAATATTTTATCCACTCAAAATAATTTACTTTTTCAAAGTCACTACGATATTTTGCAAGTACTTCAAAGAAATTTTTATTCAAATAAATGCCATTCCATTTTTTTATTTTGGAAAAATGATAAAACTGCCATTCTGTATCGCTGCAAAAGGCTCCTAAAACATATTTTGTAACAACAGCTTTTTTTATATTATCAGAAAGTTCAGCTTGTAACTCTACATTAAGATTTTCAAAAGAAAAATCAAGACCTTCTTTTAACAAAGAATATTTTTTACAAAAATAATCCAGCTCTGTCTCTATTGCAGATTTTTTTCCGTTTGAATTTAAGGGCATTTGCCTAAGATTATACCTAAAGACAAGATTCCAATAGATTTCTGTAAATCTTAAAGATATGCTGTCAAAACTTAAAAAGCATTCGGGCTCAGAATTTAAATCGACATTAAAAATATTATCTAGGATAGATTTAAAAAACACAAATTTGTAGGAAGTTGTATGTTTGGAATTTCCTAGGATTGCAGCATTTATCAATCTGATTATTTCATCTTGTGATAATTTATTAAAAGGTTGAATGTTTTCTTGTATATCCCATCCTGATTTTTGCATTATCATTTCCTTTTGCAGCATTTTAAACGAAGGTTATTTGTGCT
>JAEDCY010000081.1 GCA_016293915.1 Treponema sp. | reverse complement strand
ATAAATTCGGCTGTAATCTAAAACCGTCTTTTTAGTCTTAAGTTGATGATGTTGCGCAACGCTCCCCCCTTCCTATAAAAAATTTATGAATGAGAGTTTTGATAGGCTCGGGATATTTCTAAAAAGGAATCTAATTGTTTTTCAGTCAATTTATTTATAATGTTATTTATTTCTTGTTTTTTCCAATCTGTTGAATGAGATTGTAAATTGGATTGTCCTGTTACAAGATATTCTACAGTAGTATTTAATACTTTTGCGAGCTTTACAGCTATGTCTGCGGATGGTATTGAATTTCTGTACAGATACATATTTAAGGTTCCCAGACTTATTCCTACTTTCTCAGCAAAATCCGTTTTTGATATACCGTGATATTCAATTTCTTCAATTAATCTATCTTTAAATGATGAAAGTTCCCCAGACATACAAAAAAAATATCAAAAATATGTAATTGAAAGTTGCTTTTATAAGTAATTACGACTATAATTGTATGTTATAACATACACGAAGTAGTGTAAAAACATACAAAATGGAGGATTTATGAAAATTAAAACAGTGATTACCGTAGCTCTTGTTGCGGTATTGGGATGTACGAATGTTTTTGCTGCAGGTAAGGCAAAAGACCAGAAGGTAAAGATTGAGATAGTGAACAGACCAGGTATGGCTCTTGGCACTGATATCCCGTCTTGGGTTGAAGCTGTTCTGGAGGGAGACAATAAAACAATCGCAAAGTCATTGAAAATTGATTTAAAAGAATATCAGATTTTTGTTTTTTCTAATCAGGGAACAGATTTGGAGTTCTTAAAAACATGGACAGATCAGGTAGATGTTCAGCGACAGGTTGCCAACTCTTTTTCTATGGCAGTAGGACAAAGTGCAAATGCAGTTTTTTCTGGAAGTTCTGGAGATGAAAATAAAAAGAAAATGGCTATAGATCAAACAATAAAAGCACTTTCCGCAATGGAAATAAATGGTCTGTTGAAAGAATCTCAGTATTGGATTCAGTTTAGAAAGCCTAAACAGGGAGTAAAAATTACAAAGAAGTCTCCTGACAGTTCTTATGAATATTATTACGAATATTACGTTGTATTTACAATGAGTAGAGATTTATATGATCAGCAGTTAGATGCTGCTTTAAATGGAGTTGAAGATAATGCCTCTGAAACTGTTCTTTTGAAGAAAGCTTTGAGCCAAGACTTGAGACAGCCTCTTCTTGATAAGGTAAAGGACGATAACACAGAGTATTCTTTTGATGAATAGTACGGGGGAGACAAATATGAAGAGAGTAATTCTATGCTTAATAACAGCATTTGTTATTCTAAGTAGTTCCTTTGCTAAAAACGTAAAACGAGGGGGAGATGAAAATTTAACTCCATATCTTAATGAATCTGATTGTAGAGCAATCTGTAAAGATATGGTAGGTCAAATAATTCAGAATCCGAGAATATCAAGATTTGAGGATAAAAATGGACGACCTCCAGTTGTTACCATTGGAAAGATAAAGGATGAAACGGGAGAGTTTTTTGACACTCAAATAATTGCAAATAGTTTGAAAACTGCGGTTTTAAATAGTGGTGTTTTGGAATTTATGGCAAACGCAGATATTCGAGAACAAATGCGTGATGAAGTAATCAGCCAGCAGGATCATTCTTCAGAAGATGCTGCTAAAGAACTTGATGAAGAGGATGCCGCTGATTACATGCTTACAGGGTCTGTAAAATTAATGGTTCAGAACAATGGTAAAAAGCAGGAAAGAACATACATCGTAAATATAGAACTTACCGACTTACAGACTCATAGAACAATAGCAATGTTTGAACCTTCCGAAGAAACAAAAGACTATTTGAAAAAAGTAGCAACAATTAAGAGTAAATAATTTTTAAAGGAGATATGTATATGAAAAAAATTACAAAGGTATTTGCAGCGTCTGTAGTTCTTGCAAGTTTGTTTGTTTCTTGTGCAACAACAAAAACTGTAGATGAATCAGCACCAGAAAAAACTGAGAAAACTGCTAAAGCAGAAAAAAAAGCTGAGACAGAAGAAAAGAAAACTGCAAAAGCCGAAAAATCTAAAAAATCAGAAAAGCCTGCTAAAGAAAAAAAATCTAAGGCAAAAAAAGTAAAATTTGATCAGGCTGCTTATGATAAGGCATATGAAGCTGGTGATTACGCAACTTGTATTGGAATGTTGAATGGAAAGGGTAATAAGACAGATCTTATTAGAGATGAACTTGATGCTGATATGCTCACTTATTTCTCTGCTGATTATACAGGTGCAGGAAAAGCTTTCCTTGAAACTTATAATAAAATGCAGCAGGTAAGCTCAGAAATGAATGCAGGTGATGTAATTAACGCGGCTATGACTGCTGAAAAAAATGTTACATATTCAGGTGCAGAATATGAGCGTTACCTTGCCTGGTCTATGCGTTTGGCAAGTGCTTTGAGTACAAATCAGATTGATGTTGCAAACGGAATAATGAAAGATTACATTGGTACTTTCATGGATGAGATTCAGGCATTGCGCGCAAAGAATCAAGAACTTGAAAATGGATCTGCTGCAGCTTTGGACGGAGATTCTTTCAAACAAGCAGTTAAAGTATTGGAATCATTTAGTATTAACTTGGGAATTGGAGATATGTTAGACTTGGTGCCACCAAAGAGTAATCAAAAATATGAGTATTCTCCTTTCTTTAGTTATTTAGGAACTGTAGCTTATGCTGCAAATAATGATTTTGACCATGCTAAAGATTTTGCTTCCACATATAAGGTTAACAATAATCTTGTAAATGAAGTAATTAATGTACCTAAAGGAAAAGGTCATTTGGAGGTAATAACACTTACAGGAACTATTGGAAAAAGAGAAGATTCAAATCTTAAACAGGTAGCTGTAAATGTTCCTAATCTTCCTAAACCAATTTATACAAAAGTTTCATATCCTGTATTTAAGGGAGAAAACCATAAGATTGATTCTGTAAAAGTTAGTTTATCTGATGGAACAAGTAAGACGATAAACTTAAATAAAGAATATATTGAAGATTTTGATAAGGCTGTTAAAATCGATGTTGCTCAGAAAGCAAGACCTGCTGCACAGCGTTCAATCTTCAGAAATGTTATAAAGAATTCTGCAAGTATTGCTGGTCTTATTGCCGCAAATGAGGGACTTAAGAAGGCAAGTGCAAATCCATTAACTCAAAAAGCTGCACAGATTGCTTTTGATAAAGCATATGATCCAATCGTTGCTGCTATTATTGACCTTGAAAAAGCAGATACTCGTCAGGGAGAATATTTCCCAAATAAAGCAAGTGTTGCAGGTTTCTCAGTTGCACCAGGAACATATTCTGTAACAATTGAATATATGTATGGTGGCACAGTTGTAGAAACTAAAACAATTGATAATGTAGTTGTTAATGAAGGCAAAGTTAGCGTAGCTGTTTCTTCATGCGAAAAATAACAAAAACACTTTGTAAAGTTTTTTTCTGCCTGTTTGTTATGCAAATGGGCAGTTTTTGTTATGCAGCAAAAAAATCCAAAAATGTTATGCCTGAGTGGGTAAATTCGCCTTCTTCAGTTTATCCGCATGCATCTTACATAACATATGTTGGTACTGCTGCAGACAGAAATGCCAGTGAAGTAAATGCTTTACAAGGAATAGCGGCTGTTTTTGGACAATCGGTAAAATCTGAATCAAATGCATCAAGCAGAATGACACAAGCAAAGGCCAATGGTTTGGTTGCTAACTCTAGTATTCAAACTTTTAGCCAGGATGTAAAACGTGTTGTAGATATTGATTGTCTTATTGGGGTCGAAACAAAAGAGTTCTGGTGTGATGATGACGGAAAGTGGTATGCAATTGCAGTATTAGATAAATCAAAAGCAGAAGATATCTATACAAATATGATAAAGAAAAATGCATCGGCTATTTCAACTGTTATTAGTAATATAGGAGATGACGAGTTTTCTTTTGATGGTTTTTCTGCATATGATTTTGTTGAAGATATTGCTATTGAAAATGAAAAACACTTAAATAAGATTTCTGTTATAAATCCAGACTTAGTAAACAGCTTAAAGTCTTATTGTCCATCATCAAAAAAATATCATGGCAAGAAAATGGAAATAGCAAAAAATATTCCAATTTGTGTACAGACTTTTAATGATGAACATGGAAGATTTAAAGAAGCATTTAGTCAGGCAATTGCTGAAGCTGGATTTAAAGGCACATATGACGATTCTGTTCGTTATATTCTTATTGCTAAATTTGAGTTTGAACGTTCAGATACAACAGATAAGAAAACAGTAAGATGTAGATATAATGCAGAAAGTTATATTTTAGATACAGCAACACAGCATCAGATTGTTCCTTTTACTGTTAAAGGTCGTGAAAGCCACGTAGATTATGATGAGGCAAAACACAAGGCTGAAACAACTATGGTTTCCAAAATTAAAAAGGATTTCTCCAAAGCTTTTTATGATTACATAAGGTCGTCCGTTACTGAATAAATATGAAAAGAAAAATAATATTCTTTTTAATAACGGTATTCCTCAACTTCCATTTCTTTTCAGAAATTGTTAACTGGAAAGGAATGGAAGTTGGAACTAATCCGTATCCACAATGGCTTAAAAATTATATAAATAATAAGAATGAAAAATTATTGCGAAAGAAATTTGATATAGAAAAATCAAAAAACATAATAATAGGAATTGGTAAATCTGATGATATAACAAAAGCCAGATATTTTTCACAAATTGATGCACAGCAAAAATTCTCGGAACATACTGGGAGAGAAAAGAAAACGCATCTGGAATTTATATATGAATATTGGATGGAAGATGATGAAACTGGCTTCTTAGTCTATTCTATTTATGCATGGTAATGCAAATTTATTTTTAAATAATCAAAGTAAAATTCAATTTGATTTATTACGCAATATCTAAAAGCGGACCAGAAATAGTCTCCCCTTTTTCATAAATAACGTATGAATCGATATCTATACAGTTAGATTTGTCATCAGTCCCGTCTAAAGTCCAGGCTAAGGTTCCATTAAGTACGGTACAATTATTTTTATAAAAATCAATATCTTTTAATCATTCGAAAAGGCCTTTGCCTACAAGATGAGAAATATCATATTTTTTTATAGCCCCATCAGCAAAGTATACAATAACTATATAATCTGAATTTCTGTGAGCCTGAAAGTTTTTGTAAATATTTGATTTCAGAATTACTCTTTTATTTACCTATTTTAAACTTAAGAATGAATGTATCCGTCAAATCTAACCTTATTTAGCTAGCTCTATCCATTCGCCGCGGAA
>JAEDCY010000080.1 GCA_016293915.1 Treponema sp. | reverse complement strand
TGATAGGAACAAAAATTTTTACGAGTTTGTTTTTGTATTCTGATTTGAAAAGCATGTGAGCATTATATCAAAAAGTTTAACCTATTGAAACAATAGCTTTTTATGTGCATCAACTTAAAAATTAACCAGATTATCTGTCCAAAGTTCGCACTGGCTGATAACAGTTTTTAATGCGTCTTCCTGTCCCTCTGGCGGATATTTGTATTTCTTCAGAAGCTTCTTAACAATCATACGCATTTTTGCGCGAGCTGATTCTTTTTTCTGCCAGTCGATTGTTTTGTTTTTACGGAGAGTTTCTGTGAGTTCTTTTGTAAGGGCTACAAGCTCGTCGTTGGAATAGAAATCTTTTACCGCTTCCGGTTTTGTGAGCGCGTCATAGAAGGCAAGTTCTTCGTCTGTAAGCCCCAGTTTGTTTCCTTCCTCACTCGCGTGCAGCATTTCTTTTGCCAGTTTCAATAGTTCTTGAATTACTTCTTCGTTTGTAAGCATTCCGTTCAGGTAGCGGTTCAAAGTCTGCTGAATGAGTTCGCTGAAGGCTTCAGATTTTACAAGGTTTGTGCGTTTGTAAACTTTTACCTGTTCATCAATCAACTTCTTGAGCATTTCTACAGCGAGATTTTTTTCTTTCATCTTTGAAATATTTTCGAGGAAGGTCGGGTCAAAGAGATTTACTTTTTCGCCAACATCAGAGAAAAGATTTATAACGCCATCTGATTTAACTGACTGTTTGAGAAGTTCGTTTATGCGGTCGTTGATTTCTTTGAGAGAGAATTTTTTACCGCTGGGATTATACAAAAGGCGCATTACAAGGACGCGGACAGATTCAAAGAAAGCGGCTTCAAGACGCATGTGCTCCTTTACCATAGATGAACAAAGAGAAAGTGCCTGTTTGAGCATTAAGGCTTCTTTTATAAATGCCTGTTTTTGTTCTTCCTTATCTGGGGCTACAATAAAGTTTACTGCGCCACTGATTGTCATACCGCGCTGTAAGTCTGAGCCTTCGTAAAATGGTGTGTAATCGTAACCAAAGAAAAGATTGCGGCAGATTTCGAGTTTTTCCTGGAACTTAGGGAAAGCCCGTTTTGCGACATCCATTTCGCCATACTTTTGACGGTCGCGTACGGTGTAATCGTTCATTGCCTGTTTGAGAGCACTTGCAATTCCAACGTAATCAACAACAAGACCACCTTCCTTATCCTTGAATACTCGGTTTACACGGGCAATTGCCTGCATAAGATTGTAGCTTTCCATCGGCTTATAAACATACATGGTTGCAAGAGAAGGAACATCAAAACCTGTAAGCCACATATCAACTACGATTGCAATTTTAAGCGGACTGTCATTATCTTTGAAGCGGGTTGCGAGTTCCTGTTTGCGATGTTTGTTTCCGATTATTGCACGCCATTCTTCCGGATCCTTATTGCTTTCGGTCATAACAACGGCAATTCGGGCGTCATCACCAGGAACCGTAATCTGCTTTGAGCCGACTGTAACCTGCGAAGTTGTTCCCGCCCAGGATGGCCGTAGCTCCAGAATACGATAAAATATCTTCATCGCAATAGAACGGTTATAAGCAACAATCATTGCCTTTCCGGTATAAAGATACTGGCGTTCGTTTTCGTAGTGATTAAGAATATCATCAACAAGAGAGTTGATAGTTTTTTCATGGCCAAGAATTTCTTCCATCTTGCCAAGCTCGTGCTTACTCTTTTCAATAACATCTTCATCGGCATTATTTGCAAGGGCTGAGTATTCAGCATCAATCTGGGCAAGAACTTTGTCATCGAGTTTGAGTTTGATAACACGGCTTTCGTAATAAACAGGACGGGTTGCTCCATCTTCAACAGCCTGAGTCATATCATAAACATCGATGTAGTCACCGAAAGCTTCGATAGTGCTGCGGTCTTCACGCGAAATTGGAGTTCCTGTAAAACCGATATAACTTGCGTTTGGAAGGCTGTCACGGATTATGCGGGCGGTACCGATTGTGCGGTGGGCAATAAGGTTACCTTCTTCGTCTCGGCTGGTTTTGATTTTTTCTGTAAGTCCATATTGTCCACGGTGAGCTTCATCTGCCATTACGATGATATTTTTTCTGTCACTAAGAGGCTCATCACTTTCCTCAAATTTTTGCATCGTGGTAAAGATGATGCCGTTTGCCTTTCGGCCTTCGAGAAGCTGTTTTAAATGTTCCCGGCTTTCTGCCTGAACAGGTTCCTGACGTAAGAAATCTTTACAATTACAGAACTGACCATAAAGCTGATTATCCAGATCATTGCGGTCTGTAATAACAACGATTGTCGGTGAATCAATTGCCTGCTGCAAAAGATGTGCATAGAAAACCATAGAAAGTGATTTACCGGAACCCTGGGTATGCCAGAAGACACCAATTTTTCCATCGCCATCAACCGCAATTCTTGTACGCTCAACTGCTTTACGAACTGCAAAATACTGATGATATCCCGCAAGAATTTTATATGAGTTCACACCTTCATTATTAAAGCAGATAAAGTTTTTGATGATATCTAGCAGGCGTTCCTTCTGGAAAATACCTTCAAAGAAAGTTGTAAAATCTGCAAAGGACTTGGATTCCATGTTGCCGTCTTTTGTTTTCCATTCCATAAAACGGTCTTCGCCACTTGTGATTGTTCCTGCCTTACTTGTAAGCTGGTCGCTCATTACACAGATACAGTTGTAAATGAACATAGAAGGAATCTCGTGCATGTAGTTACGAATCTGAGTATAAGCTTCGCTTGCATCAGTCTGTTCACGGCTCGGAGATTTCAATTCAAAAAGACAGACAGGAAGTCCGTTCAAGAAAAGCAAAATATCCGGCCGCTTGTTTGAGTTTTCTATAAATGTCCATTGATTTGCTACGATGTAAGAGTTTTTGTCGCCAGGCTTTCCAGCGTTTTCAAAGTCAGCAATATAAATGATTTGAGATTTTGTTTCACCGTTTGCGCTGTAACTAACTTCAATACCGTTTTGAAGATATTCCATAAAAAGCAGATTCTTTTTTACAAGTTCAGCATTTTCAAAATTACGGAGTTTTAAGAGCGCTTCAGAAACTGCCTGCGCAGGAGCATTAGGATTCAATCGCCTGATAGAATCTTCAAGCACAGAATCATACAAAGGAGAGCGTACATCCCGTTCAACTTCCGGCCCATAAACATGCTCCCATCCCATATTCTGGAACAACTCAATCAGAGCATTTTCATAGGCTTCTTCGTTGTAATCGGCGGACATAACAGACTCCTTTCATACAGTTACGTCTATTTTATCACGATTTTGGGGTTTTTGCATTTATTTATGGAGTGTTAAAAAAATTAAGCCCCCGACGCATCAGGAGCCTAGAAGGTGTCGTCCGAAGACTACCACCGCAATTCATATACTATTATATCGGCAACAATGAAAAAGTCAATGACCTTTTACTAAGTTTTACTTATATTTACTAGTAATACTATAGCCAGTTCTCTAATCGTGTCATAATAGATTTATTATTTGTACCAACAATCTCAAAATAAACATTATTTGGAACATTTTTATAAAGATATTCACATTTTGTGAGATATTCATGAATAAAGCTTTTACATTCCCGATTTTGCCCTAGCTGTTTATAAATGTAAGTTATCAAAATAATGAAAGCACTTATATATTTGAAATCAATATTTTTAATACCCGTTTCAGATTCAAGTAATAACGTTAAGCGTTTATTTATTTTTGCAGTTTTAAATCTTGTATCAAAAATAACACTATTATGTGCAACAGCATTTCTTAAATCTCGTAATGTATAAATAATATATGAGATTAATTCTCCATCTGAATCTAAATTTGTAGGTAAGTTTAACAATTTAGATGTTGAAAGCCGTGTACTCAAATTTGAACAATCAAAAAAATTTCCGAATTCTCCTAGTGTAAGAGATTCAAAAACTGCCCAAACAGGAATAGGTTTATCATTGTTAAAAAAGTGTTTCTCAATTTCTTTTTCCTTTTGATAATCCCGTATAAGTGCAGAATTGATTTTCATCTGTAAATTCATGCGCTTCTTAAACTCTTCGATATATTGTTTAGAGCCTTTTTGATAACTCTGATATCGGGTAACAGTTTTTGAGTATATAGTTGCCATATCTTCAGATTTTGAATCATCAAGAATGGATTCAATAAAATAACTCTTTAATGCTGTTTCAATAAACATGATTTTTGGATAGATGAGGGTTTTCAAGTCAAGATCAAACTTATTTAAAACAATTATTTCTTTTATATTCGAAAACTGGATTTTATTAGAGGAGGTTCTTATAAAACGATATCCTTTATAACCATGATAATAACCGATATTCCGTAAATCTTTTTCCTGCGTAGCGGGAATACTGATATTTTTATTTCCTTTAAGATAATTTAACAAATCCGAAAATGAAAGCATAAACATCTCCCCTTGAATTAAAATGAATCTATTTCATCTTGTGTAAGATAATCGTTTATCGAATTACGAACAGACTCTGACAATTTTACATGTCTGCTTGATTCAGCTGCCTGATTTCGTAAATCAACTATCTGATTATACAAATCAGATTCTGAATAAGCTTTACATATTTGCTCAATATTTGGATAACCTTGGTAATTTGAGGAGATAAAATATAATTCATAACCATCAAGAATATCATCAGGTTTATTTACACACATCAAATAAAGCCATTTGTTACCAACTATTACTTTATAACAATCTCCTCCAATTAAGGCATTAGAATCATATGTTGAATGATAATAAAATTCTGTTTCTGGATTTCTTGGTTCATAGGCATAGAATAATGGGTGATTGCCTTGTTGCTTACATTCTTCCAATTTAGATCTAGATTCCAATTCCCAGACAAGTTTATTGTCTTGAGTATCTTTACTCAATTTATCGAAAAATTGAGAAAGCAGAATTTCATTTGGTGTCAAATTTGATAAATCAACAGAAAGAAGTGTATTTACAGATACATCAAGTTTATTTGAAATTAAGAAGATTAAATCCATAATCGGAAAATTGTTTTTATTATCTTCATTTGCAAGACGTGATAAATAACCTGCACTTACGCCAGCTTCTGTTTCTATATCACCAACTTTTATACCTTTTTGAGTCGCTAAAAACTTGATATTTTTTCCCAGTAAAGTTTTATCAAAATTTGACATAAAATTCACCTCAGATATACTTATAAATATAATATAAGTGAAATTGAATTTAAAGTCAAATTTTTTTTGCAATTGAATTTAAATTCATAAAAATAATTTGTAACTATTCACCACAAAAAATTTACAAAAAATCGACATTACCCACTGTTTA
>JAEDCY010000001.1 GCA_016293915.1 Treponema sp. | reverse complement strand
CTCCCGACATTCTGGGTGTAAACCAGACGCTCGTACCAGCTGAGCTAACTGCCCGTCAGTTGATGTTTAATTTATAACATTTATACGCATTTGTGTCAATACAATTACAAAAAAAATCAAAAAAAATTTATAAATTTGCACTTGTGTTAATGACGATGATTATAAAGTATGCTAATATTAATAGCATTCAAAAAGTAATATGCATTCAGGAGATTTTTTTGAAAAAAAACTTTCAATTCTATATTATCCTTTTCTCTTTTTTATCATTATTTCCTTCATTGAATTCTTGTAAAAATGCCCAGGAATCATCTGTAGTAGTTACAGAAAATAATACAATAAAGAAGACAGTTAAAGATAAGGAACTTGAAATTACCTGGACTCAGGAACTTGAAAATGAACGTCTTACTAAATCAATTTCCAGAGATACAGTTCAGCTTGGGCCTGATGTTTCGTTTAATAAAGATTTATACAAAATAACAAATAATAAATCACCTGTTTATCCTTATTTAACTGACTTTGGAAGCCTTGATACAAGCAATATGTATAATTCTGTAAAAGAAAAAATAAATCAGTTCTGTCAGGTGTTTTCTGAATATGAACATAGCGGTGCAGAAGAATACTTTAGCCAGAAATATATTTTTAATTACGTCTTTTTTGTAAAAGATTTTGAAGACGGCTGGAATAAATATTTTAATACAGAAATTACAGAAGAATCACAATATTTCAATAAATGGATTTTTGGAGAACCATTTAATGGTTCAGATATTATACAGATTCCTGTGCGTTTTTATGCAGACTGTGGTACAATAGATGTAACGGTGTTTCTGAATCCAAGCGGAAACAATGAGTTTTACCAGATTACTATAGACAGGTGGCAAAAAGTATGATGGAACACGATAAACTTACGGGAATTGAAAGGGAACTGGTTCTTCAATATCTTATTGATGGGAATGTTCCTGTAACTCTTACTCCAGTTGAAGAACCTATATCTTCAGATGAAGAAGATAGAGAAGGAGAAATTCGTTCTCTTACCTCTCAGATTTTTCCGGTTGCAATAAAAGGCGAACATATGAAGGTAAAGAAGAATGGAGATATTCTTCTTGAGAATCCAGCACAATCAATAAAAAGTTTTGCCAATAAACAGGTAAAAGTTGAATTTTATTTTAATCGGGTCGGCCTGTATTTTATATCTCCCGTTACAGCTACTAAAAAAGGTCTTACACTTGCTATTCCAGATCAGATTGAACGTATTGCAGATATAGAAGAAGATTCTGATTATGATTTTTCTTCAGTTATTTATTTTGACTGCAAATCAAGAAGAGACCTTAATCTAAAATGTATACCTGCTGAAGGTATTGAACTCTTTGTTCGTCCTGTTTGGAAAATCATTGCTCTTGAATATCAGAAAAAAGCAAAAGAATTACTCGAGCAGTTTGTAGAGCAGGCTAAACAGGAAAAAAATGCAGGCAATGGTATTCAGCTGATTCCTGTTTGTAAATATCTTTCAGAACCACATCCTGCTGCTATGGAAGCAATGGAAAACCGCGTAAAACCATTTTCTATTCTTTTTGTGGATCATGAACGACTTGTTGTAGGAATGGAAACTCAGAATTGTACTTTCTTTGAAAATGAAGAATACGGAATTAAACTTTCATTTTCAATTAAACGTGGACCAATTTTGACTCGTGATATTTTTGTAACAAGCCTTGTTAATAAGATTTATCGAAGTACAGATGGTCTTTATTCCTGTGTTGATTTCCGCTATACAACGCTGCAGGAAGAGGATCTTCGTTTCTTATACGAGAAAGCTACAAGTACTTTGTTTAATTAATTACGCTTCTGGATTTTGTTCTGTTGTCTGCTGCTGACGAGTATCATTTCCAATAACTATTGCAAGTCCATTCAGATAATCAATATTTTCACAGAAGATTTTTATAATTACCATAAGAGGAACTGCAATAAGCATTCCCGTGAATCCCCATATGTATCCCCATAAAGAAAGACTTATAAGAATTATAACTGGAGAAACTCCAAGGTTTTTACCTTCAATACGAGGCTCAAGGATATTTCCAAGAATCATATTAACTGAAGTCATAAAAATCAGTATAAAAACTGTTTTTCCCCAGTTTGGATAAAATTGAATTAAAGAGAAAATTGTTGTAAGCCCTACGGAAATTATAGAACCAAAAATCGGGATAAAATTCATAATAAAAGCAAGAAATCCCCATACAATAGGGAAGTCGAGTCCGATAATCAGGGCAGCTATTCCGCAGAGTATACCAGTTCCAAGTGAAATAAAAAATTTAATTGAAATATAACGAACTGTTTGATTTATAATCTGATTTGAGATTCTGGTAATTTTAGCCCGGTTATCCTTAAAAGCATAATGCATTTTTCGTTTTGTGAGACGCATTTCAATCAGTATAAATGCAGTCAAAATTGAAATCAAAAAGATTGTTTTAATGAAAGAAATTACTCCTGAAGAAAGCATTACAGCAAGCTTCTGCATGTATTCGCGGATTTTTAATGAACCCCAGAGATTTTGAAAAAGGCTTTTTGTATTATCAATTTCAATACCAAAATTATTAGCAATAACCTGATAAATAGACATAAAGCGATTTTCATATTTTGGATATTCTGCAATAATTCCAGTAAGAGAAGTAACAAGTATCGAAGTAAGACCAAGTATTCCTACAAAAAACAGAATAACAATAATCAATGAAGAAATAACCCATGGAATTCCGGTTTTTACATTAAGCTTTTTTATGATTGGCAGGAATACAAAAGAAAGCATGAAGGAAAAAACAACCGGGATAATTACGGTAGACATGGTTTTGCACAGAAAACCTGCAAGTACAACAGCAAGAAATAAAATTAAATAAAAGATTCTATTTGTAGTTTTGTTCTGATTCAGTTTTTCTGTGTCGTCCATATAGGTCTCCTGACAGGTAGTTTCGATACGACAGGTGGTTGAGTGCCTGGAAATCATATGTATCGAAACCACCGTTTATCATTTATTTCTTAGGCAAAATTTTGTCGAAGCCGCAGTAAGGTACAAGTACTTCAGGAATTGTTACAGAACCGTCTGCGTTCTGATAGTTTTCGAGAATAGCAAGCATTGCACGGCCTACAGCAATTGCAGTTCCGTTCAAGGTGTGAACGTACTTGTTCTTTCCATCGTCGTCCTTGAACTTGATGTTAAGGCGGCGAGCCTGATAGTCTGTACAGTTAGAAGTAGAAGTTACTTCACCGTATTCACCACCGTTGCGGCCAGGCATCCATGCTTCCAGGTCCCACTTGCGGTAGGCAGGAGCACCAAGGTCTCCAGTACAAGTATCTACAACATGGAATGGAAGCCCAAGACCTTCGAAAATCTCCTCTTCAATCTGGCGAAGCTTTTCGTGAATCTCGTCACTCTGTTCTGGAGTAGCGTATGCGAACATTTCTACTTTGTCGAACTGGTGTACGCGGTAAAGTCCTTTAGAGAACTGTCCTGCAGCACCTGCTTCGCGGCGGAAACAGTGTGAAAGTCCGCCGTAGAAACGTGGAAGGCTAGCCTTGTCTAAGATTTCATCCTGATGATATCCACCAAGAGTGATTTCTGCAGTAGCTACGAGACAGGTTCCTTCTTCTTCGATTGAGTAAACGTTAGATTCGTTTCCACGTGGATTAAAGCCGATTCCCTTAAGAACCTCTTCTTTAGCAACATCAGGGGTAATGAACATCTGGAAGTTGTGCTTGCGGAGAGTGTTGAGGGCATACATAATCAATGCCTGCTCGAGGAATACAGCTTCGTTTTTAAGATAGTAGAACTTTGGACCAGATACTTTTGTACCGCGGTCAAAGTCGATGATGTCGAGAGATTCACCAAGCTGAACATGATCTTTTGGTTCAAAGTCGAACTTACGTGGAGTTCCAACCTTCTTTACTTCAAGGTTTTCTGTATCAAGTTTTCCAACTGGAGCATCAGGGTGAACCATGTTTGGAATCTGGCGGGCAGCTTCTTCGAGTGCTGCTTCTGTTTCTTTAGTTTCTGCTTCTACAGAAGTAATTTCGTCTTTAATTGCCTTACCGGCTGCGATGAGCTCGTTGCGTTTTTCAGGGTCGAGCTTCTGCTTCATTGCCTGAGCGTTTTCATTACGTTTCTGCTGAAGTCCCTGAAGCTTTGTTACAAGGGCAGTGCGCTTGTCAAAAAGTTCAACAACCTTGTCTGCATCAGCTGTCATGTTACGGTTGATGATATTCTGTTTTACAGCATCAAGATTGTCTTTAATAAATTTGTAGTCCAACATATTTTAGTCCTCTTATATTTCTGTCACCCCGAATTTGTTTCGGGGTCTGTTTTAATAGATCCCGAATCAAGTTCGGGATGACGGTTATTTAATTTGTAAGTTCATATTTTACAGTTACGTTAGAAGTAATTGTAATGTTTCCCTCTACGATTGGAGTTGGTGTTCCACTTCCGGCAGACATAGAAACAGCTTTGTAAAGCATATCATTACTTCGTCCTGCACTTGTATAATCTTCACGGATTTCAATTACACCATTTACCTTACAGCCACTGGCTCCGGCTAAAAGAGAAGCAGCATCCTGTGCATTTTTAATTGCAAGAGTGCGTGCTTCGCGAAGTGCTGTGGCTTTGTCTGAAACAAGATATTCAAAAGAAGTAATTCCATTTGCTCCTGTATTATTCTTTACAGCAGCATCAATTACCTTACCTGTAAGATCAATATTTCTGATAATTACAGCAATAGTATTGCGGACTGTATATTCACCAGCATAAGTATGTGAATTATCCTGAGTGATAGAATAATCATAAGTTGAAATGTCTGATTCAGGAACTCCGGCTTCTTTAATTGCATTGATTGTATTCGTTGTATTAATAGCGTTTCTTTCTGCAGCTGCAAGACAGTTCCAGTTTGTTGTCTTTACAATGAATTTTATTGATACCATATCAGGCTTTACAGAAACGCTTCCAGAGCCTGAAACCGTAATTGAGCGGACAGGAGTATCTTCCTTAGCCGGGCGGCTAATCATACATGATGAAAAGAGGGCAGCGCCCAATCCGATAATAAGAATAGATTTAACTAATTTTTTCATGGAATCTATCTAACCTCCAAATAGAATCTTTTTAAATATATAATACGCTTATTTGCACTGTCCCAGAGTTTACTTGCAGGATAGTTTTTGGTAAGCGTTGTATATGCATCTATTGAACCCTTTATATCACGTACATCAGATTTTGCTTCGAGAATCTGTCCTTTTAAGAAAAGAGCTTCATCACGATTATCTGTTGAATATTCAAAAAACTGATTAAGTTTTAAAAGAGCAGCTTTATATTCTTTCTCATTATATAGTAACTGTGCTTCTTGTAACAGTGAGTCTGGATTTGCGGATGTTTCTGTAGATACGTTTGATGTGTTACTTGAATCATCAGGTTGAGATTCTGTTAATGAAGGGGTATCTGCTATTTGTGATTTTTTATCTTCTGAAGTTGATTTTGTTGCAGATGGAGCGGAAGCTGTGGTAGAAGATTTTGTAGTGTCAGGAACTGAAGTAGCAGTAGTTGTTGTTACTTCAGTATTTGCAGTGTTTACTTCTTCTGAAGTTTCTTCAACCTTTTTTACAGGTTTTTCTTTTTTCTGAACTGGCAGAGTAAAAGCTGGAGCTTCAATATGAGTTTTATTAGAGCCGTTTTCAGAAGAGATTATGACTTCGATATAATCATCAAGATACTGGCCTGTTAACGGATCATTTCTGTAAAAGTGAATGATTTTTCTTCCTGCTGCACGGGCCTGTAAAGAGAACTTTGTATCTTTTGTGCCGAGTTTACGACCAAAATAAGCAATGTCTTTTGAATTATCTGTAAGTCCCATGTAAATCCAGCCGCTGCCAGGATAAATCACATCAAGGTATTCAAATTTTTTGAGAGTAACCGAACGTGAAGGAATGATTTCTTTTTCTGTTTCAGCAGTTTCATTTTCAGACTCTGTATAATCATCTGTAATGTCGATTCCGCCAGATATATCATCTGAGTCCTGATTGCTGTCGATGACCACATCTTTTTCAGAAATATCAGCTTCTGGTTCTTGCTCTGGTTCATGATCTGTTTCTGGCTCTTCAGTTTCTTTAGGAGTAGGAATTTCTATTGACTCTATAATTGCAGGTGGTTCTTCTTTTTCAACAGGTTCTACAGGAGCAGGAGACTCTTCTTCTATAATTAATTCCTGTGGTTCAAGAGTGATTATTACTTCTTCTTCAATTTCTTCCGGTTCAGGAAAGGCTTCTGAAGTAAGAATTTCTTGAATCTCTGGTTCTTCTTCGTTAGAGTCGATTTCAGTGTTATCGTCGCTTTCAGTGTTATCGTCGCTTTCTGTGTTATCGTCGCTTTCAGTTCCTGAGTCAGATGAAGTTTCGTCTTCCGAAGTATTTTGTTCTGTTGTGACTTCTAAAGTTTCTGTTTGAGGAGCCTGAATCTGATTTTCTGTTTCTGGAGCCTGGTCGGATGCACAGGATGTGAGACATAGAATAAAGACACATGCTGCTGCTATGAGAATTTTTTTCATGGTGCTGCTCCTGTTATTTCATTTATTAAATTATCATTTGCTTTTGAAAGCGAATCAATTTCTTTTTGTGAAGGTACTGTGAACCATTCCTGAGCTTCTTCTTCACTCCATTTATCCTTAGGAGTTCGAGAAGTCGTGTAATCTTTTGGAAGTTCAGGTCCATCTGGAATAGCTAAAGGTTCAGTTAATTCAAGTACAGTTCCGGGAACCATTGCAGGTTCTTTTTTCTTTCCAGTTAAGGCTATCAAAAGAATTATGCACAATAGAAGAAGAATGACCAAGGCCGCGAGAATATACGAAAGCATTTTATTTTCTTCGTAAAACTCACGGATTTTTTCAACGAGAGCAGAGAGCTTTTCTTTTGTGTTTTTCCAAATCCCTTTGAAATCCATTTTTTTACCTTAATAACTAACAATAGTTAGTTTAAGACTTATCTCTCTTTGGAGGACGAGGAGGAAGTACAACGCCTTCCTCATCCGGAACATCTTCTTCAACAAAGTTGTCCTGATTATGATCAACAATTGTACCTCGCTTAATATCTTCATCAAGGCGGAGGGCAATAATTTTACTGACACCAGACTCTTCCATTGTAATACCAAGCATAGTTGAAGCACCCATTACTGTTTTTTTGTTATGGGTTATTACTATGTACTGGCTCACACTGGCAAAACTTTCAAGCGCAGTTACAAAAGACGATACGTTTTTATCATCCAGAGCGGCGTCAATTTCATCGAGAAGACAGAATGGACTAGGACGAACCTGATAGGTTGCAAAGAGCAGGGCAACCGCAGTCATTGTCTTTTCACCACCGGAGAGGAGGGCAATGTTTTCAAGCTTCTTTCCAGGCGGCTGAGCGTAAATATCAATACCTGAAGACAAAATGTTAGCAGGGTCTGCAAGCTTAAGTTCGGCACGGCCACCGTTGAAAAGTCGGCGGAACATATTGTGAAAGTTTTTCTTAATCTGATTATAAGTCTCGAGGAACATCTCTGCAGACTTAGACTTGATTTCTTCACTAACACGGGTAAGGTTTTCAAGAGACTTTTGAGTATCTTCGTAGTTTGTGCGCTGGCGCTCGTAGCGTTCTTTTACCTCGTTGAACTCTTCTGGTGCCATAAGGTTTACGCTACCCAGAGACTGGAAGGCTTTTTTTGCTTCGGCAAGCTTTTCGCGAAGGTCTGCTGCTGGAGTAGTAATCTTGTACATGCGCTCTTCAAATTCCATGAGGTCGCGTGAGTACTGATCCTGGAAGTTCTGCTTAACGTTACGAATGTCATTGTCTGCAGAGTTCAAAGAAAGTGAAAGGCGCTCGTACTGCTCCTGATATTTATTCTGTTCTTCGCGTTTTTTATCGAGGGTATCACTCTTGCCAGAAACGCTTTTGTTAGCCTTTGCTATCTCTTCGTCGAGTTTATTCATTTCGTCGGCAAGTTTTTTACCGCGGTATTCAATTTCTGCAAGTTCATCCTGATAGGTCTGAATCTGCTCGTTGATTTCATCGGCGCGTTTGTTTTCTGCAAACAGTTCATCTTCTGTATCTCGCAAAGTTGCCTGTTCACTTGTAAGCTGTCGGTTTAAAGTATTTATCTGATTCTGACTTGCAGAAATCTGTTCCTGCATCTGAATCTCGTTGAGTTTGAGCTTCTGCAAAGTATCGCGATATTCATTGATTTTTGCAGTAAGCTCGTTGTTTTGAGAATTAAGCTCTTTAATCTGATTGTTAATATCATCAACTTTCGTGCGGTTCTGATTGATTTTGTCATCAATTCCGCGCTTTTTGGTCATGATACCTTCTGGCGAAAGAAATTCTGTAATAAAAGCAGGAGATGCAGCCTGATATTTCTTAAGGGAAGCTTCAAGAGCCTGCAACTGGCGGCCGGCTTCTTCAAAGGCCTCTACTGATTCTGAGATTGTTTTTGCAGCCTCATCAGCATTAAGTTTTTTTGCTGCCTGGTCAGAAAAAATATTCTTACGACCATCAAGATAAATCTTAAGCTTTGCAAAGTTTTCTTCAAGTTCTTCTTTTGCAATGCGAAGTGCACCTTCCGAAAAACCAGCATCTTTAAGCTTTGCATCCAGCATGGAAACAATGTCTTCTGTAATTGCTGCAAGTTCTTTCTGAAGTTCTACGCGTTCTTCTTCAAGTTCTACAATCTGCTGGCGGAGGGAATCTGCCTTACGGTCATTGTCTGTAATCTGGCTGCTGGAAGTTTCAATATTCTTCTGGAAAGATTCTATGTTAGCCTTGATATCATTTAACTGCTTGTTTTTTTCGTGAAGAACGGCATTGTTTTCGTCAATTTCTTCCTGAACTGTATCAATTCGTTCCTGTATAGCAGCGCGGCGGCCTTCGAGGGCATTAAGCTTTTCCTTCATCAAAAGAGCCTGCTGATTCTGCTGTTTGATAAGTTCGAGTTTGCCGTTTTTTTCCTGACCGATTGCAAGAAGATTTGCCTGCTTACTGTAAAGGTCATCCTGCATGGCTTTAACTTTATCCATGTTTTCAGAAATTGTATTGTTGATTTCTTCAATTTCCTGACGAACCTTATCGCGTTTTTCCTGAACACGCTTGAGTTCTTCTTCGTGGCGGGCCTTATCAGTTACAAAGTTCTTTAGTCGAAGAAGGGTGAGATCCAGCTCGCAGCTGTAGATTTCTTCTTTGAACTGGCGGTATTTAATTGTTTTTTCAGATTGAACCTTGAGAGTATCGTACTGACGCTTAATTTCTCCCATGGCAATTTCAATCTGAGTCATGTTCTGACGGGTGCGTTCAAGCTCGCGTTCTGCTTCGGCTACTTCGGCCTTTGAACGGCTGATACCAGCTGCTTCTTCAAAAAGGTAGCGGCGGTCTTCCGGCTTGCTCGAAAGAATCTGGTCGATTTTTCCCTGCTCCATAACAGAGTAGGCTGCCTTACCAACACCAGTATCCATAAAAAGACGGCGGATTTCTGTAGGGCCTGCCGGACGTTTATTAATAAAATATTCAGCATCACCCGAACGGTAAAGTCGGCGGGTAATTGCAATTTCTTCTTCATCAAGAGGGAGAAGTCCCTTATCATTAGCAATGGTAAGAGTAACCTCGGCAGTGTTGAGGGCAGGACGACGTTCAGTTCCGTTAAAGATAACGTCTTCCATTTTTTCTGCACGAAGATTTTTAGAATTGCGTTCAGCAAGTACCCACTTGATTGCATCTACAACATTACTCTTACCACAACCATTAGGTCCGAGCAGGGCTGTAATACCCTCAGCAAAATCAATGTGAGTTTTATCCGCAAAAGATTTAAATCCGAATATATCAAGACTTTTTAAAAACACAATTCACTCCTGAAAAACTACGCCCGTAATTTTTTTAGCATTACCGTCTGTTATAGTCTTATAATTATACAGAATTTTACATATCATTTAAAGAGAATTTATATAGTAGTTTTTAATTGTATTAGAAGTTAAAAATGCTTGCTAAAGTCTGATTAACTGTTTCTTCCCAGTTGAAATCCTTGGCCCAGACAATGCCGTCGGTAATCATGTTGTCACGGAGTTCTTTATCTTCTGTAACTTTCTGCATGTTGAGGGCAAGCTGGTCTATGGCATCAGCCTTGTCGGGATTGTAGTAGAGGGGAGCTGTACCTCCGATTTCCTTGAGGGCACCCTTGTCACTGCAAATTACCGGGATTCCACAGGCCATAGCCTCTAAGATAGGAAGTCCAACACCTTCGTTTACAGAAGGAAAAAGACAGGCTTCGGCACCACCGTAAAGGCGGGCAAAGTTTTCATGAGGGAAAAAGCCTGTAAGGAAAATATCACTTGCAAACTGAGAATCAAAAGCTGCTTTGTGAATCTCTTCTGCATAGGGGCCGTCGTTGCCGGCTAAAACCAGGCGGTGTGGGGCACCTGTGTTTTTCTTAAAGAGTTCAAAGGCTTTGATAAGCTCAATATGTTTTTTTTCAGGGCTTGAAAGAGTAGAGCCATAAACAAAATAAGGACGCTTAATTGCAAAAGGTTTTATATCTACAATTTTATCTTCAAAAATATCTGCCATAGGGAAGAAAAGCTTGTGGTCTATTCCGTTGTGGATTACGGTAATTTTATCTGCGGAAACACCAAGCTTTACTAAATCATCTTTTATAAAATTAGAAGCTGCAATCAGTTTTTGTGCATGAAGGATACCTTTTTTCAGCTGACGGTGAGATTTACGATTCATTTCAGCAATATCAGAAGATACAATACTGTTGATTACTGCTATAGCTGTATGTCCGTGAAACTTTCGTGGCAGCATTTTACTAGCACTTGGATAGATTACTGCATCGTAACCGTGTTTTTTAATGAAACGGTTTGCATGATATTTATACCAGCGGCGCAGAGCCTGAGGCGTTTCAAGCAGCTTGATTGCAGAATAAGGAATATCAGTTCCTGAAGTATATGTATAGCGGTCTTCTTCAGTACCAAAAAGTTCGATTTCAAAATCTCTTTCTTTTGGAAGATTTGAAATAAAATATAATATGTAAGAGCCGAAACCTGATTTACCGTGGTCGCCGCCAAGTGTATCTATTGCAATTTTGATTTTCTTGTTTTCTGACATTTTTTAATCCTGATTTTCATTGTCGTATATAACAGGGCTTGTAACCTTGCCGTCACGAACTTCCTTGGGATATACAGTTATGCCAAGTTTTTTTTCAAGCTGAGCAAAATGACGCATTTCCCATTCATCTCCGATTACAACATTTATTCCGGTTTTTCCAGCTCTGGCAGTACGTCCGCTGCGATGAATAAAGAAATCATCATCCTGAGGGAAGTCCATTTGAATTATATGAGAGATCTCGGGAATATCCAAGCCCCGGGCAGCCAGGTCACTTGTAATAAGGATTTTTTCCTTGCCGCTGCGGAAGCGGTCTATTGCGGCCTTACGTTTCTGCTTATCTGTTTTTGCGTGAAGGGCAGTGCAGACAACTTTTTTGTAGGTGAGTTTGTTGTAAATATTTTCTACCTGGTCTGCACGTGAAGTAAAAATGAGTGCTTTTGTCGGATTTTCTGCTGCAAGAAATTTGCGCAGGGTGTCGATTTTGTCGCGGTTTTCTGCGTAAATTGCCCAATGAGTTATTCGCTTTCGCAGTACATCTTCCGGCGGCATAACGACATTCTTTGCATCAGCAAAAAAGATTTTTGTCTGCTTACTGAGAGTTGCGGTGCAGGCAATAATTTGAGTTCCGGCCGGTAAAAGGTTTCTAAAGTTAGAAGTATCTTCAACAGACTCTTTTTTTACAAGGCGGTCTGTTTCATCAAAAACTGCAGCCATAAGGCCCTCAATCTTAAGTTTTTTAAGATGAATAAGCTCAACAAGGCGGGCTGCAGTTCCAATTATGATTTCAGGTTTTTCTTTAAGAGTTTCAATCTGGCGTTTGAGTGGTGCGCCTCCAATCATAAGGGCAGACTTGTGACTGCTAACAGATTTACAGGCGCTGTTGATTTGTGAAGCCAATTCAAAGGTTGGAGCTACAACAATTATGCGGACTCTCTGGTGGTCGTCTAAAGTTTCCAGTTTGTTGATAAGAGGCAAGAGATAAGCAAAGGTTTTTCCGGTTCCGGTTTCTGATTCAAAAAGCAGGTTCTTGCCCTGCATTATGCGGGGAATTACCTCTGCCTGCACAGGAGTAGGAGAAGTAATTCCAAGACTTTTGAGACTTTGCTTTAAGTTTTCTGAAAGGTTAGAAAAAACATCTGCCATGGAGGAGAGCCTCGCGTAGCTTATGAGCCTAGGCGCTTTCAATAGCCGCTGTGTCTGTCTTTATGAGACTTTCAATGTTCTTTTCTTTACCCTGTACAATTTTCTTTGTAACAGTAAAGGTTTTCTTTCCCTTGATATCAGGAATCTTGAACATTACGTCCATAAGCATTTTTTCAACGATTGTACGAAGACCGCGCGCCCCTGTCTTCTGGCGGATTGCCTCGTCTGCGATTTCTTCGATAGCTTCTTTTTCAAACTCAAGTTTAACATCATCAATATTAAATGATGCCTGGAACTGCTTTGTGATTGCGTTCTTAGGTTCTGTGAGTACGCTGACAAGGTCATCGCGGGTAAGCTCTTTGAGGGCACAGGTAATTGGCATTCGGCCGATAAGTTCTGGAATCAAACCGAACTTTACGAGGTCATCCGGAGTAACCTGATTCAAAAGCTTCATCTTGTCTTCATCTGACATCTGTCCAACTGAAGAACCAAAGCCCATAGCATGTGAAGAAACTCGCTGTTCAATAATTTTATCAAGACCAACAAAAGCTCCACCAAGAATAAAGAGGATATTTGTTGTATCAATCTGAAGCATTTCCTGGTTTGGATGCTTGCGGCCGCCCTGAGGAGGAACGCTTGCAACTGTACCTTCGATAATTTTCAAAAGTGCCTGCTGAACACCTTCACCGCTTACATCGCGGGTAATAGAAGTGTTTTCGCTCTTGCGGGCAATCTTATCAATTTCATCAATAAAAATAATTCCACGTTCTGCAGCTTCAATGTTTCCGTCTGCGGCGTTAATAAGTTTAAGAAGAACGTTCTCAACATCTTCACCAACGTAGCCGGCTTCTGTAAGGGTAGTGGCATCTGCAATTGCAAATGGAACCTTAAGGCGCTGAGCAAGAGTGCGGGCAAGGAGGGTTTTTCCGCTACCGGTTGGTCCAATCAAAAGAACATTTGATTTTTCAATTTTTACAGCATCTTCTGCGGCCTGGCTTGCTGCCGAAACTGACATTCTTTTATAGTGGTTGTAAACTGCAACAGAAAGTGTCTTTTTTGCTTCTTCCTGACCTACAACGTAAGAATCAAGATATTCCTTAAACTCGCGTGGGGTAGGTACATCTTTAAGTTCAATAGGAGTTACATCTGCTTCCTGCTGGTCTAAAATTCCCTGACAGATTGCTACACATTTATCGCAGATAAAAGTATTTCCGCTTGGGCCTGTAATAAGCTTGCGGTCTTTACCGGCTGTGCTTCCGCAGAAAAAGCAGAAGGCATCATTATTGCTACCAAATCGTTTCATATAATTCTCCAAACTACTTACGTGAAGGCATAACGTGGTCAATTACGCCATAATCTGCAGCTTCCTGTGCCGACATAAAAAAGTCACGTTCAATGTCTTCGGCAATTTTATCTGTGCTCTTGCCTGTGTCTTTAGCAAGATACTCTATAGAAAGCTTCTTTAATCTGATGATTTCTTTAGCCAGAATGCTGATATCACTTTCCTGGCCTTCAACTCCACCACGAGGCTGGTGAATCATAACCCGGCTTGAAGGTAGAGCGTAACGCTTACCCTTTGTTCCGCCTGCAAGAAGAATTGCAGCCATGCTTGCAGCCTGACCCATACAGATTGTCTGAATGTCGCATTTTACATATTTCATTGTATCGTAAATTGCAAGACCGGCTGTAACTGCTCCTCCAGGAGAGTTGATATAAATGCTTATATCTTTTTCAGGATTTTCTGATTCGAGGAAGAGAATCTGAGCTACAACAAGGTCTGCCATTGCATCATTGATTTCTCCGTCAATAAATACAATGCGGTCTTTCAAAAGTCTGGAAAAAATATCGTAAGTACGTTCTCCGTTTCCAGTTTTTTCAACTACGTAAGGAACCAGTGTGTTCATCTGTTCGTTCATAAAATCCCCTTTAAATTACAACAAGTGTATAATTATAAATATACTGAATTTTCGAGCAATTGGGTAGTAGAATAAGTTAAAAAAATACGGTGGTTTCGATAAACCGCTTGCGCGGCACTCAACCACCGTATTTTCTGTATATCCGGTGGTTGAGTAGGCCGAAGGCCGTATCGAAACCTGATAAATAGAAAATCCGTTAAAAAAAACGACCCAAAAGGGTCGTTTTTTAGGATTATCATTTTAATCTAATTAGTTATTAGCAAACAAATCCTTGAAAGACATCTTGTCGCCCTTAGAAACCTTTACTTCCTTATAGATTTCGTCGTAAAGCTTGTTTTCTTTAGCGTCGTCAATAAGGTATTCTTTAGCGCGTGGATCTTCGTAGTGCTTTTTAACTTCTTCTACAGTCATTCCGCCTTCTTCAGCAATCTTAGCATACTGAGCTTCGATTTCTTCTGGAGTTACGCTGATGTTGCGGTCGCGGATGAGGCAGTCTACGATGATGCGGCTCTTAAGCATCTTTTCACTGTCACCAGTCCACTGCTGGAGCATGGCTTCCTTTGTCTGTCCGCTTGCAGTAATCATCTTTTCAAGCTGTTCTGGAGTGGTCTGGAACTGCTGTGCCATCATTCTCCAGCGGCCATCAAGCTCTGCCTGAAGCATTGAAGCTGGAATATCGAACTTGTTCTTTTCAACAAGCTGCTCGAGAAGAGAATTGTTCTTCATTTCCTTTACGCGACGGCTTGCGGCAAGTTCCATATTCTTTTTGATGTCTGCTTTCATATCATCGAGAGTCTTGTACTTCTCGTTGCAGTCCTGGGCAAAGTCGTCATCGAGAGCAGGGAGATCGCGAACCTTTACAGCCTTAATAGTTACGCGGATTTTCTTTGTTTTTCCGGCGAGGTCTTCATCAGGATCATCCTTCTTGTATTTCTTTGTGATGTCCTTAGATTCATCCTTTTTCATACCGATGATTTCGTCATCAATTTTATAGATGTTTTCGCCGCTTCCTACAGTGAATACGAAGTCAGAGCGTTCTGTACCTGCAATTACGTTTCCTTCATCATCAAGTTCAGAATAGTTGATTGTTACAATATCATCTTTTGCAACAGTTGCATCTTTCTTTTCGATTACCATTGCATTGCGTTCCTGCATACTCTTAAGTTCATCTGCGAGGTCGCTATCTGAAATAGTTACCTGAGGCTCTTTTACATTTATGCCAGAGAAATCTTTTACACTTACCTTAGGGAATACGTCGTAGTGAACTGTGTAAGTAAGATCCTTTGTCATATCGAGATCTGGAGTCTTGTCCATAACAGGCTGTGAATATGGAAGAGGGCGATTATCAACTTCTTCCTTGAAGATTTCATCGAATGACTGGTCAATAAGAGTTCCTATTGTATCGGCTTTGATAGAATCTCCGTATTTGCGTTCCAAAACATTCTGAGGTACATGCCCCTTACGGAAACCAGGAATCTGAGCGTGTTTTACATAATTTGCAAGTGTTGATTTGTAAGCGCTCTCTACTTCTGCCTTTTCAATTGTTACAGTAAGCTCAACTGCCGATTTTTCAAGACTCTTGAATTCTTTTTTAAGTTTCAATTTATACTCCTGTCTTGTGTCATCCCGAACTTGATTCGGAATCCCTTTATAAGAGATGCTGAAACAAGTTCAGCATGACAGAATTTAATATAGCCCTATGAATTTTACAAAAAAATAGAGACACAAGAAATTGCGTCTCTATATAAGATTTAAGCGGAAAACGGGAGTCGGACCCGCGACATCCACCTTGGCAAGGTGGCGCTCTACCACTGAGCTATTTCCGCATTATTCTGTATTACAGGCAAACGCCTTTAATCGAGCGGAAAACGGGAGTCGGACCCGCGACATCCACCTTGGCAAGGTGGCGCTCTACCACTGAGCTATTTCCGCATAAATCTGTTTGTAGTCGAAAAAAAAATTGCGGGGGGAGAGACTTGAACTCTCACGCCGAAGCACCAGATCCTAAGTCTGGCGTGTCTGCCAATTCCACCACTCCCGCGGGTGATTTCTCATTCAAGTCTTGCGACTACGGGAAATTAGAATATAGAAAACTTTGATTTATGTCAATAGTATGCTTTAATAAAATAATGGAATTAAACAAAAAGTTCATTGCCAGAATGACACGCATGTACGGCGTTATAGTTTTAATCTCAAATATAATGGCTGTTATGGTTCCGAAGCTCATTTCAATTCCTGTTCTGGATGAGCAGAATAATCAGAAATGGGAAGCCTTCCTCGAAAATAATCATCTTGCCCCTGTTGCAATGGTATTTACTTTTCTGGTGCAATCTCTGGTATGTGTTATTTTTTTCTTACCGCATATTCACATCTGATGAAAAATAGCAAAAAATGTTGCAGAAATTCCTTCTGTTCTTCTTTTTCTGAAAAAGAGTTAATGCAGGATACCTTTGGTAAGGTTGTAGATTCGGAAGTTCGTGATTATCTTATGTTAGGTGCAGGTAAGGCTTCTCTGGGGGAGGCTCTTGGCGGTGAAACCAGGGAAGTTACAGTTTTATTCTGTGATATACGAACTTTTACGGCAATTGACTTTTGTTGCAGATGCAGAAATCAGGGGTAAGTCAGAATTGATGAAAGTTTATACTCTTAAATAACATTTAAAGTAGAAATTAAATAGATAAGATGTTATAATATAAAATTATGAGTGAACTTGAAAATAACACATCTTTAGCTGAAGATGATGAAATCAGCCTTATTGATCTTTTTTCTGTTTTAATCCGACACAGAATGATGATTATTTTGGGCAGCGCTGCTGTTTTTGTTCTTACTGTTTTGTATCTTTTTGTATATCCGATGCTTTCTCCAAAAGCTATGCCTAGAGAAAGTACTGTAGAATACAGTATTTCAGTAACTCCTGTTCCATCTATTATTGCCAGTGAATTACCACCAAAATACAGCAGTTTGAAGACTGTTCTTAATGCAGAATTTACTGATAATGTTTTTCTTGTAAAAGAACTTTCAAAAAATAATCCTTTTGTTTCTGGGGATGGAAAAAAACTTACAGATTTTGAATTTAACCAGTTTGTACAGAATCTTCAGAAAGACAAAAAATTTTCAGTATCACAGGCTCCTGTTCGTGATGAAATTATTGTCAAAATGAAAATACCAGAAGATAATCTTGATGTTGCAACCAGACTTATTGATAGTATGATTGCCTCTGTGAATGAGGCTGTTGAAACTCCATTCCTTACAGAAGTTTCAAAAATGAAAAAGTCAAAACAGGAAACATATGATGAAATTAAGGCTACCTTCTCAGAAAACTCAAACATTACAGATGCTCAGATTCTTATGCTTACTGTAAGACAGGTTAATGAGTTTATGGATACATATAAATGTATTTCAGAAAGAACTCTTGAGCCTTTTGTCATTTTGGAACCTATGGGCCGTGTAAAGAAGACTATTATTGCAACTTTTGCAGCATTCTTTATTTTAGTCTTCATTGCCTTCCTTAAAAATGCAGTTGAAAATATCAAAAACGATCCTGAAGCCAGCGGTAAAATTAAAACTGCCTGGGATAAAGGTAAGTTTGGCCGAAAATAAGGCTGGAACATTTTGCTTCTCAAACTTGCATTAAAAAGTGTAATATCTCGCCGCAGTTCTCTTGTAATAGTAATATTCATCAGTTTTGCGGTGTGTCTTTTCTGCCTGGCAAATGCAGTATTTGACAGTACAGAACAGGGAGTACAGACAAACTATATTGCCAGTTTTACTGGTGACTTTATCATAAGACCTGTTTCCAAATCACAGCAAAGTCTTTTTGGTGATGAAACACCAGTTACTGGAGAACTTACAGTTCTTAATACTCTTGTTCCTTACGAGAATATTTCTGAAACACTTTTACAAATGCCGGAAGTAGAAGGCATTACAGGGCAGGTTTCTGGTGCTGCAATGGTAGAGCGTTCTGATGGAGCTAACAGAAGTGCAACCTACGTTTTTGGTGTAGAAGGCGAACCTTATATTTCCCTGATGAAATCAATACATATTTTACGTGGTGCACCTTATCTTCATGGAGAGCGTGGTGCTATGCTTTGCAGACAGGTTGCAGAAAAGCTTGATGTTGATGTAGGTAGTACAATTCAGTTTATAGTTTCAGATGGACCAAATTATAAAATTCGTGCAGCAACAGTTACCGCAGTTTTCGAATACGATATCTACAATGAGATATTCGGACGTTTTATTATTGCAGATCCTATAACAGTACGTTCTCTTCTTGGAATTACGGAAGTTTTTTCACTGGAAGACTACGACCTTGGAGAAGAGAATACAAATCTTTTTTCTGAAAATAATGATTTTGAAGATTTTGATGACCTTTTCTCGGATGCAACTGATTATTCAGAAGCCCTGACAACAGAAGAAAATGAAGAAGAAACTAATAATTCAACTACAGATTCAACAAATATAGAATCAGAAAATCAGATATCAGAAAGTACAAGCTGGAATTATATAATTGTTCGCTTAAAAGAAGGTCAGAATACAAAGCACCTTATGAAAAAGGTTTCTCGAATTCTTAAAAAAAATGACTGGCCTGTTCAGGTTGCAGACTGGCGTCATGCAGCAGGAAGTACAGCTCTTTATCTATTCTGGATGCGAAAAATCTTTAATATAGGTATTGTGATTGTTCTTTCAGCAGGCTTTATTATTGTAAATAATTCACTTGTAATTAATATCCTGGACCGAACACGAGAAATCGGTACTTTACGCGCAATAGGTGCAAAAAAACGCTTTATTTCTCTACAATGTATGATAGAAAATATTATTCTTACATTGACTAGTGGTGTACTTGGTGTTATCAGTGGTACAATTTGTACACATTTAATTAATAAAGCAAATATAGTTCTTAATAATTCTTTTCTGGTTCAGCTTTTTGGTTCTGAAGCAATTAAAGTTTATGTTAATAGTGAAAATGTACTAAAGCTTTTTATATTAGTTCTGGCTCTTGCTCTTTTAGGCTGGATTTATCCTGTTATTAACGCATTGAAGGTAAGTCCTATAGATGCAATTCAGGGGGCAAAATGAAAGACGAACTAAAAATGGGCTTACGCTCAATCCTTTACCGCCACAAGCAATATCTTTCTTTGTTTCTTGTTTGCATGTTTGGAGTAGGAGTTTCATTGTTTTGTCTTTTTTCGGTAAGAGGTATGCTTTCTGCACTTGAGGATAAAGCCCGAATTTATTATGGTGGTGACTTGCAGTTTATAGGCGGCTGGGGATTAGATCAGCCTGTTTCAAATACAGAGTTATTAGTTCCCTTCTTTCCGGAAGATGCTGTAATTGCAGAACGCTTTGATTTTAATGCTGAATATGCTGCCTTATTTTTTGAAGGAACCGGTGTTCGCCAGAGAATTATTAAAGGCGTAAATTTTGAAAAAGAAAAAAAACTCTTTGCAAACTTTAATTATATAGAAGGAAGTGCAGAAGGAGTTTACGGAACAAACGGTATACTTCTTTCTGAACCTATTGCAAAAATGCTTGAAGTTCATGTTGGCGATGAAGTTACCTTTATGTTACGTAACTCTTCCTGGCAGATAAACACAATTCCTGTTATTGTAAAGGGGGTTTTCCGTGATTCAAGTCTTTTTGGAATGTATACTTCGTATATGGATATAAAGCTCCTCTCAGATGCCTATGGTTATTCTACGGATTATTGTAATCGTATCTGTATAATGCTTCCAGATGGATCTCCGAGCAAAAAAGATATAGAAATGTATCAGAATAAGCTTTCTGAGAAGTTTAATATGTATCATCTTGTAGAAGATAAAAATGAATATTATAACAATTGTCTATATACTGAAAATCAGCCTTTTGCATTAATCAAACTGAGTGCAAATCTACAGGATATTCAGATTATTATAGATGCAATGAAAATTATTGTTGCTTTTGTTATAATAATGCTCATTGTAATAATTGTTGCGGGAGTAAGCAGTACTTTCCGCGTTATTGCAATGAAAAGAATAAATGAAATTGGTATTTATAAAGCCATAGGAATGAGACGAATGAGAATCTATGGAATGCTGCTTGCAGAAACATTTATTTTAATCTCTGCAGGTTGTATATGTGGATTTTTATTTGCCTGTCTTATAAATAAGCTTCTTTCTTTTATCAATTTCTCATTTATTCCGGCATTTGATATATTCCTTGTTAATGGAAATGTAAAGGGAATCATATCAATATATTACTTTGCTGCAATTTTTATTGTGGTTCTTGTAACTACTCTTGCAGCAGTAATGTTTGCAGTAAAGAAATCTGTTTCAGTTACACCTTGTCAGGCTCTGGCAGTAACTGAATAACAATATTGGGGGAAAAATGAAAATTTTTACAAAAAAGACAGGAATACTCGCTCTTTTCTTAGTTATTTTTGCAGAAAATCTTTTTGCAATTTCTGATTCTGAAGCACAGGATTTATTACAGAAGGCAGAGGACAATACATCTTTTTATGAGACTGATTTTAAAGGAAATTATACAGTTGTTCAAAATAAACCTGGCGAAGGTCAGAATCTTACAGAGGCTGTTATGTATCGTCGAGACAGGGCTTCTTCCTGGACAATTCTGATTACAGGTCCTGCAAAAGAGAAGGGAAAGGGATATCTTCAGTTTGATAACAATATCTGGTTTTTCGACCCTGCAGACCGCCGCTTTACTTTTACAAGTGCTAAAGATAAATTTCAAAATACCAATGCAAATAATTCTGATTTTGCACCACAGCATTATGCCCGCGATTATGCAATTGAATCTACACAGGAAGTTACACTCGGAAAAATGCAGTGTGTGCTTTTTACATTAAAAGCCAAGGTAAACTCTGTAGATTATCCTATGCTTAAGCTCTGGGTTACAAAAGATGATGGTCTTGTACGTAAAAAGGAAGATTATTCTCTAAGTGGACAGAAGCTTCGTACTACAGCAATTCCATCTTACCAGACTATAAAAGCCATTGAAAAAAGCTATTTTATTCCGGTTTCAATGTTGATTCAGGATAATCTTCGCGGAAAGAAAATCAGTGGAAAAATGCAGTATGAACAGACTCAGATTACAATCAGAAATGTTGTATTTGAAAAAGTGTCTGATTCTGTATATACTAAGCCATATCTTGAAATGATGAGTGCTAAATAATTTTATGAAGAAAGTAATTTTTATATCAATCTTCCTGATTGTTTCAGGTTTTATGATTTTTGGACAGGAAGATTCAGAGCTTCAGGATTCTTCTGATACTTTGTCTTTGGATTCAGAGGATTTTGATGATTTTGATTCGATTTTTAATGATGCAGAAGATCTTGATGAAGCTGTTGTAGAAGAAAAAGAAAATAAAACGTCAACACCGATACAGGTAATTGCTTCAGCTTTTTCTTCTATGGTTCGTTTTTCAGGTAAATTTACTGCAGATACAGGAATTGTTTTTGCCCATACAAATGAAGATCATTTCAGTGGTTATCTGACTATTGGAAATACTCTTTATATGACTGTTACGCCTGTCAGTTTCTTTTCGGTGAGGGGAAGTTTTTATACAGGTTATGATAACGGTTTTGCAGTTACAGTTCCAAATTTTTATTTTGATTATTTTTTGTTGAACCGTGTGTTTATAAGTGCTGGTAAAAAATCATTATCATGGGGATATACACGTCTCTTTAATGATTCTGCGTATTATGGTTGTGTAACACATTCAACATGTCTTTATAGTACAGGACCTCTTTATACAAATATCTTCTCAGGAGATTCTTCTCCTCTTTGTGTTGAAATACGTTATCCATGGTCTACAGGAACAATAACTTTTGCTGCAACAGGTTCTTTTAATGGTGAAATAAAACCTGAAAGATTTAATTATTATGGTTCAATTGAATTTTCAGTTTTTAATACAAGTATAAATCTTTTTGCAAAACGACCAAGTGTTCCTGAAATAACTGATGGAAGTTTACTTGGTGGACTGGAAGTTAAAAGAACGATACTGGGGTTTGACACTTATATGCAGGGGATCTGCTTTTTGAACGACATTACTCATTTTTCAACCAGCAAAAGTTATAACTATATAGTAGGAACTGCAGGTATTTATCGTCTTTTTGATGCTTTTGATCCAAATATTGGTTTTAATATTGAATATCAGTACGAGTTTAATCCAAAAGCAGATCATAGAAACATTCAAAGAATTGCTTTTGAAGGTGGATTGAAGCGTATAGGAAGCAAGAAAAATATGAAGATTGCTGTAATGAGTCATTTTAATTTTACAGAACTTCATGGTTTTACTGGTTTGAATTTTATAGTATCTGGACTTCTACCTTATGCAGACTGGACAACTAAGGCTGCTGTCGGTTATGGAAAAAAATATAATGCACCTGTGTTTATGATGAGTACAGGACTTTCGCTTGCTCTTGATTACTAAGGGTTATTCAGCTATTTTTTCCGTCTCGAATTTTTATAACCTGATTTGCCATGTTAACAATTTTCTGGTCGTGAGTTGAAAAAATAAAAGTTGTTTTTAATTCATCATTTATTTTTTTCATGAGCGCCAGAATCTGATCTCCGTTGGTTGAATCAAGATTTGCTGTCGGCTCATCTGCAAGAATTACCGGACATTTTGTTACAAGGGCGCGGGCTATAGCAACGCGCTGTCGCTGGCCTCCGCTGAGTTCACTTGGTCTGTGTTTTTTCCAGTCAGTAAGGCCGACGGTTTCAATCAGATAATCAACCCATTCATTTTGTTCTTTTTTGCTCATATTCTGGAGGGCAGGAGAATCTCCAAGATGTAGGGGAATGGAAATGTTTTCATAAACATTAAGAACTGGAATCAGATTGAAAGTCTGGAATATAAAACCAAGCAAATTTCTTCGCAAATCTGTAAGTTTAGAATCAATTGATAGTGGAATTTTATGTGTTTTACTCAAGTTTATTCCATCATATATATCGATTCCATTAAGTATTACAGAACCAGCTGAAGGAAGATCAGTAAGACCGATAAGATTTAATAGTGTAGATTTTCCCGAACCTGAAGGACCAGAAATTGCACAAAAGTTTCCAGCTTCTATGGTAAAAGAAACGTTATCGACAGCTTTTACTGCAACTTTTTCCATCTGATATATTTTACTTACATTACGAAGTTCTACGATTGCCATATAATAATTATAATGGATTTATTATTATTTTAGAAGTAGAAAATATATTAAAAAAAATCAAAAAAATGGCTTAATGCACTTGATTAAAATTTAACTTTCGTATATATTAATTATCACTAAGTCAGTTAAGACTTCGGGCCATTAGCTCAGCTGGTAGAGCAACAGACTCTTAATCTGTGGGTCGCAGGTTCGATCCCTGCATGGCTCAGAGCTTCTTGCTATTTACAAGAAGCTTTTTTTTTATTACGGTGCCTATAGTTCAGCGGTAGAGCGCCAGATTGTGGATCTGGTTGTCGTCGGTTCGATCCCGACTAGGCACCCTGGGTGCAAGATAAACTTCTTGCACCTTTTTTGTTTACGGCAATTTTGCCAGAATGCGCCTGTAGCTCATCTGGATAGAGCACCGGACTTCGAATCCGGTGGTAGGAGGTTCGAATCCTCTCAGACGCAAGAAAAAAGAAATTTTTTATAGAACTCCTGTAATAAGAAATTACAGGAGTTTTTTTTTAGTTTCTGAAAATTAAGTCTGAGAGGATTCGAAACGAAGTGAGCGACTCAAAAATTGCGAGCAGTGCGGAGCAATTTTTGAGTAAATTGCCAGGGATGGCAATTTAGCGAACGGAGGCGCCGCAGAGGGAGTTCACAGGAGGTGAACGACCGTCGCGGCGAATCCTCTCAGACGCACCTAAATTTTAATGCAAAACAGACAGTTTATAAGAGAGCTGTCTGTTTTTTATTTAACTGGAATTTGAGAGGATTCGAAGCGAAGGGCGCGGCCTGGAAATTGCGAGCAGTGCGACCGTCGCAGTGAATCCATACAACTTTTTCATTAAATTTTCCTAAACAATTTTTTTCAAACTCCGATACTCAAAGAGAACGACCATAATTTAAAATCGTCGTTTCAGGAGTTTTGTGATGGACGAATTAATAAAAGAATACGCAACAGTTCTGTCAGAAGAAGAGAATCTTCTTGACCGCCTTACAGAAAAACAGAAACTGCTTCGTAAGGCAATTACAGAAAAGGACTGGGAAAGTCTTGTTGGACATATTAATGAAGTAAATCTTATTTCTGACAGCTTCCAGAAATTCGATCAGCGTCGCGATGAAATCCAGAATCAACTAAAAACTGAAGAAATCAAGCCATATTTTGAAAGACTTGGACGACTTCGTACAAAACTCCTTAAATGCAAAGTAGAAAATCAGGTTATTTCAAATTATGTAAACGTTACTCGTGAATTTATTGCAGAAGTTGTAGAAAAAGCATTGCCACAAACCCGCAATAAAAACTATACAAAGTTTGGTACTGTCACACAGCCAAAACCAGCCAGTGTACTGGTAGATGTGAGGGGGTAAACTATGGGGTCAACATTTTCAGGAATTGAATTAGGTAAACGCAGCATAATGGCAAATACAGATGCCATCACAACTGCAGGTCATAACATTTCAAATGCAAATACAGAAGGTTACAGCCGACAGCGTGTCCAGATAAAGGAATTCGATCCGCTTTATAAGCCGGATCTTGAACGCCTTGAACGTCCTGGTCTTATCGGACAGGGTGTTGATGTTCAGTCAATTAATCGTATCCGTGATGAACTTCTTGATGAGCGTATTGTGGCTCAGTCAAATCAGGAATCATACTGGGATACACGTTCAAAATATTACACCATGATTGAGCAGATTTACAACGAACCGGATGATATTTCTGTTCGCTCAAATATGGATAAATTCTGGGAATCATGGCAGGAGCTTTCAATTAACCCTGAAAGCAAGGCTGCCCGCCAGGCAGTTGTAACAAGGGCGGAAACTCTTACAGACTCAATCAAGCAGCGCTGGGAGGCTCTTGCGGGCGTCGGTAACCTTATTGATGGTGATATTGAAGCAACTGTAAAGCAGGTAAACTCTTATGCCCGCCAGATCGCAGACTGCAATGCAGAAATTGTACGCAGCCGTGCTATGGGAGATAATCCAAATGATCTTCTTGACCGCCGCGACCTTTTGGTAGACAAGCTTTCAAAGCTTATAAATATTTCTACAGACCAGAGAGACAGCGATGAGTTTATGGTTCACGTTGGTGGCCGTGTAATTGTTCAGGGAAGTATTTCCCGCGAAATCGACCTTGTTCCTCGTTTTGATGATACAGGCTACAGCAAGCTGGTATGGAAGGATACAGGAAATGATGCTGTATTCAACGGTGGTAGTCTCGGAGCCCTCGTAGAACTCCGCGATGTTGATGTACGCAACGAAATCCAGACTCTCAACACAATGACAATGAACTTTGCAGACCTTGTAAACGATGTTCACCGCAATGCAGTCGGTGCAAACAAGGTTACAGGTCTTGATTTTTTTGTACAGCATCCTTTTGTAGAAAACGCAAACGGAAACTTTGACCGTAACGGTGACGGAGAACTTGATACTTCTTATGTATTCCGTTTTACAGGTACAAATGCGTTGGATAAACAGCAGCAGGTTGGAATTGAAGGTGTAATGACCTTCAGCGGCAGCACAGGAAACGTTCAGGTTCCATATTTCCATACAGATACAGTAGAGACAGTAATTGCCCGCATCAATGACTCTACAAGCGAAGTAAAGGCATATCTTGATAAAAATAATCACCTTGTACTAAAGGCAACAACTGCACAGTCTGTAGATAATCCTGATTTTGTAATCCGCCATGTAGAAGATTCGGGATACTTCCTTGCTGGATATTCCGGAGTGCTGGCTGCAACTGGTGCTGAAGGAGCTTATGACTTTGCTCAGGCAGATGCAGTAAATGCTCTGGCTGCAGGAAGTCAGTTCTCTGTTTCTCCGGTTTATAATCCTTCTGCTTATATCGAAGTAAATCAGGCTTTACGTAACGACGTAATGAGCGTTGCCGCTGGTTATATGGATGCCGCAGGTACAGCTCCAACAGGTGATGGTCGTGCCGCAGTAGAAATTGCAGCTATCCGTAACACAAGTGTTATGGTTGGCGGTATGAAGACCTTTGATGACTACTTTGCAGATACAGTTACAAATGTAGGTCTTAAGGGTGAACAGGCAGAAACAAATCTTTTGAGCCAGAATGCAATTATGGATGATCTTCGTAATCTTCGTGACTCAATTAGTGGTGTAAATATTGATGAGGAGCTTGCCGAAATTATGAAGTTTCAGCATGGCTATAATGCTGCGGCAAAGTTCATAACAGTTTGGGATAGTTTGATTGATACAGTAATCAATCGACTTGGAGTGTAACCGGTAGTTTCGATACGGTTTACGACCTACTCAACCACCGGTGATTGAGTAGACCGTAGGTCGTATCGAAATCACAATTTATAAGAGGTAAATAATTATGCAAAGAATCAGCAGTCAGATGAACAATAACAATACACAGAGCGCCCTTCGTCTTCAGGAGAGCCGCCTCAACCGTGCCAATAATCAGATTGGCTCACAGCACAGAATCCAGCAGCTGCGTGATGATCCGATTGCTGCCGGACACCTTGTAAGATATCAGTCTTACCTTGGCCGCGTAAATCAGTTTGAAAAAAATGCTCTGACTCTTTCTGATCAGTTTACAGTTCGTGAAGGCTACATGACAGATTCTCTTGAAATTATGCAGAGAGTGCGTGAACTAGCCGTAACCGGAGCAAACGGTATTTATACAAAAGAAGATATGTCTAACATGGCAACTGAAGTAGACGAGCTTTTGAAACAGCTTGTGCAAAATGCTAATGCAGTTAGTGCAGATGGAAACTCAATCTTTGCCGGAACAAATACTAAATCAACTGCTTTTGATGTTGAAATGGGAAACGTTGAGGGTAGTGGAGTTCCTCTTATTCAGAATGTACGATATAACGGAAACATCGATGTAAACCGCGTTGAAGTAGATGAAGGAAAATATCTTGTAAATGATAATGCAGGAATAAAAACCTTCTGGGCAGAGAATCAGCAGGTATTTGGTGCACGAGATGCATCTCAGTGGCAGGCATCAAGTGATACAGTTATTTCTGTAGATGGCGTTAAGGTAGAAATTAAGCAGGGAGATAATGTTTATGCTGTGGCTGCAAAAATTAATAATTCTGGTGCAGCAGTAAAAGCTACAATTGATCCAGTTCGTAATGCCTTGAATTTTGAAACAACAGATGCCCGTCAGCTCTGGCTTCAGGATCTAAGTGGTTCTACACTTGAGGAGCTTGGAATTATTAAAGATTCATCTCAGCTTCCGCCATATAACCTGGCCAACGGAGCTCGCCTCAGTGGCGGCAGCATGTTCGATACAGTAATTGCTTTCAGAAACGCATTACTTGCCGGTGACCAGGAAAGCATCGGCGGCCGCGTTCTCGGTGCCCTCGACAAGGGAATCGACAGCCTTGTAACACGACTTGCAAAATCTGGTGCTGAATATGAACGGGCCCAGCTTAACGCAACAAGAAGCAGTAAGCTTGCACTGGATGTAACACAGCAGGTAAGCCGCGAAGGAGATCTTGATTTTACAAAGGCAATTACAGACCTGAAGATGCTTGATTATACCAATCAGGCAACCTTGAGCCAGGCCGGAAAAATGTATTCATCGACATTGCTTAACTACATGCGTTAAAGATAATGTCATGCTGAACCTTCGCAGCACAGCTGCTCGGAGACTCGCTAAAAATAGTCCACTGGACTATTTTTGCCCTGCTACGCAGTGCCGCTCCCTATGATTCAGCATCTCATAAATAAATAGATTCCGAAACAAGTTCGGAATGACTCTGTTAAATTAAGGAATTAATATGGAACTTATAACAAAAGCCCATGGAAAAATTGACATCTCGGATGACCGTCTTATTACAATTCCGGACGGACTTTTTGGTTTTGAGCAATATACAAAATATGCTCTTGTAGATTCAGATTATGATCCTTTTTTATGGCTTCAATCTTGCGAGGATCCAAATCTGGCATTTCTGATTATTGATCCTTTTCTCGTTTGTAGTGATTATGAGACGGATATTGATGATGAATCGCTTAGGAAAATCGGAATTACTAAACCCGAAGATATAATAATCATGACAATTGTAACAGTGCCTCATGATGGATCTGCAATAACTGCAAACTTTCAGGGGCCTCTTGTAATTAATAAAAAGAATCATGAATGTATGCAGGCAATCTTGAGTGATAACCGCTGGTCAACAAAAGTTGATATTGTACAAGCCTTAAACAAGAAAGGAGGGTGCTAATGCTTATCCTTTCACGTAAAATAGACGAAAAAATCAAAATCGGAAATGATATTACAATTACACTGATAGATGTACACGGAGATCAGGTAAAAATCGGGGTTGAAGCACCTAAGGATGTAAAGGTATTCCGTCAGGAAGTTTTCGATGCCATCCAGAATGAAAATAAAGCAGCTGTGGTTGATACACAGGAATCAGGTAATGAAAAGGCAATCAGTGCAATGAGCGCACTCAGTAAGCTTCTTAAGAAATAGTTCCCTGAAGTTTCAGCTCAGCTTCACTTGCTCGTAAATAAACCGGACCGTCAAAATTTTTAAGCGGTTCGGCTTTTTTCTCTATTAAACTTTCTGTAATTTTAATGAGAGATTCAGCTGTCTGAGAAGATACAGCTGGAATCAAAAAGTTTTTTGCAGTATAGATTGCTTTTAATTTTTCTGAAAGTTTCACTGCATCAGGGCCGCAGATACAGATTGTTTCAATATCTTTAACGGCCTCTGAAATTTTTTCAAGTTCATAATCATCATCTTTTAGAAGAAGTTTTTCACCATTAGTGATTCGGGCATAAAACTTATCTTTGTTAGCATCAATACATGAAAGAAGTGGAATCCCAAAGTTTTTATATGGAAAGGCATAATTTTCTAGAGATGAAATTCCATAAACAGGTACATTGTAAGCAAGTTCTATAGCTTTTAGGGCAGAAATTCCAAGTCTTAATCCTGTGAAACTTCCCGGACCTATAGTGAGGGCAGAGGCATTTAATTCTGCAGCTGTGATTTCAGCTTTTTTTAGAATTTCATCTATTGCCGGAACCAGAATTTCACTCTGTCTCATACCAATGTCATAAGTAGTAGAGATAAACTTTGTCTCAGTTTTTACAGCAAGAGAAATACGTGTTACAGCACAATCTAAAGCAAGAATATTCATTATGTTAATTACCTCTTTATATTTCTCCGTTATTCCAGTTTTCAATTTCAATTAAACGGCTTCCATCTTCCTGAGGTGTAAGACGTAAAATAATGGTACGCGAAGGAAGCTCTTCCATAATTTTTTCAGACCATTCAATAATGCTGACTCCGTCTCCGTAAATCATATCATCAGTTCCAAGATTTACAAAATCCTCGCCGCCTTCAAGTCTGTAAACATCCATATGATAAAGCGGCATTTTTCCATAATACTCACTGATTAAACAGAAGGTAGGACTTGTAATAGTTTCTGAAATTCCCAGGGCCTGGGCGATTCCCTTTGTAATTGTTGTTTTACCTGCAGCAAGAGTTCCCTGCATGGCAATAACATCGCCTTTTTTGAGTTTCTTACCTATGCGCACACCAAGTGCAATTGTTTCTTCTGGAGAATGTGTAGTGAAAGTCAGCAAGGCAGTCTGCCTTCGAGCTCTTCTGTAAGAATATATTCAAGCAGTGCTTTTTTTACTGGAATAAGAGGGTAATTAATTGGTTGAGGGAATGAGAGCTCAATAATCTTTTTTCCCATAGGGCTTGTTTCGATGCTGAAGAAAATTTGAACAGTATCAGTACTTGTCGGGAATTCCATTACTGCGTCACAAGTATATTTACGCAAGTAGAAAATCTGTCCTTCTTCCCGCTGAATGTTCTGTAGCTCAATTACTCTCATATTATTATAGAATACTCCAAAAACACCGTGTTATCAAGTCTTTTTTTGTAATCTAAATGTATTTAGAATAAAGAAATAAGTAGTGTTACAATTCATATTTATATACAAGAACATTGATTCTGTTTTTTGTTGCAAGAGAAATCTGGACAAACTGAATATGAAGGGCAAGCTTTCCAGTAGGCAGTCTTCTTGTTCTTCGGATAATTCCGATAATAGTTTCATCTATTCCAGAATCAGGGAGTTTTACGCCAATGTATTGTTTTTCCTTGATTGGAAGGTCAGTTTGAATACAGCATCCTCCGGCAGATATATTTGACATTTTTCCACTATATTCTTTTTCAGAAAAAGAATATGTTTCTTCGCCTTTAGCCGGATTTTCATTTACTTTAACTGCCTTAAATGTACATTCTTTTTCAAAAAATTCTCGCTTAAAGTGTCGTTGTGACTGACATTCAAGTTGTTCTGAATGAGAAATAACCATGTAAAACTTTCCGTCATTTCCTTCATTGTAACGGATTATTCTTGATATCAGATTGTAAGAAAGTCCGTCAGAAGTTTTAAAGGTAAAACGGCTGCGGGTAAGAAGCTCCGGTCTGTGTGGAGATTTATAAATGAATTCAGGTATTTCAGCTGTAAAGAAATCTTTCTGGTTTAAGGTTACTGTAAAAGGATATTGTTCACCTTCATTGGAAATATAAAATATTACAGAACCTTCAGGAATTTGTCTTGTAGAAAGAACTTTTTTAGTCTGTGCAACAATAAGTTCAAGTTTGAAAAGAGTTGTAAAAAAGTTATTCAGCTTTTCATCAGTAAATAATTTTTGCTGAATCATGATGTCATAGGCAGTGTGGAAAAGCTCATTTACTTCATTGTTGCTTTTGATAGAGTAAAGAATATTATTTGTTTCTGTAATGCAACAAATTTCCCAGAGAGTATTAATTTCGGTTTGCGAAAGATTATTATCTTTTGCCAGTTTCTGGATGTCTTTAAGTTTTGTTTTTCGGCTTCTTTCTTTTTCAAGATACTCTTCTGATTTATAATAGTTTTTGAATCGCAGCCATATAAAAAAGGCAATACCTAAAACAGCTGTAATTGCAATCAAAAGAATGATAATAATAGCTATGTCTCCACGATGTGCTACTCGTGCTTCAAGAGGTGAACCACTTCCGGATCCTAATAAAAAAAACATAATTTATTACCTCCTTCTGAGCTTTATTTATAAAGTCTGTAAGGATTTTGAAATCTCTTTCAGTCTAGGACAGATTTCATATTCAGAAAGATCTCCGAGCATTACTGTATCATTGTTCTGAAGGGCATCTTCAAAATCTTTAAGAATAGGCGAGAATTCAGAAAAGAATTCCTTAAAGTTAATACCGTTGAGCTTTTCTGGAGTAAAAGTATCTGGGAAGAGTGAAGCCAGTGTTGCAATGTGGCAGAACTGTTCAATGCTGTCTGCAAGCTTTTTAATAGATTCACTTACTTCAAGATTTTGTCCACTCTGAAGGGCAACAGGAACTCCTTCCATCTGAGAAGCAAGTTCTGCAAAAAGTTCTGAGAGTTTTGAAAAAGATTCCATAATATCATTTTTAGTTACGATTGAAAATTCAAACTTTGTATTTTTTTCAAGAGGCTTTGCAGACTCTTCATCAAAAAGTTCTGCTGTAATTTGTTTTCCGTTTACTGTAATTCCGATTACAGCGGCTTCATTTTCTTCACAGGTCTTTTCAAAGGATTTGAGAACATCTCCAATTGACTGTTCATCTTCCAGTTGTACATCAACTTGCTGTCCGTTTATATAAAACTCTATCATATTCTACCTGCCTTACTTATTTTTGATTTTGCTGTTGTTTTGTAAAGTTAGAAATTGTATTTTGCTGAGCTTCCAGGCTGTTAAGTGAACCTTCCATCTGGCTGTATTTATTTCGAAGTTCTGCTTCTTTTTTAGCCATCTGATTTTCGAGCTTTGAAATTTTACTTTCTGAACTTTTAATTTTTGAATCCAGAGATGAAGTTTTCATTGCAAGAATTCCACCTGTCTGGGTATAAGCTGAAATCTGCTTATCAAGCTTATAGGCAATTCCTGTATCAACGATTAAATCACCGTCAGAATCATAACCAAAAAGCATTTTTATATCATCCAGATGATTTGAAATTGCATCATCCAGTTTTTTTTCATCTATTTCAAGGTATCCTCTAAGCTTACTTTGAGAATATCCGCCTGAATAACCGCCGGCATTTGTTGCAATTCCAAGCTGTGAAAGCATTGTGATTTCGGCTGTATCAGAAAACAAATATCGTGCAGCAAGTGTAGAAGACATGTTTGATTTAATATTTGTAAGGGAAAAATCACTCTGGAAAAGACCAAGTTTTTTCTGTTCAGCTTCCTTCTCTTCAGGTGAAAGGTAATCAAGCTCATCAATAATTTCCTGCTTATTTTGAGAAAGAATATTAAGCTCTGCTACAGCCTGATTATATTTTCCTACAAACTCTATTATTGCAGCCTTAGAAGCTTCTATGTCAGGTTTTACGGCAATTGTTGCAGTCTTTTCAGTTTTATCATGAATGTTAAGAGTAATTTCTGGAACAACATCGTCAATTTTATTTGATGAACGTGTAATTGTAATTCCTTCGTATTTTATAATTGCATCATCTGCTGTAGAAACCGGGTGCTTAGGTCCGTATCCCAGATCTTTTACAGGATCAAGAGCTGTGAAGCTTGAAATTTCATAACTGGTTCCTGTATTTAAGTTACGAACAGCAATTGCTTTAAGTCCCGGATACTCTGAAAGCTTGACATCAATTTGTGCTGCTTTTCCATCTTCTGTAGGGTTATATGGAATTTCTTTTTCACTTCCATCTTCCATTACTGCATACAAAATTGAATTCGTTTTTACAGGTTCGAGTGGAGCAGGAGGTTCCGGTGGTAGATTCAGATTTGTGTCAGAAAGATTATTTGAAATAATAATTCCACCATATTCGGCTGTTCCTGCATCCGGCAATTCCGGTTGTATTAAGGTTTTATTAATTTCTGGTGTAATATCCTCAGTTTCTTTTTGTGTAATTTTAAACTGAAGGTGTAAGTCTGTATCCCGTAAGATTTTTTCAGGAACTTTTACCTGATAAGCTCCTCTTGGTTCTACTGTAGCTGTCTGTTTTTCTTCATCATATTTTGTATTTGTAAGTGAAAGAGGCGGCATGTAAACCGGCTCGTCATATTCAATTTTATTTACAGGAAGTATTTCTGTTTGTGAGCTTGCAAAAGTCTGTGTCTGCGATTTGATTTTATCGACCATACCGGAATCAAAGGCAAAGGTTTTTGCATCATCTTCAAATATGAGACGGTTTTCTTTTCCGGTAGGAACCGCTTCTATCAGCAGAGATTTATTTCCGGCACTGGCTCCAATTATTGATGATTTTATGATATTGTTGCCACGCTTATTTATTGCATTTGAAAAATCTTTAAGAGTGCCGCCTTTCCAGTTAAAAGTTATCTGTTTTTCGCCAACTTTATATGTGTAAGTTCCTACAGGAACCTTAAAATCATTTTCAAGTTCATCTGTTAAAAAACGATCTGAGGATGCAGCTTGAATTACATCAACTTTAAAAGACTGAAGACTTGCACTGCGGTTTGCTTCTGCAGTGATTGCATATTCTTCTGTAGATGAGGTGAGTTTACTGTTAAAAGGATTTTCGAAAGAATAGAGAGTTTTAGTGTTGTCTCTAAGAGAGGACAATTTTGTGTTAATGTCGCGCCAGGCGTTCTTCTCAGTTTTTAACGATTCTAATTGATTCTGCTCCCTCGTGAGAGGAATACGCTCAATTTTCATGAGCTTTTCAACAGTATCGTTTGTATTGTACTGGTCGGTAACGCCTGGTATGTTCAGTCCAGCCATATTTTAAATTACTTCGTCGAACATTGAGCCTATGGCTTTTCTGATGCGAAGCTTAAGTTTCTGCATGTCTTCTGACGGAATCTGCTTTATAACCTGATTAGTTGCTGAATCTACGATTGAAACAACAACACTGCCAAGTTCTTTGTTCACACTGAACTGAAGCTTGTTCCCGCCAACCATTTCTGTCATTTTTTGCAGCGCCTGAATATCTGCCTTTAGTTCGGCCATATTCTGTTCGATATTCTGCGCTACCTGGGCTCCTGTGGGAGTTATGGATTGAGCAGCAGCCTGTTGTACAGTATTGCCTGTTGTATTCTTGTTAATGTTGTAAAGAGACTGGCCATCCATTGCCACATGAACCATTGAATTCGTATTAATTGTATTCATAGTTCTCCTCCTTGAAAAAAAATGGAAAGGGAAGGGGGGCGCATACCCCTTCCTTCCATATTTCAAATCAAAAAGATGACATCCAGTTATCTCTTTAATTCATTTTTTAATTACTACTGCAAGAGTGCCAATACAGTCTGTGACTGGTTATTAGCCTGAGCGAGCATTGCGGTTCCAGCCTGTGTGAGAATGCTGTTCTTTGTGAATTCAACCATCTCAGAAGCCATGTCTGTATCACGGATACGGCTTTCTGCAGCCTGGGTGTTTTCAGCAGCAATGTTTATGCCTTTTGCAGCCATTTCGAAGCGATTCTGATATGCACCAAGATCTGCTCTCTGCTTGTTAACCTGAGTTAATGCAGCATCAACAGCACCAAGTGTCATATTTGCTTCTTCTGGTGAATTGATTGTAATCTGTTCATCGCCACCCTGTGCACCTTTAAGTCCAAGAGATGATGCTGTCATAGTACCAATGTAAACGCGAGCGTTCTGGTCCATGTTTGCACCGATCTGGAACTGCATTGTGCTGTCGCCTTCAACTGCGAAGCGTCCAGTAAGCATATTCATGCCGTTGAACTGAGCAACACTTGCAATGCGGTCAACTTCAGCAACGAGCTGTGATACTTCAACCTGAATCTGCATACGATCTTCATCGCTGTAGATACCGTTTGCAGCCTGAACAGCAAGTTCACGAACACGCTGGAGAATGTCTGTTGTTTCTGCAAGATAACCTTCGGTTGTCTGGATGAAAGAAACACCATTCTGGATGTTCTTTGAAGCCTGGTTCAAACCACGGATTTGGCTGCGCATCTTTTCAGATACAGCAAGTCCTGATGCATCGTCACCGGCGCGATTGATGCGTTCACCAGATGAGAGCTTCTCCATGTTTTTCATGATTGACTCATTAGAGATGTTAGTCACACGATCTGCATAGAGTGAGCTCATATTGTGATTAATAATCATATTTGTGCCTCCATGTTTACTTAAAAACTTAAAGCCTCGTGCTTTAAGTCCTGCAGGTGAAGGCTAAATCAGTACTGCGCCTCTGATTTAGTTTCAGACCATTCAGCAGGAATAGTCAGTCTTTTTTCAAAACCGACTGTTCCTACTGTCACCAGCAATCCCATGGGGACACTTATGTCAAAGAACAATGCTCCGCTGAAAACGGGCATATTTAAATCAATAATTTCTTATTAATTTACGATGTTTTGGAGTAAAAAAGGGGAGAGTTACAATAAAACACCGCGCTAATTAATAGCCGTCATTACTGACGACTATTAATTATAACTCACTATCTTCGTAAAGACAAGTGATTATCTCAACAAGCTGAGTACATTCTGTGACTGCGAGTTAGCCTGGGCCAGCATTGCTGTACCTGCCTGCTGAAGTACAGAATTCTTTGTGAACTCTACCATCTGTGAAGCCATATCAGTATCACGGATGCGTGATTCTGAAGCCTGGAGGTTTTCAGCACCAATATCCAATCCCTTAACAGTTAGTTCAAGGCGGTTCTGATAAGCACCAAGGTCAGCACGCTGTTTGTTGATCTTCTTCAATGCTTCGTCGATAGTTCCGATTGCGCGGTTGGCATCTTCCGGTGTAGCAAGTGAAATTTTAGCTTCTGTACCAAGTTCACGTACTCCAAGAGCTGCTGCAGACATAGTACCGATAAATACCTGTACTCTCTGATCCATGTTAGAACCAATGTGGAACCACATAGAACCAGTTACAACATTTTCTCCAGTAGGCTGTGCGAAACGGCCAGTAAGCATGTTCATTCCGTTAAACTGAGCGGAACTTGCAACGCGATCAACTTCAGAAACAAGAGCCGAAATTTCAACCTGAATCTGCATACGATCTTCTTCAGAATAGATTCCGTTTGAAGACTGAACTGCAAGCTCACGAATACGCTGCATGATGTCAGTTGTTTCCTGGAGGTAACCCTCTGTTGTCTGGATAAAGCTGATACCATTTGAACAGTTCTGTGAAGCCTGACGCAATCCGCGGATCTGGCTGCGCATCTTTTCAGATACAGCGAGTCCTGAAGCATCATCACCTGCACGGTTGATTCTTTCGCCTGAAGATAATTTCTCCATGTCTTTGTTAAGACTGAGTCCTGTTACTCCGAGCTGACGATTGGCAAACATTGCCGACATGTTGTGGTTGATAACCATAGTATTCCTCCTTGGAATGTGAGCAGAAGAATCCTTTCTTCTGTTTGAAAAGATGCAAAAATGCGTAAATGTTTTACAAGGCTACATCTACACATTTTTGCCCGAAACGCCTGACTCGTGCTTCTACGAAGTCGATAGAGTCATAACACTTCTACATCAAATATCGGCAGGAATAGGAAAATACTTTAATAAAAATTTCAAAAAAATATAAAAAAACTGAAATAAAACTGCATATGCCAAAAGAGGGTGATTTTGTCAGATACTATTTTATTTCAGTTTTTATGTGTTTTAATATATTTTTGTTGAGTTATCGCAAAAGTTCCTGCCAATATTTTCTTACGACTGAGCGGAGCAGAGGGCTACTAGAAATTGTCGATGATTCTTTTCAGGGCACGAACAGCTTTTCCGCGGTGTGAAATTGCGTTCTTTTCGTCTGCAGAAAGTTCTGCAACAGTTTTATTGAATTCTGGGAGGAATACAATAGGGTCGTAGCCAAAACCGCCGCTGCCAGCCTGCTTTGAAATATCATCAATTAAGGTACCTTCAAAAGTTTCCTGAGCTACGAAAAGACGGTCTGGTCCGCAGTACATTACCATTGCACAGGTATAGTGGCAGGAACGTTCTCCGTGAAGGTATGCACCTTTTGGAAGGTTTCCAGCTTTTATGGCTTCGTTTGTTTGTTGAATGAGGAAAATATTCTGTTCTTCCTGAGAGATTTTACTTCCGTCAGGCTTTCCATGCATAAAAGAAGGACCTGCGTATCGTGAAGAGAAAATGCCAGGCGCTCCACCCAAAGCGTCTACGCAAATTCCCGAATCGTCTGCAATAACAGGGCAGCCTACGATATCATAAAGAGTACGTGCCTTAATCAGACTGTTTTCGTAAAAAGTTGTTCCTGTTTCATCAGGATCAAAATCAATTCCTTCATCAGAAGGAATAAGTATTGTGTGTTCTGGTAAAAGTTCACACATTTCTCTTTTTTTGTTATTATTTCCGGTTGCTAAATAAATTTTCATTCTTTTAATATAATGAAAAAGTATTTTTTTAGCCATGCTGTGCAGTATTTTTGTTAACTTTTTTTTTTGCTTCTTTTCTTGCACAACTAAGGCAATAAGTTACCTGCCTCTCACAGATTCCCAGTAAATCTGCAATTGTTTTATTTGTAGGCCTTAGATTTAATAAACCTTTTTCGAATGATTTATTCAGATTTTTCCATTTATTCTTATATCGTATTTCTTTTTCTTTTAGTTTGGAAATGAGAATACGATTATTGAATGATTCATCTTCCTCCTGGAGTTTTTCTAAAAGTCGTTTATATCTTTTATGATGATAATATGCATAATTTCTCCGTTCCTGAACTTTCATTCTGCGAAATTCTTTATGCATTACAGAATTTTTACAAAATTCTATGACTTCATAAAAAAACTTTTTTTCAATTTTATAAAGACTGCATATTTTATCAATTTGTGAATCAGTTATATAAAAAGATGATTTTAAAGCCAGCACAAGAAGTTTTTTGTCCGAATGTCCTTCTGAAATATCTTTCAGAGTTTTTCGCAATTCTTCAGCAGGGACTTTATTGTAGGAATAGGGGATTTTTGGGCTGTATAGACTTTTTAGATTCATGTTCTGATATCCGATTTCTTTTTCATCGAGCATTCTCAGGGCTTCTTCCTGAGTGACTTTTTGATGTATAGAGTATTTTGCAAGGCATTTAAGACGTGAATTAATAAGAGTTGTAACATAACTGAATAAGAAATTCAGATATTCTCCCATTTCCGGATGGTATAACTCTAGAATGTGTTCACCACGTTCTAGAAAGGCTACAATGATGTCTGAACGAAAATCATCATCGTATTTGTGCAATCCAAACATAGGATAGTTTTCCATCAGGAAAGTTCCAGTACGGTTTACAGCTTCTTTTACTGTAATTTCTCCGAGCTTAAGCTGCTGCGGAATAAGGTTTAGTTCTTTGTGATTCATTTATTTACCTCACTTAAATCAAGATAGTCATTACTATGCACATTCCGTGCCAAGTGATAAAATGCCTGAAGAAAAATATTTTTATATGAAAAAAAATAAGCAAAAAATCTTAAAATATAGATTCTGTTATTGACCTTCATGCCTGAAAATGATAATATAGATACATCTTTTGGCGACTTAGCTCAGTTGGTAGAGCACACGGCTCATATCCGTGATGTCAATGGTTCAATCCCATTAGTCGCTAGAGTAAAATCCGGTTATTATACAACCGGATTTTTTTTTTAACTTTTTTTTCTGGTTTGTAAAATTATTAATTACTTCATTAATAATTAATCATAAAATTAATACAGTTAATATTTATTAATACTATTTTGAATAAAATAAAAAAATAAAACTGTTGTTAAAATAAAATAATCGGTTTATAATATTTATTACGATGTAGATTGGGGGTGACCAATAAGTTTACCTCCTTGTGTCATTCCGAACTTGTTTCGGAATCTATAAATCTAAATGTAGTGTAGATGCTGAAACATAGGGAGCGGCACTGCGTAGCAGGGCAAAAATAGTCCAGTGGACTATTTTTAGCGAGTCTCCGAGCAGCTGTGCTGCAAAGGTTCAGCATGACAATACTTTTTAGACAGTGTCTCATACAGGAGTTATTATGAAGAAAATATTAGTAATCCTTACTCTCCTTGCAGTTTTTTCTGCAGCTCTTTTTGCTGATAATAACGGCAGTGCAAACGCACCTGAACGTACAGAAGGTAAATGGACAGAGCTTTCTTATGTCAACGTTCCAGTTCTTAAGATTCTGGAAGGAAAAGATGGATATGCTGTTATCTATCAGAAGAATAAAACAGGTGTAGGAAATGTTGTTATTCCTAAAAAATGGGGGCGTGGTTCAGAAGATTCTCCACGTAAGCTTAAGTTCCGTTCGGTAAGAACATCCATTGGTGCATATATGACTGTAGTAAAGGATGGCGGTGAGTTTAAGCGTGTTATTCTTTCAATCCCTATGAATAAGAATAATTCAATCTGGGGACTGGTTGATTCCAGAAAGAATATGGAAGGTGCTGATAAAGATACCTTGGAAGACTTGGAATTCTAGACCAAAATACGGTATTATAAAAGAGGGTTTTGAAACCCTCTTTTTTTTATGTTAAGGATTGCAGGTTGAAAATATAATTCAACCTGCAAAACGACTGAGTCAAGGCTTCAAGCGAAGCGTGCCTTGACCAGGCGTATATAACGGAAATTGCAAATGTTTAAATTACCTCAAGAAACAATCGAAGAATTCAAATCTTTTATAGAAAAACATAATTTCTTTTTTATTGCAGGACATAAAGAACCGGATGGAGATTGTATTACTTCATGTCTTGGAATCGCTGCAATTCTTGATCATTTTGGAAAACCATATCAGCTGCTTTCTGCCGGCCCATTTAAAAGAAACGAGGTTATGCGCTGGCAGGAAAAGTTTTCTGATACAATGGAATTTCAGGATGAAAACGAAAGAAAGTCTAGTGGCCTGTTTATAGCTGATTGTTCGGAAATCATAAGACTTGGTGATATTGATGGTGATTTTAAGGGACTCGATGCTTTTGTAATTGATCATCATAAAACAAGCGAAATTGCTGGAGAATTAAAGGGCTACGTTAATTCAGATGCACCTGCATGTGCTTTTCTGATTCAGTTATTTTATGAGAAGCTTATAGGAACACTTCCTTCGGATCTGGCAAAAATTTTATTTTTTGGAATATGTACAGATACCGGCTTTTTCCGTTTCTTGACAGATAATTCTTCTGAGGTGTTTGCTGCTGTTAGTCGTCTTGTTTCTGACGGAGCAGATCCGAGAACAACCTATCGTGAAATTAATTCTGGAAAAGCATATTCAACACGTAAACTTCTTGGCATTCTTCTAAATAAGGTAGAACGCTATCTTGATGGCAGACTTGCAGTTACATATGAAAGTCTTGAAGATACAAAGAAATGGGGACTTGAAGGGCGAGATTCGGATTCTCTTTACCAGCTTATGTTGAGCACAAAGGGAGTTGAAGCTGTTGTCTTTCTGCGTCAGGATACAGAAACAACCTGTACAGGCGGCTTCCGTTCTCAAGATAAAATCGATGTATCTCTTGTTGCCGCAAAATTTGGCGGCGGTGGTCACAAGAATGCCAGTGGTATGAGCTGCAACGGTAGAGTAGAAACATTGATCCCGCAAATTGTTAAAGAATTTGCCAGAATAATGTAAATAACTGATATCGAATATATTTTGAAACTGCTCCCGCAGAAAAATCCCTAAGGCTGCGGGCGAGCCTCGTCGCTCTGCTCGTATTTTCCGTCGAAACGGCGTTCCCGTATCGGCTCGATGCAACCTTGGGGCTTTTTCTGCTCCGCGTATTCAAAAATTGTCAACGCAAGTTTGCATTTTTAATCAACGTCTTTGCGTAATCAATTAACTCTGCTGCTTCCTGGTCGGTGTATGGATAAATATCATTATACGAGGGGTCCAGACAGTTTTTATTCATAAACTGTGCAAACTGCCAGCTTGCATCTTGAGGCAGAAGTTTTGACATTGCACTGATATCTTCTTTTGTTACTAATCCTGGAACCAGAACTGTTCGCCATTCGCGGCTGTCTGGCGGGTAAGAAGCAACAAGCTCTGAACTTTCAACAAGTATCTTTTCAAAATATTCAGTTTTGCCGTAAAAAGGTGATTTATTGCCGCAAATCAAAGTAGAGTAGCGGGAAGGGCTTGTCTTTATATCCATTGCTATAAAATCAGGATGAAGCTCTGGATTTTCTATAAGGTTACGGAGTTTTTCCGGCAAAGTTCCGTTTGTATCAATTTTAATTTTATAGCCAAGTTCTTTAGCTTTTTTGATTATTAATGGAGTATAAGGATTAAGAAGCGGCTCTCCTCCGCTTATTACAAGTCCGCTTAAAATACCCTGACGTTTTTCCAGATGGGCAAAAAGTTCTGCTACAGTATTGAGAGGTTCAGTTTCTGTTCCTGCCGGGATTTCTGAATCATCAAGCACAAGTCCAATATTATAGCAGTAGGGGCAGCGGATATTACAGCCTTTTAGAAAAAAAGAACCTGCGATACGCCCCGGAAAATCCACACAAGTAGTTTTTACAAGTACGCCCGCAGGTTTATTAAGATTAAGTTCTGACATTATGCAGTAACTGCTACCTTATTGAAAACAGCTTCAAGTTCTTCAACATTGTGACAGCGTGCAGTTTCTACACCAGCCTCATTGTAGAAGATTACTGTAGGAGAAGCGAATACACCCTTCTTTGCAGCTTCTGCAAGACCATCTTTTGTATCAACATCGATAGAACGTCCAGGCATATCAAGGTCTGCCATAAAGCTCTTTACTGGCGGACAGTTAGGACATGTCTGTCTTGTATACATTTCATATGTTACACTTGTTAAATCTGCGGCTGTTTCTGCTTTTGTCATTTTAGCAGGAGCCTTGCGTACGCATGGCTGGTCAGCTGCAGTAATATCATATTCCTTGCTGGCTTCGAGAGTGAACATTTTACGCTGATCAAATTCATCGCGCTTACCTTTGTTCCAATGCTTTACGGCGCGGTAGTAACCTACAATGCGTGCGTAAACCTCTGTCTCGGTTCCATGAACATCCTTAAGAGCCTCTTTAGTCTCTTCAATTTCAGCTTCAATCTGTGCAAGTGTTCTTTTTTCCATAATCTTTTTTCTCCTCCCAAATTATTTAATTTTCACACCCACACTAAATATAGCGTGGATATAGTGTTTTGTCAATACTGTGTACACTAGAATTTTCGGCACTGAGGCCGAAAATCTTTAATTTTTCTGCTCTGCAAGTACTTTTTCTTTCTCTGCTTCAAGAGCCTTAAGTTTCTCTTTAAGAGCCTTTTCTTTTTCTGCCTTACACTTAGGACATTCAAACTGCTGTCCTATCAGGTAGCCGTGAACCTTACAGATAGAGTAGGTTGGCGAAACAGTAAAGAAAGGAATGCGGTACTTGCTTGCAATTGTGCGAACAAGGTCTGCACAGCTCTTCCAGTCCTTAAGAGCTTCACCCATAAAGATGTGGAACATAGTTCCACCTGTGTACTTAGTCTGCAGAGCTTCCTGATGGTCGAGAGCTTCGAATACATCAGCTGTGTAATCAACAGGCAGCTGTGAAGAGTTAGTATAGAAAGGCTCGTTAGTTCCGCTTGTAATGATGTCGGGGAACTGTTCCTTGTCGTGGCGGGCAAGGCGGTAAGATGTAGATTCTGCAGGAGTTGCTTCAAGGTTGAAGAGGTCTCCTGTTTCCTCCTGGAAGTCCTGCATTCTTTCACGCATGTGCTGTAATACTTTTTCTGCAAAAGCCTTTCCCTTAGGATCTGTGATATCTACTCCAAGGAAGTTGAGACAGCATTCGTTCATACCGCAAAGACCGATTGTATTAAAGTGGTTTACAAGTGTTTTGAGGTAACGTCTTGTGTATGGGAACAAGCCGCTGTCATAAAGCTTTTGAATAACCTTACGCTTTGTACAAAGACTTTCCTTTGCAAGTTCCATAAGATAGTCGAGGCGCTTGTAGAATTCGTCTTCGTTATTAGCAAGGTAGCCGATTTGAGGCATGTTGATTGTAACTACACCGATAGAACCTGTGAATTCGTCTGCACCAAAGAGACCACCACCACGGCGGCGGAGCTCTCTCTTATCAAGCTGCAGACGGCAGCACATAGAGCGTACATCACTTGGATTCAAATCTGAATTAACAAAGTTCTGGAAGTTTGGAGTTCCGTACTGAGCTGTCATAGTAAAGAGCAGTTTTGCGTTTTCTGAGTTCCAGTCGAAATCACGTGTAATGTTATAGGTTGGAATAGGGTAAGCAAATCCGCGGCCATTAGCATCACCTTCAATCATAAGCTCAATGAATACTTTGTTGATTATATCCATTTCTTTCTGGCAGTCGCCGTAAGTATAATCCTGTTCCTTACCGCCTACGATAGCCTTCTTGTTTTTAAGGTCATCAGGACATACCCAGTCCAAAGTAATGTTTGTAAACGGAGCCTGTGAACCCCAGCGGCTAGGTGTGTTTACACCGTAAATATAGCTTTGGATGCACTGACGAACCTGTTTTTCTGTAAGGTGATCTGCACGGATAAATGGTGCAAGATAGGTATCGAAAGAAGAGAAGGCCTGTGCACCTGCCCATTCGTTCTGCATGATACCGAGGAAGTTTACAATCTGGTTTACAAGTGTTGAAAGGTGAGTTGCCGGAGTAGAGGTAATTTTGTCTGGTACTCCACCAAGTCCTTCTGCAATCAGCTGACGGAGAGACCAGCCTGCACAATAGCCTGAGAACATAGAAAGGTCATGGATATGGAATGCGGCTGTTTTATGTGCTTCTGCAATTTCTTTAGAGTAAATATTGTTAAGCCAGTAGTTGGCAGTAATAGTACCTGAGTTGTGGAGAATAAGACCACCAAGCGAGAAGTTTACGTTTGCGTTTTCGTTTACACGCCAGTCGCTCTGAGCAAGGTAACCGTCCATAGTCTTGTTGATGTCAATCATAAGGCTCTTAGCGTCGCGCATTGCTTCGTGGCGGGCACGGTAAAGAATGTAGGCCTTAGCAACTTCTACTTCTTTGTTTTCGATGAGAACACTTTCTACGATATCCTGAATCTCTTCGATGGCAGGAATAGAATGTGCACGGTTTCCGGCAAGCTGGATACGAAGTTTTTCTTCTACCATGTCGGTAAGCTGAGCTGCTCTATCCGGATCCTTGCGCTTTTCTACGGCTTCAATAGCCTTGCCGATAGCAGATTCGATTTTGCTTCTGTCATAGTCTGCAATTTCGCCTGAACGCTTTACTACTGACTTCAGGAAGCCCTTTGTTTCCGAATCGGAACTGTTGCCCAGAAAACTTCTCCATTCTGGAAAGATTGATTGATCACTCATTTCGTTTTTCCCCTCTTTTCTATGTTCTTTACTTCAGTTATGAATTCATCGAGATTCTCAAAATGCCGGTAGACAGATGCAAATCGAATGTAAGCTACCTTGTCGATGTCATACAATTTTTCAAGCACAAGCTCTCCCAGCTCGGACGTAGAAATTTCGCGGTTTTCACGACCTTTTTTAATTGCGAGATCTTCAATGTCATTGGAAAGCTGTTCTACCATAGAGGTTGCGACAGGACGTTTTTCCAAAGCACGCTCAATACCTTTTTCCAGTTTCAGGCGGTCAAAAGGCTGGCGGCGTCCATCGCGTTTGATAACCATAAAGGGTTTTTCGTCAATACGTTCATAACTGGTAAATCTGTAGCCGCATGCAAGACATTCACGTCTTCTGCGAATGCTTTCACCATTTACCATCGTTCTTGATTCAAGGACTTTGTCCTCAATGTTACCACAGTAGGGGCAGCGCATTGTTTCCTCTCACTTTTTATTTTCTAGCGTCTTTATTTTGATAATTACATCATAGTACACTAGATATGGATAGACAAGTCAATTTTTGGAAATTTTGTGAATTTATTTTAAACTTTTTTTCTTGACAAAAATTTTTTTTTATGCTTATCCCCCAAAAAAGCTTTATAGCTCTTGACTATTTTTTTGATTTTGAATTCTTTTTTCGTTTTTTGTCAGAATTTTTTGATTTTTTAATCTTTCTTTCACTTGGAATGTAGTCCCAGAAACAGAATGTGAGACGGGCATATACACTGCAGATTACAAAAATTATAAAACAAAGATATGGAAGCCAGTTTCCAAAGCGGGCATAGGTTGTGATTTTATGCTCGAAAACAGGAATTTCTGCAGATAAAGCTGCTTCTTCAAATAGAGGAAGATCTGCTATTACCTTTCCAGAAGGTTCTACTACAACAGAATAACCTGCATTTGCTGAACGAACTAAAGTTGTACGATATTCTATGGCTCTGTAAGAAGCGATTACAAAATGCTGGATTTCGCTTGATTTTGTTTTTGACCATGAATCATCTGTGATATTTACAAAAAGCTCACAACCGTTTAAGAAAAGAGGTCTCATAATATCGGTAAACGCATCATCAAAACAAATCGGTGTAGCGATTCGAACTGTATAAGGCTGAGAATCGTCGATTACCTGTTGAATATGAGTTTTATTAAGATCAATATTTTTTACGGCAGGAAGTTTGAAATCGGATGTTATCCTGCAGGGAACATCAAAAAATACATACTGATCACCTGGAGTCCAGCCCGCAGAAATGCCTACGATTTTTTCCATAAAAGCCCGCACTGGTGGAACTTCCATAAAAGGCAGGGCTTCTGCAAAAGGAACAAGATGATTTTTTGCGTAATAGCCGCGGTAATTTCCTGTTGAATCGTAAAGTATCGAAGAATTAAAAAACTGAAGGTGATCTTTTTCTGATTTTCCATAGGAATATTGTTTTTCGCGTACTACAGAACCTCCGAAAATGAAAGGCACATTAGTTTCACGAATAAACTGAGTTAGTGGTTTTTCTTCAGGAAACCAGTCATAATATCTTGTAGCACCTGGAAATGCCCGTAACAAACAACCTTCACTCCAGACTACAAGATCTGCTGTTCGGTTTTGTAGTTGCAATTCTTCGATTTTTTGTTTTGTAAGACGTTGGGATGTTAATATTGCCTGATCATCTGTTTCCTGTTTCCATGGGTCGCTATTTTGTTGAACAGTAATAATGTTGAGTTTTTTTACGGGCTTGTATGTTTTATCATACTGAATGATTCCATAAAGCATCATTGAAATAAGAACTATAAGGAAAAACTTTGCCGTTTGAACTGTATGATTCAATTTTGTTTTCTGCAGACTGCTGTTTTCGTAATAAAGCATTATAAACTCTGCTGCAAGGGCATTGAACAGAACAATAACAAAAGTAATGCCATAAGTTCCCGTAATAGATGCAGTTTGCATCAGCACCGGCCAGTGATACATTGCAGAGGAAACAGTTCCCCACGGATAGCCCAGGAATCCGGAAGATTTTGCCCATTCGTATAAGGTATATATAACTGTAAAATACAAGACTCTGAATGCCGGAGACTGCATTAAAGGCTGAACAAGTGTGTTTTCATTAAGTTTATTTTGTGAACTAGTGGAAAAATAAGGCAGAAAAGCATATAAACCAAATGCTCCACCTATACAGGCTGTTCCAAGGGCAGAAGCTCCCAGAGTAAAAATTGCAAAATCCTTAAAATATGCAAGCCAGAAGCTTGAAATCAAATGTGTTGTAAGGGTTTGAATAAAAAAAGCAAGAAAAGCTGTTTTAAAATCTTTTATCCTATTTAAAATCAAATATAATGGAATAAAAGCAAATAGTGTGAATACAGGACATCCGAAAAGATATATTTCGTTAGGGATTGCAAGTGAAAGTAATAATCCCGAAAAAACTGAAGAAAAAATAACTTGTAAAATCAATTCCATTATATTATTATTTTAACAATATACATTGAAAAAATTCAAGGTAAAATAAGGGGAATTAATAAAGGGAGGGTCCAATAAATGAAATCTGTAAATGATGCACACGAATTGGAATATGGCGAAAAGCCGGATGTCGTTGCAAAAGCACCAGGCCGGTTTCATCTGATAGGTGAACATTCATGGTTCTTTAAAGATAAAACAATGTCTATGGCAGTTAATCTGCCGGTTTACGTTGCCATTTCAAAACGAGAAGATACATCTATAAAGTTTTATTTTCATCAGCTTAACGAGCGTAAAAAAGCCAGTATAACTTCATTAAAAATGAAAAAGGAAGATCGATGGGCAAATGCAGCAAAAGCAATTGTCTATGGTTTTACTTCTGGTGGTTTTACACTCGGTGGAATGAATATCACCATTTACAGTGAAATAATTCCTTCTGCAGGCTTTGGAATTACCACTGCTGCTAAAGCAGCTACTGCGGTTGCAATAAAAAATCTTTTTAAGCTTAACTGCTCGGATATGGAGCTTTTACAGGTTATAGAACGTGGTAACAGACGATTCCTTCAGGGAAATAATTATATAGCCGACAATTTTGCAGCCATGTTCTCTAAAAAGAATAATATAATCATTACAGATCATTTTAAGAATACCTGGGACTATGTTCCTTTTAATTTTGAAGATAAAAAAGTTCTGCTGGTTGATACTAAGGTTCCCCGTGTATCTATATGGAATGAAGAAACTCTACATGAACCTCAGCATGCACTTATAATGGGAGATCTCAGGGAACGCAAACCAAATGTTTACGGCGGCTGGCGTTATATTGATGATGTAACAGATATTAATGAACAGCTTTCTGTTGTAAGCGAAGATATACGAAGAAAACTTCTTTCAGTTCTTTATGAGCATAATGATATTCTTGATGCCCGGGAAGGAATTGAAAAAGGAGACTTCTTTAAGTTTGCACGTTCTGTAAATCATAGTCACGAAACAATGCGTGATATGTTTAATATTTCCTGCCCTGAAATTGACTGGATTTTAAAGCGTGTAAATGAACTGGAACCAAATCTTGACTTTGTAAGAAATCCTGTTACTTGTGGTCGTATAACCGGAAAAGGCTTTGGCCGCTGTCTTTATGCAATCATGCGTGAAGGCGATGTTGAAAACTTTAAGGCTAAAATAACAGAATTTGAAAAGATTTTCGGCTTCCATCCGGATGTGTATGAAGTTGAAGCAGCAGATGGCGCGGCTATGGTAAAGGACTAAGTCGTATGAAGATTCTGCTTGCAAATGATGATGGAATTGAAGCAAAGGGAATTCAGGTGCTTTACGAGCGTCTTGCAAAAGAGCATGAGGTATATGTAATTGCCCCTGATTCTAACAGATCAGCTACATCCCATCACATTACAATGAATAAAGATTATACACTCAGGGAATATAAAAAAAATCAATGGGCTATTTCCGGCCTTCCGGTAGACTGTGTTTGCCTTGCTGCAACAGGCGACCTTTTTGATTTTAAGTTTGATCTTGTTATTTCCGGAATCAATAAGGGCGCAAATATGGGGACAGATATCATTTATTCTGGAACCTGTGGGGCTGCAAGACAGGCTGTTTTAAATAAGATTCCTGGAATTGCTCTCAGTGTAGATCCTTTAGTCTGGGATGAAGAACATCTTAAAAACATGAAATATGAAGCCCTTGCTGATTTTGCGGCAAGAAATCTTAAGGAGCTTAAAGCCCTTGCCAGTACAGATGTTCCAAGGATTTTCGTTAATGTAAATGCAGGCTCTTTAGATTCTTATAAGGGCGTAAAATACTGTAAATCACTTTGTATCCGTAATTATGGAGATAAACTGCATGTGAACAGGGAAGAAAATCCTATGAAAGTAACTTTTATTCCCGGGGGTGCAGTTCCTCTTAAAGATGAAGAATGTGATGCTTATGCAGTACAGCAGGGGTATATTGCCGTATCAAGGGTGTATGCCGACCCGCTTGGTGCTGAAATAGTGGACGGTATTCAATTTAAGGTGTAGAATAGTAGAGATAAATAAAAGGGTGGGGAAATGCCGAACAATACTATTTTAGATGAAGGAAAACTCCTTTATACTCAGAAAAATTATAAGAAGGCGCTGGCTTTCTTTCTTGGGCTTCCTACAGATTCAGCAGCAGATAAAATAGAAGTCTCTTATTATCTTGGTTTGTGTTATACAAAACTTGAGAGATATGATGATGCACTTTTGTTTCTTGAGCAGGTAGTAACTTCCGGTGGAAATCTTGAGCGTGTATTGCAGTGCCGTTTTTTACTTGCAGTAATCTATGCTATTTCGGGACGTAAGAGACTTGCAGATTTTGAATTGAATAAACTTCTTGAAACAGGTTATATGCAGGCTTCAGTTTATGCTGCAATAGCTTTTGTTGCCTGGGAACAGAATGATACTGAACGATGTTTAAGTTACTATGAACAGTCGCTTAGAAAAGACCCTGATAATATTTCTTCGCTTAATGGACTTGGTTATGTTCTTGCCTGTCAGGAAAAGGATTTAACAAGAGCTCTTTCTCTTTGTAAACAGGCAGTTAAATCTGCACCAAAGTCTGCAGCCTGTCTTGATTCTCTGGGATGGGTTTATTATAAGCTTGGTTTATATAAGGATGCACTGCAATATCTTCAGCTTGCAGAACAGATAGATACTGAAAGTGTAGTAATTGCAGAGCATATAAAATCGGTTCAATTAAAGGCGGGGCACTAATTAATGAAAAAGATTTCCGCTTTGATTTTTTCAGTCATTTTCTCGGCAGGTGCACTCTTTGCTCAGGTAACAACCGATGACGCAGGTCTGCGCGTGCCTGAGGATAGAATCAGAAGCGGAAACGAAGGCTTTGCTTCCGAAGAGTTCCGGCGCGGTGTACAGGCTTATTATAAGGGAGCTTTTAATGAAGCTATAGTACAGTTTGAAAAAGCTCTGGCTTATCTTCCTGATGATAATCTGATTCTCGACTGGCTTGGCAAGGCCTATTATAAAGCAGGTCTTGAAGGTTCAGCATTAAGCTACTGGAATAATGCCAGCGAAAACGGCTACGGCGGACTTCTTCTTGAAAATAAAATCGAAATTGTAAGGGAAAGACGTGTTACAGGTGATTCAACAGACAAGTTAATGCGCTTTTCCGAAGCAGGTGCTTTTCCTGGGGAATTTCAGGGTAATCTGATTTTCAGCGGACCGGTAGCAGTTCAGCCAAACTACGATGGTACAATGTGGATTGCAGCCTATAATACCAATGAACTTATTCTCTTAAATCAGAACGGGAAGGTAATAAATCGTATTGAAGGACCGGTAAACGGTTTTGACAGACCTAGTGATATCTTGCGCCTTCACGACGGAAAACTTCTTGTCTGCGAGCATGCGGGAGACCGGCTTGCACTTTTAAATAATAAGGGAAACTTTGAAAAATATGTTGGCAGCAAGGGGCGCGGAACTGGCCAGCTTGTAGGTCCTCTTTATCTTGCACAGGATTATCTGGAACGTATTTATGTAACTGATTACGGTAACAGACGAATTGATGTTTTTGATAAAGATGGAGAGCCTGTTTTCTTCTTTGGTGGAAGCAGAGATGATTTTGCAGGCTTAAAAGGACCGACTGGAATTGCACTAACTGATGAAAGAGTTTTTGTTGCAGATGATCAGACCGGAAGTATTTATGAATTTGACAGGGCAGGAAATTTTATTCGCGAGCTTGTAGAGCCCGGAACATTTAAAAAGCCGGAAGCTTTAAAATACTGGAACGGTAGTCTTATTGTCTGTGATTCAAACCGGGTTCTTTCGGTGGATGCAGAATCAGGTGCTTTGTTTGAATATGTAAGAACAGGTAATGCGCCGGCGCGGGTAACTTCTGCAAATCCTGATGTAAATGGTAATGTAATTGTAACTGATTTTACTGCTAATGAAGTTTATGTAATGTCAAAGGTTCAGGAGCTTGTAGGTGGCCTTTTTGTTCAGATTGAACAGATTGATGCTTCTAAATTTCCGAATGTTGTTGTAGAGCTTCGTGTAGAAAACCGTCATCGTCAGCCTGTTGTTGGCCTTCAACAGGAAAACTTTTATATGACTGAAAATATGAGGCCTGTTTCTAATCTTAAAATGCTGGGTGCTGCTTCTAATAATACAGAGGCTGATATAACTATAATTGTTGACCGTTCTGTTGATACAGCTGTTTATGGACGTGAAATTGAAAGCAGCGTAAGGGAAATCGCCGCCTCGATGAATGGAATGGGGACACTGAGAATTGTTGCGGCTGGCGCAATCCCTGCGACTGAATATGTGGGCAGGCCGGATCTTCTGGGGGATTTCAGCCTTGCGGCACTAAAAACAAAAACTGCAGCTTCAGCAGCCTGTGATCTTGCTTTACGACTGGCTTCTAATGATCTTATAAATGCAGCAAAGAAACGCGGAATAATTCTTATTACAGCTGGAAGTAATAACGGCCTGACATTTGAAAAATATAATCTTGCTGAACTTTCTTCTTATATGAACAATAATTCCATTTCATTCTCTGTAATTCAGCTTGACCAGGGTGCTCTTGGAGAAGAACTTGCTTATGTTTCAGAAAGTACAAACGGTGAACTTTATTATGTTTTCCGACCTCAGGGGCTTGGTGATGTGGTTAAGAATATTATTGAGCTTCCACAGGGAATCTACCAGCTTTCTTTTACATCTGCTATGTCTACAAACTTTGGAACAAATTATCTTCCTGTTGAAGCTGAAGTTTATCTCTTAAATAGAAGCGGCAGAGACGAAACAGGATATTTTGCTCCACTGCAATAATTTAGAACTCTGCTTTAGCTCCAAGAGACAGACAGAGACTAAGTAAATCTGCAGAGTCTGATTTATGTGTAAAGCTTGCCCCGATTTCTCCGTTTATTGAAAAATGTTCCTGGAAGGTAATTTCTGCAAAATGTTTGTAGGTATATTTTTGAAGGCTTTCTTTATCAATTTGTGATAATTCAATATTTAATGTATCTTTACGCTTCATTGCGGTAACGTTTCCTTTGAAGTGTGGAAGCAGAAAATCAACTAAAACATAGAATAGACAATTGTTGCATGGACGTTCATATACAAGAAGTCCGTTTGTACTCCAGGAAAAACTGTTGTCAACTGAAAAATCTAGCGATGAGGTTATAGTTGTTTTTTCTTTTATAAGAAGCATCAGCTGAAGGTAGGCTGAGAACTGGTATCTGATGTCATCATAAAGAATTCCATTTTCATAAGGAAGTTTAATTATTCCTGTAAGAGTTGAGAAAAGTTCTTCCTGTTCAAACCAGCCAAAAATCTTTCCTTTACTGTGGGAACCAAAGTTATTGATTGAGGTGTTAGTTATAACTGCCTTCATCTGGTATAAGTCTGATTTTTTGGAACTTTGATTTTTTATATCACGTATTAAAGTAAAAGAAACTGCAGATGGAAGATAAAGGTCTTTTAAGGAATTGGAAAGTTTTCTGTTGTATTTTAATTCATAAAAGGCTGAATAATCATTTGTTACAAGAGTGGCGAGATTTGTATCAAAAATTTCATAAAATGGAATCGATGTATAAAAATACTTGTGTTCTTTCTGCTGTCTTATAATTGTTTTGATGTCTTCTAAATATGATCCATCTGTATAAATAAAATCTTGAGAACTAAGATTATTTGTTGCACCGCCGGTTCTTGAGATTTCAAAACTTAAAGCATTTCCATTCAGAGCAAAAGGAAGTGTCAGCGAAAGTTTTTCTTTATCTGTAAAAAGAGAATTGCCAGGTTTTTTATAAGCCCCAGAAAGAATGTATTCAAGTTGAGGTTTGAATTCTGCCTGATAAACTGGTATAACACCAAAAATCTTTGCAGACATTTCTGAATCTCGACGCACAGCATCTTTCATTCCTGTTGAAAACTGAATGCCGCTTGTTTTTGCCCAGTTTGAAAAATAATCTGAAATATTATTCTGTTCTGAAAGACAGAAAGATTTATTTAGCTTTTGTGAAAGAGTGATATCTGAATTAAAACCAGCAGTATACTTTTCATTCTTCCAGGTAAAATCAAAATTAGTATTAGAATTTTGTCTTGCATGAAGCAGGGTGTCTGAAGTGTTTGTTTTATGACTTGTTTTTACAGGAATCCTAAGTTTTGATAAATCCAGGGAAAAATTATCTTCTTTTCTAATTTCACGGGAAGTAATATCAAAATAATATTTTTCTTCTGCAGATAAATAAGGAATTATTTGTGAGTCTGTTGAAAGCGTATGTCCTGCAGATTTGATTTTTTCTTTTTGTAATGAAAGATCAACTTTCGTTTTTATTCCGCTTATTGTTGCTGAAGTACCCGTATTACTATTTACAGAAAAATCCGGTGAAGAAAGTTTTCCTGTGCTTTGGGTAGAATCTGCATAAATGAGAAAGTCTTTTAGAAGGACAAAGTTATTAACACAAATCAAGTTTCCATCCTTCTGATATTTTACAGATGCATAATTTTGAATGTTACAATACACTTCTGATTCTGAATAAGTGAGTCTTCCGTTATAAAAATCACCCTGTCTGTATAAATCCTGATTTTCAGAAAGTTTTAAAATCAGTTTCTGTCTTGAAGGAATAATTTTGTCATTTATATAAAGAGTATATGTATAAGACGAAAGTTTTATTCCATCAATAAATACTTCTTTTGTTTTCAGATCAATTTTCAGATTGTGAAGTAAACCTGTTGATGAAGATACTATATTTTCAGGAAGCTTTTGAATTTCAAGCTGAAGTGCAGTATCACTTGAGGTAGAAGTTTGAGAATCTAAAATCAAGGTAAAAGGAAGATTTGCCGACGTAGAAAAATCCCAGGAAAGAGAATTATAGGAAGAAAAATCTGCTGGAGTAAAGTATTCTGTGCTGATAATATTTCCTTCGTCATCACTATCTGTAATAAAGATGGAGTTTGAAATAGAAGTATCTTTTTTCCACTTTATATGAACAGCGTATTTTTCCGCGTCGTAGATTTCGGCTCTGCTTGTTACAAGATATTCTTCCGGGGCTTTCAAACTTGAAGCTTTAAGAACCGGCTCATAAGGCCCAAAATACAAAGTTCCAGAAATCCCACCGTGCTGTCCTGATGTTAGTTGCGTCAAACTTGTGTCTTCAGATTTTTTTATAAGAAGCCTTATATCATTACCGGCAGTAAGCCTGCTTCTGTCCCAGTCTGATAATTCAATAGTTATCATCTGCCAGTTATTATTTGAAAGGTCCAGTTTTTCACTTGTATTAAGTTTCCAGTGAGGATAGTTTTCAATTTCTATTGAGTCTGCTGTTTCTCCGGCTTTAATTCCTGCAATAAGATAAACGTCAAGGTAGGAATTCAGACTTTGCAGAGACTCAGATTCTAAATTTTGGAAATCCGCTTTTACAGCTACAACAAGAGAACTGCTGTTCATTAATAGATTTCCACCGGTAAGCTTAATGTCTGTTTGCGCCGGAAGGTTCTGACTTTCGTTTATGGAATTCCAGACTAACGGAATACAAAAACCTGTTATGCCTGGATAGGCTTTTGCATTTTTTCCGGCAAATGCGTCAAGATAAAAGGTCTTTGGAACATATATTTCCTGATTTAATACAACAAGACCCGAAGCTGTGTTTTCCTTCTGAACCGAAAGTGCAGTTTTTTCCCTTAAGGTAAGTCCATCCCTGCTGTATTCAATTCCATTTGATAAAGCCACAAAACCATTTTTTATTCCGTCTGTTCCGTTTGCGATATAGTTTTTGTTGAAGTTAAGCGGCCAGCGGCCGGTAAGAGCTATATCGCCTGTGAGCCAGGGAAGAAAGTTTGCTTTAAATCCAGCTCCTGCGGTTATTGCTCCTTGAGAGAAATCTTTACTGTCTTCCTGCCAGGTTATGGTAAGTTTGTCGGATTGTGAGACGGATTCTCCAAGTTTTACAATGCCTGTGCTATGGTTATAACTGCTTCCCTGTATAAGTATTCCATTCTTGTAAACAAGAACAGTTCCATCAGCTGCATCCTTTGAAATACGAATCTGATCCTGAGGGGTAAAGATTCTTGTAAGAAGACATATATTGCTTTCGTTTGAAAGATTAAGGTAGATTTCAGGAGCAAGTTCTGCAAAGGGATAAATGCTGTCTAAATCATCCTGATTAATAATTTGGACAAAAGAATGATTATCCTTAAAAAAATCTGTATAAAGAGAAGTGTAAGTCTCGTTTGTTGTAACTGCAGAAAACTGAGGGAGAGTTTTTTCTGATGTCTCAAAAATTACGGTTACTTCGGAATCTGCTGTGTCTTTTTCATTTCCAAGATCATAGTAGTTTGGACATAAGAATGGAGAAAAACCTGCCGGACTTTGAATGATTAATGCAGTTTCCCCATTGATCGATGTAAGTTGATTGTAAGAGTATTTTGAAAGATTATATTTTCCTCCGCCCAATTTTCTTTGAATCTTTCCGAGAAAGGTTGCGGGCTCTTCCCAGCGTCCTTCAGCCATAACAATTTCATTTGCCGAAGTCTTGGAACGAAAGGTAACAATAATAGAAGGTATCTGCTGTGCCTTATCTGAGCCCAGCTTTCCCTTATTTCCTCCTGCATCCGAAGAAAGAATAAGTCTTGCTGTATGTTGAATTACAGTATATTGATCAGAAGATAGCCTGTTATACTTCCTTCCATCTCCAGCAGTAAATTTTCCGCCGTTAGCTTCAACGTATACGGCTGAGATTTCCTGAAGAAGCTGAGACTTGCTTTCCGGGAAACGGAATTCTCTTCCATACAGAAATTCAGAAATATCTTTTTTATAATCATTTACGCTGTTCATTCCATAAAATACAGCTGAATGAACTTCTGTCATATCATAGCGAAGTAAAAAATCTGCCTGCCATAATTCTGAAGCAGGTTTTAAGGAAAGTGATAACCCCGGCGCCTGATTGTTTCCGCCGGAAAGTCCAAAACCAAAATAATCAGCGGAATAAATTGCAGGCATGGTAATTCCTCTGTTTGCCATTCTAAAACTTCTTATAAGTCCATTTCCATTATAACCTGCTGCAATTGTGTTTTTTTTGAATTCATCAGCAAAATCTGCTTCAAAATACCAGTGCTTGTTTAGAAGAATTCTGGCTGAAAGTTCTACATCCTGAGAGAATACTGGAGTGGGAAGAGAGAAGGCGGGGCGAGTTCCATTACCAAAAGTAAAATCAAGATTTTGTGTAAAAAAGCCGCTCCAATAACCGCTAAGTTCAAAATCTACATGGTTTGTGTCGTTTATATCATATTCATAAATTGTAGGAGGATCTTTAGATGGTAATTCTTTAGGACTTTCATTCTCAGGAAAGTTTATTTCCTGAGCTTCTGTTTTTTGTAGAAAAGAAGTGGCTAAAAATAAGGCTGCAATTAGTCCTTTGATTGTTCTTGCCTTACTGACTTTTATTTCGGGATGTTTTTTTGAGAGTGAAAGAATTGCTTTTTCTACTGCCTGTTTTTTTTCATCCTTGTTATCGCTGAATAAATCTTGCTGGTAAGGTTTTTCTTCTTTTACAATATTATCAAATCCAACTCCTAAAAGTCTTATTCCCCGGCCATTCTGATATTTTTTTTCAAACAGTCTTTTTATGATTTCAAAGAAAGAATCAAGTGTCATAATATTGCGGTCGACTGTTTCCTGAACAGAAGAGGTAGAAAAATCATCATAACGGATTTTAACAAAAGCTGTGCGAGAATAACTTTCTTCTTTCAGCAGGCGGAAATAAACTCCGTGGGCGAGTTCCAGTAGTTCTGTTTCAATTGTATAGATGTCGGTAAGATCAAAAGGAAAGGTTGTTTCTGCACTTATCGAATGAGATTTAGTTTCCCGACTGAAAGAGTCTTTCTCTATTCCGCGTACTACGTTGTATAAAAAACTTCCCATGTTCTTTCCAAAAAGAAACTCAAGAGTATCATATTCTTTTTCAAAAATGTCTCGGGTTGAATTCAGGCCTTTGCTGCGTATGAGTTCCTGAGATTTGGGACCAAGTCCCCAGACTTTAGAAAGCGGAAGATTCAACATAAAATTTTGTTCTTCGCCATGTTTGATATGGTAAAAACCGTCTGGTTTTGACAGGCCTGAAGCGATTTTTGCAAGATATTTTGTAGTTGCAAGCCCTATGGAAACTGTAAGACCTGTTTCTTCTTTAACACGAGCTTTTATTTTTTTTGCAGTTTCTTCTGGAAGACCAAAGAGCTTTTCTGTACCGGTTAAATCAATAAAAGCTTCATCAATAGACATCTGGTCTACATCAGGTGAATAGTCACGGAAAATATTCATTATTTGATGCGAAAGTTCTGCATAGCGGTGCATTCTTCCGCGGACAAAAATTCCCTGAGGGCAGAGCCTGTAAGCCTGAAAGGTTGGCATTGCAGAATGAACACCAAAAACACGGGCTTCATAAGAAGCTGTTGAGACTACGCTTCGCCTGTCTTCCGGAAGGCCGCCGACAATTACCGGCTTGCCTCTCAATTCCGGATTATCCAGCTGTTCTACAGAAGCAAAAAAAGCATCGAGGTCTACGTGAAGATACCATCTTAAAACTTCATGGTTACTCATTTTGAATCCCCGATTATCATACTTTTTTGGATCAGCCTGTACTGGTTTTCGTGTTCATCTTCTATTACGGCATAAACAATAATCTTACTGTGAAGCGCGTTGGTACCGTAGCTGAAAGTCATTACGTCCGGCGGATATTCCGGAATATTAAATCTGCAGGTATTTGACGAAAGAAGTGTAAAGTCATTATCTGTATAAAGAACAGGATTTTGTGAACTTATAATCTGAAGATCGCATACAATACATTTCTTTCCCAGTTCAATATTTATAGTGCGGATTACATCATCAAAAATAAGTTTATCAGAATAATTTAAAACAATAGCATCGCTTTCTCGTGTTTCACGAATAATCAAAGGCGGTTCTTTTTTACTGCTGTTAATTTGATTTGTTCTTATAAAGCTGAGAATAATAAGGAAAGAAGAAATGATAACAAAATATGAACAGGCACCAATAATAACAGACCTGAATTTTTTATATCTGCGTTTTAAAGAAGTTAATGTCCTGAAAATAATCAGGAAAAGAGGGTAAAGCACAAATGGTAGTGTAAAAATAATTTTATTGCTTTCAATTAAAAAACTTCGAAAATTTTTCATATCTGCAAAGCTAATTAAATTATGTGCGTAAGGAACGAGAGGAAGAATCATAAGTACAAAAATTATGACATGCAGGATATTTTTTTTTATAACAAGTGCTATAAGAGCAAGAATACAAATTGTGATAAAAATAGGACTGAGTGAAATATCCAGAAGAATAAAGACTGACTGATTTATAAAACAGCTTACAACAATAAGGTAATCAATAGAGTATTCTTCAAAGTCAGTGTTATATAGCAAAGTTAATACAAAAAAAATCAGAGATAAAAAAAGTATAATTATAATATATGTAGAAAGCATTCCATAAATGAAGCCTGCATCAGACATAGATGAAAAAAGACCAATTGCAAAGCCACGGCTTATTAAAAAAGAAGCTATGTTCAATATAAATACAAGAGGAACAGAATACCAGATTCTTCTGATTGTTGACCAGGCATGCTTTTTTAATCTTGTATTAACAAGGAAAAGCAGGAAAATAAATAAGGTCCACAAAAAAATTGTTGGAACTGCAATTCGAAGTATTGCAAATTCAGAAAGTACCTGATATCTGCCAAAAAGTCTGAGCATTAAGAAATGCTTTTCCCATTTTCTGTTTTTTTCTGATGAAAAAGAATTAATCATATGGAAAAGTACTTTTTCGCTTATATCAGAATCTGTTTCCTGTTTTTTTAGATTTATTTTTATTGCCGGAATAGAACTTTCAAAAAAGTCAGAAAGAATACTGCTTTTGATAAAATCATAGCTTGAAAGCTGACTTAAATACAAAGTAGAAAGATTTTTGTCTATTCCAAGAGCATGAAAAGTATTATAAGCATCCTGTACAAGCCAGGAAGGGGAGCTTTGCTTTTGAGAACTGCTTTCAATGTTGTAATCCTGAGAATTCAAATCAAAAATAATAGCTGTATAGCTCAAATTTGACTTTAAGGAGTCTATAAATACCTGTATTCCGGTAATCCTGCCGGTTCCTTCAAAAACCTGTTTGTTTCCATAGGTAAAAAGAAGTGTAATGTTATAGTCATTCTGATTTTCTTTAAGCTTATTTATGCAGTTTTTAATCAGAGTAGTGTTGTTTTCTACATCTTCCTGAAAGAAAATAATAAGAAGATTTTCGCTGGACTCCTGATTTTCACTCAAATGGACGATATTATTATAAGGAAAGGCGTTTTCTCCTGAAGCTACAAGACTTTGAGTTTCTGGTGAAAAACCATTTTTTTTGAGGAATGTGAAGACGTATGTAGATAATTCTGTACCTTTTTTTTCTACTTTTGATTCTGCATAGGCAGAAAAGACTGAGAGAAGAGCTGCAAGGCATAGAATTCTTATACGAAGTTTCATCTCTTTCAGTTTAAATTTTTATTGTTTACAATGCAAGTCCTATCGTGTATAATAGTAAAAAATAAAAATGTTGTTTTGTAGCAGGGAATATGGGATCAGATAAGAAATTCATATTGGAGCTTCCGTTAAAAGTTGTCCTTACAGAAGATGGTGCTTCAAATTTTATAAGTCATAATAAAAAACTCTTGCGTTTCCGTCTCGCAGACAATGTAGAAGAATATGGAATCTCTTTGAATAAGTTTTCTCCACAGTCAATTCAGAGTATGATTCTTCTTGATTACATCTCAAAAATTGAAATTTCTATGTCTGAATTCGTTTCTTCCCGCCAGGAAGTAATGGATTTATCCAAAGTTATTGTTTATTCCTTACTTTACAAACAGTTTGACCGAGATGTTTATGCCGCTTTGATTCAATGTGAATGTGTTCGCAAGCATAACCGTGCAAATCCTTCTCATCTGATTGATGAACGTACAAATATGTCTGAACGCCAGCTTCGTACAATTCTTCAGAACAAAGAAGCAACAATCCAGTCTACAAGACGTCAGATTCTTGATCCTATCTGGAAATCTATAATGACTAATAATGATTACTCTTCTGAGGAAAAGAACATCTATCTTCTTATGTCAGAAAAGTTTATGAACCGTCTTGGTCTTATGAACTGGTACATTATTACACTTTTTGCCAAAAACGAAGGTGCTTCTGAAATGTACGTTACAATCAGAAATCTTCTTTCTTCTTATATGGAAAAGTCAAAGGTTGCTGAGTATATTTCAGTAATGGTAATGGAGCTTGCTCTTAATAACGAAAACACCAATATCCGTAAAGAAGCCAAAACAATGTATCATGGAATTGATGATATTGATTCATTGATTTTTGATCCTGAAGTTCGTGCAAAAATTGTTCAGGAATTACAGAGAAAACATGAACTTGTATTCCTTTCATGGAAGCTTGGCGGTGGTTCAACTTCTATTGGTAAACAGGGGCGCCTTTCAATTACCCTTTATAACAAAGATGATGAATTCCAGGAAATGAAAGACAATATTGAGTCTGCAAAGGCTTCAAATACAAATAAAAAATCCCTTATTGACTTCTACCGCGAGTTACCGGAAGGTCAGGAAGGAACAGACCTTGGTCTTTATTATCTTTCTTATCTTGATGATGCCTGCAAAAAGGTAAATGTAAAATTTGAATCTCTGGTAAATCAGTTCTCAGCTTCTGATCTTACTGTCATCAACCTGAATTTCAATTTCTGATTTTTAATATGCAGTGTTCATTTAAATCTTTTAGTCTTATATCTCTGTTTTTTGTGGCTTTTACAGGCTTGTTTATATCCTGCTCTCAGGTAACACCGGAGATTTATACAACTGACTATTCTGTTATTTTTGATTATAGGGATGAAGAAGCATTACCTTCTGCAAGGCTTTCTGTTTTTGCTTCTTCAGCTTCTGATGTACGCCGATATGAACGTATCAGTATAAAATCTCTTGATTCTGGTTATATATGGGATACCCGGAAAATCGAAAGACTTGATACTTATGATTTACAATGGGTCGGTTGTACTAACCTTATTGTGCCGGAAGAAGAAAAGCTTCCAAGTGGAAAATACGAAGTAACATATTACAATGCAGACGAAAAAGAGTGCACTGTTACTCTTGATGTAAAATATGATATTGAATTATACGATGTGCTTCTTTCTGAACTTTCTGAGTTTATGAAGAAAAAGCATGGAATACAAAAAATAGCTGTTTATGACAAAGAGCATATAATGATTTATTTTGGAGACAGAACCGAAGAATTTAAAACAACACGGGGAATATGGAATGCCTATAGAGAAGCAGCAACTTATCAGGTAATCTGGTATGCAGGAAATGGTTCTGTAATCTGTGTTGAACCGGAAAAAACTGTTACTCCAAATGAAGAATAGGAAAAAGGAATAGTATGGAAAATAATTCATCAGCAGAAGCTGTCCCTCCCTCGGGTTTGAGACGTGAAGTAAAAACCTATGTATTGCGTGCAGGCAGAATGACTGCCGCTCAGGAGCGTGCCTATAACGAGCTTGCTCCATCCTGGTGTATCCCCTTTGAACATAAAAAACTTAATTTTGTAGATGTATTTGGTAACACAAATCCGATTGTAATTGAAATCGGTTTTGGAATGGGAGATGCCACAGTTGCTCTTGCAGAAGCTAATCCTGAAATAAATTACCTTGGAATCGAAGTACATACCCCTGGAGTTGGAAAGGTTCTTTCTGAAATCCAGAAACGTGATTTGAAGAATCTTTATATAATTGAATACGATGCTCTTGAAGTTCTGGAATATATGATTGGTGATAATTCTGTGAATGGCTTTCATATTTTCTTTCCAGATCCATGGCCAAAAAAACGTCACCATAAACGAAGAATGGTTCAGCGTCCGCGCACTAATCTTTTTGCGCAAAAGCTTGCCCCTGGAGGCTATCTTTACTTTGTAACTGATATTATTGAATATGCAGAGTTTGCTCTTGAAGAACTAAAATTGACAGAAGGCCTGAAAAATAAATACGAAGGCTTTGCAGAACCTCAGCCATGGCGTGCCCAGACTAAGTTTGAACGAAAAGGTCTGAAGGCAGAAAGAAGCATAACTGAGTTATACTTTGTGAAAGAGTAAAATTGTAGTGTCATTCCGAACGCTACGCCATATTCGCACGCACCTGCTACGAATGTGTGTTTCGGAATCTCTTAGACTGAGGGGGCTGTCCAAAAAGTATTGTCATGCTGAACTTATTTCAGCATCTACACCACATCTAGTTCTATAGATTCCGAAACAAGTTCGGAATGACACTAGGATGTAAACTTATTGGTCATCCCCAACATTTTTATATGGTGAATAAAATGGATTTATTTGAATCGCAGAGAATCTCAGAACTTGAAAATCTCATAACCCGCTACCAGAAATCTTATTACGACGGCGAGGGAGAAATCAGTGACGCCGAATTTGATAAGCTTTGGGATGAGCTTAAGGCCTTAGATCCCGAAAACCCGATTCTGCACAAGGTTGGAGCAGATTCCGGTAACTTTCAGAAAATACATCATGTAATGCCTATGGGCAGTCAAGAAAAAGCTGCGAATCCGGAGCAGTTTTTAGCCTGGGCAGAAAAACATAAATACGATGAATATCTTGTAGAATATAAGCTCGATGGCGCTTCTCTTGAACTTCAATATGAAAACGGTTATTTAAAACGTGCTGTTACCCGCGGTGATGGTACAATCGGTGATGATATAACAGCCAATGCACGGAAAATGGGCGGCGTGAATGCGGCAATTTATAAGGACGGACTTCTTGTTCCCTTTACAGGAGGAATCCGCGGTGAAGTAATTATGACGCATGAAGTTCATAAAACTCATTTTCCGGATAAGGCAAACTGTCGTAATGCTGCCAACGGTCTTATGAAGCGCAAGGACGGAAAGGGCAGCGAGTTTTTAAAACTTATTGTTTATGATGCTCTTTCTACAGACGGTAAATCTTATTTTAATTACGAAGAAGAAAAAATCCGCTGGCTTATGGACTGCGGATTTAATGTTGTAAAGCTTGTAATTTGCAAAAGTCCCGAACGGGTTATAGCTTACCGTGCTAAGGTTATGGAAGAACGCGCCTCCCTCGAATATGATATTGATGGACTTGTAATTAAGGAGAGGACTATAAATCTCGCTGACGCGAGCCGCGACAGGCCGGACCGCCAGATTGCTTTTAAGTTCAGTCTTGAAGAAGCTGTAACTACTTTACGCGAGGTGGAATGGAGTGTGAGCGGCGGTACTTACACGCCGGTTGCGATTTTTGATGAAGTTGAATTGAACGGTACGCGCGTGCAGCGCGCGAGTCTTGCGAACCCGGATACTTTGCGGAAGCTGGGCGTGGCGATTGGAAGTCACGTTGTTGTTGTAAAGCGCGGCGAAATAATTCCAAAAATAGAAAGCGTAGTTGAAGAAAAAGGTCTTGAAACAAAAGCAATAGAATTTCCTCAGGTATGTGAAGTATGTGGTACAAAACTTGTGGATGAGGGAAGCAGGTTATTCTGTCCTAACAAGAATTGCAGTAAGCGTGTTCTTCATCAGCTCTTAAAATATCAGCAGGTAGTTGATATTCGAGATCTTGGCGAAACTCTGATTACATCTCTTTTTAATGATGGCCGCTTAAAATCTATTTCTGATATTTATTCTCTTCAGATAGAAGAGCTTGTCCCATATTTTTTAAACGAAGAAAGTATGGAAGCTGATAAAAAATCACTTGGTGCAGAAAAGGTTTATAATTCAATTCAGAATCACCGCCGTATGAGACTTGCAACTTTTGTCGGAGCCTTTGATATAGAAGGTGTAGGTGAGACTTCAGCAGAAAAATTGATTGCTTCAGGTTTTGATACTCTTGAAAAACTTCTTTCAGCCAGTGAAGAGCAGATTGCTTCAGTTTACGGCTTTGCTGAAATTATGGCTCACATAATAGTAGAAGGCCTTGCAGAAAATGCCGCCGAAATGCGTTCTCTTGTTTCTTCCGGAGTAATTGAACTTGAAGAAGTTGGCGGCGGACTTTTAGCAGGAAAGTCCTTCTGTTTTACAGGTGAACTTGTAACAATGAAGCGTGCCGATGCTGAGCAGCTTGTTAAGAAAAACGGTGGAAACATAAAATCTTCAGTTACAAAAGATTTGTCTTACCTTGTTACAAATGATACAGCAAGTGGTTCTTCAAAAAATGTAAAGGCAGCAAAACTTGGAATACCGGTAATTGATGAGAAGCAATTTTTGGAATTGCTAAAATAATGTCTTGTGCTGAAGCAAGCAGTGTGAGAAGCCTGATATAGCATTAAGAATGTTTTTAAGGAGTATATTTGAAAAAGCAGAATAACTTTATAAAGCTTATTTCTCCTTTACTTACGCTGATAATTATTGCTTACCTTGTTTTTACCTGCTGGTCAGCTCTTGCCTGCTGGAATGCGGCCGCCGCGCTGCCTTCAAATATTCCTCAGGAATTTTTGCGGATTAAAATTTATGGTTCATCTGTTTCTACCGTTACAGAAGGAAATACTGTTAGCGGAACTTTTTCTATAATTGATTCCAACGGAAATGAAATTGCTGCCATAGAACGATCCTGGAGCGGTTCATACCTTGCTGTGGAGTTTGCCCGCTTTGGCTCAAATGGTAAATATTTTGTTTTTCCTTCGCGGATTTACGGAAAAAATCGAATTATCGAAGAAAAAAAGGAGCGTACTCATGGAACTCTTCTTGAAAAATATTATAATGATTATGGTCAGTGTATGCTGCTTGGTTATGGTTCCAGTCTGACTGACCGCAAAAAACTTTACCGTATAGCAGCCTTTACCACAGGAAAATACAGAGTTCCATCTTTTGGCCTTGTAAATACTTTTTCGATTGATCTTTCAGGCTGCAGGGCAGACCGATTTTATTCAATCAGTTTTTCCGCAGACGGCGATTACGTAATAGAAGAATTGTAGGTGGCTGCGCCAAAAAAATCCGTGATATACGACTTAGTCAAGGCACGCTTCGCTTAAAGCCTTGACAAAGTCGTTTTGAGGGTTGAAAAATATTTTCAACCCTCAATCTTCTTCAAAGGCAAAATCATTTAAGAAAAACTCTGGGCGGACAGCGGAGCCGTTTAGGCGAACTTCCCAGTGAAGGTGAGGTCCTGTTGCAAGACCTGTTGCTCCCGATTTTCCAAGCAGCTGTCCCTGACTTACCATATCGCCTTCTTTTACAGAAAGCTCACTCATATGATAGTAAAGACTATAAAGACCTGGCAGATGTTCTACAACAACACTCCAGCCGGTAGATATTCTGCTTTCTGCCATAACAACTTTTCCAGCTGCGCAAGCTTTTACTTCAGTTCCAGTTGGAACTCCATAGTCGTTTCCATAATGAAGACTGGTTGAAGATTTTCCATTAGTATAAACGTAAGTGCGTCTGTCTCCGCAATAAGCGGTGTATCTTTGAGATTCAGTGGGAGTTGTAAATTTTTTGAGTGAGAAAATATCAGAAGGTAAGGTTGTAAAAAGAATATTATTCAGTTTTTCTATTTGAGCTGCACGTTCAGGACTTGTGTCTGTTTTGATATTAGTGTTGCGCTCATCAAGCTGTAAAACTTCTTCCGGGAAGTTTCTCATTTCAAGATGGCTTGGAAGAATGAATTCTTTTATATCAGTATCTGTATCAGCATATATCAGTTTTATACTATAGTTTCCTTCCTTGAGCCATAAAGAAACTGGAATACCGCAGAGCATTTCTGTAATGTTTGCTTTTTTAGATTTAAGCTGATAGAAGGGTGCAGATTCAATTACTTTTTTATCCTGAAGAAGCTGAAGAGTAGCTTTTTTAGGAGGTTCATTCCTTGTCTTTTTATGGGTTTTTGGAATTGTGATATTCATTCGGACAAAAATTGCATCACCCGGAGTAATAACATCATTGTAATTCAGATTAAGATTATAGTTTTCTGATTCATATTTTGCGCTTGCTGCAAAAATAAGGTTGATTTGAAATACGCAGAGAATTGCGAGCAGTAGTTTTTTCATGTTATTCTCCTGTAGAAAGAACCATTTCTTTAATAATCAGTTGTTTTGTAATTGTGCCGTTAAAATAATTTCGGCTCATATTATAAAGTATATCATAGTCTTTTCCGATTGAAATGTCTTTTTTAAGTCTTTCTGCCTGTCCCCAGAACATGGCAGGAATTTTATGTTTACCCGTATCAAAAATAAGCTTTAAATGATGCGGTTCTTTTTTTCCGAGAACCATAGTATCAATAAGTTTAATTCCACGTGTTAATAAAATAAGTTCCGGATTTTCTGCACCGCAAGGTTCAAAGGTATCCATAATGTTAAAGTTTTCTGGTGTAAGATGAAGAGGTGGAATTTCTGCATCTACATTAATATCATAACTTTCGTTTTCAAGATTTACCTTAGAAGCTGCTGTTTTTACTTTGTCCATAAAAACTTCAAGTTTATCTTTATAAAAACTGAAGCCTGCTGCAAAGTTATGGCCGCCATGATTTATAAAAATATCTCCAAGACTGTCTAGAAAATCTGTTGCGCAAAAACCTCTACAGCTTCTCATTGAACCTGTGTATATATCATTTTCAAAAGTTACTGCAATTGTTGGAACATTAAAATCCTGCATAAGGCGTGCTGCAACAATTCCTGTAACTCCTTTATTTATACATTGATTTATAGAAATGCAGAGTTTATTTGAATGAAGACTTAAACTCTCTTCTGCTTCATCATGAACTTTATAATATGCAGAAGATACCAGTTCTTTGCGTTCTTCATTCAAGCCATAAATGATATCTGCCAGCTCTTCCCGTTCACGCGGATTTTCAGAAATCAAAAGCTTAAGAGAAAGGTCTGATTTTCCCATGCGACCTGCTGCATTCAAAGCCGGAATAAGAGTCCAGGAAAGATCTGTAGAATTAAGAGAAGCAAGATTAATATTAAGTTTATTAAAAAGTTCTGCAAGCCCTGAACGAGGTCTGTCTTTCTTTATAGAGGCAATTCCACTGCGGACAAAAATACGATTTTCGTTTTTCATCGGCATGATATCAGCAAGGGCGGCCAGGGCAACAAGCTGTAAATCTTTTTGTTCATCTGCTGCCTGCTGTGGCTTTTTTTGTGCTATGATTTTTTTACAGTAAGTAACATAAAGATTGTAGATGCTTTCAAGTTCATTTTCATCATTATAATACTTTGCAAGCTGAGACATTGCTTTTATCTGTGCTGCTGATTTTCCATGTACAGAAGGAATTATATTTGCAATTTCATTTCTAAGATCATTCAGATTAAATTCGATTCCGCGTCCAAAAAGTCCTTCAAGAATATTTAGAGATTTTTTTGAATCCCAGGAATAAATCAATTGCCCCTGCAAAAAGTAGGGAAGCTTTAAATCATAAATTGATGTCTGGCCCGGAATTATTTTTTCATGCAGCTCTTTGATTTTTACAAGATTTTTAATTTTTACGCAGTCTGCATAAACGCACTTTTCCTCTTTATTTTCTGTCAGTTCGAGAATACAGATTTCAGCTCCATAAAAATCTGTCTGAGAAAAACGAAGGGCACTTACAAGTTTGTAGGCAACAGCTGCACCAGAAATACCATCAAATGGATAGCCTGAATCTGCAATTTTTGGATCTATTAGAATAATTGCTTCTGGAAGATTTTCAGGCGGATTATGATGATCTGTAACAATTACATCAATACCAAGTTCATTTGCATGTGCTATTTCATCGTTGTTTGAGATTCCACAGTCGACTGTTATTATTAATGTGCCATCCTGAGCCGCAAAATCATCTACGGCAGAAAGAGAAAGTCCATAGCCATCATCTTTGACCGGGAGACGCCATTGAACATCAATTCCCATTCTTACAAGCTGTTCATAAAGAATTGCTGTACTTGTAATTCCATCAACATCACTGTCTCCGAAAATAAGAACTTTTTCCCCTTCTTCTTTTGCCTGAATGATACGTTCAACAGCATCTTCCATTGCATTAAAGCAAAAAGGATTGTGCTGAAATCGCAAATCATCTTCAAGATAATAAAGAAGTTCTTTGCCTTCGGAGATTTCCCTTCTGACAAAAATAGAAGCGAGCAGAGGAGTAATGTTAAATAATTTACAAAGCGGCTCAATCTGCTGCTTTGCAACTGGCTTTTTAATCCAGTTTGATGTATTGCTAATTGAAGTGTCGGCTCTCACAAAATCCCCATCCCAGTTTCGATCGAGTTCAATTTCTGGTCTATACTGTTTTCAATCAAAAAGAAAACAAATTGCCGTATCTGTCCATATGTTTCTTCGTCGATAGAAAGCTTTCTTGCTTCAAAGGGCGTAAGGACGGTTAGCGCGGAAAGGTATTGAACTGCATTAAATTGTATGCTTATCATATTTTCCGAGTGTCCACTGCCTGATGAAACTGTGCATTCAGGACAGATAAAACTGTTTTCCATACTATTATAATATGAAAAGGCATTTGGTGCAAACCGTGAATCTAAAATATTTCTTCCACAATTAGAGCAGACGTGAGTTAAAGGTTGAATTCCAAGCAGTTCAAGATATCTCCATAAAAAACGGATGAGCCCAAGACGGCTCTGCTGTTCATCACACAGCTCCATTCCATCGAGAAAACCTGAAATAAGTAAAAAACACTGGGAAGTGCTGCCGGCACAGCGGGTTTTTATAGCCAGTTCTGCAGCAAGAGAGGCGGCATAAGATTTAAAAAGATTCTGACTAAATGATGCATGATAATTTGCAACTTCAAAATCACTTATTTTGATTTGATTTTTTTCCGGATTTTCATAAAGCCAGACTTTTCCGCTGTTCCACTGGCTAACCAGAGAACGCAGCCTGCTTTTAGGACCGCCATAAAGAACCGCATAAACAATACCTGATTCTGGAGTAAGCAGGGTAACGCTGGAGTTATTTTCTCCCAGCGGCCGTAGTGACAGAATAATTGCAGATGTGGAAGTAGAGCGGTTCATTTTTTTTATTATAACACAGTTATGACAGGGAAATAAAGAAATTGTAGATTTTTTATTGTTAAAAAATATGATGTATGGAGCGGAAAATAATTAGTAAAACGAAATTTTGGTGCGAGGGAGTGAGGTACAGGGCAAAAAGACTTTTTTTGGGGATGCCGCGTGAGCGGCATTTTTATGGTTTTCATACCCCAAAAAACGTCTAGCGGATTATTCCGCGTTTTTGACCTGTGAATCACGACCAGGAGCCAGGATTTAGGTGTAACTATTTATTTCCCTGTCCGTAATATGCGTTAGGACCATGTTTACGCATATAGTGCTTGTTTACAATATAATCAGGTAGCTCAGTTGCATCCGGGCGAATCTGCAGAGTATACATAGCCATGCGGCAGATTTCTTCGAGTACTGTTCCGTTATAAACAGCCTTGTCTGCATTTTTACCCCATGCAAAAGGACCATGACCTCCGCAAAGAACCATGTTTACTTCGCTAGGATTAAGTCCAAGTTCTGCAAAGTGCTTTACAATCAAAAGACCAGTTTCTTTTTCATAGTCGCGTTCTACAGCTTCTTTACTCAGATAAGGTGTACACGGAACAGACTTTTGAATATGGTCTGCATGTGTAGTTCCAAAAAGCGGAACAGAGCGTACAGCCTGAGCCCATGCAACTGCGCATGTAGAATGTGTATGGATAATTCCACCAACGTCTCCTCCCTGATTCATTGCAAACTCTTTATAAAGAACTGCATGTGTAGGGGTGTCGCTTGAAGGATTCAAAGAACCGTCAACTTTTTTTCCATCCAGATCAATAATTACCATTGATTCTGGAGTAAGCTCCGGGTAAGGAACTCCAGAAGGTTTGATTGCGAAAACTCCCTTATCTTTATCAAAAGAAGAAACGTTTCCCCATGTATAAAGAGCAAGGTGGTTTTCCGGGATTTTCATATTAGCTTCGTAAGCCTGATTTCTAAGTGTTTCGTAAGTCATTTGTTTCCTCGTGTATTATGGTGATTTCGATACACCGCTTTCGCGGCACTCAATCACCGCGGTGGTTGAGTAGCCCGAAAGGGCGTATCGAAACTACATTTTTAAAGATTTTCTACAGCAGCCTTTTCGATGGCAAGGCCCTTCATATATCTGTCAAAATAAATATTAAAACTCTCTACGAGTTCATTTTCAGGAGCTGATGTTGTCTTCTTACAGTTACCAAATACTTCTTTATTCAGGAACTCTGGAAGATTCTTTTTACCTGCAGCCGCAAATGCCGCAAGCAATGCCATACCCCAAGGGCCACCTTCACCTGCAGTTTCCATAGCGCTGACTGATGTCTTCATGGCTGCTGCCATGTATTTAAGACCAGCTTCGGTCTTAAAATATCCGCCAGCCCCTGTCATGCTTTCTACAGGCACTTTTTCTTCATCATAAAGAATATTCATACCTGCACGAAGTGCTCCAAGAGATGCGAACATCTGAACTCGCATAAAGTTTGCTACGTTGAACTTAGCATTTTCTGCACGAGCGAACAATGGACGTCCGGAATTAAAGCCAGTAATTGTTTCACCGGAAAGATAGTTGTAAGCAAGAAGTCCGCCGCAGTCCTTATCAGCTTCAAGAGATTTTCCAATCAAATCATCAAAGAACTTACCGATTTTTGGAACGTTAGCTTCGCCACACATAAGTGTAGCAACTTCGTAGAAAAGATCCATCCAGTAGTTGTGTTCGCCTGTACAGTTGTTTGCGTGAACCATTGCAACAGGAAGACCATCTGGAGTTGTTACGATATCGATAATTCCAGGGTAGGCCTTTTTCAAATCTTTTTCGAGGACTACCATACTGAATACAGAAGTTCCGGCAGAGATGTTACCAGTTTTTGCAGCAACTGAGTTTGTTGCAGCCATACCAGTTCCTGCATCCCCCTCTGGAGGACAGAATGGAATACCAGACTGCAAATCACCTGTAGGGTCAAGAAACTTAGCACCAGCTTCAGTCAAAGTTCCGGCTTCCTGGCCAGCCATCAAAACCTTAGGGAATACAGAATCAAGCTTAAGACCAAGAGCCTTTACGCCAGGGAGGGCTTCAAACTTAGCTTTGAAATCAGGATTGTAGTCAGCTTTTCCATTATTATATTTTACAGGGAACATACCGCTGGCGTCTCCTACACCAAGAACCTTCTTTCCTGTAAGCATATAGTGAATATAACCTGCAAGTGTATAAACATTGCTTATTTTGTTTATATGAGGCTCTTTGTTCAAAATTGCCTGGTAAAGATGAGAGATAGACCAGCGCTCTGGAACAGGGAAGTTGAAGAGGTCAGAAAGCTCTTTAGAAGCCTGGCCTGTAATTGTATTGCGCCAGGTTCTGAAAGGAACCAGAAGATTTTCTGAGCTGTCAAAAGCAAGGTAGCCGTGCATCATAGCAGAAATACCACCGGCCTTGAACTTTGTAAGTTTTACACCGTATTTTTCGGCAACATCTTTTTTTAGATCTGCATAACAGGTTTGCAAGCCCTCGTGAATCTGACTTAAAGGGTAGGTCCAGATTCCATTGTCGAGAGTATTTTCCCAGGTATAAGAGCCGCCGGCAATTGGCTCATATTTTTCGTTAATCAGCACGGCCTTAATACGAGTTGAGCCGAATTCAATTCCCAGAACGGCAGAACCGCTTTCGATAAGTTCTTTGTTTCCCATTTTTTTACCTTCCTTCGTCATCCCGAAATTGTTTCGGAATCCTCTAGTAGATGCTGAAACAATTTCAGCATAATAGAATTTTATTTATTAAAATAGTAGTTAAACCTTTAACTAATTCTGCTTCAATTATATTTCATATCGTGCATTTATACAATTAAGAAATTTATTGAATAAAGTAGAATTATTTACGCTTTTTTAAGAATAAATTACTATTTGTTTTTAAATTTTTATGCAATAAAATATTTATATGGAATTATCAAAATTACAGAATATTCAACATGTACTGGACATGTTTACTAAAGAAAAAAATGCAGCAGGGCTAAATCTGCTTCTTTATAAAGATAGCCGGGAAATCGGTTACTGGCAGTCAGGTATGGCAGATATAGAAAATGAACGGCCTTATCAGAGGGATACAATTGCCCGTTTATACTCAATGACAAAACCTGTAACTGCGGTTGCTGCAATGATTTTGATGGAAGAGGGAAAACTTGATTTTGCAGCCGAATTATACCGTTATCTGCCTGAATTCAAAAATGTAAAGGTTTGTACTGAGCATGGCAGATCTGGAAATCCTCAGCCTGCTTCACGACCTATCCTTATTCAGGATTTATTAAATATGACAAGCGGCTATGGTTACGGAGCCTGGGGTGAAGCATCTTTTTATGGAGAGCATCTTACTTCTAAACTTATAAATGATCTTAATGAAGATGAAAAGGATGGCGGTAAAAATCAGATTACTACAAGAGAATTTGCCCGCCGTATTGCCACTATTCCTCTTAATTTTGAGCCAGGAACTGAGTATAACTATGGTTATTCAGCAGATATTCTTGGCGCTGTAATTGAAGAAGTAAGCGGAATGAAATTCAGCCAGTTTTTATACAATCGTATCTTTAAGCCTCTTGGTATGAATGATACAGATTTTTATGTACCGGATTCCAAACAAGGCAGACTTGCTAAGGTTTATCGTTCAGTAGAAGACTGGAGTGAAGGTGTTGAAAAACACCGGCTTGAGCTATTTACTGACTGCAATCTTGGTATACAGGATAAAATGAATCACAAGCCTGCTTTTGAAAGCGGTGGAGCAGGTCTTTGTTCTACAGTTGATGATTATATGAAATTCGCTCTGATGCTTAACAATGGCGGGTGTCTGGATGGCTGCCGTATATTAAGCGAAAATACCGTCCGTCGTTTTAGTGAATCCCGCCTTATGCCGGATGTACAAAGAACTTTTGACATCAAAATGCCTCATCTCGCAGGCTACAGCTATTGTAACCTTATGAGAGTTGCCGCAAATCCTGGTGCCTGCAATGTGTTTACAAGTAAAGGTGAGTTTGGCTGGGATGGCTGGCTTGGACCATATATGAGTGTAGACCGGGAATCTGGAATTACAATTGTTATGACAATGCAACGCTGTGATTCTGGAACTACAACCGCCGCCCGCTGTGCCCGCAATATCATATATTCTTCGTCATGCTGAAACAAGTTCAGCATGACAATACTTTTTTGACAGCCCCGACGTTGATGTTCGGCTTGACGTTGCATGTTTCTTGACACAAGTGTATGTAATTGTTAAAATATTCTATTATATTTGAGGTGAATAATGGTTTTTCCTTTGGAACAGTTAGTAACATTTAATGGTAATATTTATGAAATTACAGTAGCAGCAAGTCTCCGTGCTTATCAGATGGCAAAGGTTAATGATCCAGAAATTGCTGCTAATCAGGATAAGGTTGTTTGTGCAGCTGCAAAACAGCTTTTTACTAATAGAGTAACATACCGTATTGAGCACAAAGACTAAAGTTTTAGTAATTTTTGCGCCCACAGCTTCGGGAAAGACTGCCTTAACGAGGGAACTGTTTTCAACTCAGGGCAGTCATTTTATTTTAAACGCTGAAATTATAAGTGCAGATTCACAGGCTGTTTATAAAGGAATGGATATTGGTACAGCAAAGTCTGATGAAGCCCTTCAAAAAGAAATACCTCATCATCTTATAAATCTTCTTACTCCTGACAAACAGTATAATGTTTCAGATTTTGTAAATGCCGCAGATATTGCCTGTGAAGAAATCAATTCAAGAGGCCATCTTCCTGTTGTCTGCGGTGGAACTGGTTTTTACATCAGAAACTTTTTATATGGACTGGCTCCAACTCCTGTTTCTGATGAAAAACTAAGGAATGAATTAAAAGACCGTATCAGCCGTGAAGGAAATCAAAAACTCTATAATGAATTAAAAAAAATCGACCCGCAAAGTGCGGCTAAAATACATCCGAATGATGCTTATAGAATCTGTCGTGCCCTTGAGGTTTATTATTTATGCGGTAAACCACGATCTAGTTTTAAGGCAGAAGGTCAGGGGCAGCTTCGAAATAAGTTTGATTTTAAATTTATTGTACTTGAGCCTCCCCGAGATATTCTTTACGAACGAATAAGACAGAGGGTAGATCAGATGTTTGATGCGGGGCTTGAAACTGAAGTTCGTTCTTTGATTGCAAAAGGTTATACAAAAGAATCTCCAGGTATGAAAGCAATTGGTTATAGTGAATGGTTTGAATCAGATGATAAAGACCAAATACGCCAGGCAATAAAACATCATAGCTGTAACTATGCAAAAAAACAGTATACTTATATACGTGATATACCAGGAAGTACAATTATAGACTTTACTTCTTCTGAACAGGAATATGTAAAAATTAGCAATATAATAAAATCATTTTATAAAAACTGAAAAAGAATCATAAATAAGAATAAAATTTTAGAAAAATTATAATTATTTGATAGAATCTTCTATAAGTGTTATAATGTTTCGATAATATAATGGGCAAATTAACGTGAAAAAGAAAAATAAACAGAGAGATAAAATAATAGACAAAGTTCGGCATCCTATTGGTGTAAAGCTGATAGCGATTATTTCCATGATAGTTCTGGTTGCTTTAGGCGGTGTAACCTATGCCGTCTCATACTTCGTAAGCAACGACGTCCGCACAAGCGCCGAAGAAAATAACCTTACAATCAACAGCCGCACCGCATCCGATACAGAAAACCGAATTACTTCGGCGATTTCTTCTGTTGCTATGTTCCTCGACCTGTTAAACACAGCCGGAGAGAATACAACCGAAATCAAAGCAATGGAAAACCTCTTTTTTGAACGCAACAAAGCCGTTGCGGCCGTATACCTTCCTGAAAACGGGCGTGTTTTTACAAATACAGCTTTTTTCCTTTCGCGTGAACTTGATGCAGATACAGCTCTTACATATTTTCTGCAGGATGATGAAATGCTTGAAAAAGCAGCAAACGGCTATATTGAAATTCAGAATGCTTCTGTATTCTTTAATGTACCGGTTCTTTCATTTTTCTATCCTGTTATAAATGGTGGAAATGCAACTTCTGTTGCTTTTCTCTATTCTGCTGAAGATCTTGTCGAAAGTTTTTCTTCTGGAAGTGTAAATCAGTCTTTCTTTGTAAACAAGGATGGAAAAATCCTTATTCACAGTGATAATTCACTTACTATGTCTGCCGCAGATGAAAGTTCAAATCCGATTGTAAAAGCTATGCAGGAAAGCCCTGCAAACAACAGTCAGATTACTTATCATACAAAAGATGGTAGTGAATATATTGGTGCTTTCAGAAAGCTTTCATTTGGAGATTGTGCAGTTATTACAACTGTAAGTACTTATATCGTTCTTGAAGGTGTAAGAACCACAACCCGCAGAAATATTTATATTTCTATTACAATTCTGGCTCTTGCAATTCTCATTATTTATTTCTTTTCAAAATCTCTCAGCCAGCCGCTGAAAGTTCTTACTGCAATTGTAAATGAAATTAACGACGGAAATTTTAATACAGAATTGTTTGGTGAACTTAAAGATAAAAGAAAAGATGAAATTGGTGTTCTTGCAAAAAGTACTAAAAATGAACGTGAAATTCTTAATACATTTACAAAACTTACCAATAAGGGTGTAACTCAAGCTATCATTAAAAAGAAGATAGATTTTGAACCTCATCTTAAAGATATTACAATTTTCTTCAGCGATATTCGCGGCTTTACTGCAATTTCTGATGGATTTAAAAACCGCTTTGGTGAAAAATCAGCTGCTGAAATCATAAACTTTTTGAATGATTATATGAGTCGTATGGTTTCATGTATTACAAGAACCGGTGGAGTTGTTGATAAGTTCGAAGGTGATGCAATTATGGCTGCCTGGGGTGTGCTGCGTAACGAAAGTCTTGACTGGGAACAGCTTCCTTCTGATTCTGCTGAATATAAAAAATTAAAAAAACGTCATGATGCTTATGTAAAACGTGATGCTCTTGCGGCAATTACCTGCTGTATGGCAATGCGCTATTCTCTTATGCTTTATAATAAAGAAGCAGAAGCTTTTACAAAAGCTCACGAAAAAGAACCTCTTGCAAAATATAAACCTCATATCAGAATTGGTGCCGGTTTGAATTCAGGCCGTGCTACAGTAGGTTTTATGGGTAGTTTTGATAAAATGGAATATACTTCTATCGGAGATGCTGTAAACTTTGCAAGCCGTACAGAAGCTTCAAATAAACCATGTGGTACTGACACTCTGATAACTCAGGATACTTATGATATTCTTAAATATGATTTTATAAAGTGTAAAGAAAATAATTTTACAATTAAGCCCGAAAACAAACCTTGTGAACTTGTTGTTGAACAGATTCCTGTAGACTTTGAAGTAAAAGGAAAGGGGAAACAGCACTTTTTCGGTGTTGTAAATATGCCTGGTTTTGATATTAAAAAGTTCTTCAGCTTTGACAAGGACTTTGTTGTAGATAAAGACTGTGAGCTTGCTGTTGGTCCTAAAGGACCAAAGACTCTCTCAGAAATGCGTAAACTGCTTGGTATTGCTGAGCCTGATTTTGGAAAGGTGAATTTGGATGCGGAAGAGAACAAGATTCAAGTCGCCGGTTCGTGATACCTTTGTCGTTTTATTCTGTCTTTCAGTTGCTGCATATTTCGGCTATACCTTCTGGAAAGATTTGAATTCAACGGCAGGGCGCAGCGATAAAGAAAAGGTTGCAGAAATTACATACAAAGACAGAATTACTCAACGAAAATTTGATGACCGTGTTGTTTGGGAACGTGTTAATAAATCTACCCCTCTTTATAACGGTGACTTTGTTCGAACTTCTGATCTTGCTGAAGCCCAGTTTTCTTTTGTTGATGGAACAACACTTTCTCTTTACGAAAATACAATGATTCAGATTAATTATTCTGAATCTGAAGGACTTAAAATTTCACTTGATGGTGGTTCTGTTTCACTTAATGCTTCTGATAAAGGAAATGTTAAGCTTTCACTGGATGATGGCTCAGAAGTTACCGTAGGTAAGGGGGCAGCTCTTTCTGCAAAAAGGGGAAATGGTGATGTAAGAACTGTTGATATTAAAAATGGTTCAGCTTCTATCGAAGGGCGTAATGGTGAAACAACATCTCTCATCGCTGGAGAATCTGTAAGCGTAAGTAATAATGGAGAAATCCGAAAAAAATCTATAACTGTAACTTCAATTCCTCAGGAACTCAGACTTTTGAATTCTGATGGTGGCGAAATGCCGGTAAAACTTGAATGGACAAAATCAGAAGAAGCTGCAGACGAAGATGTAATTATTCAAACTTCAAATAAAAAAGATTTCTCAGTTATTTCAAAAGAATATGTAGTAAAAGACCTTTCAGAATTCCTTTTGAATCTTCCTGAGGGAACTGCCTACTGGCGGGTATATACAGAAAAGCATTCAGATGAAGCAGAAAAAGGTAAAATCGCAGTAATTGATGCAGAACCAGTTCCTCTGCTTTCTCCAGTTAATGATGCAGTTTTCCGTTATAGAAATCGAAATCCTCAAATCAATTTCAGCTGGCAGGAAAGAAATCATGCAGATCATTATCTGGTAAAGGTTTCATCATCTCCGGATATGGAAAATCCAATTATTGAAGAAAAAGTTTATAAAACTGCACTTCAATCAGATTCTCTGGGACAGGGAATATGGTGGTGGCAGGTAACGCCGTATTATGAAATTAATTCTGCAGGTTATACAGGAGAAAGTAGTGTAGCTTCTTTTAGTATTGTAAAAGGGGGAAGCTTGAAAGCTCCTAAACTTGCCGTACCTTTTAAAGATACTACAATTTCTTATAAGGACAATTTAAATATAAATTTCATCTGGAGTTCAGATTCGACAGATGCAAATTATGAAGTTATTCTTTCTGATACAGAAGATTTTTCAAATATTTTATATAGAAAAAATACAACATATAAAAATATACATGCAAAATTAACGGCTCCGGAGACTACAAAAGATTATTACTGGAAGGTAATCAGAACTACAAATGAAGATGAAGATTTTGAACCTGAAAGTGAAGTATGGAAATTTACTGCAACAGAATATGTTCCAGGTGATACAAGATTAATTTACCCGCCAGAAGAGTATAGTACAGAAACTTCAAAAATTGCTTCTACCCAATTTGTTTGGAAGCTCGCTGATGAAGTAAAAAACAATAAATCAGTTTTACAAATCGCAAAAAATAATGACTTCAATTCTATTGAAGTTGAAAAAGAAGTACTGGGAAATACTCTGGAAAATATTAGTCTTTCAGATGGAAACTGGTGGTGGAGAATTGGTACAACAGATTCAAATGGAAATACAGATTATACAGAAGCCCGACATTTTGAAGTTTTAAAAACACTTACTGCCCCTTCTCTTGTTACTGTCGCTGAAAATCAAGAAATTATAGCTACACAATCAGGTATTGTAAAACTTGGCTGGAGACCTGTTGCAGGTGCAGATTTTTATAATATCCGTGTATATGATTCTGATAACAATCTTGTTGCAGAAAATCCAGAGGCCCTTGGAACTTCTGCAAGTTTTGTTTTACCAGATGATTCTTATTCTCTTAGAATTCAGGCTGTTGCTTCACAGACTGATAATTCAAATCTTCGTACAGGACCGGTACAGACTGTAGATTTTACTGTACGTGCTGCTGAAGCAATTACACAGATTCAGCCTGTAGATGCAGTTAAAATTGATGGACTTTCTGCTCTTAGAAATCCTGTAAACTTCAGCTGGAGAAACGGTACAGATAAACCTGTAACAACAGAGTTTGTTCTTAAAAAGCAGCAGTATGATGGAACATTCAAAGAAGTAGAGCGAAGAAAGGTTGTAAAGACAACTCAAGCAATACCTCGATTGTCTTCAGGTGTTTACAAATGGCAAATTATTGCTTCCTCAAAAGAAGGTTTCTCTCTTAATTCAAAAGAACGCAGTTTTACAATAGGTCCTGTTCTTGAACTTGAAACTCCTCGTTTAATTTCACCTGAATATAATTTTGTAATGAATTCAGAATATCTGAGAAAGAATCGAAACATTACATTTGAATGGAATGATGTTCCAGATAGTACAGAATATAATTTTGTATTATATAAGCGCGAAACTAATGGAAGAATGAATTTGATTTATTCTGAAAAAGGTTTGCGTTCAAATAGACTTCGTTACAGAAAGCTTTCAAATCTTGATGTTGGAAAATTTATCTGGAATGTAACTGCTTATAGTTATGCAAAAGATGGTTTTGAAGAAAGACGTTCTCCTGTTGCTACTGGAGAATTTAATATAGAGTTTGCTGCACCAAAGGAGATTAAGGCAGAAAACCCGGGCAGGATGTACAGTGAAGAATAAGCTCTTTTTGAAAAAAAGATTTTTCTCATTGATTGTATGCTTGTTTTTTGCAGCAGGCACAAGTCTTCTTTATGCCCAGACAAAATCAAAAAATGCAAAAACATATTCTACACAAACACTTCGCTGGAGTGCAGATCAAAACGTTCTTGAATATAGAATTGAGATTCAGGATATTTCTGGAAATATTATTCAGACAGTAACAACAGAAAATAACTCTCTGGAAATCTCACTTCCTAATGGTAAGTATAAATACAAAATTACAGCTTATGACCTTTTGGGAAGGGAGTCTGTAAACAGTGGTTGGAATCAGCTGGAAGTATTAAAAGCAAGTCAGCCTGCAATTTCTATGGAACAGACTTTAGAATCACTTGAAGAAGATGGAAAGACTCTTGAACTAGATGTTGAAATTAAAGATGTAACTACAGGATCAAAAGTTGAACTTGTAAATCCGGAAACCGGAGAAACAATTGCAGGAAATCTTTTAATTGATTCTGCTATAGATGCTGATGCTTCTGAGGTTCTTCATGCAAGTAAATCTCATTTTGAAAATGTTCCTGAAGGTAAGTGGCAGCTTGTTGTAACAAACCCGAGTGGTCTTTTTTCAGAATCTGAACCTTTTGAAGTTCAGGATACAATGAAAGAAAAACGTCTTGCCGCTGAAAAAGCAGAAAAAGAAAGACTTGAACGCGAACGACTTGAGGCAGAAAGAATTGAGCAGGAACGTCTTGCTGCAGATCAGGAAAGACTTGAACGTGAAAGACTCGAGGCTGAAAGAATTGAGCAGGAACGTCTTGCTGCAGAACAGGAAAGACTTGAACGTGAACGATTTGAAGCAGAAAGAATAGAACAGGAACGTCTTGCTGAAGAACTTGCCGAACAAGAACGTATAGCAGCAGAACTCGCCGCTCGAGAAAAACTTGAAAATGATGTTGCTGCAAATCCAAATGTTCCGGTAAACGGATTAAAATATACAGATGATATCATCTCAATGGCTTCACAGATTTTTGAAGAAGAAGAGATGAATGATGATTATTATGATGATCTTGAAATTCCTGACGATGAAGAAATTGAAGCTCAGAGAAAAGCAGAACGTCATGAAAAATGGTTAAATTATGACCGTAAATTTTATGTAAATGCTGGGGTTGGAGCAAACTTCTGTTTATATGATAATGATTTTATCTCTAAATACTTTATGAATGGTTTTACACCTTCATTTACGGCTCGAATAGATTTTCTTCCAATCCACAAAAATAAATGGCGGTTTGGTCTGGAGATTGCAGGTTCAAGAACCTGTTATACTTATTCAAATGTATATTATGACTTAAAACTTGATATGAATATGCTTCAGACAAATCTTATTTATAGATTTTCTTTTGCAAAGAATAAGCTCTGGCTTTCTGTTAAAGGTGGTGGCGGAATTTCTTTAATGCAGACAAATCTTATTTTTAAGGTTGAAACTTCAGAAAAGCATAATATAAGTGAAAATTTCGCATATTTTATGGCAGGCGGTGGACTTTCCCTTACAATAGTTCCTAAACAGCTTATCATTTTTGAAATTGGTGCAGATTATACTAACATCTTTATGAACGATGTTAGTACAGGTTTAATTTCACCATATATTACAGCCGGAATAAGATTTTGATAAAGGAGAAGTGAAAATGCTTTTTGATAAAAATAGACTTCAAAAATATCTCTATATTTTTATACTCCTGACTTTTTATTTATTTTCAAGTTGCGAAAACATCAATTTTGGTGGTGACATAAAAGCAAAGCTTGATACGCAATTGCTTACGAAAGTTTCTTTTTACGAATCAATAGAATCAGATTCACCTCATACAGATGAAACATATAGAGTAGGCGAAACAGTATTAAAATTTTCTTTTCCTCAATATGAAAAAGATGATTACATGGTAGTAGGCTGGAACGTAAAACCTGAATATCGAAACATAAATCCTGAAGGTTATATATATGATTCAAGAGGACGAATACTTTCAATGACTGTTGGTCCAGATTCTGTCTCTCTTTATGCATTATGGGCAAAAAAATGTTATATCGATTTTGTTACAAATTGTGATGATACAATTGAATCTATAGTAGTGCCTTATGGAGATCCTATAGAACCTGAAGTATATGAAAAATTGTGTTCACTTACAAAAGAAGGGTATAATTTTAAGGGCTGGTGTCTGGATCCTGAAACAGAAATAATGTTTGATCCAAATTCTCCGGTAACAGGAAATATGACACTCTATGCAAAATGGGCTCCAATTATAACCATTAATTATCATAGTAATGATGGTCTGGATCGCGTTTATCAGGGTAAACAGGAAGAATATCAAATTGAATTTTATTCATTTGAAGATTATATGTGGGAAGAACGAAATGGTTATGGTTTTGTTGGCTGGGCAAGAAGTCCGTCTGCAAGCCTCCCAGATTATTATTATTTTGATAATGTTGAGAATCTTACTGAATGTCTTGATTTATATGCAGTATGGAGTGAAGATGTTGTTTCAGTAACATATTATGATAAAGAAAATGATTCCCGTACACAGGTTGTACATTATGGAAGAGGCGCTCGTTTTAGGGTAGGAACTTATTATACAACTGACAGGATAAGACATATTACAGATATCTGGAGAAATACAGGACGTGAAATAAAAGGGTTTGACTTATCTGCTTCTGCAGATGCTGAAAATCTTACTTATGATTCATGGGGCTGGTGTAAAAATGGACAAAATAATGATCCGTTTATTACTACAGGTATAACAGCTGATACAAGTATATATGCTTACTGGGGAGTTAAGATATATCATATTAATTTCAAGTATCAAGATAAAAACGGAGAATATAAATCATATGGAGAAGAACAGCAGGTTGAATGGAATAATAAACCAGCTCGTCCAGCCGGAGCTCCAGAAATTCCAGGTTATACATTTGAAGGCTGGTATGAAAGACAATGGTATAATGGAAATGTAATAGGCTTGAAATCTACTCCATTTGATTTTGATATTCCATTAACAGAAACAACTTATGGAGGATTGACCTGGATTGATTTATACGCTAAATATACACCGGGCGGAAATGCAGCCGGTTATGTTACAATTAGTGTCCAGTCTGATTCTGATGTCTGGGTAGGATGGACCTGGTCAGAAAATATTATTACTTTTACAGCATCAGAAGATTATGATTCTTATGAATGGCGCCTTGATGGTATTGTGCAAACAGCTTATAACGATCAAAGCTCTGTAAGTTTTGATACTTCGACATGGGCAAATGGTATTCATGATATTATGTTAATTGTAACTTCAGGTGGTAATGTTTATTCATATTACTGTCAGGTAAATAAATATTAGGAGGAATGTAAAATGAAAAAGAAAATAAACAGATTATTTTTATTACTAATTTTTTCTCTTTCTTTTATTATTCTTTCTTCCTGTAACTTTCAAGAGACTGAAAATCACACAGGATTAGGTTATATCAGAATATCATTTGATGAAGAGGAAAAATCACGTACAATAAAACCAAGAATTGATACATCTGAAATAACTAATATAAGATTATATGGTACAAAATCTGGTAATTTAAAAATGTTACTGGGGGAGTGGGAAAACTCTTCTGGTATGTATTCAAATATTTCTCTTGTACCTGGAGATTGGGAAATTTCAATTGAATTAACGTATAATCATCAACGTTATCAGGATACAAAAACTGTCAGAATAACAGAAGGTGAATATTCTTCTGTAAAATTTTCTCTTAATTCAGTTTATAATACAAATGGTAATTTAGAAGTCAAAATAAAATTCTACAGTTCAGTGGTAAACAATGCAACTGTTAAACTATATAGTTATCCTTCTATGGAAGTTAAGCATACTCAAAATCTTGAAATATATAATGATGATTCAGAGAAATATGTTCAGTATTTTAATTATATAGATGCAGGCACTTATTATCTAGAAATAAAGTTTTCTTCTGAAGATGGAGTTCTTAATACCTATAGTGATATAGTAAGAATACAAAGTGGACTTACAAGTAAAGAAGAAAAATATATATCGATTAATTCTGTACCTTTATAATATAAAACCATAGTTTGTCTATTGACACAAATACCTAAAATCTGCATAATATAAAAACTTATATATAAGTTTTAAGGAGTGCCATCGTGCCTTGTGGAAAGAAAAGAAAGCGCCAGAAGATGGCGACACATAAGCGAAAGAAGATGCTTAGACGTAATCGACATAAGAGCAAGTAGTTTTTAGGTCGAGACTATGTGTTGAAAGACCGCGTTATACGCGGTCTTTTTTTTATAGTATTCTGCGGTGGTTGAGTATGTCGAAACCACCTTGTATAATTAAAAAGGTCATTTCAACAAACTTAATGACTTTCATATTGGGGTAGAAAAAATTTTACTTTCAAAAATTCATTCGCCGGATGATGTAAAAAAACTTTCTCAAAAAGAACTGAAACAGCTTGCCCAGGAAATTCGACAGACTATAATTAATGTTGTTGGAAAAAACGGGGGCCATCTTGCAAGTAATCTTGGTGTAGTAGAGCTTACAATTGCACTGCATCGTGTTTTTAACAGTCCAGATGATGCGATTGTCTGGGACGTAAGTCATCAATGCTATACTCATAAACTGCTTACAGGAAGATATAAAGAATTCCCAACTTTGCGAAAGAAAGATGGGCTTTCCGGTTTTACAAATAAAAATGAAAGTCTCCATGATTACTTTATAAACGGACATTCTTCCACATCTATTTCATCAGCTTTGGGACTTCTTACAGCTCGTGAACTGAATGGTGATAAAGGGAAGGTTATTGCTGTAATTGGTGATGGAGCTCTTACTGGCGGAATGGCTTTTGAAGGACTTTCTCATGCAGGACAGCTTTGTAAGAATCTAATAGTTATCTTAAATGATAATCAGATGTCAATTGATCACAATACAGGTTCGGTTTCAAGATATCTTAGCCGTCTTACAATGACTGCCGGATATCAATCCTTCAGATATAAAGTTGATAAAGCAATTGATAAAATTCCATATTTCGGGCAAAGACTTGAAAAATTAATTTTCAGAATTAAACGTGCTGTAAAAGGTTTGTTTCTTACAAATAATCTCTTTGTAGATTTTGGTTTTGAATATGTAGGTCCATTAGACGGTCACAATGAAGCTGCCCTTGAAAAGCAGTTAAAACGTGTTAGTAATTTACACAGACCGGTTGTTGTTCATGTTGTTACAAAAAAAGGCCGCGGTTATAGTCCAGCAGAAAATCATCCTGAATTATTTCATGGTATAGGTCCGTTTCAAACAAGTGATGGTACAGTAGAAAAATTTGACGCAGAAAGTTTTACAGAAATATTCAGTAACCTGATTGTTGAAGAAGGTGAAAAAAATAAAGATATCGTTACAATTACTGCAGCAATGGCTAAGGGAACAGGACTTTCAGCTTTTTCCCATAAATTTCCAGATCGTTTTTTTGATGTTGGAATTGCAGAAGAACATGCTGTAACCTTTGCCGGCGGATTAAGCAAAGGCGGTAAAGTACCTGTAGTTTGCATTTATTCAACTTTTATTCAGCGTTCAGTAGATCAGATGATTCACGATATTGCTTTACAGAAATCTCATACTGTTTTTATGCTTGACCGTGCTGGTGCTGTTCCAAGTGATGGTGTAACTCATCAGGGAATTTATGATATTGCGCTTTTCCGCCCGATTCCGGAACTTGAACTAATGACAGTCTCTAGTGCTGCTGACTTAAAGCTTTGTTTTGAATGGGCAGTAGAGCATGGTACTTCAGTTGTAATAAGATATCCAAAATTAACCTGTCCTACTGAAGTACCTCAGATGAGTTCTCCAGTTGAAATTGGAAGAGGTATATTTATTCCTTGTACTGAATTTGTAATTGAAAATATAAGCGAAGCGGAACTTGAAGCTAAAAAGAAAAAAATACTTATTGTTGCAACAGGTGGAATGTATAGCGAAGTTCAGAAAGCTGTACGTGCAGTTCTGCTTGATGGCGGATATGCAGATGTTTATCTGCTTCGTTTTATAAAGCCTTTTGATGAAAATTATTTTCTTGATCTTGCTTTGAAATATGATGGAGTTGTCTTTGTAGAAGATGGCGTTATTATCGGTGGAATAGGTGAATATCTGTCAGGACTGCTTGCGGCTAAGGGAATGAATAATTTTCGTGTACTTGGTTTTGGCGATACATTCTATAATCATGGCTCTCGTGAAGAAGTCCTTGAAATGGCGGGCCTTTCTCCATCTCACATCAAAAAGGCGGTAAAAGAATGCTGCAATTAAAGTTTGGCTTAAAACGCGCTGCAACTGAGCGGCCTGCTTTTGTAATGGGTATTGTAAATGCGACCCCGGATTCCTTCTATGCCGAAAGCCGGGGCGGCGTTGAAAGAGCCCTTCAGTTAATTCGGGAGGGTGCTGATATCCTTGATATTGGTGGTGAATCCACCCGTCCTGGCTATACTCCGGTTTCCGTAGAAGAAGAGGTTTCAAGAATAATACCTGTAATTCAGGCTGTGCGTCGTGAATCAAGTATTCCGATTTCAGTAGATACAACAAAACTGGAAGTTTTTAAGGAAGCCTTTGCTGCTGGTGCTGATATATGGAATGATGTTACTGCTCTTAGTGGGGCTAAAAAAAACAATGGAGAAGATGAAAAATCCTCTGATGGTACGGCAGCTTCTTTTGGAGAACCTTCCCGGGAATCAGCTTTATTTATAGCAAAATCAGGAGTTTCCGTAATTCTTATGCATACCGGTCAGGCTGAAGTTAATGAAGTTTCTGATTTTCTTGGCCAGAGAGCCGTTTTCTGTCTTGCTAATGGTGTTGCATCAGATAAAATCATTCTGGATCCTGGAATTGGTTTTGGAAAAACAAGGGAACAGAATTTAAATCTTATAAAGGCTCCTCTTTCAATTTGTGCAGGCCGTTATCCTGTTTTGATGGCACTTTCCCGTAAACGCTGCATAGGTGATATGACCGGCCGTCCTGCAGAAGAACGCCTTGCCGGAACTCTAGCTGCGAATATGATTTCTGTACAAAATGGTGCTAAAATAATCCGTGTTCACGATGTATCTTCTACAATAGATACGTTAAATGTGATGAAAAATCTCCGATAATATAGTATAATTTAACTATATTTTGAAAATTGATGAAGGCGGGGTTCCGATGCAAAAAAACATCATTTCGTTTTTTTGCATCGGGTTCACGCTTACAATCAATTTTCATTTATACAGGAAATATAAATGCTAGGTTTTGACAGAATCCTATATCTTTACAATTTTATAAGACCTTTTCTCGATATTGCAGTTATGTCTTTTATTCTGTACAAGGCCTACGATTTTATTTCAAAGACTAACGGCGTACAGATGCTTAAATCTCTTTTAATTGTCGTTATTGTATATGGTGTGGCAGTTCTTTTAAAACTTCAGACTCTTTTATGGATTATGAACATTATTGCTCCGGCTCTTGTAATCGGTTTTGCTCTTATCTTTCAGCCGGAAATCCGTAAACTTTTTATACGTATTGGACAAAACGGATGGTTTGCTTTTGGTACGCGTTCAAAGCATACTTATGTAGATGCTGTTTTAATTGCTGCAGAAATGTTATCACAACAGAAGAGAGGAATGCTTGCAGTTTTTATGCGGCATACTCAGCTTGAAAATATCATTCAGACTGGAACAAGGCTGAATGCAGATCTTTCTTCAAGTCTTCTTATAACTATCTTTGGAAAAGATACTTCACTTCATGATGGGGCTTGTTTTATTCAGGGTGGAAAACTGATTGCAGCTGGGTGTTTTTTACCAACAAGTGAAAACTATACAATCAAGAAAACTTTTGGTACCCGTCACCGTGCAGCTCTTGGTCTTTCTGAAGTTTCAGATGCTGTTGTTCTTGTAGTTTCAGAAGAGACAGGTGCTCTTAGTCTTGCATATGATTCTAAGTTAAATTATGACCTTTCTGTAGAAGAAGTTCGAAAGATTCTCGAGAATCTTCTTGAAATTACTTCAGAAGCTCAGGTACTGGAGGATACTGTAGATGAACAAAAAACGTTTGCTTGATAAAATCCTCGATAATTGGCCTGCAAAAGTAATCTGTCTGATAATTGCAATTTTTCTTTACTTCTTCCATCAGGCTTCTTTAATTGATTCTAAAACCTTTGTAGTTCCTCTTCAGATTATAGAAGATGGAATGGTAATGCATGTTGGTAATGTACCTGGCTCTGTTTCTATTGTTGTACGAGCAGGAGAAGAAACAATAAAATCTGTTCTTCCATCTGATATTTCTGCCTCAGTTTCACTTGATAATATTACAAAGAAAGGTACATATAAGCTGCCTGTAAAAATCACTCTTTCAGAAAGCCTTATGGAATATGATCCTTTTGAAGTAAAAATAAAGGATGATTCTATAACAATCGATGTAGACCGAAAAGCTATAAAGTATGTTCCTCTTATGCCTTCTGTAGTAGGTGATGTAGCTCATGGGTATGAAATTGATAGTATTTCAATGAATCCTTCTACTGTAGAAATTTCTGGACCAGAATCTATTGTTAATGCTACCGAGCATATTTATACAACAAGAATTAATGTTTCAAATGCAGAAATAAATTTTTCAACTGAAACATCTTTCCAGCAGTTAAATAAACTTCTTACTGTTATGGACGAAGGTCCGTTTAAAGCAGAAATATCTGTAAAACCAAAAGTGTTGGAACGTACTTTTGACTCTGTTCAGGTTGAAGTAATAAATCTTGCTGAGAATTTAGAAATAAATGGTGAACTTCCATTGGTTACCCTAAAACTTTCTGGAAACATGCCTGTGCTGGAAGATTATATTCTTTCAAAGCATGCTGTCCAAATCAATATGCATGATATTACTGAAGCAGGTACTTATGAACTTCCGCTTCGTTATGTTCTTCCAGCTAATCTGCAGTTAATCGAAAAATCTGATGAAGAACTCACTGTAAATGTAATTGTAAAAACTGAAAATATAGAGGAAAAAACAGAGGAAACTTCGGGAGAAGGTCAATGATAGCTGGAATTGGAACTGATATTGCAGAAGTGAAACGCTTTGAAAAATGGGTTCAGAATCCGCAAATGATTGATCGTTTTTTTAATATAAAAGAATTATCTTCTGCTAAATCTTTGGCTGCGAAATGCCAGCATTATGCAGTTAGATTTGCAGCCAAAGAGGCTTTCTCAAAAGCTCTTGGAAGCGGTATAAGCGGCTTTAGTTTGAAAGATGTTTATATAACAAATAACAGCGAAGGTAAGCCTTTGCTTAATATAGAAGGAGCTGCTCTTTCATTAATGAAAGAGAGGCTGGGTGAGTGCGAGGCATTTGTAAGTCTTAGTCACGAAAAAGAATATGCAATTGCTTTTGTAATTTTAGAAAAAAAGTAAGGCAGAAAGCTGCTTACACAGGGGTAAGATATGGCAACAACATCAAAAAAAGGAACACCAGAAAAAAAGGCAAGTATTTCGTACTGGTCTAAAGATAAAGTTCAGTGTCCTGTGTGCAAAAAGGCTTTTGAACGTGAAATAATGCGAAGTGGTAACGGTCGTATGATTGCCGGTGGGCTTACAGAAGAATTGCATCGTATTTTTGAACCTTCTGCAAAGTTTGGTCGTATTTATCCTTTAATTTATGAAATTGGTGTATGCCCTAATTGTTATACAGCTCTTTTATGGAATGACTTCACTGAAAAAATGGATCCAGATGATGCAGATAAGCTTTTTGAACATTCTGAAAAACGTAAAAATGCATGTGAAGCTATTTTTCCTTATTTCAATTTAAAACATGAAAGAACACTTTTTGATGGAACAGCAATGTATTATCTGGCACTTATGACTTATGATGATATGGGTGCTTATACTTTACCGACAATGAAAAAGGCTATACTTACTTTGCGTCTGGCATGGCTTACAGATGAAATTAATCAGCATTGTTCAGGACATAACTATAATTTAATTTCGAAAATGTTTTATAGTAAGGCATTATTCTTTTACCAGCAGGCTGTAATAAATGAAACCGAGCGTGTTGAAAAAAGTTCCACTCTGAATAATATGGGACCCGATATCGATAAAAATTATGGATGGGATGGTGTAATTTATTTGTGCGGTCTTCTTGAGTATAAATATGGCCAGCAGGATGATATTCAGCTGCGTTTGAAAAAACTCAGTGAGTCTAAAACTGCAATTGCACGAATCTTTGGTTTGGGGAAATCTTCAAAAAACAAACCTGGTCCTCTTCTGGAACATGCCCGAAATCTTTACGACAATCTTTCTAAATTAGTAAATGATGATGAGTTCTAGAAATATTCTTCTGACAATTTCATACGATGGAACAGAATTTTGTGGCTGGCAGCGTCAGGATAATGCCGAAGGTGGCGAAGCAGGCCGTACAGTGCAGGGAGAGATTGAAAAGGCACTGGAAAAAATTCATAAAGAAAAGACAGCTCTTTACGGTTCCGGTCGAACTGACAGTGGAGTTCATGCTGTAGGGCAGGCTGCAAATTTTTATTCTCCGATTGATTCAATGCCTGCAGAAAATTATATACGCGCACTGAATGCTTTTTTACCGGATGATGTTCGAATTGTTGCTGCACGGGAAGTGCCTGAAGATTTCAGTGCAAGAAAATCTGCCACAAGTCGTGTCTATAGATATTTCATTTCTACAGAATTAAATGGAAATGTTACTGCTGATAATCTTCGCTACTGCTGGCGTGTCAAAAATTATACTCCGGATTTACAGCGCCTGAATAAATACTGTGAATGTCTTCACGGAGAATTAGATTGTTCTTCTTTTGCCGCAAGCGGTGATGACAGCATTTCTAATAATCGTTATATCGATGGTGCAAGATTTTTCTTACAGAAAGACCGCTGGGGAAAAGAGCTTTTGGTTTTTGAAATTGAAGCAAATGCTTTTTTGTGGAAAATGGTAAGAACATTAACAGGTACTCTTGTAAACCTTGATAAAGAAAATGCTCCGGATAATGCGATGAAAAAAATCCTTGAAGCAAAAGACCGCAAGGCAGCAGGAGTTACAGCCCCGCCGAACGGATTATTCCTGTATGAAATCAAGTTTGACGGAATCCGAAGACATGTGTAGAAAAGCTAATAGCTAAAAGCTTATTACTAATAGCTTATAACTAAAGCAGACTTACCGGGTCCACATCATATTCAATATAAACATTCTGATTATGTGTATAATCAAAAAGTAATTTTCTTGCCGCAGTTTGAAGCGGAATAATAGAGCTTCCCTTAAGTAAAATCTGATATCGCCAGGATGAATTAATTTTTTCGATAGGACATTCTGCAGGCCCAATAATTTCCATTCCATGTGGAGCGCCTTCTGCAAGAATTTTTACAGCATCGCGGGCTGTTTCTGCTGCAAGTCCTTTATTAAAACTTCGGAATACTAAACGTAAAAGTCTGCTGAAAGGCGGAAAATCCAGCATTTCACGTTCTGCAAGTTCACTTCTATAAAAATCTTCTATACGATTTTGACAGGCATAAAGTACAGGTCCTTTACCCGGACTATAGGTTTGAACAATAACTTTCCCATCTGGAAAATATCGTCCGGCTCTACCTGCTACCTGTGTAATTAAGGAGAAGGTACGTTCTCCTGCACGAAAATCAGGCATATGAAGTCCGGCATCAGCAAGTATAACTCCAACAAGCTCGAGTTTTGGAAAATTAAGGCCTTTGGCAACCATCTGAGTTCCAAGCATTATGTCATATTTTCCATTTTTGAAATCTTCAAGAGTTTCAATTAATTCCTCTTTATTTTTGAGGATATCTGTATCAAGGCGGACAATTCGTGCATTAGGAAACTTGGCTCGTGTTTCTGCTTCAATGTATTCTGTACCAAAACCAGAACTTCCTATGTCAAGAGAGCCGCACTGTGGACAGCTTTCCGGCGGGTAAGTTGACCAGCCGCAGTAATGACAGCGAAGCCGGTTTTCTGCCTTATGATATGTTAGAGGAACAGAACAGTTTTTACAAACTAACTCGTATCCGCATTGATTACATCTGAAAAAATGAGTAAAGCCACGGCGGTTTAAAAACAATATTGTCTGATATCCTTTAGAAAGCGTTTTATTAATTGCATCTTCGAGCGGTTTTGAAATACAGCCATCTCCAGGATAATAAGAAAGATCAATGCAGGAAATATGAGGCATTTGGCCACCAGCAAGCCTTTTTGTAAGCAGGTGTCTTTTTATTGAACCGTTTTGCATTCCATACCAGGCTTCAACACTAGGAGTTGCACTTCCCATAAGAAGAGGAATTTTTAATTTTGTACAGCGATGCATTGCTACCTGTCTTGCATGGTATCTGGGATTGTTTCCTGATTTATAAGAACCATCGTGTTCTTCATCAATAATAATTAAGCCAAGATCAGGAACAGGAGCAAAAACAGCAGAGCGGGCTCCAACAACAACCCGGGCTTCTTTGTGCATAATACGATGCCATTCGCTGAGTCTTTGGGATGGTGTAAGTCCTGAATGAAGAACTGCAGCAGTGTTTCCAAAACGTTCACTTACTGCCTGAACAACCTGTGCGGTAAGTCCAATTTCTGGAACAAGATATATAACACCTTTTCCGGTCTCAAGAATCTTTTCGGCCAAAGAGAGAAATACTTCAGTTTTTCCAGAACCTGTCGGGCCATATAAATAATGAAATAATGAAGTATCTGATTTTTTTTCAGAGGTAATTGAACCACAACGGCTTTTTAATATTTCTTCAACAGCCAGTTTCTGCTCTTCTGATAATTCATTCTTTTTCTGCTTGCCAACTTCTTCTTCAAATCCAAAGCCGCCGGCACTTGTATCACGACGTCCGCTTGGAATCATGGAAAAAACTGCTTCGCCAAGAGTACAAAGATAGTATCTTGCAATCCAGTTTGCCATTTCAATCAGTTCTTTTCCAAATAAAGGTTCTTTATCTATAACCCGTTTAATTGGTTTTATTTTTGATGGTTCTACAGGGCAAGTTTCAGGAATTTTATCTGAAATATTAATTATAAAGCCTTGTGTCTTTTTATTACCGAACATGATTTCGGCACGTTTACCGATTTCTGGAATGAGTTCTGGTTTTTCTTTTTCCGGAGGAATATATGAATATGTAAAACCCTGATTAACAGGCAGGTTCAGTATTATTTCAAGGTACTGCATTAACTACCTGCCGTTAGTTAGTTTTAATTTCGTCGAGGCGTCTTTTAAATTTCTTTAAATCTTCCCAAGCCGGTCGTTTAAGTTCTTCATTACGAAGAAGTGCACTTGGATGATAAGTTGGCATTACAGGAATACCATTGTAATCAAAAAACTCTCCGTGAGCTTGTGTGATAGCTATATTCTGATTCATCAGTTTTTCAATAGCAATTTTACCCATACATAAAATTATCTTAGGCTTTAAGATATGTATCTGTGCTTCAAGAAAGCTGAAGCAGGCTGCCTGCTCATCTGGAAATGGATTACGATTCTCAGGTGGTCGACATTTTACAATATTTGCAATATAGCAGTTAGTCTTTCTGTCTAGCCCGATAGCAGCCAGCATACGGTCAAGAAGAACACCTGCCTTACCTACAAAAGGTAAACCCTGCATATCTTCGTCATGACCAGGTCCTTCACCAATTACAAGAACATCAGGATGTTCAACTCCCATGCCAGGAACAACATTATTACGGGTTCTGGCTAGTCCACAGCGTGTGCAGCGAAGAACTTTTGCATTGAGTTCGTCGAGTGAAAGTCCTGCAGTATTATCGATAGATGAGCTTGAAGCGGGGATAGTAGAGTTTGTCGAAACTAACTCAGATTTTCCTTCTTCTGTACTGTTTTCAAGAGCCTCAGACATATAATTTTTAGTATCATCTGTAAATAAAGGCTCCCCGGTAAATTTAGCACGGGTATAACCGCATTCATAAGCATCTACGGTTTTGAGAAGGGTATATATTAATTGTTTATCATTTGCTTTCATCAATAATCCTTATACAATCGGCAAGCACAGCTTGCCTCTGAGCCGTTTTTTCGATAATCCTAAAACGACCCTATCGGCTCGTTTTTAACGGATTTTCGATTGTAGGCTTCTTCTTTTTTCATAGTTTCTTTATACTGTGTCAATGTCGGACTTGCCCCGACAAACTTTATTTAACAATCTTGTATAGATTCCTGCACTGACAGAAAAGACAACTAATCTGTCTTCTTTACCGGATCCCCAGTTGCAGTTAGCTTGATAATCTCCCTTTCTTTATATGATTTTTCAATCAATTCATCAACTTCAAGATTTTTATAAATCTCTTCTGCATCTTCAGCTTGTCCTCTTAAAACAGGATGTCGAGGGCTGAATAGAACACAACAATCTTCATAAGGAAGAATTGAAGTCTCATAAGTATCAATAAAATAAGAATCCTTAATAATTTCTTCCTTGTCCATTCCGCAAAGAGGGCGGAGAAGGGGGAACTCTGCAAAATGCTCGGTAACCGTCATGTTTTCAATAGTCTGACTTGCAACCTGACCAAGGCTTTCACCGGTAATAATACATTTTGCCTTACAGCGTGCAGCAAGACGGTTTGCAACCTTCATCATACAGACACGGAGCATAAGTGTGCTCCAGGCTTCAGGTGCTTTTTCTTTTATCTTCATCTGAACATCAGTAAAAGGAATAACGTTCAGGTAAACTGTAATTCCGTAGTATGCAAGTTTCTGGGCAAGAGTAACAACCTTTTGTTTTGCTTCTTCAGAAGTATATGGATAAGAATGGAAATAGCAGCATTCAATTTTCATTCCGCGGCGAAGCATACGATAGCCGGCAACAGGAGAGTCTAGTCCTCCGCTTAAAAGTAAGAGTCCGCGTCCACTACAGCCAACAGGAAGTCCACGACAGCCTGTATTAGAATCAACATATACAAAGCATTTTTCACGAACTTCAACATAGATAATTGTATCAGGTTTATGAACATCAACCTTCATTATTGCTTCTACATCACCTGCAGCTTCACAACATATTTCATATGAGTTCATAGGAAAACTTTTGTCTGCACGGCGGGCATCAATCTTAAAAGTTTTACATCCACGTTCTGCTTCAAGCTTTGCAATATCAAAAACTGCTTTACTGATTGCTTCAATTGTTTTGTCACAAACGGCCGCTTTTGCCCATCCGGTAATACCAATCAGGTGTCTAAGTGTAAATTCAACTTTTTCCCGGGCACTTTCTTCACATTCAATATAAAGACGACCTGCACGGAGAGTAATTTTGGCATCCGTACCTTCCAGATATTTTGCAGCATTATGTTTTAAAAGATTTTCAAATTCCTGAATATTAGACCCCTTAAGAGTCAATTCCCCAATTTTCGCCAGATAAGTCATAAAAATATTATAAACTTAAACAGTCTTTTTTTAAAGTAGTTCCTCTACGGATTCCAGGGCATCCGCATTATAAACGCTTTTCCGTAATGTTGGCGCGAAGGAGCGGGGCGTGGTTCAAAAACACTCTTTTTGTGGCTGCTGCGAAGCGGCAGTTCAATAGTTTCTATACCACAAAAAGCGTGTAGCGCATTATTGCGCGGTTTTGAATCACGCAACCGTGACTGGGAGCCAAAAATGCGCGGATTTTTGTTTATAATGCGGAAGCCCTGATACGGATTCTAATTTAACGTGAGCAAAATCTAAATCCGTGTGGCGAGATTATTTTTTTATGCCGATAAAATAATTGTGAAAAAATTTATTATTGTATTTTCAACTTTATTTTTTTCTTCTCTTTTATTTAGTGAAATTCTTCCTTCAAAGCTTCTGGGAATATGGGAATCTAAAGACCGTTACATTTTTTTTGAACAGAATGATGAAGAAGAGCCTCAACTGGTTTTAATATTAAAAACATATTATGGCTGGTATTTGAATCGTGCTGCAGAACCTGAAGATTATTCAAAAAAAGAAGCTCGGGTAAGGAATACAGCCAATGCACGTAATGCAGAACATGTTTATATTAAAAATATAAATGTGACAGAAACTTCAAAATCACTTTATGGTTCTCTGGATCTTGTTTATTCAAACTGGCAGAAAAATACAATTCCATTCTTTTTAATTGATGGTTCATTATTCCTTTCATATTTTGAAAAAGATAAAACTTTTATTTCAGAAAACATTGAGAACTCTGAAATTTTGCAAAACAAAAACTGGACTTTTTACCGGGGAATTGCTCCTTCTAAAGGATTTATGATTAGCCCGCAGAGTATTCCTGAAAATATTACAGGTTATATTATAGATGGCGACAAGCTTTACGACGTACGCTACTGGCAAACTGATATGGATTATTATACTGATTATATTAACTTCACTTATAAGGATGATGTTTACATAATTCCAAAACACCTGCGAAGCTGCGGGACAAATTACAGCTGTGTTTCAGGAAGAAGTAAAAAAGTTCGAAACACAGTAAAGCCTTTTGAATATAAGGCAGAAAATTATATATATAATGATGATGCTTCGGCCTTTACAAAAAATGAAGAGCCTTATCTAAAACAACTGGCAGATCAGAATACTTTTGAAGAATTAATCAAAATCATAAAAGAAGCAAATTCTCGCCGTAAGCCTGATCCTCCGGCTCTTTTTCCTGAGAGTGACCTGGACTGGCATTGGGAAATGATTGACCTTCTGGAAAAAGATAATCATCTGATTCAGGCAGTAAGAGAGCGACAGAAAGCATTCGGCCCAAGAGGTAAAGATTTGAATAAATAATATTAATATCCTATTGTTCTTCTTCGAACTTTCTTTTCAGATAAATATATTCATAAAGAATATCATCAAACTGGTCGTACTTAAAAACAGTATGAACCTTTGTTACGTGGTATTGCTTGATGTTTGCTGTGTGAGGGTATGGTAGCCAGAAAAGACGTTTTGAGAAATGCCTTACAACTGTCCATTTAGGCCAGAGAAATTTCTGGTCGTTAAACTTCTGGGAAATAATTTTTTTCTTTGTGGTGCTGTGCCACAAAGCATCCTGATCTGCAAAAAGCCATTTTTTAGTTTTAATCTGATTACGGGATTTTTCAAAAAGACCTGTTTCGCGACATTTTGTAAGGTTAAAAAGTAAAACTCCGGCATTGATATAATCAGGGCGTATCAGATATTTACCATAATGGTCGTTGGCAGCTGCATACTCATAATCAGTAATATCAATATCATAAAGCATACAGATGTCTTTATTAAACATAATATCTATGTCCAGATATAAAAACTTTTCAGGCATACCTGGAATCAAATCTGCAAAAAGCCGAATCAATGTATAGGGTGAACAATAGCACTGTTCATTTGGACTGTTGGAAAATTCTTTTTTATAAATATCTGTCACATCAATTTTACGAACAATATTTTCAGGGTTATATTTTTTTGCAACATTATCAAGAAAAGAAATCATCTTATCATCAATTGCAGTATAAGCGGGATTAAGATGAGAAACGTCCATTGTAAGAATTGTAATTTCAAAAGCTTCTTTTGTTTCAGTCCGTTTAAAAATTGAAAGCATACAGGTGAGAACACCATCAAAAACTTTAGAGTTTCCGCAGAACATTATGTTACGCATTAATTAGTTCTCCTTGTCGTTGTCAGTTGCCTTAACGTATTTAATAAGCTCAACATTATTCATTTTGCTTCTTTCACACATTGCTTCATAAACACGATTTCGCAAATCAGCCTGTTTTTCTTTTCGGTCAAGATTTTCATTCGGAAAAAAAGGTCCGTCAACATAAGTAACAATACGTGGAGTCTTTGAAAATCTTCGTTTTTGGTACGTGTTTGTAAAACAGAATACAGGACATCCATACTGAATAGGGTAGCGGAAAGATGAATCTGTAAAAGGTCTGATTTTTGTATAAAATGGCCATATATGTGCTTCCGGATAAATCATAATAGAAGCTCCTTCGCTGACACGTAGTTTTAGGGTATTCATGAAATTTTTTGTTGCAGCCATATTATCAGGCAATGGAAGCGCACCAAGAAAATGAGTAATTCTTCTAAGCCCTGGAATAGAAACGTTATTGGCGTTTACCACAATATAGGTAGAATGAGGAAAGCTTACGAGAGTTGGAATCAGTGCATCTGAAATATTGTTTGTATGATTTGCAAAAACAAAAATCGGCTGCTTTATATAAGGTTTTAGAACCTTACGGTTTACAATTTTATGATGATACTTAAAAAGCAGAAAAGCTATTGCTAGAGGATGTGCAAAAATTCTGTACCAGAAAAGGCGCATGAATTTGAAATAAAGAGAATTATCACCATACCAGTAAGTTTCATCAATTTTTCGTGGAACAAGGTTGTCTCCGGCAAATTCATCGTTAATCTCATCTTTATAATAGATTATGTCCGGATGCTTCATTAATCAGCCTCATTTTCTGTAGAATAAACGAGAGGTGTCTTGTAGAAATCCTCGTATACTTTAACCCAGGCTTCATAATTTTTATTTTTCATTTCTTCGATATTTTCTTTTGAATTTTTTGAAGGATCAGCATAAATTGCAGGAAGAATATTAATTGTATATTTCTGTACCGGAAATCCGTCACCATCAATCAAATCTGAATCTTCCATTGTGATAAAAATAGGAAGAACTGGAACATTTGATTCTACGGCAAATTTAAAAGCACCAGCAGTAAGAGGGCGAGGTTTTCTGTAATTCCACCACATTCCCTGTTCAGCATAAACAAGAACCTTCTCTCCGCGTTCAAGCAGAATCTTCATGGCTTTCATAAAATTTTTCATTGTTGAAAAATTTGCACTCAATGGAAGTGTATTACAGTGGCGGAAGAAAAAGCCGTAAAGCCCTGGAAAGTTTGTATAATTTCCTTCGCGGATAACTTTATAAAGAACTTTGCCGCTTCTGTTATACATATATGGAAAAAGAGCATAATGAATAGCAAAGTTATCAAATGCATTAAAGTGATTACAGGTAATGATTACGCCGGTATCTTTTACAGCTTCAAAGTTTTCAATTCCTTTGATTTCCTTAATAATCATCTGCTTGTTTTTTACAAGATTATTGATAAATCTTTTTGCGCCTTTATTAACAAAAAAAGTTGCAATTTTGTTTTTAAATTTTTTATTTAGATAATCAACCTTGTCTGGAGTAAGAGGAATAGTCGGGGGGTCTTCTTCTACATCCTTTGACCACCAGCCTTTTTTTTCATATTCCTCTATTCTTTTAAGAACAGCGAGTCTTTGAGGATTTTTTTCTACTTTTATTTCGTTATTTAATTCGCTCATTTTCTTTTTGTTTTATATGCTTTTATGTGTAAAAGCTTTCTGATTCTGATAAAATTCATAAGTTTATCAAAAAGCCACCAGACACTTCCGGTTTTTCCCTGTGTGTTATGGTAGTTATTTGGATCATTTGCATCTTCTTCAGCCATTTTTTCAAGATTCTTCATAAGAAGTTCATCTTTTTCAAAATCTTCCTGAGTTCTGGAATCTCTCATCTGAATAAGCTGATCATAAAAATCAGTCATCTTAGCATATTTCCAGAAATATTCTTCGTAAAGAACATTTTTATATTTCCATGGGCGCCAGTTTATTTTCCAGTGGATAAGGCGAAGATCTTTGTCGTCAAAAGCATCATTTTTATAAGCTGTCTTATTCCAGCCAAGTGAAATACTTCTTACATGGCCTTTACAAAGTACATTCAAATAGTCTTCATCCTGTACAACACGGAATTTATATCTTTTCAATAAATCAACAAATTTTTCTGCAATAAATTTATTTCTCCAGCGTCGGCAATTGATAAGAAGAATACCTGCATTAAAGTAATTTTTGCGATCAATTCCGACAGCTTTTTCTACGTAATTACCAAAAACCTCATAGGTCTGCATTACTTCTTCCTGAGCCGCACCTACATAAAATCCGTGAATATGAGTATTATAAAGCTCGCTTATGTCACCAATAACTGTAATATCGCAATCCAGATAAAGAATCTTTTTATATTGGGGAAAAAGATTTGGAATAAAGATTCTATAATAAGTTTCCTTAGAATAATAATCTCGAAGATGGAACATGTCTTGAATTTTATCAAGTTCTTTTGCTAGGGAAATAAACTCTATAGAAGAATTTGGTTTTTCAAGCTTTTTAATTTTATTAATATTTTCAGCCTTAAGCTGAGTAATAAGAATAAAAATCCTGTAATAATTTTCTACTGATGAATTATCAAGAAGAGAGGCAATAGCAACTGATAAAAATGGAACATAATTATCATCAGTTGCAAAACAGATTGGTATTTCCTTTTGTTTGTTCATGTTAAATCCTTAAAAATCTAGCATTAATTTTAACATTTTTATAATGTAAAGACAAGTAAAAAGAAATTTTACTAAAGTCCAAGTTTTTTATCAACTTTTTCTCTGTTAATTACATAATACATCAGAGAATATTTATTGTCATTTAGAATTTTTATAAATGGTGTATAAAAATTTCCAGGAAGAATTTCATCACATTCAGATAAAAGTTTTTTACATTCTTCTTTTTTTCCTTCATCAAAATAAACCTGTGAAAGATATATTCGCGAATAAAACTTTTCATAGTTGCAGGATGCGTTTTTTACTGCATTTTCAAAATCTTCTTTTGCGACGTTTTTGCTTCCTCCACCAATGGCAGGGGCAAAATAATACCATAATGCACGGTTTATTCTTCCAAATGCTAAAGATGGATATTTTTTAACCACCTTGTCATAATCATCTTTTTCTTTAAGTCCAAGCTTAATAGCTGTTCCCTGCGGAATAAACTGCATCGAAGAATTGATTACATCGCCAGAGCTTAGAACAAACCAGGGTGAAAACTCCTGATTTTCATTTGCCTTTTGAAATGCTTCTATTTTTTCATACTGTTCAATGATATAAGGCTTTAGCTCTTTTGAATTAATGTCTTTAGCATACATATAATTGTATCGTTCAAGAGCAATCATGTTTTCAAAGATAATCTTTGCTTCTTTGCCTGCTGAATTATAATCCTTATCATTTAAAATTTCTGATTTGAAATTATTAAGAAAAGAAATTGCTTCATCTGGAGTTTCAAAAAGTCTTGTTTTTAATCTTGCATCAAGAGTTTTATAAATTAATGCAGAATCAGAGTCTGATAATTCGGCTGCGCTTAATGAAAAAGTGAAAGCCAGAAAAAATAAAAAAAATGATAAATATCTCTTCATAATATAAAAAGTTTAGCAAATATAAGAAGTTTCTTCTAGAGAGTAATTTTTGTAATGTTATAGAATAAAATCGCTTTTTATGTCATAATAAGAAGATTATTAATAATATCACTTATTAAAAGGACATATACATGAGCTTTAAACCGGTTGATCCAAAAGTTGACTTTCCTAAACAGGAAGAAGAAGTATTAAAATTCTGGCAGGATAATGACATTTTCAAAAAATCAGTTAGCCAGAGAGATGGTGCAGAGGATTTCGTATTTTATGATGGCCCTCCGTTTGCTACAGGTCTCCCACACTTCGGACATTTTATTCCATCAACCATTAAAGATATTATTCCACGCTACCAGACAATGAAGGGAAAACGCGTTGAGCGCCGCTTCGGCTGGGACTGTCACGGTCTTCCTGTTGAAAACCTGATTGAAAAAGAGCTTGGTCTTAACTCTAAGCACGAAATTGAAGCCCTCGGTATCGACAAATTTAATGATGCCTGCCGCGCTTCGGTTTTGAAGTATACTTCTGAATGGCGCACAACAATTACCCGTATGGGCCGCTGGGTAGATTTTGATAACGACTACAAGACAATGAATCCTGAGTTCATGGAGTCTATCTGGTGGGTTGCAAAAACTCTCTGGGATAAGGGCTTAATCTACGAAGGAAAATATATTCTTCCTTACTGTCCACGCTGTTCTACTGTTCTTTCGACTCACGAACTTGCTCAGGGCTATAAGGATGTTCAGGATCAGACTGTAACTGTTCGCTTTAAGATTACTAAGGCACCAGCAGGTGTAAACGACCCTGACATGGCAAACGGAAAAACTTACTTCCTCGCATGGACAACAACTCCATGGACCTTGCCTTCAAACCTTGGTCTTTGTATGGGGCCTGATATTGATTATGTAAAGATTTTGGATAAGGAAAGCGGTGACTACTACATTTTTGCTGAAGCCCGCTTGTCTGCTTACTATAAAGATGAATCTGGCTACGAAATCATCTACAGCCAAAAGGGTGCTGATTTTATTGATGCTGAATATGAGCCTCTTTTCCCATACTTTGAAAATCTTAAAGATCCAAAGGTCTGCGAAGAAATGAGCGGCCAGAAGTGCGAAAAGGGTGCTTTCCGCATGTTCAATGCTGCTTACGTTTCTACAGAAGACGGTACAGGTATCGTACATATTGCTCCGGCCTTTGGTGAAGAAGATAATAAGGTATTCCGTGGTTCAGGCGTTCCAAACGTTGAGCCAATCGATGCTGAATGTAAGTTTACAAAAGAAGTTCCTGACTACCAGGGCCTCTTTGTAAAGGATGCAGATAAAGATATTATGAAGCGCCTTAAGGATGAGGGTAAACTTGTAAAACGTGATTCTATTGTTCACTCATATCCTCACTGCTGGCGCTGTGGTTCTCCATTGATTTACCGCGGAATTGGAAGCTGGTTTGTTAAGGTAGCTGATTATCACGATGTACTTCTTAAGGCTAACAGCAAAATCAACTGGCAGCCTGCACATATTAAGGAAGGCCGTTTTGGAAAGTGGCTTGCAGGGGCTCGCGACTGGGCAGTAAGCCGTAACCGCTACTGGGGTAACCCGATTCCAATCTGGCGTTGTGATGACCCTGACTGTAAGCACACCCTCTGTGTAGGAAGCCGCCAGGAGCTTAAGGACCTCAACGGAACTTATCCTGAAGACCTTCACAAGCAGTATGTTGATAAGATTACATTCAAGTGTCCTAAGTGTGGAAAGGGCACAATGCGCCGTATTCCGGAAGTATTTGACTGCTGGTTTGAATCTGGCTCTATGCCATACGCTCAGGTACATTATCCGTTTGAAAATAAAGAGAAGTTCGAAGCTAACTTCCCTGCAAACTTCATCTCAGAAGGTCTTGACCAGACTCGTGGCTGGTTCTATACACTTACAGTTCTTGCAGCCCAGCTTTTCGACAAGCCTGCCTTTGAAAACTGTATCGTAAACGGAATTGTACTTGCAGAAGACGGACGAAAGATGTCTAAGTCACTTCGCAACTACACAGACCCTGTTGAAGCAATCAACAAGTTTGGTGCAGATGCAATCCGCCTCTTTCTTATGCACTCAGCTGTAGTAAAGGCTGACGAAATCCGCTACTCAGACGCAGGTGTTCGAGATGTCCTTAAGTCTATCATTATTCCTTGGTGGAATTCTTATTCCTTCTTTGTAACTTATGCAAATATCGATAAGGCCGCTCCTACAGGACATCTTTTTGATAACAAGACTCCATCAAATCCTCTTGATGCATGGCTTTTATCTATTACTCAGAATCTTATTAAGGAAGTTTCTTCAGCCCTGGATGCTTACGACTTGTCTGGCTCTATCGACCCGATCGTAAAATTTATTGATGAACTTAATAACTGGTATATCCGCCGCAGCCGCCGACGCTTCTGGAAGTCAGAAAACGACAGCGACAAGGCAGAGGCATATGAAGCTCTCTATATCGCTCTTAAGACTCTTGCAACTGTTGCAGCTCCATTTGTTCCGTTTATTACAGAAGAAATGTATCAGAACCTCAAGCTCGACAGCGACAAGGAATCAGTTCATCTCTGCGACTATCCTGTACCTAACAAGGCATGGATTAACGAAGAGCTTGAGTTCAAGATGGCAACAGTACAGAAGGCAGTTTCTATGGGACATAGCCTTCGCAATCAGTTCAACCTCAAGAACCGCCAGCCACTTGCAAGCGTAGCTTTGGTAACTCGTAACCCAAGTGAAAAGACTGTACTCTCAGAAATGCAGGATACAATCGCAGAAGAACTCAACGTTAAGAAGGTTGAATTCCATGACCGCGAAGACGAGCTTGTTGAATACAAGGCTAAGGCAAACTTCAAGGTTCTTGGTAAGGAACTCGGACCTCTTATGAAGCAGGCTGCAGAAATTATCGCAACTCTTACAAGCGAGCAGATTCAGTCAATTCTCGACGGAACTAAACTCAGCATAGACGTTGCAGGTAAGACTGTAGAACTCGACGAAGAAAAGGTTCTTGTTGAACGCTTTGAAAAGGATGACCTTAAGGTTCTCAACGACGGAACTCTTACAGTCGGCCTGGATTCAAAGATTACAGACGAACTTAAAAAAGAAGGTTATGTTCGTGACCTTATCCGCGGTATTCAGAACCAGCGTAAGGAAAACGGCTATAATGTAACCGACAGAATTATTCTTGAGCTTGGCGGAGATGCCGACCTTGAAGCAGCATTCAAGATGTTTGCAGACTTTATTTCCGGCGAAACTCTTGCCGCACAGGCAAGCTGGAACGCAGGTCAAAAAGGTGCATACGAAGTTGAAGCTGATGATAAAAAATGGAGTTTCAAGATTGAAAAAGCTTAACTTTTTCCGTCATGCTGCCCTGAAACGAGTTCAGGGGTCAGCATCTATTCTTTTTCTACTCCTTATCGCGGGCTGTAAATCAGTGCCTGCAGGAGGAAGACCTGTTGATCCTCTTGAACTTATAGATGCAGAAAGCTCATTTTATATTGCAATTCCAAAAGCTGCAGATAATGTTTTAATTGAAAGAATTATTACAGGTTTTTATCCGGAAGGTTCTGATTCAGATGCAAAAATGATTGCAGATCGCGTAAACAAAGTTTACTGCGGTCTTAATCGTTCACGTCATGGAACTGAAGTTCAGGCTTCAATTGATGGAAATATTCCTCAGAAATTTCTTCCAAAAGTTCTTAATGCTAAAAAAGGTTTTGTAATTTCTGATTACACTCCACCTGAAAGTATTTTAAGTTATAAAGTTTACAGCGGTCAGATAGAAATGACATTTCCTTCAGATAAGATAGCCTGTATAGGAAGAAATATTGAAGGAATGCTTGATAAATATGATTCTCTTTCAAAACTTCCTGCTGATGATACAACTGAACTTTATAGTGATCTTAATATAGACCTGACATCATATCTTAAAGATGCTGAAACAGAAATAAGATTCTTTGCAAATAAACCACAATCCTTCCTGACAATTCTCACAGGAGCTCAGCTGGATCTTAAGCTTATTGATGTGAAGGGTAGTTTTAAGACAGATTTAAAGCATCCTAATCAATACCTGCTTACTCTTGACTTCAGATTTAAAAATGGAACTTTTCTGAAAGCCGGAAAGACTCTGTTAGTTTTAGCATTTGGACTTACTAATTCTCAGGAAGAGATTATAGGAAACAGTGAATTAATAATTCATAATATAAGAATGGATAAACAGCAGTTGTATAAACTGTTATCATTATAAAAAATCAGGTGGTTTCGACGAGTTCAATCACCACAGGGGGAAATACAAAATGGCAGATGAAAACAAGATTATTCTTAAAGCAGAAGATTTGGACGGATATCTTACTTCAGAAGATATGAATGATTTGAAGAATCTTGAAGTAATGTTCAAGGAAACTATGAAATCATTTGAGCCGAAAGATGAAGCTAAGATTATTGAAGGCTATGATAAGCTTGGACATGAAATGCAGAAAATCTGTGCTAAGCATCCTGCCATTAAAGTTTATTCTTTTGTAACAGAAGAAGGTGCCCATGCTGAATGCTCACGTGTAATATCAAAACTCCGTGATGAACGTACAGATCATCAGGAATTTATGTATTACAGCCAGCGTGCTTATGAAATGCTTTTCCGCATGGCTTATACAGACCAGCATTCAGATAAAAAAGGACACATTGTTGTAAAGACTCCTGTAACATTTCCTGTACAGAACTATGCAGTTCACAAGATTCCAGACATCGACCACAAAATCGAAAACACTGTAATGTGTGTAATGCTGCGAGGAGCTCTTCTTCCAAGTATGATTATGTCAAAGGAAATCCAGGAATACTCAAGCCACGGATACAAAACACCTTTTGCACTTTTCAAAATCAGTCGTAACGATACTAAAAACGAAGCTGATATGGAATACATTATGGACCTCAATAAGTCCTTCTTTAATCTTGAACAGCTTGATGGCAAGGATTTGATTTTTGCAGATCCAATGAATGCTACCGGCGGATCTCTTGTAACTGTTGTAAAGTATCTTCAGAGTCAGGGTGTAAAACCAAAATCAATTGCATTCTTTAATACTATTTCTACTCTTAAAGGTAGTATTCGTGTTACACGTGCTCTTGAAAACTGTACATGCTATACACTCTGGATGGATCCTGTTATGAACGAAAAGGCTTATATTATGCCTGGTCTGGGTGATGCCGGTGACCGCCTTAATGGTTGCGATACAAAAGATGCACCTCGTAACATGATTCAGCTAATTGCAGATTATGGACATAATATTTCAGGACTTTATAAATCTCAGCTTTATGAAATTGAAAAAGTTGTTCTTGGCTAAAAAAAGCGTTTACACAATATTTACAGCCTTTAGTTTATTATTTTTCTCTTGTACATCAATAAGTCTTTCTGTTCCGGTACCGGGGCAGAGGGCTGCAAAAATAAGTAATATTTATGTTGAATATTATACTCTGGGAGATTCTTACTATAAACTTGAAAACTATGATAAAGCAGCTGAATATTATGAACTTGCAATGCGCAAAAAGGAGCAGTATTGGGCTTCATTTTACCAGCTTGCTAAGTGTCATGTATTTCAATCAAAGTGGAATGATGCGCTTCCAATGTATAAAAAGCTCCTTGATCGGGATCCTGAAAATGCTTCATTAAAAGCAAGCCTTGCATATATTTATTCAATGCAGGGAGATTTCAAAAATGCATCAAAGATTTATGAAGCATTGCTGGAAGAACAACCAAAAAATCAGGATTATCTTGAAAACTATCTTGCACTTTTAGCAACTCAAGAAAAGAAATTTGAAAAAAAATATTCTTTGAAATTTCTAAATGCCTATGATGCACTAAAAGAAGAATATCCTGATAATAAAAATCTTAATATTTTTGAAGAAAAATATAAGGCATTAATGAAAATAAAAGATGAACTTGTTTCTGAAGAACTTAATGAAACAGAATTATCAGAAACAGATTTAGACGCTGAAAATGAAAATTTAGAATCTGCTTCTGATGAAAACTAATCAATTAAATTAATTCTGTTCCATAAGCTGACGATATTTTTCTGAATCAACTCGGAAAGCAATTACAGGGGAGTTTGCATCAGTGTGTTCAATTGACTGTTCTGCTTCAAGAATAAGTCTTTCTCCGGTTACCATTCTGATAGAACGAGAAGATATACCTATACGGCAGTTTCTATTATTAAGAATATTGCAAATATCACTGTAAAGTTTGTCTGCAAGATTAAGGGCTTCATCAACATTCATACTGATTTTGATTGCAATAATGCTGTCGTTTTTGTGTTCAAAAAGAAGATCCTTAAACTGGAATTGAATAGCAAGATAATTACAGACATTTTTAAAAATTTCACTTTTCATATCGACTTCAGGAAGTTTTACTACGAAAAGTGAAAGATCAATTTCAGAAGCAGTTGCTCTGTCAATTTCATTATTAAGTCTTGTAAGCAGATATGATTCCCAGCCAATTCCTGTTTCAGGATCAAATAAACCTGATGGAGGAATATCTGTTTGAGCAGGAGCAACTTCATCTACAGGAAGTTTTGCAGGTTCAGTAACAGTCTCTTCTTTTTGTGTCTCTTGGTCAGTAAGAGGCTCAGAAAGAATTGCCTTGACTTCTTCAGGAGTTACTTCTGCAAGCTTATGTTCATTTTCTTCACTCTCTTCAGTTTTATTATTTAAGTTGTCAAAATCGCCTGTGTCTTCAACTATAATTTCGTTTTCTGAATTATTTTCACTTGTAATTGAATCTTCTTCAGTCTCATTCGTATCTTCTGAAACTTTATCTTCTTCAGCATTTAATGCGAGATTATCATCATTTTCATTTTCTTCTATTGCTTCTTCAGTTAAAGAAATAACATCAGAAGTTTGTTCTGAAAGGTTAAGATAGATAATCATTATAATTGTAATGATTGTAATGATGAGAATCATCAGAAATGAAACTCGTGCATAATAAAATATTGAATCAGGACGAATAAGATAAATATTACATTCTATAAGAATTGGTTCTGTATTAACAATAATTTCTTTTGTAAAGGATTTAGTGAGCTTTGAAACAGTTTCTTCTTTTAATTTTCCAGAAGGATAATAAACAACTGTTTCTCCATAACGTCGAACCTGAATGAAGGCATAAGCTCCAGTATCTCCAACAGCATCTTTTATGCCTTTTGAGTAGAGCGAATTATTCTGTGCCTGATTAAAACTTAAATTACGGATATCACTAACAAGTGTTTTGTATTTGTCTTCTGATTTTTCTACGTTAGCTGAATACTCTCTATATAGATTGAATCCGAAAAAAGACAATGAAAAAATAAATACAGCCGCAGCAAAGACGGTATAAACAACAATAAATCGGTTTTTCATTCTATATATTATAACTTACAATTGAATCGAAAGCAAGTTTAAGTAATTCTTTATATGATGACTTTTTAAATTTCTCATTATGACGAAGCCATGCTAAATAAGGCAGTAATAATGTTTCAGTTTCTTCTGGATTTGAAGAAATAAACTTTTTAATAAAATTATTAAAAAGATCTGGGGTGGATGATATTATTTTAATCTGATTAAGACTATTTGAATCTACAGATATTTCATAAATGTCATTTTTCTTAAAAAACTTAATACCTTTCATATTAAGATATTTTTCCAGCGACATTTTATATGCTTCAAGGACACTTGTTGTAAAGCAATTATTTGAAATTTGAATAAGGGAAGTTCTATACATTAATTTTGAATAGAGTTTTTCAGCAGTATACAGTTTGTCTGAATCTTTTTGATAAAGAGTTTCAAGATATGTGCCAGAAGTATAAGCTTTTCCATGCATATAAGAAAAATCTGCTCCAAGAATGAGTATTTTACTAAAGCCGGCCTGAAGTGCAAAATCAAGTGCAGTAATTGTTACTGTTCCAGCTCCTGAGAAAAACTTTGGAAGGGGATAGCCAGACGAAGAATTAATGGCTTCAGCAAGCGGGTGTCCTGAACAGAAAAAAAGAATTTTTGAATTATTGTCGGCAATATGTTGAACTGCAGAAAAGTTAGCACATAAATCAAAAGAATATAGCGGAGAAGGGGCGGAGTGAATAAAATGATTAAAAGAAACATTTTGACCGTCTATAGAAATTATAACATCTGGGGTAATACCTCTTTTTTTTAAGCTTGAGCCTGCAGTGTCTGTAGCAATTATATAAAAATTCTCTCTCGGAGATATTGTTTTGATAGTAGAATCAAGAGATGGCCCTGCAGCAACTATTACTGCTGTTTTAGATTTTATTTCGTTTGAAATATTAAATGTAAAATTTTTTGTTGATTTATAGAGTTTAGCATTATTTAATATATTTGATGTCCAGATTTTTCCAAAATGAGCCTGAACAGAATAATCTGCAGAAATAATTCCAAGTGCTTTTTGTATTTCATTCTTAATTTCTGGAATTTTTTCCTGATTCTCATTAAGCCAGGCTTTTTGCTCTATAATCTGAAGATCTCCATATTTTGCAGGAAAATAATTTTGTAAAAGAGTTTTCTGCAGATTATCAAGATCAGTAAGTATAATGTTTTGATTATCTTCGAGACTTTTGATTGTTTCAAGCTGTCTTAAAAAAGCAACATCTTCAGAAAAAAGTTCAATTGCTGTAATTTTTGCAGAAGGATATTTGTCAATTAATGTTTGAATAAAAAGTCCACTTCCAATTCCGATTACAAGGAAAAATCCAGCTTCAGTAGTAATTGTATTACATAGATTTTCAGCATCCCTTAATGGATTATAACGGGATTCCATCGTTCTTCCGCTTTGAAAAACTGGAATCAGCATACCGTTTTTTGCGGTATCAATAGTTTTATATATTCCCATAAAGGATTCCTTCTGCTTTTTTTCGCAGTTTCTGCCATTCTTTTTCAATCTTATTTCTTATTTCTATATTATCAGGATTATGAGAAAGAGACACATAGTCCAGTGGGAAAAGTTGTTTTTTTAACTTTTCAGAATCGTAATTTGAAAATAATAAAGCGGCATTTTTTCTGTCTGGTTGAAAACTTGTAACTGTAAAGTACTCTGCATTATCTGAATAAGTAGTTTCATTTATAAAGGACGAAAATTCATTTACAGTTATGTCTTGTATCCAGCCCAGGTTGTTTTTGGACTGGGATTTTTCTATGAGACGGAAAACTTTACGATTCTGTAGAGAAAGATTTATAGAGTTAAACCATTGTCTATAAATATCAAGACTTGTATTTGAAAATCCCGAAGCGGAAAGTCTTTTTTCTTTTGTCTGTATACGATTGTCAAAAACAGCTGAATTATTTTCAAGTTCATTTGGTTGTGTATGTTGAAAGCCTTTTTGAGGTGCAAGATCAAGACCACACATAAAAATATTTTTTTTACAATATTTTGCTGCAAAAAGTAGTGCAGTTCCGCTTACAGTTCCATTTCGCACAGCATATAAACAGTCAATTTTAGAAGCAATCGTTAATTCTTTTGAAAATCCATCGTCATAAATAAGAGGAAGAATTGTCTGTGAATGTAAAATTTTTTTTGAACAATAAGCTTCTGAAGGTATGGCAAGAGGAATACTATTTTTCTGTAAAATTCTTTTTAGGTGTTCACCCGCCCAGTAACCGCCATCAGTGGACATAAATATATCAGGAATAATATTTTCTTTCAGACAAACAGAAATTGCTGATGAAAGACATATTATAAAAAAGTTTTGTCTTTTATTTTTTATCAGATTAATGAAAGGTTTTAAGCTTGGTCCAGAAGATACAATAAGGCAGTCTTTATCAATTATTTGTTTAAGAGTTGCAATTTTATTGATTGAACTGATAAAACGGCAGGAATTTAGAAGCCATTTTTTTTCAAAATATTCACGTGTAATTAAAAGAGTTTTTGCACGCTCTAAAGTGTCTTTTATATCATTCCAAATTTTTTTTTCAATATCGGGAAAAATTTGAGATGAAGCAGGCCAGCTTACAAAAAATGCCGTAAGAAGTTCTTCTTCATTAAAAGATTTTTCAAGGATGATTTTAAAATTTTGTTCGGAATAATTCAATACTAAATCAAGTTTTTTATCAAACTCGGAAAACTGTGAAGTATATCTTACACCAGCAATTTTAATATCAGGAAATTTTTGCTTAAAAAAATCTACAGCATAACAAAGGGCTGGTTCAAGTATAATAATCCAGGAAGGTAAAAAGGGTATTTTCAGATTATCAACAAATCGCTGTGCTTCTTTTGAAGGTGCATAGTTTGAATGAATAAAGTGACCATCAATTAATGCAGTTAGCTCTTCATTTTTTGCTTTTTGAAACTTTATTTCCAAAGTCTGGCCACCCGGATATTTTATGACTGGAGAAAAGCTTGAGTTTCTGCACAGGATTCTGCTGTTCCAGAAAAATCAATTATTATTAATTCAGCATAATGCTCAAGAAGATCTTTTATATTCAAAATCAAATGATTAGCAATTAATTCAATAGAATATGTTTTATCTGTGATAATTACAGTTTTTAATGTATTTATTCCAGATAAAACAGTCGAATCTGGAGAATTATAATAACAGATAAAACGATTATATATTTCATTTAATAATGCTGATTGTATATAAGATTTATTTTTCATATCAGATTTCATTTTAGCAGTAATAAAACTTTCTACTGCTTCAGAAAAATCTATATCAAATTTTAAAACTACAGAATTATCTTGTATTAAAGAATTTAGATTTGAAATAGTACAAATATGAAAACTGTTATCTAAAAGTTCTATATCATCTACAATTTTATTTGTAATAATTTCAGTTGATAATAAAATCTGAGACTTTGCATTTTTATATATATAAAGGTTTTTAATATTGTCTTTTATATTAAGTGAAAATAATTGCAATAAAGGATTTATTTCATCCTGATTTGTAAAAGAATAAATCTTTTTGGATACAGGACAGATTCCATTCCAGAAGTCTGCTGTAGAAATTGCAGAGATAATCGAATTGCCATCAAAACCTATACTATTTATAACAAAATAATCAGATTCTTTTTTTTCGAGTAAAGCGCAGATTTTTAATGAATGTTTGATTATAAAATCAGAAAAAGCCAGCCCCTGAATCTTTTCTTTTTTATCCAGGGTACTGGCTCGTGAAAGAAGTCCCATATTAAGACAATCCTAATTCAGAGAACAATTTTTTGTAAGTAACAAATTCATCTGACTTTGCAAATTCAACAATCTTTTCTTCAGGAAGATTTTCAAGAAGCTGATCCATATAAAGAAGAACAGATTTTATGTCCTGTTTAAGATCAGTTGTTGCAGCAGTTTCTGTCTCAGAATCTGTTTTGTCAAGATAGGCAAGGTTACTGTCAGAAAGTGTGTTGTCAAGGTTATCAACTTCTGCAAAAGATGTTTCTACTGGAGCTTCAGTTACAGGTTCTTCAATTGTATTTTCTTCTGAAAAACTGTCTACGCTTGTGAAAGATTCTTCAACTTCTGGTTCATTTTCAGCCTCAGCCTCTGTTTCTTCATCAACTTCAACTTCTGGTTCTGTTTCTTCAGAAAGAACTTTATCTACGGTTGGAATGTCATCATCTGCTTCAACAGTTATAACATTCTCAATAACTTCTTCTTCACTTTCTTCTGGAAGCTCAAGCTCCATTTCATCAATACTTTCTTCCTGTATTAATTCTTCTGGTTCTTCTTCCTCAGTAGTCTCTTTTACAGAATCCATGAAGTCAGAAGCAGTTGATTCAACAAGAAGATCTTCTTCTTTTGGAATTGAGATTTCATCAGGCAGAGCTTCTTCTTCAAAGAGTTCATCATTTCCATCTGGAATAAAATCATCAATTTCAGGCTCTTCAAGTTTTTCGTTTGAAAAATCAAATGAATCTTCAGTTTGATCTTCATTAATATCAATGTCTTCGATACTAGTACTTTCATCAGAAGAAAAAGCATTTTCAATTACTGTTTCAGTTGAATCTGAAATATCTGTTGTATCAGAGATTTCAGGTTCAGAAGAAATTATTGATTCTTCAATGATAGTATCATCTTCGATATTATCCTCTTCAAGAGGAACTGTATCTTCTGTTAGAATTTCTTCGATAGCCGGTTCTTCTGAAGATTCTTCTGCTTCAATTTCAACCAGATTTTCTTCGATTATCGGCTCTTCTTCAGTAATTACAGATTCCTCAATAACAGGTTCTTCTTCAGAAATAACAGGCTCTTCGATTACCGGAGAATCAGCTTCAGTTTGTTCAATAACAGTTTCTTCAACAACTGGTTCTTCTACTTCTGCCTCAGTTTCTACAGTTTCATCAGAGGTGGCGTCTGTATTTTCATCAGCTTCAACAGTATCGCTAAAATCTGCAGTATTCATAATGTTGTCAAGCTCATCAAATGAAAGAGCGATTGTATCGTCTTCATCGTCTCCGCTAAAGAATCCGCCTTTGTCTTCTTCTGTTTCTTCAGGAATATCTACTTCATTTGAAACTGCAGTAGCAGCGGCACCTGCAGCAACACCAGCTGCAACAGCTGTAACGGCAGGTTCATGTTTGATTTCCTCAAGATTTGTCTTGAGTTTATTCATTTCATCTTTAAGATTAGAAAGTTCAGAGACAATCTGCTGGAGAAGTGAATTGTCAACTGTTGTTTTATTTTCATCTGCAGCCGCTGGTTCAGAAACTACCTGTTCAAGTTCATCTTTGTTTTCAGTATCAGATTTAATTTCATTTACAACAGGTGCTGTAGCAGTATTTTCATCACCAACAGAAAGATCATAATCAATAACCTTTTCTTTATTTTTAGCTTCTTCTACATCCTGAACAATTGGAGTTTCTTCTGCATTAGCATCAATACCAAAGTCGGAAAGGTCAACATCTTCTGTATTGATATTTTCATAAGATGCTGCTGTTGATTGGGTAGTACTTTCTTCAGCTGTAAAGCTAGATCCAAAGTCATCCATTGAAACTTCTTCAGTTTCTACGCTTTCACTTTCTTCTGTATCGTAATCTGTGTCATCATCGTCATCAGCGGAAATATCAAGTGAAAGATTGTCTTCAGTTTCAACTGTATCAGCAGAATCATCAAAACTGATATCCATATCAAGAGGGGATTCATCTTCTACAGTTTCTTCCTGTTTTGCTTCTTCAGGAGCAGAGTCAAAAGAATCACCATCCATAAAATCATCAAGAGAAAGCTCTTCAGTTTCAGAAGACGCAGCTGCAGCAGCTGATGGTCCAGCTCCTGGCTCGAAACCGTTATTACCTGATGCGACTGATTCATCAGAGAAACCTTCGTCCATAAAGTCATCAAGAGAAATCTCTTCATCTTCGGTTGAAATCTCTTCAGATTCGGTTTCTGATTGGCCAGAAATCTCTGTATCAAAATCAGTTACTTCTTCAGTTGGAATATCAGTATTAAAATCAGTTATTTCTTCAGTTGGAATATCAGTATCAAATTCTGAAGTATTTATAGATGTTTCTGCTTCTTCGCCTGCTTCAGTATCAGAAACTATATCATCAAAATTAATTTCATCTGATTCTGTAGAGATTTCAGCTTCAGCATCTGGTTCATCTGATGTTTTCTCAGTTTGGGCAATGTCATCAAAATTTAAGGCAGCCTCAATATTTTCTTCTGGTGCTTCAACCTGTTCTACATCAACTCCACCGGTAATATTTGCAAGTTCATCTTTACTGAGCGTTGTATCATCTTCGCTTCCAAAATCATCAAGGCTATTTGCAACAGTCTCCTGAGGATCTTCTTTAAACATATCAGAAAAATCGGAGTCGTCGAAATCTGGTAAATCCAAACCGCCATCATCAAGGTTCAGTTCATCCGATGTATCTGCGGGGGTCACTTCAGTATTATCATTTTCTGCTGTATTTTTGACCCAAACACCGTAACTCTCAAGTTCATTTGTATTGTCATCAGATTTACTCATATAGCTCCTCTCTTTCGAGTATTAATATTCTTTTATATTATCGGCATGAGAAGCCTGAAATAATAGAGAAAAATTAATACAGCTTTTTTATTATTATAACACATATTTTCATTTCAGAAAACAGAAATTATTGCCGATAAGTTAATTATCTATGAAACGTGCAAAGTATTTGGCGGCAATATTTTTCGGAACCTTTGTTTACGTTCTTCTGTCAATGACGTTCGGGCAAAACAGTCTGCATTGTTATAATAAAATGGAAGAGCAGAAATGTATTATAAGTAAACAAACTACTGAAATTCAGAATATTAACAGTGAACTCGCACTGGAACTTGCTGCTTTGCAAAATGACAGGGCTGTTATCGCTTCTTATGCACATAAGCTTGATTATGTAAGTGATGGTGAAAAACTTGTTAAAATTACAGGTTTACGTCCGGCTCAGACAACTTTGTATGATACAGGTTCAGTTCTACGCCATGAAGAACCTGAATTTTTGCCGGAAAAAGTATGCAAAATAGTAGGTTTTGGCTTTGCTCTTCTTTTTACGATTATTTTCCTTTTATATGATATTAGTGCAGGAAATATAGTTCTTGGTAAAGATAAAAAACCGATTGTAACTGGTATTCCTGTATACGATCTTCCTCAGATTTAATTTGTATTTTAATTGAGTCTTGTCCAGATAACGCTTACAGTTCCCTGTTTATAACTGTTTCCTTCAGGTAAAAGAGTCTCTTTTATTCCTTTTAAAGTATTTCCGTTTATAAGTGTAAGTGTCCATTTGATTGGTTCTGCCGAAACTGCAGCAGTTAAGGCAGCCGAACGCTGAAGTTCAGGATAAAAAGATGCATTTGAGTGTCCCTTCTGGGTTATAAGAACCTGTTTGTTTGATTCATCACCAGAAAGTTCAACGATAATATTCATAGTTGCACCGTTTTTAAAGATTACAAAGCCACGACCACCTCTCATTATAACAATTTTTCTGATATTGTCTTCGCCTGTCCAGGTGCCGGAAAGTTCTTCTGTAGAAGAAATATCAGTTGGTGTTAAATCTAGAGCTTCAGAGGAGGTTTGTGAAGTAAGAGTCTTGGCAGAAGTGTCATTTTCAATAAGCTGTTTTATAGTCTGTCTTAGAACATCCTTCGGTTCCATCAGTATTTTATAGAAAGAATCGAATTTTTTTTGTTTTGAATGCTCTTCATTATTTGCTTTATCTATAACATAATATGTTGTAATCCATTTATCTGAATCGGAATCTTTTGTGATAAGGGTAAAAAATGACAGGGCATTTTCAGAAAAAACAGATATATCCGGGCGGTTTTTGAGATTTGGACTTGTTCTTTTGTCTGTGATGGTAAAATTATTAATTTCTGTAAGCTGAGTATAGTATAAATCGCTTGTCATTTTAGACATGTTTTCATCAATTTCAGTGGAAACAATACCATAATAATCAATGAAATAACTTTGAGCCGAAAGACCTGCGGAAAAAATAAAGAGAATGATGGATATTAATACTGACTTTTTTAATAAATCCTTTTTATCCGTCAATTTAACCTCTCAGTTTACCAGCGAATTCTCTCTGAATATCGCGCTGTACATCACGGTCTTTGATTGCAGCACGCTTGTCGTACATTTTTTTACCTTTACAGACTCCGAGTGTTACTTTTACACGACCGTCTTTGAGATAAAAATCCAGCGGAATTAGCGTGCAGCCTTTTTCGTCAACTCGCCGAGTCAGTCTTTTTATTTCTTCTGCATGAAGCAAAAGTTTTTTAGGCCTGTCCGGATCGTGATTAAAAATAGAAGAGAAAGAATATTCCGAAATATGAAAGTTTTTTACCCATACCTCGCCATTTGTGATTTCCGCAAAAGCGTCAGGAAATGAGATGTTTCCGTTTTTTACCGATTTGACTTCAGTACCTTCAAGTACAATACCGCACTCGTAAGTATCTTCAATAAAATAATCAAATCTAGCCTTTCTGTTTTCTGCAATAATCTTTCTGTCAGCCATATCTTCCTATTATAAAGTATATAGATATTGCTTTCAAGAAGTCAAAAATGTGTAAGGCTGCTGCCGCTTCACAGCAGCCACAAAAAGAGTGTTTTTGAACCACGCCCCGCTCCTTCGCGCCAACATTACGGATAAGCGTTTATAATGCGAAAGCCCTGGAACATATATAAATACAATTATTTCTAACTTGTATGAAATAAGATTTTTTGATACTTTATAATAAACAAAAACGAGGGGAACGTTTTGAATCGCAATATCGAAGTTTTTTCATATCAGATAAAAAAAGAACGACGCAGAAGAACATTTTCTTTTATACTATTTTGTATTTGTCTTTATATTTTTATTAATATTGTAATTTCATATTTAATATATCCTTTACGCCAGAATGCCCTTTCTATGATTCCAGATATTCCTGAAAAATCTGTTGTTCTGGTATCTCCTGTAGCAGGAAACTATCAGAGGGGTGATGTAGTTCTTTTGAAGCCTCGTTATACAAAAAAACTTAATCTGTTTTTTTCTCAAATGCAGCGGTTTGTAAGATTTTTTACAGCCCAACAGATTTCCATTTTTGAAAATAATGAACAGCCTTCAACGAAATCTCATATAAGACGAATTGTTGGAATGCCGGGTGATACAATTTATATGCGTGATTATGTTCTTTATGTAAAACCTGACGGAGAAAAACATTTTCTTACAGAATTTGAAATTGTTGAAAATCCTTATAATGTAACTTTTTATGTTCCACCTGCAGAATGGGATACTGAAATAGGTGTAAAAGGTTCTTTTGATGAATTTACACTTGGATATAATGAATACTTTGTACTTGCTGATAACAGAAAGTCTTCTGATGATTCACGCTTGTGGGGTGCTGTAAAAAAAGAAGATATAAGTGCAAAAATTCTGCTTTGTTATTTTCCGTTCCGAAATTTTAAATTATTCTGATGCTGTGTGAATAGAAAGATGAATGAAATAAGTTCGCTTTATATTCATATTCCTTTCTGTATTTCTAAATGTGCTTATTGTGATTTTTTCAGCAGACCTTATGGTTCTGTGCCCGATGATTATTTAGCAGCTCTTTGTAATGAGATTTCTTACAGAATAAAACTTTATAATATTTCAAATCTTAAAACAATTTATATTGGAGGGGGAACTCCAAGTCTTCTGACAGAAAATCAGTTTCAGGTATTGTTTAATCATATAAAAGCATGTGTTGCACTTTCTTCAGATGTTGAAGTTACAGTGGAAGTGAATCCTGATGATGTAAGTGAAGGATTTCTTGAAAATCTAAGGTCTTGCGGAGTTAATCGTATTTCCTGTGGAATTCAAAGTATGAATGATCTTGCTCTAAAGACTGCATGCAGACGGGCAGATTGTGACGCAAATAGAAATGCACTCAGCCTTTTAAGAAATTACTGGCAGGGAGACCTTTCTGTAGATTTGATTTCGGGACTTCCAGGGGATGATGAGACAACTCTTACTAAATCTCTTGAGGAGATTTGTAAAATAAAGCCGTCTCACATCTCGCTTTATTCGCTAACGATAGAAGATGAGACTCCGTTTGGTAAACAGTATAACAGCGGAAAACTTGTTTATGATTTTGATCAGGCTGATAAACTCTGGTTGTGTGGTCGCGATTATCTTGAAACCCAGGGCTATAAATGGTACGAAGTTTCAAACTTTTGTCTTGAAGGAAAAGAGTGTCGTCATAATCTTGCATACTGGACACATAGTGATTACCTTGGTTGTGGGAGTGGAGGAACAGGAACTGTATATAAGGCAGATGCTTCTGCGTTAAGATGGACTAACACAACTGATATAAACAAGTATATTTCATTCTGGAATTTTGACGGTGAAGGTAAAATTATTAATGGTAATAAAATAAATCCTGCTGTTTTGGCTAAACTTTCTGAAGTTCAGGCAAAAGAAAAAATCGATTCTGAAATTTCTGAGTTTGAGTTTTTTATGATGGAACTTAGAAAGACTGATGGTTTTGAAGAAACACAATTTAAAAGAATTTTTTCAAAAGAGCTGCCTGAAAAATTTTTGTGTCTTTTTGAAAAATGGGAAAAGAAAGGACTTTGTGTGAGACAGAAAGTTGAGGGAAGTGGGGTTAGATATTTTATGAGCCGGGAAGGTATGTTGTTTTTAAACCGCTTTCTTGAAGAACTGTGTTAGTGTGGAATAACAATTGTAAAACAAGGGCCTTTATCTTTTTATTTTCATAATACAATTAGTTTTTGTTTGTTACACATTCAGCTGAAAAAATATAACCGTTTCCAAAATCTGTTTTTATATATTTGCAGTCGGCTGGATTATCTTCGATCTTTTTTCTAAGGCGCTGAATATATACTGCAACTGCAGTAATATCGCCATATTCAACCTTCCATACACTTTGATAAATTTTTTCAGGCGAAATTACCTGACCGGCATTTTTTACCAGATATTCAAGAACTTCATATTCTTTTGTTGAAAGAGAAATTTTTACACCATCTTTTTTCAATACACAGCTTCCTAAAAGAAGAGTGTATGGACCGAATTGAATGTATGATTCCATTTTTTCGAGGAAAAAACTTTGTCGGCGAAGATTAGCTTTTATTCTGGCCATGAGTACACCTGGTGAAAATGGTTTTGTTACAAACTCATCAGCACCATAGCTAAGTCCCTTTATAATATCTTCATCAGTGTCTCTTGCAGAAAGAATCATAACAGAAGGAAGGTCTTTGTTAAAAATTTTTTTCAATTCTTTAAGAAAATCAAAACCACTTATTCCCGGTAAATTCAAATCAAGAATAATCAGGTTTGGCTGCTTACCACTTTTGATTTCTTTTAGAGCATCTTCTGCGCTAAAAAATGCTTTGGAATCCATTTTCTCTTTTGTAAGATAAAGTGTTATAAGCTTTGAAATTGATTCTTCGTCTTCTATTACATAAATGAAAGGTGTGTTTTCCATATTCTCCCTTTTTTAATAATATAACTCAATAGAGGAGATTTTGAAAAGAATTCTTTCTTTTATAATGAAATTTCTTAAAAATATTCAAAAAAACATCAAAAAAAAGGCCGAAATTCTATATATTGCAAAAATAATAATTGAAATATGCAAAAAAAAGATTATAATTATAGTAATAATAAAACATATGATTGATGTAATGCGGTTAGATGGGAAAAAATATTGGGTGAATCCGCACATGATTGAAAGTATGGAAACTACTCCTGACCTGACGCTCACTATGCTGTCGGGGCGTAAAATCATTGTCAAAAATTCCCCAGAAGATTTAATTGAAAAAATAATTAAATACCGTAGAGATATTGGTATTGAAAGACAAGAGGTCTTGTAATGGATATAGCGAGTTTGTTAGGTATTGTCGGCGGTGCAGCCATGATTGTCATGTCTGTATTGACATCTGGTGGTACATTGGGCGGAATTATCGATATCCCGTCTGTATTCATGACTATCGGCGGTTCTTACTTCGCCATGTTTATCGCGTCACCTTTAAAGAAAGCTCTTGGTATGTTCAAAATCATGGCAAAAGCTTTTAAGATTCCAGATTTCGGTGAAAAGAATATTGTAATTAATATGCAGGCCCTTTCTGAAAAAGCCCGACGTGAAGGTATTCTTGCTTTGGAAGATGGTCTTGATGATCTTGAAGATCCATTTATGAAAATGGGACTTCGACTTGTAGTCGATGGTACCGACGGTAATATTATTCGTGCAATCATGGAAAATGAAATGACTCAGGTTGAAAACCGCCATATGGAATGGATTGGTCTTATAAATGCCTGGGCTGGATTCGCACCGGGTTTCGGTATGATGGGTACCGTACTTGGTCTTATTGGTATGTTGAACAACCTCGAAGATAAATCTTCCCTCGGTCCTAACATGGCCGTTGCTTTGATTACAACATTGTACGGATCTATGATGGCCAACTGGTTGATTACTCCGTTCTCAACAAAACTTGCAAATCAGAATGCACAGGAAATGCGTTCAAAAGAAATGATTATTGAAGGTGTACTTGCAATTCAGGCCGGTGAAAACCCACGTATTATGGCTCAGAAGCTTCTTACTTATCTTGATCCTGTTACAAGAAAAGCTATTGAAGCTGATGTTTTGAAGGATTAGTTTTAAGGAATAAATAGAAAAATGGGAAAGAAAGCTAAACAGCCTGAAAAACCATCAACCGCCTGGCTTGGTACCTATGGTGACATGATTACTCTCATGCTCTGCTTCTTCGTTATGCTTTATAACCCTTCAGAAGTTGATGTTACCCAAATGGCTACTATTACACAAAGTCTCCAGATGCAGGAAACAGAAACAACGTCTGGTGGTCTTTCATTGTCTGCGGGTCAGCTTTCAGATTTAGGAAATAATATAAACTCACTTCCTTCTCTTGAAAAAGGAAAATCACTTGGCCTTGCAAAAAAGAAGGCTGTAAGTCTTTTTGCACCCGATGTAAAATCAAACAAAATTACAATTACCAGTGATGAGCGAGGTCTTATCATAACTCTTCTTTCTGATAACTTTTTTGAAGAAGGAAGTGCTGAATTAAATATAAATGATACGCGCGAAACACTTCTGCGTCTGGCAGATTTTTTCCGTTCAGATGAATTAAAAGGCAGAAGATTTCGTATAGAAGGGCATACGGATTCTACTCCGGTTGCAGAAAATTCAATTTTTCCTAGCAATTGGGAACTTTCTGCAACAAGAGCTGTTAATGTTCTTCACTATTTAGCCGATTATGGAGTAAGGGAAAATGATTTTTCTGTTGCCGGATATTCCGACACCAGACCAAAGTTTTCCAATGATACGGCAGAAGGTCGTGCTTACAACAGGCGTGTGGATATTATTATCCTAGACGAAGGGCACTTTTAGTGGTAAAATATTTTAAGTTTTGCTGGAGGGGAAATGGCAGACGATGATGAAATCAACCTCGATGAGGGTGGTGCAGGTTCAGCTCCTGAAAAAAAGCGTGGTATTGGCGGACTTTTGTCTGGCCTTCTTAAATGGATAATTATCGGACTCGCTGCAATTATTGTTATTGTTGTAGTTGTAGTTGTAACAGTTAAAATCGCAAGTAAAAATACAACTCAGGTAACAGCAATCCCAACATCAGAAGAATATGTGTCTGGTCAGCGTGAAATTTATGACTGGTACACTTCTCTGGGAATAATTCAGACAACAACATGTGATGAACCTCCTGCTACAGTACGTGTAGATGTTGCTCTCGCTTATAAAAAAGATGATAAAGCAACTTCTACAGAAATTACTCAGCGTACAGTTGAATTAAAAGCATTTTTGCGCCGTTATTTTAGTGGTAAAACTGCAGCAGAGCTTCGCAATACAAATAACGAAGATGCTTTGGAAAATGAAATTAAAAACGGAATCAATGATAAGATTTTGAGCAGTTCTAGAATTCGTGATGTTGTTTTCCAGCAGAAAGATGTAATAGAGCAAAATTAAATAAAGGTGGAGTTTAATGAACGAAGTTCTGTCACAGGACGAAATTGACCAGCTTCTTACAGCCATTAGTTCGGGTGATACCGAAGCTGATGACTTTAAGCCGGTCAATAGTGCCCGCAAAATAAAGATTTACGACTTTAAGCGTCCTGACAAATTCTCTAAGGAACAGCTGCGTACGGTCTCGAATATGCACGAGACCTTTGCGCGTTTAACAACAACTTCTCTTTCAGCTCAGCTTCGTTCTCTTGTTCACGTACACGTAGCTTCGGTAGATCAGCTTACTTACGAGGAATTTATCCGTTCTATTCCGACTCCAACAACTCTTGCTGTAATTAACATGGACCCTTTGAAGGGAAATGCCGTACTGGAAATTGACCCGGCAATTACCTTTTGTATGATTGACCGCCTTTTTGGTGGGCGAGGTGCCACAACAGGAAATAAAAACCGCGACCTTACAGATATCGAACAGGAAGTAATGGAAACGGTTATTGTACGTATTCTTGCAAATATCCGTGAAGCATGGACTCAGGTAATTGACCTTCGCCCTCGCTTTGCACAGATAGAAACTAACCCTCAGTTCGCCCAGATTGTACCGCCAACAGAAATGGTTGTGCTTGTAACTCTGGAAACTAAGGTTGGTGATGAGGAAGGAATGATGAACTTCTGTATTCCTTACCTCGTACTTGAGCCGATTATTTCAAAATTGTCATCTCAGTTCTGGTTCTCTTCTGTTCGTAAGAGTTCAACAACTCAGTATCTGGGAACAATTAAGCAGCAGCTTACCGCCGTTGATATGGATGTAGTAGCTGAAATCGGAACAATTAATTTACCTATTCGAGACGTTCTCTCACTGCGCTGCGGTGATGTTGTGCGTCTTTCAAGCGTTAAGGTCGGAGATCCTCTGACTCTTAGCGTAGGAAATAAAAAAAAGTTTTACTGTCAGCCAGGTGTTGTCGGTAAAAAAATGGCAGTTCAAGTTACAGGAAAGATTGAAAGCGTTGAGTCAGACGAGTTTGAAGAGCTTTCTGTAGAAGGAGAAGATACTTATGAGTGATGGTGCTATCTCACAGGATGAAATTGATGCATTGCTTTCTGGTGTTGCAATAGACGGATTAAATTCATCTGGTCACGTAGGAAATGGTCCTACATATCATTTTGATATACCGACTCTTCAGACAATGGCAGACGCTCTTAAGCCGAAGCTCGAAGAGAATATAAATAAAACTACTAGTGTTACTTTTACCTGTGAAAATCCGGTTGTTGAACAGACTAACCGAGATCATGTGCTTTCTAAATTGCCGGAAGTAGTAATTGGAATTAATGCTGATTATAACGCTGGTGTTAAAGGTAGCCATCTTTATCTTATGGCACCAGAATTTGCACTTAAAATTTTCCAGCTTGTAAGTTCTGAAGAAGCTTCAGAAGTTGACGATATGGTACTTTCTGTTGTTTCAGAATTTGTAGCAACTCATATCAGTGCAGAAATTACAGAAGTTGAAAGTAAAGGAAATGCTTCAGGTCTTGGATACGGAACACCAGAAACCTTAAACGAATCAAAGGCTATGATTATGTTCCCGCAGGGAGATTTTGTTCTTGCAAGTTATCCTCTTACTTATGACGGAAATGCATATACACTCTGGGAATGTCTTGGTGGTGATGCCGCTGAAGGTATTACAAGAGCGCTTGGTGGAGCTGTAGCTGATGATACTGCTGGACTTACCCCAGTTGATTTAGGTGGAATGAACGCAGCAGCTGGCGGGGCTCCAATGGGTGGTGCAATGCCTAATATGGGAATGGGAATGCAGCAGCCTATGGGTGGTGCAATGCCTAATATGGGAATGGGTATGCAGCAGCCAATGGGTGGAATGCAGCAGATGGGTATGGGAATGCCTATGGGTGGTATGGGAATGGGAATGCCACAGAACATGGGCGTGAACATGGGAATGAATGTTCCTAACGTTCAGCAGTTACAATATCCTAATCTTCAGGCAGGTTTAAATGCCGGTGAACAGGGCAATATCAGTCTTATCATGGACGTATTCATGGAAATGACTGTAGAACTCGGTCGTACAAAGAAAACCATTAAAGATATTCTTGGAATGGGTGAAGGTACAATTATCGAGCTTGATAAACTTGCCGGTGAACCTGTAGATATTCTGGTTAACCATAAAAAGATTGCTAAGGGTGAGGTTGTAGTCATCGATGAAAACTTCGGTGTTCGTGTAACTGAAATCCTGTCTCCAATGGAGCGCGTAACAGAACTTAACTAAATAAATAAAGGTGGTTGAGCTAATCGTAACCACCAAAATAATAACCAATTTTTAAAAGGGTGGGTTTAATAATTGGAAAAATCAAAAAGATTAATAGCGGTTATGTTTTTATGTATAACCGCAGTTTTCTCATTATATTCTCAAAACACAGTATCAAAAACTGAAACAGAAAACACAATTACAGAAGAATCAATAGTACTCACAGATGAAGTTACAGCAGATTCTCAGCCTGCATCTTCATATAAAGGCCCTTCGACTATCGGAATGTTTATCCGTATGATTATAGTTCTTATAATTGTAGTTGGATTAATTTACGGCGTTCTCTGGTTTATTAAAAAAAAGACAAATGTTATAAAAACTGATGATGAATACCTTAGAAGGGCTGCGTATATAAATATTGCACCTGGTAAATCAGTAGAGGTAATTACTCTTATTGATAAAGCATACTTAATTGGTGTTACAGAAGATAATATTACAATGCTTGGAGAAATTCATGATGATGAATTAATCAAGGCAATGAATCTTTCTGCAGACAAGAAAAACAATACAAAAAAACCGGCAACTTTCGCAGATGTTCTTGATATGTTCCTGGTAAAAAAGGGAAGTCAGAAAAATGTTTTCAGTGATACAGAGCAACAGGTAGAACAAATATTTAATAGCGGGGAAAGACAAAATGATGCTGAATAAAATCAAAAAAATCATTTTACTTCTCACGCTTGTTTTTCTTACGGTATTTACGACTCCTTTGTTTGCGCAGAGTCAAAATAATAATTTTCCAAATAGTCCGGCGCAGGGAACAACACAGATGAATCAAAATGTCCGTGGCTCCGGAGTTCCTAATGTTGCAATTCAGATTACAGAACCACAAAGCGGCCGGGAGGTAGCATTTTCCGTAAGACTTCTTTTACTGCTTACAATACTAACTCTTGCTCCAAGTATTTTAATTCTTGTTACCTGTTTTCTCAGGTTTTCAATTGTACTGGACTTCATAAAACGAGCGCTTTCTCTTCAGCAGGTTCCTCCAACATCCGTATTAAATGGTATTGCGTTTTTTATGACTATTTTTGTAATGTGGCCAACATTTACAAAAGTTTATGACAATGCTTATAAGCCTCTTTCTGCAAATGAAATTACAATAGAAGAAGCATATCACGAAGCAGAAGTTCCTCTTAGAATGTTTATGTACAGCCAGATGGCTAACGATACAAGTTATATCAAAATGTTTATGAATATGGCTAAGTTAGAAAAACCTAACACTCTTGCTGATGTTCCAACTCATATTCTGATTCCATCTTACATTCTGCACGAACTTACAGTCGCGTTTAAGATTGGTGTTATTTTGTATATTCCGTTTATTATTATAGATATGGTTGTGGCTAGTATCCTCATGGCAATGGGTATGATGATGCTGCCACCTGTTCAGATTTCCATGCCATTTAAACTGATTCTTTTTGTTCTTGTAGATGGCTGGGGGCTTTTGACTCAGCAATTGTTTAATTCGGTAATAAGATAATGTGTAAGGCGGGAGGAAAGAAATGTCAATTGGTGTAATCATTTCACTGATGCGAGGAGCAGTTACTGAAGTTATTTCTCTTGTTGCACCTGTTTTAGGTCTTGCACTTATTGTTGGTCTTGTTGTTGCAATTTTTCAGGCTACAACATCTATTCAGGAGCAGACTCTTACTTTTTTACCTAAGCTTATTGTTATTCTTCTGGTTATAGCTCTTTTGGGTGGAGCAATGTTTACTTCTCTTGGGGAGTATACAATTCAATTGTTCGGTCGAATTCCGGATTTTGCAAAATAGGTGAGTTATGCTGGATAGTATCTTACTGAAAGCTCCAGTTTATCTCCTTGTATTCGTTCGGTGTTTCACTCTGATTATGACTCTACCAATGTTTTCTATGAGGTCCGCTTCTCGAGTTGCAAAAGTCGCAATTGCAGGATATATGGCTTTTTTTATATTTGGTAGTCTGGATACTTCTGTTTATGCTCCCTACATCGGAGAAGAAGGAAGCTCTTCTATGATTTATTTTCTGCTTCTTGTGGGGGAAGCGTTAATCGGAATTATAATGGGCTTTTTTATTTCGATTATTTTTGCAGCCTTCAGCACAGCAGGTCAGTTCCTGGCTTTTCAGATGGGGCTTTCAGCAGCTTCTTCTTATGATGCCCTTTCACAGGTTGAAAATCCTCTTATGGGACAGTTTTTTAATCTTGTTGCTATGCTTGTTTTTATGCAGACACACTGGTTTCAAAAATTATTTCTTGGTGGTCTTGTAACAAGTTTCAGTTCGATTAATGCTTTAAGTATAGCAACTTCCAATGAGAAAATTGCCCGTTTTATGATGAGCGGACTCACATCTCTTTTTGCAGACGCCCTTGTAATTGCACTTCCTGTAATGGGGACTCTCTTTTTAATTACTGTGTGTACAGGTCTGCTGACAAAGGCAGCACCTCAGATGAACCTTCTTTCTGAAGGTTTTCCAATTATGATTCTGGTTGCATTTACAATTATTGCAGTTGCAATGCCAAGTATTATTGATTTTTTTGTACGTTCTTTTTCAAAAGGTTTTTCAGATCTGGAAAATCTTTTTTCATCAATTTCGGGAGGTGTGTAGTCTATGGCAGCAGAAGATGAAGGCCGTACCGAACAACCTTCCGAGTCCAAACTTGAAAAAGCCCGTAAGGAAGGACGGGTTGCAAAAAGTCAGGAAATAAGCGGAGCTCTTGTTCTGCTTCTTTGTGTGGTTACAATTGTATTTCTTGCAAAATGGTTGTTCTCTGAAATTATTACAATCTTTAAATTTTATTTTACCCAATGCTCAACTTACGATATAAAAAATCCGGCATTCCTTCCGGCCTTTTTTAATGTGTTCATAAAATGTGTTCTCCCGATTGGTCTTATCAGTGCAATCTCAAGTGTAGCTGCAAATATCATCCAGACAAAAGGTTTTATTTTCAGCCTTAAACCTATTGAACCGAAGTTTTCGAAAATAGTTCCAAAAATAGGTGAATATCTTAAAAAAACAATTTTCTCTGCAAAAGGACTTTTTAATGTTGCAAAATCTTTTGGAAAAGTTGCAGTTATCTGCTTTGTAGGTTATATATACATAAAAAAAGATTTGTTTGTTTTAATTGATATTATTGATAATGGAAATGTAGCTGGTGCTCTTGGACAGGTTGCAAAAATGGCAGCTCAAATTCTAATTACTGTTGCAGTAATATTTCTTGCAATTTCTATTCCTGATTATTTTGTGCAGCGTCATGATTTTATGGAAGAAATGAAAATGACTAAACAGGAAGTAAAAGAAGAGTACAAGGAAATGGAAGGTGACCCGGAAGTCAAAAGTAAACTGCAGCAGATGCAGAGGCAGCTTCTTTCACAGAATGTGCGTAAGGCGGTTTCTGAATCAGATGTTGTAATTGCAAACCCTACACATTTTGCGGTTGCCCTTAAATATGATCAGACTGTAGCAAATTCACCAATGGTAAATGCAAAAGGTGAAGATAATCAGGCACTTTTGATAAGACGGATAGCTGAGGAAAATAATGTACCTGTAGTTGAAAACCGTCCTGTTGCACGAGAATTGTATACAAATGTTGAAGTTGGTGATATAATACCAGATATATATTTTACAGTTTTGGCTGAAATATATTCACATTTGGAAAAGTTTAAAAATATGCGAAAATAGTAGATTGCTGGGTGGGGACTGATGGCAAACGAAAGTAGAGGGAACATTCTCAAATTTATAACGGGCAATGCCGTGCCTGTTGCAGTCGTTTTGGCTGTATTCCTTCTTTTTGTTCCAATTCCAAAATTTATTATTGATTTAAGCATGATTTTAAATCTTGCTCTTTCAATTATTATTCTTCTTGTTGTTATCAGAATGCCACGCCCTTCTGATTTTCAGACTTTCCCTCGTGTAATATTGTTTCAGACCATGTTTAGTCTTGGAATTAATATTTCATCAACCCGCCTGATTCTTACAGGAAAAATGCAGGGAGGCGCACTTGCAAATCAAAGTGATATGGTAAAGTCTTTTGCACGTATCGTTGCAGGTAATAACCTTGTTGTTGGTTTTGTAATCTTTATTATATTGATTGTTGTTCAGGTGCTCGTTGTAACAAAAGGTGCTGGCCGCGTATCAGAAGTTGCAGCCCGCTTTTCTTTGGATTCCATGAACCAGAAGCTTTTTGATATTGATAACCGTTTGAATTCAGGTGCTATAGATGAACAGCAGGCCGAAGTCCTCAAAGCAGCTGTAAGACGTGATATAGACTTTTATTCAAACATGGACGGTTCATCTAAGTTTGTAAGCGGTAACGTTAAGGCTGGAATCTTCATTACAGTAATCAACCTGATTGGTGGTTTTCTTGTCGGAATGATTATGAACCACATGAGTTTTAATGATGCTCTTAATACTTATTCCACTTTAACTATAGGTGATGGTCTTACATCTCAGCTTCCATCATTAATCATTTCTTTTGCTACAGGTTTACTCGTAACTGGTACTAAGTCTGATGAATCACTTGATCAGCAGCTTAAGGTTGAATTTACCGGCGATGGACATATTTATGAAATTCTTGGTGGAGTTCTTATTGTTGCAGGCTTTGCTCTTCGCGGTGGCACACAGATTCTTTTGCTTCCGGTAGGTGCTCTTGCAATCTTCATTGGCTTCAATATGACCCGCGATAAACAGAAAGCAGAAATTGCCGCAAAACAGGAAAGTGCACAAAAAACTTCTTCACAGGCAGCTAATGCAAAAGAAGAACCAATCGTAATGCTTGATCCTCTTTCTCTTGAACTTGGTTATGCTCTTATTCCTCTTGTAGATAAAGAAAAAGGAGCTGAGCTTCTTGAACGCATTTCACGTATTCGTACAGAAGCTCGTCATGACATTGGACTTGATATTCCAAAAATCCGTATTCAGGATAATATGACTCTTGAACCTAATGATTACAGATTCAATATTGCAGGAATCGAAGCTGGTCATTCTTCAGTAAGAGTAGGTTATGTAATGTGTCTTGATACAGGTGCTGTTACAGAAGCAATTGATGGAGAAAAAACAAAAGATCCTGCTTTTGGTATGGATGCAATCTGGCTTCCTGAAGACCGCAGAAATGAGGCAGAAGGAGCTGGTTATGTAATTGTGGATCCGCCAACAATAATTTCAACACATATTACAGAAATTATCAGAAATCATGCAGCAGAACTTCTTGACCGTCAGGCTGTTTCTGTTATTCTTGATACTGTTAAACAGAAAAATCCGGTACTTGTATCAGAAGTTCTTGATACTGCAAAAATCTCTTACGGTACTATTGAAAAAGTTCTTCAAAATCTTCTCGAAGAAAAAGTTTCAATCAGAAACTATGTACGAATTCTTGAAACAATGGCTAACTATGCTGGTGTTTCACGTAATATATGGGATATGACACAGAAGGTTCGTGATGCTCTTGGTTTGCAAATCTGTATGCAGTATGCAGATGAAAATAAAAAAGTCCATGTAATGAGACTTTCTCAGGAGCTTTCAGAGCTGGTTGCAGAGAGAGCTGTAAATCCTGAAGATGGTTCAAAACCTTATGTTGGATTTGATCCTGTAGATCGCCGCCGATGGTTAAAGGCAGTAAGTGCTTCAATAGCAAAAGCAAATCAGTTGAATTATCAGCCAATTATAATTACGGTTAGTGCAGTTCGGCAGTTAGTCCGTTCTGCAATAGAAAGAGAAATGCCTGGTGTAGTAGTACTTAGTGATACTGAAATGTATGCAGCCGGTTCCAGCATAAGTCCAGAGATTATATGCGAAATCAGTGATGAAGAAGAGTAATTCAGGTAAGAAAGGAAAGAGAAAAAAATGGCATATGAAGAAGAAATAGAACAGACAATTACCGGCAGAACCTACGAAGAGTGTAAGGAAAAATTGTTCAACACATATGGAAAGGATTTTAGAATAACAGATAAAAAAATCGATTTTCGTCCCGGCGGTTTTTTATACTTAAAAAAGAAACCTGTAACTGTTGTAACTTACGTTGTAAATCATCAAAAATCTTACTCTCCAGATGGTGGACGTTATTCATATCAGGAAAAATATTCTGAAGAAGAGCTGATGGCTAAAAATCGCGAAGCAATTCTTCAGAATCAGAGTAATGTAATGCTCAATAAAACAATCAATGAAATGAGCAAAACGATTGAAGATATGAAAAATGAGATGAGTAATCAGCTCAAAAATATTTCTATATCTGCACAGGAAAAACATGAATCTATTAAACGAATCGATGAAATGCTTGAGCAGAACGAATTCTCATTTTCATATATAAACATGATTGAAGAAAAAATCCGAAATGATTTTTCTCTAGAGCAACTTGATAATTTTGATCTTGTTGAGCGCCGTGTTGTAGACTGGATCGGCGAATCTATTTCAGTTGCAAAAGATACTACGTTCAGACCTCCGCATGTATATATTATCGTAGGGCCAACTGGAGTTGGAAAAACAACTACTCTTGTAAAACTGGCTGCGCAATTTGTAAAAAATTATGCAACAACACACGAAGGCAACAGGCCTGAGATCTGCTTTATCACAACAGATACTATGCGTGTTGGCGCTATGGAACAGCTTGAACGCTGGGGAAAACATATGGGATCCAGAGTTTATAAAGCAGAACGTGCAGAAGATTTAAAAACTCTATATGATGAAAACAGAGCAAATATGGATGCTATTTTTATTGATACTTCTGGTTTCAGCCCTAATGATGCAACTCATATAGCTCAGATGAAGCTTCTGCTCGAAGTTCCGGGAATGAGTCCGGATATTTATCTTGCCTTTACGGCAGGAACAAAAGCCCGTGATCTGCAGAACATAATGCAAAACTATGAACCTTTTGGTTATAAATCTGTAATAGTTACAAAATGTGATGAGTCTGAACAGTTTGGAAATGTAATAAGTGTATTGTTCGACAAACATAAATCTATTTCATATATAACCCATGGACAGGTAGCTTCAAGGGATATCACAAAAGCAAATGTAATTGATTTTCTTATCAGACTGGAAAATTTCAAGGTAGATAGAATTCATATTGAAGATAAATTTGGAGATGACCGCTAAGGCGGAGTTATTCAGGAGAAAACTATGGAAGAACAGGCAGAAGGATTAAGCGAGTTGTTAAATGAGAGCAGCCCAAAAACTGAGTCAAATACAAAAAAGACTTCAGCTGCAGCTGCAATCAAAAAAGAACATGGTACACGAATAATCGCAATCACAAGTGGAAAAGGTGGAGTAGGTAAAACTAACTTTGCTGTAAATATGGCAATTGCTTATGCCCAGCTGGGTAAAAAGGTTATTCTTATTGATGGTGACCTTGGAATGGCAAATGTAAATGTTCTTCTGAATATAGTGCCTCAGTACAATCTTATGCATGTAATCAATAAGAAAAAGACAATGAAAGAAATTATCATGGATACAGAATTTGGAATAAAATTTATTGCAGGCGCCAATGGTTTTTCAAAAATCGCAAATCTTAGTGTAGAAGAGCTTGAGTATTTTGCAAATCAGTTTGCAACTCTTGGTAATGCAGATATTATTATTATAGATACAGGTGCTGGTATTGCTAACAATGTCCTTCAATTTGTTGCAGCTGCAGATGAAGTTTTTGTAGTAACTACACCAGAGCCTACTGCCATTACCGATGCTTATGGAATCATAAAAATTATTACAACAGAAATAGTTGACCGTACGGTAAATATCAAACTTATCGTAAACCGTGTACATTCTCCAGATGAAGGTAAGAGAATTTCTGAACGAATTATTACGATTGTAGGCCAGTTCCTTGGTTATAAAATAGAATATCTTGGTTGTATTCCGGAAGACCCTCTGGTACAGGCTTCGGTAATCAGACAGAAACCTTTTATTGTTGTAAACCCGACCTCTAAACCATCAGTATATCTTAAACATATTGTAGGCCGTATCGAAAAAACAGAACCTGAGTTTAATGAGGGAGTATCAAGCTTCCTTAAAAAATTCTTGAGTAAGAAGAAATAGTGGTGTATAATATTTATGGGTAATTATATTTGGGAGGAAAAATGCGAAGCGCAAAATATGTCGGACTGTTTGTAGCGTGCGGATTTATTTTGTCCTTCGTTTCAGGTCTTTTTTCCCATTCTTCAATTTTATCCATTTTATTAAAGGCTTTGATTTTTGCCTTAGTGTTCGGAGTGCTTGGTTTTGGAATTTCAGTTATCTACAGCAAATTCCTTTCAGACAGTTCGAATGGCGATTTTCAAGGTGAATATACAGCAGACTCTTCATCTGGAATTTCCCAACAGTCAGCCTTGGGACAGAATGTTGATATAACAATTCAGGATGAAGAACTGAAGCCTAGCGAAAGCGAAAATCATTTTGTTGTAGGTGAAAATCATCAGATGCTTAATGAATCGGATGTTCGCAATTCAGGAAAAGCTGCTGCTACGGAACAGGAGGCTCCAAAAGGCTTTGTTCCATTAAGAAATTTTGAAACTGTTAATAATTTTTCTGGAAAAGAAGCGGTTGTGCCTTTTGAAGCAGCTGCTGCAAACCAGAACTCTGAAAATAGTGCTGGTCCTTCGGAAAATATTGGAGCAAGTGGTTTGGACACTCTGCCGGATATGGAAAACTTTGTTTTCAGTGAAAGTGGAAGTTCAAACTCTGAAGATGATGATGCGCTTGCATCTGGAACAGGTTCAGAATTTGTAACATCTTCAGGTTCACATAAAAGAAATGATGCACCTGCAGAAATACAGGATGCCGCGCTTATGGCGAAGGCAATCAGTTCTGTTTTATCAGATGAAAATTCTTTATAAGAGGAAGAGAATAGATGCCAATTAATGACGAAAAAGAAGAAGATGATCTTTGGGAAGAATTCAAGAAGACCAAGTCTCCGGCTCTCAGGGATAAATTTATACGGCAGTATATGCCTCTTGTAAAATATGTAGCCGGTAAGGTTGCTGTCGGGCTTCCTGCTTCTGTCGAATTTGATGATCTTGTTGGATATGGACAGTTTGGACTTCTTGATGCAATCAATAAGTATGATCCTGCAAAAGGAGTTAAATTTAAGACATACGCTGTTACTCGTATACGTGGTGCAATTTTTGATGAACTTCGCCAGATTGACTGGGTTCCACGTTCAGTTCGACAAAAATCACGTGAAATTGAAGATGCCATAGTTTCTCTTGAATCTCGTCTCGGTCGTACTGCAACAGATTCTGAAATCGCCGGTTCTCTTAATATGAGCGAAGATGAATATCATCGTACAGTTATGAAGGTTTCAGGTACTAGCATACTTTCTCTTAATGATGTATGGTACGCTGGTGATGATAATGACAATATGTCAATCGGCAACAATATTGAGTCGCCTTCCAGCTTGAATCCAGACGTAATTGCTGAACGTGAAGAAATCAAGAAAGTTATTGCTCAGGCAATCAGCGAACTCCCTGAGAAAGAAAAGATGGTTATTGTTTTGTACTATCACGAAGATCTCACATTTAAAGAAATTGGTGAAGTTCTTGAAGTAAGTGAATCACGTATTTCTCAGCTGCATACAAAAGCAAATCTTCGTCTTCGCGCAAAACTTACAAATCTCAGAAAAGGAATTATTTAATAATAGGAAACAACGGCTGAAAAATGGTAACGCTGGAAAAACTTCGTGAAGACATGAATACGCTTCTTCAGGTAGATAAAAACCTTCACTTTGTGGAGGTTAATGCTGATACTATCGATGAAGCTCTTGCAGATGCCGTTGTACAGCTGGATACTAAACTTGCTAATCTTCATTACGAAGTTGTTGAAAAAGGAAGTGATGGAATTTTGGGGTTGGGAAAAAAGCCCTGGAAAATAATGGTCTATCAGGATCCATCAACAATAAAAAAATCAACAAAACTTACTTCCGAAGGTTTGTTCGATACTGATGAAGAAACTGAGACTGCAAAAATTACAAATCGCGACGGACTTTTCTATGTTCGTCATTTCAAATCTGATATTATGCTCAAGATTATCCTTCCTTTGGGAGAAGGAATTCCAGTTGAAGTTAAAGATGTTCTTGATGAAATTAAACGTCCTGATACAATTAGCTTTGATGAAGAACTTGTTAAAAAGTGCGTAAAATCTGGTACAGATAATGACTACTGTGTGGTAGGGCAGTTTAAGCATGTTCCTGCAGGTGATGTTGTAATTGGTGTTGAAGTTACAAAAGATGAAATGACAGGTTCTATTGTTGTTTCGCCTCCTTCTATGAGTGGTAGTGAAGCTTCTTTCGATATGATTAAACGTGCAATTTTACAGCAGGACGTTGTTGAAGCGTGTATCGAAGAAGATAAGATAAAAGAGTTTGTTGATACTCCGGTTTATGACGTTCCTTTTGAAGTTGCAAAGGCAATTATGCCAGTTGATGGCCATGATGCCTATATATCATATAATTTTGAAACTGATCCTAAAAAGCTTAGAGCTCAGGTTGACGAAGAAGGAAATGTCGACTACAAGAAACTTAATAACATTCAGAATGTTATTGCAGATCAGCCTCTTGCACAAAAAATACCTGCCCAGCGAGGAAAGGGTGGAAAAACCCTTTTTGGCCGATATCTCGAAGCAAAGAACGGAAAAGACATTCAGATTCAACTTGGTGCAAACGTTAAACTCGACCGTGACGGCGTAACAATTAAGGCTGAAATCGATGGTGAAGTTATGCTTGTAAACGGCAAAGTAACTGTAGAACCTATTAAGTATCTTGATGCCGTTAATGTAAAAACCGGCGATGTTAAATTTGTTGGAACTGTCGTTATAAAAGGTAATGTTCAGGAAGGTTACAAGGTTGAAGCTACTAATATAGAAGTTAACGGTATTGTCGATAAGTCACGACTTGAAGCTACTGGAAATATTATTGTACGTCAGGGTATATTTGGTAAGGGTGAAGGATTTATCAAAGCAGGAAAATCACTCTGGGCTAAATTTATTAATGATACAACAGTTGAAGTTGAAGAAAACGTTATTGTATCAGACTCAATTGTAAATTCTACTGTAACTGCCATGAAAAATATTGTGCTTCGAGGTAAAAAAGCACAGATTATTGGTGGACATTTGATGGCAACAGAGGAAATATGCGCTCGTAAAGTTGGTTCCCCAGGTGGTGGTACAGAAACAATTCTTGAAGTTGGTGTAGATCCTCGTGCTAAAAAAAGACTTGAAGAGCTTCAGAATCAACAGGCAAAAAGTACCAAAGAATACGAAAACTGTGATCTCGATATTCAGACTCTCGAACAGCAAAAGAAGCTTCGTAAAAAGCTTCCTCAGGAAAAAGAAGAAAAACTCAAGACTCTCAAGGAACGCTGCGAACAGATAAGTGAAGAACTTGAAGTAATGACAGATGAAATAAATAAAATTCAGGAACATTTACGAGACCTTAAAGCAATAGGAAAAGTTAAGGTTGAGGGTGATGTTTATGCCGGAGTAAAGATTTATATTCGAGATGTTCTTGATGAAGTAAAAATTGATACTAAGAGTGTAACATTCTTTTACGATAAGGCCTTCAGTAAGCGTGGTCCATATGAACCACCTTCATTAGCCGAGGAGCAGCCGGATGGGTATTCAGCCGATTGACCTTCAGACAATGTACACACAGCTTTCTAATGTCTCAAAAACTATGGCGGGTAGCCAGCAGGCTCAGCTTACAGAAGCAATGCAGCAGCAGAGTAATATCCAGAGAAATATGGAAAATGCGGCTAAAGTTCAGCAGACATCAAACGAAAAATCGAATACAAACAGTGTAAATCAGAATGGCTCAAATTCTTCTGGTGCTTATGGTGGAAATAGACAGAGAAATCAAAATCATAAAGAAGAAGATGATGATATTAATGAGATAAGACCTCCTAAAAGCGACAATTCATATCTTGGAACTATAATCGATATCACGAGGTAATAATGGCTGCGTATATAGCTCTCTTCATTTCACTTGTCAGTCTGATATTAATGGTTGTAATTCTCATTCGCTTTAAAAAACTGTTTTCAACTGATGCCATTATAGAAAAAACAAAGTCTCAGATGAATCGTGTTATTATGGATGTAAATAATAATGCAAACCGAGATCTAGAACTTATAAATGAATCATCAAGAAGACTTAGAGCTCTCTTAAATGAAGCGGATAAAAAAATGGAATCATTTAGAGAGGCAACGCAACTTCTACGCGATACAATTGCCGAGGCAGAAAAAACAGGAAGGGGAAGAACAATAAAATCCGCTTTTGTAGAAAATGAAAGATTTGCAGAAATAAAACCGGTAGGGCAGAAAAATAAAAAAAATCCATATATTGATCCAAATGCTGCATATACAATTAATAAAAACTCTTCAGTTCAACAGGGCTCTTTATTTGACGAGCCGGAAGAAAAATCAATTTTAAAAGATGAAACTGTAATTACTCCGGATGGAGCAGCTTATAAAGAAGTTCCACTTATTGTAACAAAGGTTTATGATGATTCTAAAGATTCAGTAAAAAATCTGAACTCCAACAGTTCACTGAAAGAAAAAGTAGAAAAACTTTTTAATCAGGGAATGCAGGTTGAAGATATTGCTCAAGAATTATCTTGTCCTGCTTCTGAAGTTCAGTTTATAATAGATATGCTATAGATTACTTCATTGCAATGTAGAGTGAAGCAATTCATAATATAAAGGAAGGAATAGAATGAAAGTAAGCAAACAAAAATTCGGTATGCTTAGTGATGGAAGCAAAGTACATCTTTACACAGTTGAAAACGGCAATATGTCTTTTTCATGTACAGATTACGGTTGTACAATTACAAGCATTATTTTGAATGATGGAAAAAATAAAAAGACTGATGTCGTTTTAGGTTATTCGACTTTAGATGGATTTATAAATGGCACTGTATTTTTTGGTGCTATTGTAGGCCGCTTTGCAAATAGAATCGGAAAAGCTTCCTTCGAACTTAATGGAAAAAAATATGATCTCGACAAGAATGATGGTCCAAACTGTCTTCATGGCGGCTTTGATTCTTATAATAAAATGATGTGGAAGGGAAAGATTATTGATGACGGAAAGCTTTGTGGTGTTCGTTTTTCAAGAACTTCTCCTGATGGTGAACAGGGCTTTCCTGGAAATGTAAAACTTACAATTACATATCTTCTTGATGATAATAATAATCTTTCTTGCATTTATAATGCAGAAACAGATAAAGCAACACCGATTAATATTACTAATCATGCTTATTTCAATCTTGCGGGAAATGGTAATATTGGAGAACATACACTGCAGATGAATTCTGAAAAGAGACTTGAAGTGAATCCAAAGCTTATTCCTACAGGAAAACTTCTTGATGTAAAGGGAACTCCTTTTGATTTTACTAAAGAAAAGAAAATTGGTAAGGATATCAAAAATGTTGGAGTCGGTTATGACCACTGCTATGTAACTGAAATGTATGATCCTTCAAACGTTCATTGTGGACTTCCTCTTGATGATAATGATCTTGTAGAATTCTGTACTGTAAAAGAACCTTCATCAGGTCATGCAATGACAGTATTTACAAATATGGAAGGATGCCAGTTCTATACAGGCAATTACATAAAAGGAATCATAGGAAAAAACGGTCGTCTTTATAATAGTCACGATGCGTTCTGTCTTGAAACCCAGTGCTTCCCTGATACACCAAATCAGAAAGATTTTCCTACCTGTATTCTAGAACCAGGTCAAAAAATGAAAGCAAAAACAGTTTATTCCTTTACAATAAATAAATAATACATTATATTTGCTTAAAGGTTTAATAACTTAAACATTAACGTGTCGTACTGAACTTAAGTTCAGGGTGATGGATTCGTCATTCCGAACTTGTTTCGGGATCTATCATAAAAGATGCTGAAACAAGTTCAGCATGACATGTTAATAATTTAGACTCAAATATTTTTACCCCAATATAAAAGTTTTTCATTGAAAAACGGGATATTTGGGGTATAATTATTATATTATTCTTGACTAGTATAAGTGAGGTACTTTGATGGATGTACAATTGCAAGAACTGATTGATAAAATCAAGAAGGACGGCGTTGCTGCTGCAGAAAAAGATGCTGCAAAAATCATTGCAGATTCGGAGAAAAAAGCAGAAGCAATAATCGAAGAAGCGCAGTCAAAAGCTGCTGAAATTATAAAAAGTGCACAATCAGAGACAATAAAAATGGAGAAGGCAAGCGAAGAAGCCATTATACAGGCTGGACGCAATATGTTGCTTTCATTCAAAGATGCTCTGATTGCTGAGTTTGACGGACTTATTCAGGAAGGTACTGAAAAAGCTCTTTCAAAGGATGTTCTTACTAAGCTTGTACCAGAAACGGTAAAAGCATGGGCTAAGAATTCAGATGCTTCAGAACTTTCTGTTCTTTTAAGTGAAAAAGATTTAAAGGCTCTTGAAAAATCCCTTACAACTTCACTCAAGGCAGAAATCAAAAAAGGACTAGAAGTTAAGCCAGACAATACTCTTACAGCAGGCTTTAGAATCGGTGTTAAAAATGGTGCCGCATTCTACGATTATTCAGCAGAAAGTCTTGCAGAGATGTTTGCTGCTTACCTCAATCCTAAAGTTGCAGCTCTTATGAAAGTTGCTGCGGGGGATGCAGAGTAGTGGCTTACTATTATTTGGTTTCACAGTTACCAAATATCTCAGCTTCAGAAGGAAAGACAGCTTTACCATTGAACACAGAAGAATTTCGTGAACTGGCAAGCCGTTTTATTTCCGAAGAAGAAAAAGCCGTGCTTGAAGGACTTTCTTTGGTTCCGCCTATGGAACTTACTTCCACAGGCTCTGCCTTTTTGGATGTTTGGTATGAAAAGGAAAGAAACCTGCGTTGTGCGCTCGCTCAAATTCGTGCGCAAAAATTAAAGAAGGACAGCGTTCCACTTCCGCCAGGATGTACTGCAGATATAATTTCTGCTGCACGTACTGCAGTTGGTATGGATAGTCCTCTTTCTGCAGAACAGTTTCTTTATGAATACAGGTTACGTCTGCTTGATGATTTGCGTCCTCTGGATGGCTTTTCAATTGATGCAGTGTATGCCTACGGCCTTCGTCTTATGCTTGTTGAGCGAATGCGTAAGTTTGAGGTTGAAAACGGAAAAGCATCTTATCATAAGATTTACGATACGATTTTGGATGGAGATAAATAATGGCAAATACTACTAAAGCAAAAGTAGTCGGCATCAACGGAAACATGGTCACGATTGAATTCGATGGCGCAGTTTCTATGAATGAAGTTGGCTACGTTAATGTAGACGGAAAGAAGCTTCGTGGTGAAGTTATCCGTATTCGCGGAAACAAAGCCCAGATGCAGATTTTCGAAATGACACAGGGAATTAAAGCCGGCGATAAGGTAGACTTGGTAGGCGACCTTCTTTGTGCAGAACTTGGACCTGGACTTCTTGGCCAGACCTTCGATGGTCTTCAGAACCCGCTTCCACTGGTTGCAGAAAAAGCAGGCTTCTTCCTTGAGCGTGGTGTTTATGTAGATTCACTTCCACGCGATAAAAAATGGGAATGGACTCCAAGTGTAAAGGTTGGCGATAAAGTTCTTCGTGGTGATTCTATTGGATCAGTTCCTGAAGGACCTTTTACACATAAAATACTTGTTCCTTTTGATATGCTTGGCATATATACAGTTACTAAGGTTACAAAGCCTGGTGAATACACAATCGAAGATACAGTTGCCGAAGTAAAGGATGAAAAGGGTAAGACCTTTAAGCTTAAGATGGCTTTCAAGTGGCCTGTAAAGCGGGCAGTAGACTGCTATGCAGAACGCTTGGCACCTAGCGAGCCAATGGTAACTCAGGTTCGTCTTATCGATACTTTCTACCCAGTTTCTAAGGGTGGTACATATTGTATTCCTGGACCTTTCGGCGCCGGTAAGACAGTACTTCAGCATACAACTTCCCGTAACGCCGACGTTGATATCGTAATCATCGCTGCCTGCGGTGAACGTGCGGGTGAAGTTGTAGAAACAATTAAAGAGTTCCCTGAACTTAAAGACCCTCGTACAGGTCGTTCTTTGATGGAACGAACAATCATCATTTGTAACACATCTTCTATGCCGGTTGCTTCCCGCGAAGCATCTGTATATACATCTGTTACACTTGCTGAATATTACCGCCAGATGGGCTTGCACGTACTTCTTCTTGCAGACTCAACTTCCCGCTGGGCACAGGCTTTGCGCGAAATGTCTGGACGTCTTGAAGAGATTCCTGGAGAAGAAGCATTCCCTGCTTACCTCGAATCTTACATTGCTGCCTTCTACGAGCGCGCCGGTATCGTACGCCTCCGCGACGGTAACATTGGTTCTGTAACAATTGGTGGTACAGTATCTCCTGCCGGTGGTAACTTTGAAGAACCTGTTACTCAGGCAACTCTTAAAGTAGTAGGTGCTTTCCACGGACTTTCACGTGAACGTTCAGATGCACGTAAGTATCCTGCAATTGACCCTATTATTTCATGGTCAAAATATAAATCAGTTATCCGCGAAGACTGGGTAGCTTATGCACGCAAGGTATTCCTTAGCGGTGTTGAAGTAAACCAGATGATGAAGGTAGTAGGTGAAGAAGGTACAACAACCGAAGACTACATCGAATACCTCAAGAGCGAATTCCTTGATGCAGTTTATATGCAGCAGAACTCATTCGACGAAATTGATGCGGCTGTAAGCGTTGAACGCCAGCAGTACACTTTCGCAAAGGTTCTCAAGGTTCTTGGTTCTGATTTTGAACTTGCCGATAAGGATGCAGCACGAAACTTCTTCAACCAAATGCGTCAGAAGTTTATCGACTGGAACTATTCTCTCTGGAAGAGTGATAAGTTTAAGCAGGCCGAAAAGGATGTAGATGCTCACTTTGCTTCTGCAAATGGAAAAGTACGCGACGAAGTAGCAGCAATGCTCAAGGATGGTAAATAATGAACAAAGTATATAGTAAGATTGAATCCATCGTCGGAAGCGTTATTACCGTAAAGGCAGACAATGTTGCATACGGTGAGCTTGCCGAAATTGAAACACGCTTTGGTAAGTCTCTTGCCGAAGTAAATAAAATCGAAGGTGATGTGGTAAGTCTTCAGGTATTTGCCGGCGGACGCGGTATTTCCACCGGAGACCACATTAAGTTCCTTGGACATCAGATGGAAGTTTCTTTCTCTGACGATTTGCTTGGACGTATCTTTAACGGTTCAGCACAGCCACGCGATAACGGACCAGCCCTCACAGACTGTCTCGTTACAATTGGAGGACCTTCTGTAAACCCTTCAAAGCGTATCATGGCCCGCCGTATGATTCGTACCGGTATTCCAATGATTGATATGTTTAATACACTGGTAGTTTCTCAGAAACTTCCAATCTTCTCTATCTCTGGTGAACCTTACAACCAGCTGCTTGCCCGCATTGCCATGCAGGCAGAAGTTGATGTAATCGTTCTTGGTGGTATGGGTTTGAAGTATGATGACTACCTCTATTTTAAGAAGACACTGGAAGACGGTGGTTCTTTGAGCAAGACTGTAATGTTCATGCATACAGCCGCAGACCCAACCGTAGAATGTCAGAAGATTCCTGACCTTTCACTTGCAGTTGCAGAACAGTTTGCCCTTAAGGGAAAAGACGTTCTGGTTCTTCTTACAGATATGACAAACTTTGCCGACTCAATGAAAGAAATCGCCATTACACAGGAGCAGGTTCCTTCTAACCGTGGTTACCCTGGAGACTTGTACTCACAGCTGGCAGCCCGCTACGAAAAAGCCGTAGACTTTGATAGTGCAGGTTCTGTAACAATTCTTGCTGTAACAACAATGCCTGGTGATGACGTTACTCATCCGGTTCCAGATAACACTGGATACATTACAGAAGGACAGTACTACCTTAAGGGTGGACGTATTGAGCCGTTCGGTTCTCTTTCACGTTTGAAGCAGAACGTAAACGGATCTACCCGTAACGACCACCGTGCCCTTATGGATGGTATGATTCGTCTTTATTCAAACTACAAAGATACCCTTGAAAAGAAATCAATGGGTTTCAATATGAGTAAATGGGATGAAAAGCTCCTTGTTTACGGAAAGATGTTTGAAGACGGTATGATGGACCTTTCAAAGAATATTTCTCTGGAAGATGCTCTGGATTTGGGATGGAAGATTCTTTCTGACTGCTTCGAGCCTGAGGAAACTGGTCTTAAATCATCTCTTATTGAAGAATACTGGCCTAAGAATAAGACTAAGAAGTAGGAGTTCTGAATGGCAAAAATCAAGCTGACAAAAAATGAGCTCAAGGTACAGAAAGATGCGCTTAAAATGTACAAGCGCTATCTTCCAACCCTCATGCTCAAAAAACAGCAGCTTCAGACAGAAATCCGCACTATAGATGCCAAGGCAAAGGAAGTCCGAGCCGCCCGCGTAGCCCTTGAAAAAGAGTTTGAACAGTGGATTTCCGTATTCGGTGAGCGTGAAGCCTTTACTCCGGATATGGTAACTGTAAAGAACATCAAAAAGGGTGTAGGCAATATTGCAGGTGTAACAATTCCGGTTTATGAAGGCGCAGACTTTGGCCGTGGTGACTACGATTTATATAAAACTCCGCTGTGGATTGATATGGCAGCAGACCGCATGGAAAAGGCTCTGTCACTCGATCTTGAAGCAGAGGTTCTGGATGAGCAGGTTCGCTTACTTAGTCAGGAGCTCCGCACAACAACACAGCGTGTAAATCTGTTCGAAAAGGTTAAGATTCCTGAAACTAAGGCAAACATTAAAAAGATTACCGTTTACCTTGGTGATGAACAGGTTGCAGCCGTAGTACGCAGTAAGATTTCTAAGAAAAAGCTGCAGGCAAAAATTGATGAAGAACAGGAGGCTGGCAAATGATTGAACCAATGAAAAAAGTCTCTGTAGTCCTTCTCAATAAGGAAAAAGAAGAGGCTCTTAAGGCTTTAAGAAAAATTGGTCTTGTACATCTTGAAAAAATAGATGGTGCAAGCGAAAAACTTACAGCCTTTAAGGAATATTCAAATAATGCAATGCTCACTGAATCTATTCTTGGCGAAATAAAATTGCCAAAACAGAAAAAGGGCTATGCACCAAAACTTACTAATGATGATGTTATTGCACTTTGTTCTGAAGTTGTTCAGAAAAGTGAACGTAAGAAACAACTCATGGAAGAAATTTCTGCAGATACTACTGAACTTGACCGCTTTGCTCAGTGGGGAAGTGTTAGTAATGAGGATTTAGAATTCCTGAAAGAAAAGGGTATTGCATTAAAATTGTATGAAATCAATGCTGACAAGTATAATCTAGTAGACAAAGATATTCAGACAATTCTTGTAAATAACGATAAAAAAACAGTCCGTTTCTTAATTGTAAACGGAGATGAAGGTCGTCCTGAAAAACTTCTTCCGGAAGCTTTTGAAGTACCATTTCCACGTATTTCAACAAGTCTTCTTGAAAAAGAGATTCGTAAAGATGAGAAAGAACTTGATGAAATTCAGGCTTTCTACGAAGAAAAAGCAAAGTTTATTCCTGCAGTAACAGCTTTCAAAAAGGCACTTGAAAGTGACATTGAATTTGAAAATATTAATGCCGGAATGGCTTGTGAAAATGATGGAAGAGAAAATGATCTGGCATGGATCAGCGGATACCTTCCTTCTGCAGACATTGAAGTATTCAAACGTTACTGTGCAGATAATAAATGGGCCGTTGCTTTTGCAGATCCTGAGGATGAGGACACAGAAGTTCCAACAAAACTCAAAAATAACAAGTTTGTAAGTTTGATTTATCCTCTTACAGACTTTCTTGGAACAGTTCCTGGTTATCATGAATTTGATATTTCAGGCTGGTTCCTGCTCTTCTTTACAATCTTCTTTGCGATGATTTTTGGAGATGGCGGGTATGGTGCTCTTGTTGCAGTATTTGTTTTACTAATGATGATTAAAACAAAGCTTTCGGGAAAGAAAGTTCCTGCTGCATTTGGATTAATCCTGCTTGTATCTCTGGCCACTGTTGTATGGGGTGCAGTTACCTGTACATGGTTTGGAATCCCTGTAGAAATGCTGCCAGAACAGCTGGTAAAGCTTTCTATACCGTGGATTTCAAGTGCATACGAAGATACTCTTTGGAATGTTCCTTGGATTTCTGATAATACAATTGGACTTACAAAGAGTCAGAATTTACAGATTTTCTGTTTTTCTCTTGCACTTGTACAGCTTTCTGTGGCTCATATTAAAGCTGCAATCAGAAATATCAGTGATAAAAAAGGGCTTAAGGCAATTGGTGATTTGGGTTCTCTTTTACAGTTGATTGGTATGTTCTGGGTTGTACTTGCAATGGTTGTAAATGGACAGGTATTCCCAATGTTGGGATATATCGGTTCTGTTCCAGTTGGTTATATAGAAGTAAGTCTTATTGCCATAGGTTTTGTAATGAGTTTTATCTTTGCAAATTATGAAGGTAATGTAATTGCTTCTATTCTTGAAAGTTGTAAGAATATTATTTCTGTTCTTCTTGGAGTAGTAAATGTATTTAGTGATATTGTTTCTTATATCCGTCTGTGGGCCGTTGGTCTTGCGGGTGCGGCAATTTCAAATACTGTAAATACGCTTGCTGGTCCGATTTTAGGACATGCAATATTATTCATAGCTGCAATCGTTCTGCTTGTGTTCGGTCATGGCCTGAACATGATTTTGAACGTGCTTTCAGTAATTGTTCATGGTGTACGATTGAATACTCTTGAATTCTGTACACACATTGGAATGAGCTGGAGTGGTGTAAAGTATCAGCCATTTGCTGATGATAAATAATACATAGTCATCCTGAACTTGTTTCAGGATCTATGGAAAAAAATGCTGAAATAAGTTCAGCATGACAAAAAATTAAACAACCGTTGAATCGGTTTATATAAGGAGAATAATTATGGAACTTTGGGGTTACATTGGTGCTGCTGTTTGTATGGGTATTGCTGCTATCGGTTCAGCAATTGGAATTGGAATTGCCGGACAGGGAGCAATCGGAGCTTGGAAACGTTGTTATATCAATAACAAGCCTGCTCCATTCATTTTAACTGTATTTGCTGGTGCACCTTTGACACAGACAATTTACGGCTTCCTTTTGATGAATATTGCGATGAAACCAAAGGTAATGTCTGGTGAAATGACACCTGGATTTGCTCTTGGTCTTGGTATTGCATCTGGTTTGGCCATGTGTTTTTCTGCTATTGCACAGGGAAAAGCAGGTGCTGCAGCTTCTGATGCTCTTGGTGAAACAGGAAAAGGTTTTGCTCAGTACATCATGGTAGTTGGTCTTTGTGAATCAGTTGCGCTCTTCGCAATGGTATTCTCACTCATCGCATAAGATTAGTATATAGATAAACTAATTTTTGCCTAAAACAAAAAAAATCTGTGGGACGCAGGCAAAATAAAAAAGAGGGCCCCAGGGTTGCGACAAGATTTTGCGAAGCAAAATCGAGAAGCATGGGCCCCTGGGAGATTGCTTTTTTAGTTTTGCCGTCGCTGGGACCCGCAGATTTTTTTTGTTTTAGGCATGTACTCTTTTAATTTAAATGATATACTAATATTATGACAACAAAAACTGTTTATCTTGGCGGAAAGGGAATAACTAAAAGTATTGCGATTGGTGGCGGAAATCCTGTTTCGGTACAGACTATGTGGAAGGAGGGGATTACAGACCTCGCCACAGATAATGAGAAGCTGGACAGAATTCTACGCGAACTCAATGAATTGAGCATGATTGGCTGCGATATTGTTCGTTTTGCAGTACCTGATGTTGCCAGTGCCCAGGGACTTTGTCTTCTCGCTGAACGTTCTTCTATGCCTCTTGTAGCAGATATTCATTTTGATTATAAACTTGCATTAGAATGTCTTAAAGGAAATGTTGCTGCTATTCGTATAAACCCAGGAAATATTGGTTCTCTTGAAAACATCCGTACTGTAGTCGAGGCTTGTCGTGAAAATGGTGTCGCAATCAGAATAGGAATAAACAGTGGCAGTCTTCCAAAAGACTTGCAGGAGCAGATAGCTTCAGGTTCAATTACACGAGCTCAGGGACTCTGTGAAACAGCAGCCCGTGAGGCAGAAATATTTGAAGATCTGAAATTTGATCAGTATGTAGTTAGTATGAAGTCTTCAGATGTTAACGAAACTATACAGTGTAATCGCTTTTATGCTCAGAAATATAGTAATCCGCTTCATCTGGGGGTTACAGAAGCAGGCCCCCTTATTGGTGGGATTGTGAAATCAAGCATTGCATTTTCAACACTTCTCAATGAAGGAATTGGAGATACAATTAGAGTTAGTCTTTCTTCCTCTCCGGAAAACGAAGTTGTTGCTGGAATCAACATTCTTAAGGAATGTGGGAAACGATCTGGAGGAGTAAAACTTGTTAGCTGTCCTCGATGTGGACGAATTGGTTTTGATGTTCATGCTTTTGTTGACCGCTGGCAAAACCGTCTTCTTGCAATGAATAAGGATATAACAGTTGCAGTTATGGGGTGTGTAGTAAATGGACCTGGAGAAGGACGTCATGCTGATCTTGGAATTGCAGGAACAAATGATAAAGCAATAATTTTCAAAAAAGGCAAAATAGTACGAACGATAGATGCAAAAGATGCCGATAAAGTATTTGAGGAAGAGTTAAAAACTCTGTAACAAAAATATATGAAGAAAATTCTATTTATTTTTATTTTATTTTCAATTTGCTTAAGTCTTTTTGCTGCAGAAAAAAATAAAAAAACTGATGAAAGTGTTGTTGCCTATAGAAATGCCATAGAAGCAATGGATGCTCAAGATTATGGTAAGGCTCTCAAATATTCTGAAGATGCAATTTTATATCGCAGACAGAGAATAGAAAATCAGATTAATACAGTTAAAAACTCACTTTCCGCTAAAAGAGTACAGGCAGCAGGAGACAGATTTGAACCTGTTTTGGCAGTTCTGGAAAATCGAAAAGAATATGAAACTGCAGGAATAATTAATTATTACTTAAAAAAGAAAGGTAAAGATTATTTTGAGGATTCAATAACTAATCTTCTTATCTATCTTGAAAATTCTACAGCATTTCCAGAAGCTCATAAACTCATTGGGGATATTTATAAACTTGAAGGTGAATATCAATTTGCAGAAGAATACTATCTTATGGCTTTAGATAAAGCAGATGTTCTTGATATTCCAGATGAAAAATATGAAATACTTTATATGCTCGCAGATATCAGCCGTCTGGAAGGTGACTTTCCAAAAATGGAAATAAGATTATTAAATATTCTTTCTGAAGATATTAATTATAAAGATTCTGCATTAAAACGAGCAATGACTGGAACAATCTCTAATAATAAAAATGATTCAATGGAAAAATTCTTTAATTTGTATAGAGCAGATTCATATAATTCAATTAATGCATATAATCAGCTGGCAGAATACTATTATAATGCTAAAAAACTTGATAAAGCACTAGATTTTTCTTGTCTTGCTGCAATAACAAGTTTTACGCGAATAATTGAAATAATTACTTCAAGAAATTCTACATACGAATATGAAGGTCTCGCTTCATTTTTTCAGGAAGCATCTATGTATGATGATGTTATTGAGTGGGGAAGCAGAATTTCAGCATGGAAAAGTTTTAACATTCTTGCAAAATATGCTGCAGAAAAAGGAAGTAACAATTTCTCAAAAGCACTTTTAAGAGTAATTGCTCGTTATACTCCGGAAGTTTACTGGCAGCGTGATGCTGTCCTTCAACTCGAAAACATGGGTAATTAAAAGTTTAATACTGTAAGCCTATTCCAATAAATATTTCTTTATTACTTGAAATTGCTTCAAGGAAGTTATGCGATTTTACTGCATTTTTTAAATCAATTCCTAAACTTCCTCTGATTGTAATACTTGACCATTTTAGAGGATATACAAGTATTTCAAGGCCTGCACAATAATATCCATCTTGAGGATAAAAAAGTCGGTCCTGAACACGATCATATACGAGTGCCATATCAAAGAATGGTGAGAATTGAAGTGAAAAATTGAGAATTTCTTTTTTGAAAGTAGTTGTAAATATATGATGAGGAAGATCTATGCTGAACATGATTGCTGCAGAAGTTGTAGATAATGGTCTTGTGTTACCAAAAAATTCAGTATCTTTAATACCTCTTAAGCGCTCTCCGATTGCAATACCATAAGTATATTTGTTGATTGGAAGATCAAAATAGGCAAAAGTATAAAAATCTGCACAAATACCATAACGATCCCAGTAATCCTGTTCATTTGCTTTGTAGTTCCAGTAGCCTTTTGCTTCAAATGAAACAAAAGGTATAAAATCATTTCTTTGCAGATTATATGTGAAAGAATTTGTAAGATTTATACTGTAACCGGTTCTAAAATGATTTTTCCAAACTAATTTAGAATTTGTAAGTGAATGAGAAAAAATTACTTCTGGACTAGATATTCCATCATCTTCTATATTTATACCATTAAAATCCCAGTTCCAGTTATAAGTAACAGTAGGAGTATAAACTAAAGGTGTGTAATTTGATAATTCGGTAATCGTAATAGGTGATGATACATAGAAATTTTCTGTAAAATAAGGATAATCATTATATACTTTGAGTAAAAGATTTCCTGTCGTAAGTTGTGTAAAGCCTGCAATTAAGGTGATTTTATCTAAAGGAAGTGATACGGTAAATCCTGTTTTAGTTTTCCAGTTAAAACCTGCTAAAACATCACTGACTGTATATCCTAATTCATATTCATTTATAAAAACTACATCGAACGGTTTTATTTTGAAAGGGTAGTTATAGCTGATAAAAAAACTAGGTGTTATATCACCATCTTTTAATTTAAGTTTGATATCAGCAGTCATAGGACTTAAAGTTCCAAGAAAGTTTGTATCTTTAGCCTTGAGAGTAAGTGAAAGTCCATTGCTTGAACTGTAACTTGGGTATGGCATTGCAAGCATATGATGTGAATCTTTTAAATCAATTTTCAGATAAACATCATTTGTATCATTTTCATCAGAAGTTGTGATTTCATGAGTAATTAAAATTGATTCGAATGTTCTGGAACTTTCAAGTTTAATTTTATAATCATCAATATATTGTTCAAGTTCTTCAGAAGATGAAAATACTTTTTTTCTATCAATCGGATATTCTTTTAATATAGCATCCTGCCTTGTTTTGCCAAGAATTTTTAATCCTGCAGCTTCTATATTAAATACAAAACCTTTAATTATATATGACTCAGATGCAAGTGGAAATGCAAGTAGAATAATCGAAAGCAGAAAAGCAATTTTTTTCATTAATATGCACCTTTTCCTTTTAATACAACCCAAACAGTTTTAATTAAAATCCAGATATCAAGCCATATAGACCAGTTTTGAATATAATAAGTATCAAAAGAAATACGTTCCTCATATCCCGTATCAGAACGACCAGAAACCTGCCACAGTCCGGTAAGTCCTGGAACTACTGAAAGAACATAATCTTTATATTTTCCATATTTTACCAATTCAGGTTCAGTAACAGGTCGAGGTCCAACAAGACTCATATCACCAAAAAGAATGTTAAAAAGTTGTGGTAATTCATCAAGACTTGTTTTTCGCAGGAATTTACCGAATTTAGTTACACGCGGATCATCCTGAAATTTTCTGTCTTTTTCCCATTCTGCTCGTCTTACAGGATCATTTGCAAGAATCTGTTCAAGAATTTCCTGTGAGTTTACACACATTGAACGGAATTTCCAGCATTTAATTTCTTTTCCGTTTTTGCCAATACGTTTATGACCATAAAAAATAGGACCTTTTGATGTACATTTTGTCAGAATCGCAAGAATTATTACTACCGGTAATACAATTGGCATTGTAATAAGAATTGCTGTAACATCCATCAAACGTTTAATAATCAGGTTTCCCTTAAAAGTAAGATTATGGATAGAAGCAAATGCAATAATTCCTGCAATATCTTTTAACTGTTGAGTAGCCGTAAAGAAAGTCTGATTCTGCGATACAAATATTGTATATCTGTAAGAAGTTCTTACAAAAGACATATCACTTTGATAGTTACAAATTACAGCCTGTTTAATTTTTCTAGATTTTATTATATTTTGAATTTCTTCATCAGGCGGAAAAACAGGAATATTCATAAAAGTTCCCTGTTCTTTAAAACTTGAATTAATAATAACAGCCGGAATATAACCTAAGTATTTATTTCTAAGAAGTTTTTCGATGATAAAATCAGCACTGTTACCATCTGTGTAGATTACTGCAGGTACACCCCACCATTTAAAATGACAGAATGAATGTTTTGCAAACTCACGAAAGCCTGGTAATGCAATAGTTGCCATAGGAATACAAATAATAAATGCAATAATCAGGGCAAAATCTTCACTATCTCTTACAATTATGTTTGTATATTTTAAGCCTTCATTTTTTGAATAAATAATTGTGATAATAATAGCTACAAAGCTGAATAATGTTGTAAAGAAGAATCTTTTTACTTCTTCTGTCGGTGAATTCATAATTCCCGGGTATAGACCAATACATGCAAATAAAAGAAGAATAATAGGAATATATATAGAATAATTTATAAATGATTTAAAATTAATATCAGTTGGTACAAAAAGATTTACGAGAAAGAAACTTAATCCGATGCAAAGAATTAGAACTAATGCATCAACAAAAAATAATGCAAGTCCAGATAAGAAAGAGCTTGTCCTAGGGTAATTTTTTGTTAAATAAGAATCAAATTCACTTGTAGTCATAGCTTCTATTTTAGTTTAAAAAACTTATAGAGTCTATATGTTTTCTATATTATATAACATTTTATCGTAACAATACAAAATACGTGTCAAAGTTGTTATAAATTATGAAAATCATTATAATATTAATATGAAAAAAATTTTTTTTGCAGCTTTAATATTGATTTCGTCAAACTTTCTTTTGTTTTCTCAGGTTTCAGGTGATGCACAGATAATAAAAAGTGAGCATTGGGTTTATCAGGATTTACTGACGCTCTCTTCTGAGTTACGTATCGGTAATTTTTCCACTAATACTCCAATTACTGTAGGCGAAATAAAAATGTATTTTAATGAATACGATAGAGAGCTTCTTTCGGATTCAGGTAAAATTGTTTATGACAGAATATATTCTTTTTTGTATACACCAAAAACTCTTTTTCCAAACAATTATTTTAAAGCAGGTTTAGGACTTAAAATTGCTCCTGAACTTTGCTATAAATCAAATGATCAGATTGACTGGACCTATAATTATTATTTTAAAAATAATCCACTTTCTGTAGAAACTAATCTTGGTATTTCTGAATATTTTGCCTTGGGCGGTAATTTCTTTTTAGGAAAAAACAAAAAATATTCAAATGCTCCAGGTAATTTTACAAATATTCCACTTGGTGTAGATCAGTATGAGTTTTTATTCCCACGCTTTGCTTATGGTTCACTTGGCGTTACCTTTGATAAATGGGGGGTAAACGTTAATGTAGGAAAAGAGGGAATGCAGATTGGAAAAACAAAAACTGGAAGTATTATTTATAATAATACTTTCGAAACGGATGGATATTTCCAGCTTGCAGTTTATTCACATGATGTTAAGTACACCATGGATATTATAGAAATAGAAAAGAATAAATTTCTATACTGGCACGAGTTTGATGTTCGTCTCTTCAAAAAAGTAAAAATTGGAATTATGGAAGGAGCTCTTGTTAATGCTCCTTTTGAAATCAGATTCCTGAATCCTACAATGGTATTCCATTCTTTTGCATTTTGGAAGGATTTTTCTACTTTAACTGAAGATCATTATTATAATGAAAGCCATTGCTGTTCTTATCTTGGAATTACCTTCGAATTAAACCTTATAAAGAATCTGCGAATTTATGGTCTTTATGCAATGAACGAAATTCAACTTCCGAACGAATATGCTTTTATTAAAGACTTATCTTATCCGGACAGTTTTGGTGGCCAGCTTGGTTTTGAACTTAAACTTCCTTCTGATTTTGGCGGATACTGGTCTTCATGTATTGAAGGAGTTTATTGTGCACCATTTCTTTATGTAAAACAGGCCCCTGACTGGTCTTTATACAGAAGACGTACAGATAATGTAACATGGGATACAGTTAATTCCTGGATAGGAAGTCCTTTAGGCCCTGATAATCTTTCAATAAATTTTTCATTTGGATATGATCAGCCAGGTAAATGGTCGGCAGGATTTAATTATCTTTTCTCACTGCATGGTGAAAACGGATTTAATCTTTTTGATGCAAACACCTGGTTTAATAATGATTTAGGTATCTGGACTTATTACCCTTATACAAAATATATCCTGGCTCAGGATGCTTCAAACCAGCACGAAATGAATCTTGCTGTTGCAGAAGGAAGAAATATGTTTATGACCAGGGTTATAGAATGTAAACATCAGTTTTCTTTAAATGGAAGTTATAACTTCAATTCAAAACTGAAAGTTCAAAGTGAAATTGTATACACTCTGGTTTGTAATGCACGACATATATCAGGTAATTTTCAACATGGATTCCAGGGTGCAATATCAATAGAATATAATTTATTCTGACATTAAAATAAATCAAAGGAGCAGATGATGTTTGTTAAGAGATTAAACAAAAAAGTTATTTCAACTATCGTTATTGTGTTTTCATTTGTAACATTTAATCTTTTTGCAGAATCCTATAGTGCCAGTCAGCTTATTCCTGCAGAACACTGGATTTATGATTCTTTATATATGTTGTATAACGAAAGTGGAGAAGCTCTTGTTATGGATACCGCACCTCTTTCTGTAGGTGAAATCAGACAAAGCCTTTCTTATATTGATTATGAAAAACTTTCTTATTCTGGACAGAAAATTTATGATAGGATAAATGAATATCTGGGAGAAAAAAAGTTTACCATAGACATGAAACCCATTAAGGTTGGTTTTAATATTAAATTTCATCCGGCTTTTATGTTTAAATCTAATGAAGATATTGAATGGTCTTATGGTACTGATTTTGCACAGAAAAATGAAGGTTATGGTGCTGCAAACGATTATTACAATAATTTTCTGACACAACCTTTTTTAAGAGCCCCCCTTTATATTGATTTTGCTGATATAGCAATAATTGATTGTCAGGCATCTATTTCAAAAAACTTCTGGGGAATGACAGAAAATTATAATTTTATGAATATATTCTATAAGCCGGAAGATTTTGAATTCTCCTGGCCTTTGAATGCAAATGCAAGTATAGGTTATGTATTTAAAAATGGACTGGCAGTGAATTTTCATGTTGCTCGACAGGGCCTTCAGTTTGGACACACAAAAACAGGAAGTATTATTTATAATGATACATTCCAGACTGATTTTTATACACTTTTAAGAGTTTCCGGTAAAAAACTCAAATATGAAATGGGTATTACTCAGGTTGATAATACAAAATTCTTATATACACATCAAATTGATTTTACTTTGTGGAAATGGTTCAAACTTGGAATACTTGAAGGAACACTTTTAAATGAACCTTTTGAACTTCGCTACTTAAATCCTCTTATGATTATGCATTCATTTGCTTCCTGGACACAATATAGCGATCCATGGGAAGAAAAGTATTACGGTGAATCACATATTTGTGCTTATATGGGAATAAAGTTTGATATTATTCCATATAAAAATATTCGAATATATGGACTTTTTGCTCAGACAGAAATACAGCCGCCTACAGAACTTGGAACACCAGAAGCAAATTCAATTCCTGATGGTATTGGGCTTCAGCTTGGAATTGAAGTTCAGCACGGTGATAAATCTGGTGGAATGTATAAATTTGTTCTTGAAGGAATTTATACTAATCCATTTTTATATATAAAACACGGTGCAGAGTGGTCAATGTATAGAAAATCATACTCTATGACAAAAAATGGAACAATACCAATCTGCTCATGGATAGGAACTCCATTTGGCCCTGATTCTCTTGGTGGTCAGATTTCAGCAGAATATAAATATCTTGATAAATGGTCTGCAGAACTTTCATATCTTTTTATGGCTCACGGTGAAAATTCATTTGGACTTTTCAGTCATAAAACTACAAGAGATGGAAGAGAATTCTATGATTATTATCCTGCCGCAAAATATCGTCTTTATAAAGATCAATGGACTCCAGACCAAATTGCAGAAAATGAAAGATTTGCAAGAAGCTGGGCTTTAACAGGAATAATACAATATACAAACAGAATTACAGCACATGGAAGCTATAAATTTAATGAACATTTTTCTATTGAAGGTCAGGTTATTTACACATTTATATTCAATAATAATAATATATTTAATAATTTCCAGCATGGAATCGAAGCAGGAATTGCAGGAACAATATCGCTTTTCTAATAGTATAAGGATTATATATGGACGAATTAATATCGATTATTATGCCTGCCTACAGGGCTGAAAAGACAATAAAAAAATCCATTGAATCTGTTCTAACACAAGATTATAAAAATCTGGAATTAATTGTTGTTATTGATGGTTTTGATGATCCAACTTATGATGTTTGTAATGGAATAAAAGATTCTCGTTTAAGAGTTTTCCGGAAAGAGAATGGAGGCGTTGTAGGTGCCTATAAATATGGAATAATACAAGCAAAAGGAATTTATTTAGGATTTTGTGATAGTGACGATACTTATAAACAGGGATTCATTTCAAAAGGAATTTCGTTAATAAAAGAAAATAACTGCGATTTTGTAAGTTTTGCATATGATGTTGTAAATTCAAAAGGTGAGATAACTGAGTCACATTGTAATTATATTAATACAGGAATGTATAATCGAAATATAATTGAATCTGATATAATTCCTAATGTAATTTTTAATTCTTTTATTCGTGAAAAAATGTATCCATTACTTATGCTGAGATGGAATAAAATATATAAAAAAGATTTAGTTAATTCTTTTATTGATATTCTTGATGATAAATGCCGTCAAATTGAAGACAATTTTTTTGTAATAAATACAATTCTAAATTCAAAATCATTTTACATTTGTAACGAATTCAAATGTTACAATTATCTTATTGCAGAAACTTCTATTTCAAGCGGCTATTCTGATTCTTCGATTCTGGATGCTTATTTATATACGATAAGCAAGATAGAAGAACTAGCTAATGATAATCCTTTATTAAATAAACATCAGATTGATTTCCTGGCTTATGATAGTGCAAGAATTGTTTTTCACAGATGTGCAAAATATACTGATTATAAAACTTCAAAAGAATTAATTAAAAGAATTTCAAAACTTGATAAAATATCAAATGTAAAATTTTTCGAATTAAAAATGTTAAAAAATCATGTTTATCATTTTTGTATGAAACTTCATTTATATCGGATTTTATATTACATTTTTAAAAGATAAACTGGGGATTAAACCTTATGAAAAATAATCAGAAAATTTTTATTGTTTCAATGAATGGTACGAGCAATGCTGGTGGCGTTGAGAAGGTAAGTTATTATCTAAATGAAATTCTTTCTGAAAAATATGATGTTAAATTCATAACTAAAACAAAACTTAATTTTGGGAAAATAAATAATTTAATACAACCAATTTTAATAAGTCTAATATTACTTTTTAAACATAATAGATTAATAATAGCTAATTCCTGGCATTGTTTTTTATATCCAGCTGATATTTCAATACATCATGGAACTTCAGCAGGAATTATGGATAAAACAGGTGAGAATAATTTGTCATTAAAATTAACAGCCTGGATGGAAAAAGTTAGTGCAAAAAAAGCAAAATCAATCTTGTCGGTTAGCGAAAATTGTAAAAAGGAATTAATATCTTATTATGGAATTCCAGAAGAAAAAATTTTTGTAATTAATAATTTCGTTGAAGATTCAGTTTTTTATCCACTTAAAGATACACAAAAAAAGGAAGAAATTAATGTATGTTTTTCTGGTGCATTATGTTATAAAAAGGGGATAGATATATTAAAAAGCCTCACTCAATATATTGAAAATCATGATTTGCCACGAAAAATTAAATTTAATATAGCTACAAATTTTGATAGAAATACAGAAGATTTTAAAAACCTAAAAAAAATTACTCTTCAAACAGGACTTAATTCATCTCAAATGCCCGATTTTTATCGGAAAAATGATATTTTGTTTTTTCCGACAAGATATGAAGGTTTTTCAATGGCAGCATTAGAGGCCGTTTCCTCTGGCCTTTGTTTGATTGGTTCAGATTTTGCTGTTACACCAGAATTTATTAATTATCCTTTCTGCCAGCAGATACATTTCAATACACAAATTGAAGAAATAGTAAAAGGAATAATAAAATTATATGATGAATTTCATAATAAAAAACAGGAAATTCATAATCAGATAAAAAAAGATTTTGGAACAGAACAATATAAACAGAAACTGTTTTCATTTATAAATAAAATAATTGAGAATAAATAATTTATTAAAAATTTACAATCCAAAAATAAAAAATTTAATAAAGCGTAAAATAAATCTTTTTAAATTTTTACTCAAATAAATTCTTTTATAATATTTTATGAAATAGGGAATACTTAGAAAACGAGATAAAGTTCCTTTCCTTTTATAAAAGAGAAGCGCTTTTTTTATCTGCTTTATTTTTGTTTCATCAGTTTCTATTTTTAGAAGTTCAGAAAGAATATTTATCTGTATTTCTTTTTTTGTCTTAAGATTTTCATTATTGAATGCTTTTTTGATTCTGTCAGAAAAATGATTTTTTTTATTTTCAGTAACATTGTTTCCATGCTGTCTGTAATATAAAAGGCAGTTTTCAGAAAGATATTTTATACCATTGTTTGCAGCAGCAACAAGAGAAAGCCAGTAATCATGGAACCTTACAGAATCTGGAATTGGTAAAGCTTTTTGTATTAATTCTTTCTTAAAAAGAGTACAGGCCCCCTGTATAATTCCATGATGTATAAGATAGAAAAACCATGCTTGTTTTGATTCAGGTAAAAAATCAATATCAAGTGTATCAAAAAGGGTTGTTCCAGAATCCGTTAAATCTGAGTTAGATAAATATGCATTTCCACAGATTAAATCATTTTCTCCTATCTTTGAAACAAGACATTCTATATGATCTTTGGTCCAAACATCATCCTGATCTGAAAGTGCAATATATTTACCATTACAAAGAGAAATACATTTTTCGAAGTTTTTTTTGAAGCCTAAATTTCTTTCATTGATATAAAACTGAAAACGCGAATCTTTTTTCTGATATTCTTCGAGAATTTTTGGTGTAGAATCTGTGGAACAATCGTCGCAAGCAATTATTTCAATATCTGTATAAGACTGTTCAAGAATGGAGTCTAATTGTTCTTTTAGATATTGTTCACCATTATAGGTTGCAAGTGCAATACTTACCATTTAAATCCTGAATTAAAAATCATATTTTAACATAAAGTTAAAGTTTATATTACTGTTGTTGGAACTCAGACCAGGAACATAATTACTGCAATAAATTTTGCTGTAATTAAGTCCAAGTTTACCAAAGAAATCTTTAGTAAAGAAAAAGCCTGTTTCAATTCCAAAGGTAAAATATGTTTCAAAATTCTGATACCATTGGCTGTAAAAATCAGAATTTACATCTGCAATTGTATATACAGCTTTTGATAATATTGAATTGTTATTAGGACTATGTCTATGGAATTTCAAGAGGGTATAGCCTTTTGGATAATAGATTGTATACTGGATTAACTGACTGTTACCAAAAGTACCTGTTCCAGCTCCAATAATCTGACCGTTGTTTGTATATCCCTGATTAACAAATCCATGAGCATAATAACCTAGATATCCCCATTGTAACTGGAAGTCCTGAGACATTTCAAAGTTATTCCATTCAAAAATAAGTTCACTTTTTAAATTGAAAGGCAGAGGAATGTACTGTTTTGCTCCGACTGTATAAATTGCAGTATGGAAAGGATAGGTTTTTTCGTTGAAAGAAAAATCATCTCGTCCGAACTCACCATAAACAGTAAATCCAACTTTTGGAAAGTTCCATTCAGCAAAAATTGAAAATTTCTGATCTTCATCATTTCCGCTGGAAGAAAGTGCATTTGATCTGCTGAGAGTAAAAAGACGTAAAATATATTTTAAATTATCTTTACGCCAATAAGTCATAAAAATTCGATTAAGTCCGATTGTAAATCCAGGAATGAAAGATGGAGAATAACTTGCAGACAAGCCGTTAACCATACGTTTGTTATTATCAGGATTATTATCGAAATATGAAGATTCTTTAAGCTGTCCGGTCCAAATGCGGCCTTCAATATAACCTAAGTTGATTTGCTTAGAATTAAAGAATGGAATTATGATTTCAGTTTTTCTAAGACCAATGTCAAATTTTAAATAACCTGCTGCATTATTACTTCCAAGCATAGGATTCAGATATGCAGTGCCAAGCCATGGAGATTGTGTTCCAAATCCAAATGTAAATTTATGCCAAGTATAGCGAACCTCGGAATCACCAGCGTCAAAATTAAAAAAGGATTTATCTCCGTATCTCTGGACTAAATCAACACCGGAATCCCAGTAGTTGTAAGAATTAACCACACCGGCAGGAAAAGTATATTCTGCATTCTGACTCCATGAAAGTTGAGGCTTAAATGTAAGTTCAAAACCATAGCCTTCAAATCTTATACCAGTAGTAAAGCTTGTGTTAAAACCTTTGCCCTGCCATAAAGCACCATCATTTTGTCCGTATGGAACTTGAGAGTTATAACTTCCGTACCATTCTGGTCCGTAAATTCTTACAAAAAGTCCCTGCTTTACACCACGTGCAAAAAAATTATTTGATTCATTCGTTGGTTTCCATAAAGTATATCTTGTACTAAGATTATTGTTTTTCCAGATATTTATGTCACTTTCATTTCCTGGAATTAAAACTTTACTAAAACTTCCATCTTCATTTTCAAGAAAGTCGGAAATTTCATTGTAATTCCAGATATTATCACTAAGAGTTCTATAACCTAATGTAGGTTTTTGAGTAATTCCTCTTAATGAAATAAAATTATAGTAATCTTCTTCAAGACTTTTTAATGCTTCCTGTGAAAACAAAAAAGTAATAGAAAACAATAATACTGTAAATAAACCAATAAACTTTTTCATTTTTTTTCCCTGTAAGTAAAATATTTAATTAAAGCGGATTAAAACGGCTGTTTTTCATATATTTTTCAAGACTTTGCTGCCATTCAGGAATTTTTATTTTAAGTGCTTTAGAAATTTTGGCTTTACTTAATACAGAGTAGGCTGGACGCTGTACCTTTGCGCCATATTCTTCTGTAGTACAAGGAGTAACATTACAATCCTGTGTAATTCTACCATATTTGCGGCCAAGTTTATAAATTTCCTGAGCAAACTCAAACCAGTTAGTAGTGCCTTCATCTGTAAAATGATAAATTCCATATGAAGGTGCACTATTTTTTCCAAAGAATGTTTTAGCCTTATCATTTTTTGCAATTAATGTAAGAATTGCATTTGCAAGATCAGGTGCATAAGTTGGAGTTCCAAACTGATCATTTACAACGCGAACTGTGTCATGTGAGTTCATTACTTTTGTCATGGTATAAACAAAGTTTCTTCCATCATAACCATAAAGCCAGGCGGTTCTGATAATATAAAAAGTATTCATTTCTTTCATAATTGCATCTTCGCCAGCAGCTTTTGTTTTTCCATAAACACCTAAAGGCTCTTTATGCATTTCTTCTGTATACGGAGAATTTGAGGTTCCATTAAATACGTAATCTGTTGAAATATGAATAAGTTTAGCACCAATGGCTCTGGCAGTTCTTGCAATATTTAAAGGTCCGGCAGCATTCAGTTTCTCAGCCAGTTCAACATCTTCTTCTGCTTTATCTACATTAGTGTAAGCAGAACAGTTGATAATCCATTTAATTTTACGCTCTGAGCGTGGTAAATCAGAAGGAAAATAGGATTCTGTTTCATTTTTATTTACAAAATCTTCAAGTGCCTGTGGGTTTGTAATGTCAACTTCTTTATCAGTTCCTACCCAAGGTATTTTTTTTTCATCGAGCTGCTTTCCAACTTCAGTTCCAAGCATACCTTTGCAACCGATCAACCAAATCATATAAATCCTCCTGATTATGGACTAGAATTTCTTAAAGATAAATGAACAGAAAGTATTAATTCTGTTGATAAAAGATGTTTGAATTCGTTCAATAAAGAATGGAATTCTTGGTGCATTTACTCCACCAATACCATATAGAATCCAGTTATCTCCATCTCTAAATAAAAGAATACAGATTTTCATTTTATTAGGACCAACACAATCAAATTTGTCAAAATAGCGAAGTTTATTAGTGTTTATGGCAGAGTATAGAATAGAATCTGAAGTTTTAGAAATTTCAATATGCTCTTTTACAATACCAAAGGGCTCCATTTGTAAATCTGCATTTATTGTCGAAAAATCATCAGATTTTTCTGTTGAAGTTATTACGGCAGAATCATACAAATTATACCACTGTTGAGCGCGCTCTGAAAAATACGGAATACCTGCGTAATCTGGAACATTATTTAAAATTTCTTCAAGTCTTTGAGGTAAATCTTCGTTTCCAATATAAGGCTTAATTTGAATAACTTCAGCAAGATATTTTGGATTTAAGTCATGAATTTCATCAATAAGTTTATCACCCAAAATTGTATTTCCACGATTAAGTGACATATTCTTATGAAACTTAATATTTTTTATAAATACCTGACCTGAGTCAATAATAGTTTTTTCTTCGTCAGTTAGTTTTTCATTAAAAGGAAGTGACCAGACTGAAAAAAGAGAAAAAACAAAAATCGAGATTAAAAAAAAGAATTTCTTATTCATAAGTTTTTCTATTATATTAAAAATATCTGTCTTTTTCAATTATCATTAGAATAACAAACACATTTTGCAAGAGTAACAAAACTGTGATATAATAAATCTATGATTTCAAAGAAAGTTAAAGATATAGTTGAGAGCCCTTCGAACGGTGTAATCCGCAAGATGTTTGAAGAAGGTGCCATACTTAAACAGAAATATGGTGCCGATAAAGTATATGATTTTAGTATTGGTAATCCAGACCTGGATCCACCTCAGAAAGTTGTTGATGCTGTAAAAGAAGTTGCTGCTGATACAAGTCATTTACGTCACGGATATATGCCTAATGCCGGATATCCTGAAACTCGTGCTGCAATGGCTGAAAAAACAAGTCGTGAGCAGGGGGTACCAGTAACAGCAGACTGTGTTGTTATGGAAGTAGGTGCTGGTGGTGCACTTAATGTTGTTTTAAAATCACTTTTAAATGCCGGTGAAGAAATTGTAATTCCTTGTCCATATTTTGCTGAATACAATAATTATGTTCATAATCATGATGGTGAAGTTGTTCCAGTAAAAACTAAAGCTGATTTTTCACTTGATGTTGAAGCAATAAAAGCTGCCCTTGGTCCTAAGACTGCAGCAGTTTTGATAAATTCGCCAAATAATCCTTCTGGTCGTATTTATGATGATTCTGATATTGTTGAACTCGCAAATGTACTCAAAGAATTTGGTAAAAAAACAGGTCGTTTCCCGTATCTGATTTGTGATGAACCATATCGTGACATTACATATGGAAAAAAAGTAGCAACAGTTTTTGATAAATATGAATACTCAGTAATTGCAACTTCATTTGCAAAGAATTTGAGTGTTCCTGGAGAACGTGTAGGTTATGTTTGTATTAATCCTGCATGTCCGGAAAAGTCTGATTTTATTGCCGCAGCAATTTTCTGTACACGAGTTCTTGGTTTTGTAAACTGTCCGGCCTTTTTCCAAAAGGTTATTGCAAAAAGCTGGGATGCAGAATGTGATTTTTCTACTTACGAAAAACGCATGAAAGAAATCTGCGAAGTTATGGATTATGCAGGTCTGAAATATGCAAAACCAGAAGGCGCATTTTATCTTTGGGTAAAGTGTCCTGATAAATGGAATGATGATGATATGGCTTTTACAAATCATCTTAAAAAATACAATATCCTCTGTGCCCCTGGAAGTGGTTTTGCCGGTAAAGGATGGTTTCGAATTGCTTACTGCTGTTCGGAGCAGTCTATAATAAACAGTAAAGAAGCCTTTTATAAGGCCGTACACGAAGAGTAAAAAGAAACGTCATGCTGAACTTGTTTCAGCATCTCTTTTAACAGATCCCGAATCAAGTTCGGGATGACAATAGGAGTTTTATATGAAAATCTTAATGGTAACTTCAGAAACAGTTCCTTTTGCAAAAACTGGTGGTCTTGCTGATGCAGTCTCAGCTCTTGCAATTAATTTAAGAAAGCAGGGACATGATGTTCGCATTGTTATGCCACGTTATTATAAAATTGATAGGAATAAACTGAAAGCAATTGAGGCTCCACTTGCTGTTGCAGCAGGTACCATTGAGACATGGGTAAAAGTTTATCAAGCGCCTCTCCCTGGAAGCGACGTACCGGTATATTTTATTGATCATGAAGCCTGCTTTGGACGTGATGGAATTTATGGTACAAAAGCAGAACCTGATTTTCATGATAATCCATATCGCTCTGCAGTGCTTTGCCATGGTGCTTTTCAGGTTTGCCGTATGCTTGGCTGGTATCCAGACATTATGCATGCACATGACTGGTTTTGCTGTCTTGTACCTGTGTTACTCAAACATGTTTGCCGTAACGGTTATTTTGCACATACTGCAAGTGTTCTTACAATCCATAATCTTGGCTATCAGGGCTGGTACAGCAAAGATTCTTTCCCGGCTCTTGGTGTTAACTGGAATCTGTATCATGGAGCTGGCTTTGAACGTAATGGAAGTATAAATCTTTTACAGGCTGGAATTTCATGTGCAGATATGATAACAACAGTTTCGCCAACTTATGCTGGTGAAATGCAGAGTGTGGAAGGTGGTTTTGGACTAGATGGTTTATTACGTGTTCGTTCAGATGTCATAAGAGGCGTACTTAACGGCTGTGATCTTGAAACCTGGAATCCGGAAACTGATAAATTACTTCCTGTAAACTTCAGTTATAAAAATCTTGCTGATAAAGCAAAGTGTAAAGCCGAACTGCAAAAAAGAATGGGACTTCCATTAAAGAAAGATGTACCTCTTATTGGTATTGTTACAAGACTTGCTGATCAAAAGGGAATTGCAGAAGTATTTGCACCAGGTTATGGAAGCATCTATAGTATTTGTTCAAATATGGAAGTTCAGTTTGCAATTCTTGGCAGCGGAGAAAAATGGTGTGAAGATGAAATAAACACTCTTCAAGCTAAACTTCCAAATCTTAGAGCTTATATAGGATATGACGAATCTCTTTCACATCTTATTGAAGCCGGTTCTGATTTCTTCTTAATGCCTTCACGCTATGAACCATGCGGTCTAAATCAGATGTATTCTATGCTTTATGGAACATTACCTATTGTTCGTAGAACGGGTGGACTTGCTGATACTGTAGAACAATATAATCAGAATACTGGAGAAGGAACAGGCTTTTTATTTGATGCATTAACTCCAGGAGCTGTTTACGATACAGTTGGTTGGGCAGTATGGGCTTATTACAATAAAAAAGATCACATTAAGAAGATGCAGGTTCGCGGAATGCAGAAAAACTTCAGCTGGGATACAAGTGCCCAAAATTATGTTGGAGTTTATTCAGAAGCTCTCTGGCGTGGCTGCGGTATCAACACCGCCGACTGGAAATAAAAATGTGTCATGCTGAACTTGTTTCAGCATTTAAAATTTTAAATATCCCGAACCTTCGCAGCATAGCTGCTCGGAGACTCGCTAAAAACAGTCTACCTGGACTGTTTTTGCCCTTCTACGCAGTGACGCTCCCTAAGTTCGGGATGACAGTTTTATTAGAACTCGTACCACTGTTCATCTTTCGTTAAGTACCAATCAGCAAGCAGTTTTGAATCATTTGTTCCACACCAGGAAATACTTCCATTAGAATTCAAAATTACGGCACGTTTACTGTTAGTGCAGATAGTTTTAGGAATTGATGCAGAACGGTTATAAGCAAATCTTTTTTTAGTTGAAAGATTATAACAGTAAACTTTATTACGACCAATATTTGTAAACAATGTATTACCACTAAGATATGTAAAGGCTTCCGGATCTTCTTCTGTAAATCTAAGAATATTTGTCATTTTTTTTGTATAAACATTGAAAGAGAAAACGTAAGTATTTTTTCCAGTATCATCAGATATAATATTCAGACCATAAATGGTTTTTCCATCCGTACTTAAAGCATAAGTTACATTTCCCTTAATGTTTAAAGGAACAGTTTCCATCGTATCAGGATTTACACTTAAAAGTGGTGTTTGTGGATTAGTGGCTGCAGATTTTGCAATATAAACCAGTTTATTATTCATATAAACAGCATCCTGAATTCCTGTTCCTGAATATATTTCAGAAAGTTTTCCGCTCTGAATATCAAAAAGATTAACTATGCTATTGCTTTCAATCTCAATAAGATAATCCTTATCTTCTACAGAACATAGTCGGACTTTTTGAACGCTATTTTTAGGTGTAAATAATACAGTAGAAGTTTTTTTATCAAGATCAATAAGTTTTACAGGAGTTTTTTCGGAAAAAGTCCATAGAATTACAGAATTATCTTTATATGAAATAATATTCGATTCTCCTGATGTTGATGCAAGTTTTGTAATTACACCTGTATCATAAGATGAACTGAAAATGGCATTAGTTGTCAGAAAGTAGAAATCTGATTCAGATGGTGCCATATCATAAATTTTTGAATAAGTATTTTCTGTAAGTTCTGTAAGATTTGTAGTATTGATAGTTGCTTCTGCTTCTGTCTGATAAACAGCACCATTTTTACCGCCAAAATATATATTTGTAGCATCTTTTACAGCAGAAGTTATAATTGCAGAACCGCGAGGTCCCTTCATAGATTTTACAAGGCGTGGATTTGAAACAAGATTGCCTTCCTTACTTTCAAGCATCTTAATTTCATAATTACTTCGACCATCGTTTTCAAGATAAAAAAGATTATAATCAGCTTCAGTCGAAATGATAATTGGGTTATTAGCAGGAATGGATGCAATTGTTTTTCCAGAAGCTGTTACATAAATTGTATTATCACGAACACCTGCAAAATATCGGTTTTCATTATACATTACTGTTTGGGTAAGCCCTTTTACGATTTGCATTTTCTGTTTAAGCTTACCTGTTATAAAATCATAGAAAGAAAGATTACCAGATGGAGAATAAAACACACAGGTTTTCTCTGTTTTACTTGTATTGATATAACTTACAATTCCTGTATTTTCTTTGATTTTATCAACAATCTGCCAGCCTGATGTTTTTATAAAAACAGCTCCATCTACAGTGGCTGTACCGGCAATAAGATAAGTTCCTTTAGAAGAGTAGGCAAGTGATGTAATTGAATCGGAAAATTTCTTAATATATTTTCGTGAAAGAGTTTTCCAGTCCCAAACAGTAATTCTATTGATTGAACCGCCGTCCGTCTCATAAATTGCAATTTCATTCCCGCCCGGAGCAACAGCGAGTAGTTTTATTGAAACATCAGAAAATTGATAGTGTTCTCCCTGTCCATCAAAAGTCCATTTTATTACAAATCCGTCGTCGGAAGCTGTGTAGTATGAGCCGTCTGTTCCTCGCGCTGAAACCGGAGTAATTTGCGTAACTTCTGCCTGATGTGACTGAGTCGAAATGTGAGACTGTGATTGTGAGTATAAAGAAAAAGAAATAAAAAGAAGAACAAGAATTAAAATATATTTTTTCATTATTTACCTCTGCTAAAAAAATAAGAAATATCGCCTTTAAGACCTATGATAAATATAAAAATTATAAATGCCAAGCCTATAAACTGAACATAATACTGAATACGAGGATTAATTTTTCTGTGAATAAGAATTTCTATAAAAGCAATAAGAATCAAACCTCCATCCAGAACAGGAATCGGGAGAAGATTCATTATAAAAAGTGAAATACTTATTACAGAAAGAAGGCTGAAAAGTGAAACAAAACCAACTCTTAAGCCCTCAGAAAAACCTTCTTTAACTGTTATTCCTAACATTTCTGTAACACGAGCAGGTCCGGAAACAGCATTGTTTACATCTACACCTTTAAAAAGTATTCCTATGCTTTTAATTGTAACAGATACAGAATTAACCGCATCAAGAAAACCATGACCTATGGAAGAAAAAAATCCATAACGGGGAGATTCTTTTTTCAGAACTTCAGAAGTATCAGCTGCAACACCAATTTTTCCGCTTCCTGTAGATTTATCCATATCAATATGAAGATTAAAATCAATAATTGTTCCATTACGATCAACAGTTAATACTACGTCTTCATCTGGCCGTACAGAAACCATTTCTATCAAATCAGAAAAATCTTCAATTGATTTTCCATTTAGTTTTATGATTTTATCACCAGATAGAAGGCCTGCATCACGTGCTACACTGCTTGTTACATTTTCATTTATTAAAATTTTATTGGAATATGTAAAGTAAGTATAACCAATTCCATTAATCAAAGAACAGGCAAAGACAGCAAAAATAAAATTAAAAAAGGGACCTGCAAAACCAATTAAAGCTCTCTTAAAAGGATGTATTCCATAAAGAGAATCTTTTTCTCCTGAAACTTCCGGGAGTTTTTCTTCGATTGCTTTTTGAAAATCTTTTTCACCCTTCATGCCGCAGTAGCCGCCAAGAGGAAAAAGAGAAAGCCTGTAATCAGTTCCTTTTATATTTTTATGAAACAATATTGGTCCAAAACCTATGGAAAAGCTTTCAACATTTACACCAAAAAGTCTGGCAGCAAGAAAATGACCAAATTCATGAAATAAAATCAGAAAGAAAAGACAGAGAATTCCATAAAGCCACTTCATTATATTAACTCCGAAGCAAATTCTCTTGCTTTTTTATCAGCTTCAAAAACTGTTTCAAATGAATCCAGATATGTATTCCAGTTTTTATCAAGTACAGTTCTTACTATACGGGAAATCGAAGGATAATTAATTTTTCCATCAATAAATGCATGAACGGCAACTTCATTAGCTGCATTAAATGCTATAGGATAACATTTGCCAAAGCGTACACATTCAAAAGCATAAGAGAGAAGGGGAAAATCATTCATTCTTGGTCTGAAAAAACTCATCGTTTTATCAAACAAATCAAAAGTTTCCATGTAACATTCTTTATTTTCAGGCCAGTTAAGAGCACATAAAATAGGATGTTTCATGTCAGGTTCACTAATTTGGGCATAAAGTTCACCGTCGTTAGTGCGAACTAATGAATGAATAAGACTTTGTGGATGTACTACAACTTCAATTTGATCTGCAGTTACATCAAAAAGGAATGCAGCTTCTATAACTTCAAGACCTTTATTTGCAAGAGTAGAAGAATCGATGGTTATTTTTTTTCCCATCTGCCAGGTAGGATGTTTAAGAGCCTGTTCAAGAGTAACATTTTCAAGCTCTTCTTTTGAATAAGTACGGAAAGGACCGCCACTTGCTGTAATTACAATTTTAGAAATATTATTCATTCCGATTCTTTGAGTAAGATTAAATATAGCTGAATGTTCAGAATCTACAGGTAAAAGCTTAGCTTCTTTGTCTTTTGCAAGATCTTTGATTAATGGACCTGCCATTACAATAGTTTCTTTATTTGCAAGAGCAAGATCAATTCCGTTTTCAAGAACGATTTTTGAAGGCAAAAGACCAGCTGCACCGGCAATGCCATTTACTACAATATCAGGCTTTGCATCATCAATAAGTTGTTGGAATGCTTCGATAGAATTATTTTCACTGGAAAGCAGAGAAGGACATTTATAATCTGCGGAAAGTTTTGCAAGTTTTTCTTTATTGGAATGAGCTTGAAGTCCGCAAACGCAAAAATCTCTGCTCATATTATTAATAATATCAAGCGTACTGCTTCCAATAGAACCTGTACAACCAAGAACTAAAACCTTTTTCATAAACTATCCTGTCATCCCGAAAGTTTGGAATCAAAAAAAAAGAGGCTGAAAACGAAATGATTTCAGTGCCTGCGTAACTACAAAAATAAGAAATTATATCCGATATAGAAAATCGGAGCTGCAATTAAAATAGAATCTATAGAATCAAGAACTCCTCCACGTCCAGGAATAAGATTTCCACTATCTTTTACTTCACAAGAACGTTTGAAAACAGATTCAATTAAATCTCCAATAATTGCTGCAAGAGAAGTAATTATACCAAGTATAACAAGATTTCGATAAGAAATAGTAATTACATCTGGAAAAATTAATTTGAAAAGCAAACCAAATGCTATTGATCCTATAATACCGCCGATAAAACCAACAATACTTTTATTAGGACTGGCAGCAACGAATCCTCTTGTTGATTTTCCAAAGAGAATACCAAAGAACCATGCACATGAGTCACACATGAATACAAAAATCAGAAAGAGACTGATTATGTATTTTGCATTAGGAAAAAGTGTCATTCTTGAAATGAATGTAATAAGAAAACCACAATAAAAAATTGTTAGAGTAGAATAAGCTAGTTTTGATAAAGAATTTTCAAAAGTTTTTGCAGTAAAGCTTTCAAAACCCATTAATAAAATAATAATAGCAATAAAAAGCCATGGTGTTATATCAAGAGGTAGATTTGAAAGAATAAAAATATAACAGGCAAATGGAAGAAGTACAGTAGCAATCAAAACTATTTCTTTTGTAAAAAGCTTATTCCTTTTAGATATCATTGTATAAAATTCATTAGCACCGAGTACAGAAAAAATACCAAGAACTATTTGTAAAGGAAGATGATTCAGATAATCACAAAAAACAATTAATAATATTATAGGTGTACCAATAAAAAATGTAAGAAGTCTTTTTGCAACTTTATTCATAAAATTATTTTCCTTTCCTTTCTGCTGGTTTTTCTGCGCCAAATCTTCTGTTTCGGGTTTCAAATGCTTTTATGTGAGAATAGAATTCTTCGTTAGAATAATCTGGCCAGAGAGTATCTGTATAAATTTGCTCTGCATAAGCAACATGCCATAAAAGATAATTGCTTAAACGTTGTTCTCCACCAGTTCTGATAAGAAGATCAACATCTGTGCATTCATTCATATCAAGATAACTTGAAAAAAGCTTTTCATCTATTTGATCAGCGGGAACTTTATTATTTACAATTTTTTTAATACCACGGATAATTTCGTCTCGGCCACCATAATTAATTGCTAGGTTTACGGTCATTCCTGTAAAAGTGGCAGTATCTTCAATGGCTTCTTTAATGTCTTTTTGAACACTTGCGGGAAGAGCTTCAAAATTTCCGATATGACGTACTCGGATTTTATTTTCTCTATAAAAATCTAATTCAGCACACAAATGCGTGTGAATCAGATTCATAAGAAAACCGACTTCCTGTTCAGCGCGTTTCCAATTTTCTGTTGAAAAAACATAAAGCGTAAGATACTTAATACCGATGTCGCTTGCTGCTTTAACAATACGTTTTGCAGTTTTAAGACCTTCATCGTGTCCGGAAGTGCGGGGGAGTTTTCTTTGCTGTGCCCATCTTCCGTTGCCGTCCATCGTAATGGCTACATGCAGCGGAAGATTTTCCTTATTTACATCTACAGTCATAAAAGCATGCTTTAGTTCTGCATGATGTCCTTTTCTTTTGCATCGTAAATCTTGTTGATTTCGTCGATGTATTTATCTGTAAGCTTCTGGAGCTTGTCAGTTTCTGTTTTAAGTCCGTCCTCAGTGAGTGTGCCGTCTTTCTGCTGTTTTTTGAGGTCGTCGTTACCGTCGCGGCGGATGTTGCGGATTGCTGTACGGCTGTTTTCTGCAACTGTTTTAGCCTGCTTTACAAGTTCCTTGCGACGGTCTGCTGTAAGGGCAGGAATTGCAATGCGGATTACCTTACCATCGTTTGATGGGTTTAATCCGAGGTCTGCCATCTGAATTGCTTTTTCAATCTCAGAAATAAGTGATTTGTCAAAAGGAGTGATGATGACAGAACGAGCTTCAGGAATTGCGATTGTTGCAACCTGATTCAAAGGTGATTTTGTTCCGTAATAATCAACACGAACTTTATCAAAAATTGCGGCATTAGCGCGTCCAGTTCTGATTGTATTGAATGAATCCTTTAAAGAATCGATAGTTTTGTCCATGCGTGCTTCGATTGTTTCTGCCATACGTTATCTCCTAATTATTTTATTGTCACACGGATTCGAAATGCCTGACGGCATTTCATATTTGTAATATATGATTTTGAGTTAGCAAAATCGAATCCGTGTGATATTAATTTTACTTACCTAAAACAAAGAGCTTTGCAGTAGCAAAAGAAAGTGTAGCGCCTGCTTCTTTTCCTACTTCTGCAAGTTTTGCTGTTACAGTTTTCTTGTCGTCCTTTACGAACATCTGATCTTCGAAACAGATTTCTGCAAGGTGCTTGTTAATCTTACCCTGTAGAATTCCTTCCTTAACGTTCTCAGGCTTACCAGCCATCTTTTCGTCCTGATCCATCTGTGCCTTGAAGATTTCCTTCTGTTCAGCAACATATGTTTCTGGAACATCTTTCTTTGATGTGTAAGCTGGTGTGAAAGCTGCAATGTGGAGACAGCAGTCATAAGCAAAAGTCTTTACTGCATCTGCAGTAGAACCCTTAACTACAACTACAGCACCAGTTTTCTTGTCTGAGTGTACATAGAATGAAGCAGATGCATCAGCTGGTACATCAATTACTTCAACCTTTGCAACCTTCATGTTTTCACGGATAGATACCTTGAGTGGCTCAAGAATAGCTTCGTGATCAGCTTCAACCTTTGTGTAACCCTTTTCGAAAGTTACGTCGAGGAGCTTTTCGCCTACGGCAATAAAGTCTGCATTGTTTGCTACGAAGTCTGTTTCACAAGTAAGTTCAACAACTGCAATTTTATTTCCGTTCTGGCGGATGAAAAGACGACCTTCAGTTGTAGCACGCTCAGCGCGCTTAGCCATAGCTGCAAGTCCCTTTTCCTTAAGATATTTTTCTGCTTCTGCCATGTCGCCATTACATTCTGTAAGGGCTTTTTTGCATTCCATCATGCCGGCACCAGTGGCTTCGCGAAGTGCCTTTACGTCAGCTGCTGTGATTGCCATATATTAGTCCTTATAAATTTTGTCTTCATCAACGTCGTCAGCGAGACTTTCTCTTTCGTCTGCTTCAACATCTTCTTCTTTTGGTTCAGTTGGCTGATAGTTAGAATAATCAACGATTTCCTGATCTTCTGTTTTTGTAGAAGCGTCAGTCTGAACTTCATCTTCGTCGTTAAGGTTCTCAAGAATCTTAAGACCAGCTTCATTGTCAGATTCAATTACAGCGTTAGCAATAATAGAAGTGAACAAAGAAATAGCGCGGATAGCGTCATCATTACCTGGAATAGGGTAGTCGATTCCTTCTGGGTTACAGTTTGTATCAACTACAGCGATGATAGGGATGCCCATTCTGCGTGCTTCTGCAACTGCAAGCTGTTCCTTGTGTGTATCGATTACGAAGAGAGCTCCTGGGAGTTCCTTCATCTCTTTAATACCACCGAGGTTCTTTTCGAGCTTTGCCTTTTCCTTCTGGAGAGCAGCTACTTCTTTCTTTGTAAGATTATCGAATGTGCCGTCAATTTCCATCTTTTCGATTTTCTTGAGGCGCTGAAGTGATTTTTTGATTGTAGCGAAGTTTGTAAGCATACCACCAAGCCAGCGGTTGTTTACATAGAACATACCACAGCGTTCAGCTTCTTTCTGTACAGCCTGCTGTGCCTGTTTTTTAGTTCCTACGAAAAGGATTGATTTGCCAGATGCAGTAACTCTGCGTACTTCATCATAGCCGTCTTTGATTGCAGCAATTGTCTTCTGCAAGTCGATAATGTGGATACCATTGCGTTCTGCGAAGATGTACTTCTTCATACGTGGATCCCAGCGTTTTACCTGATGTCCGAAGTGTACTCCAGATTCCAACAGGTTCTTCATGGTTACTACTGCCATGATTAACTCCTTCACGGGTAGATTCTGTCATCCTGAACTTGTTTCAGGATCTCTACCGCCAAACTCTATTTCTCGTACCCATACGGGCCGGAAGATAGTAATTATATCGTCATTCCGAACTTGTTTCGGAATCTATTAAAAGATGATGAAACAAGTTCAGCATGACTAAAATAATTACTTTATTCAAGGATAGAATATCCCTGCTCCTTTAATATATCGTAAAGCTCAAAAATAGGCAAGCCGACCGCTCCCGAATATGAGCCTTCAATATTTGATATAAAGCAGGAAGCAAGACTTTGAATCCTGTAACCACCGGCAGCACCATGCCACTCACCGGTTTCTACATACCACTCAATCTCTTCACTTGTCATAGGTGCAAATGTTACTTTTGTTTTACAAAGCCGTGAAACTGTTTTCTTTTTATGACCATTATAAAGAACCAGAGCAGTAAGTACTGTATGACTTGTTCCCTGAAGGGCTGTAAGATATTCAACAGCCTGTTCATGGGTTTCAGGTTTTCCAATAACCTTACCATCAAAAAGAATCACTGTATCTGCTCCAAGAATCCATTGTATTTCCTGACCTGCTGGGAGAGAGTGGATTACTGCAGTAACTTTTTCGCGTGCAAGAAGCTCTGGAACTTGTTCAAGTTCAATTACTGAAGAAAGAGTTTCGTCTATATTAGGAATAATTACCCGGAAAGGAATCTTAAGCATTTTTAAAATTTCCTGACGGCGAGGTGAAGAAGATGCAAGTATTATTGGTTCCATAATTTACTCCAAAAAAAAAGGCTGCCTGTACGGAAGCCTTTTTAATTATATAAGCTGAACTCAGTCTCAGATTAATTTTTTTCGCTTGATTTCTTATTGTCACCAGAATTGCTTGAAAGCTTTTTAAGAAGTTTATAAGCCTTCTGTCTAACAGGTGTTACATAATGATAGTCTGTAGAAATACGTGCTACAGCATCAATCATAGTTTTTTTATTTTCAGTTGAATCAGCAAGCATTTCAAAAGCATTAAGTACTTCAAGAGCAAGAGAACTTGTAGGATTCAAAACCTGATTACGGCGGTTAGCAAAAGCAATGGCATCTACAGCTTCATCGTTTTCATTAATACCGATTTCTCCAAGTGATTTTACAGCAGCAGCAATTACCATTGGTTCGTTATCTGCAACTGCAATTGAAATCAGCATATTTTTTGAATGTTCAGTAGGAACTTTAGCCATAAGCTTACATGCTTCACGACGGATTTCCGGGAAGTTATTCATAAGACGACCATTTGTACGGTTCTGGGTTGTAAGACCATCTCCAGCAAGGCGGTCAAGAGCCTGAATTACTGCGTCAGAAGTATTGCCGTCCTCTATTGCGCTCTGAAGATACTGAATGGCAACCAGTTTATTATCATACTCATCTGATTCGGCAAGTGTCATTATGATATCGCCGTCTACATCGTTAAGATATTCACTTTCAACAGACGATTCTTTTTCAGATTGAGCAAAAGCAAATCCAGCTACGAGCATCATTGCAGCTGCAATAAAAACTTTTTTTGAAAGTTTCATTAAAATTCCTCCGTTATGGTCATAAACCTATTCAATAATTATAGAATATACTTAATAAAAAATCAACGGAAATTAAACACGGTCAAGCTGTACATACCACTTTCCATTTACTTTGATAAACTGATAGTATCTTGTAATACTATGGTCTTCATTTACCTGAACTGCTTTTGTATTGGTTTTAGAAATATATCTGATTTCAGTAATTTCGCGATTCTTTCTTGATGGGATAAAGACATATTTGAAATAATCGCCAATTCCATTTAATACAATTGCTTTGTTTGGAAGTTTCTTTTGAACTTTTCTTATATTTGCAGGATTAGAATAGAAGTTTTTTGACGCAGTATCAACATAGCTGAGCCAGTCTTCAACATCTTCTTTTTCCATAACCTTTTGAAGTTCTTTTATAATTCTAAGAATTTCTGCTTTATCTTCTGCAAATTCATCTTTAGTTACAAGTTCTTCTGCAGAAAGTGCCTGAGTAGAACGAATATATTCTTCCTCATCTTCTTCAGATTTTACTTCTTCATTAATAAGTTCAACTTCATCTTCTACATCTTCAACTTCATCAACTGATGTTTTTGTTTCTTTTTCAACAGGAGCTTCTGGTTTTGCCTTTTCTTCAACAGGTGTGCTACCACAAGATACTAAACAAACTCCCAAAATAAGTGCAAATAAAATGTAAATCTTTTTCATAAAGACGATTTTACATCTATTGCCCGTTTTCGTCAAATAAGATAGATTACTTAATTATGGTAAAAGCTGTATTTGCAGGATCTTTTGATCCACCTACAAACGGTCATCTGGATATTATAAAAAGAGCTTCTGGACTTTTTGAAAGTGTAGATGTTGTAGTCTCTGTTAATCCGGAAAAACATACAATGTTCAGTGAAGAAGAACGTGTTCAATTCCTTAAGGAATTGATCAAGCCTTTTAATAATGTTTCTGTTCATTCTTATAAGGGAATTATTGTAAATTATGCAAAGGAAGTAGGTGCTAAAGTTCTTGTAAGGGGAGTGCGTTCTGCAAATGACTTCGGCTATGAATTCGAACTGGCCTTGATGAATCAGAACCTGAACCCAGATATAGAAACAGTCTTTCTGCAATCAAAAGAAAAATATGCAATTGTAAAATCAAGCTCAATTAAACAGCTGGCTCAGTTTGGAGGAGATATATCTAGGATGGTACCACCGTCCGTTGCTGAAGCTTTATCGAAAAAATATAAACAATAAGGTCACACGGATTCGATTTTGCTAACGCAAAATCCTTTTTAAATTATTTATATGGAATTACGTTAGTAATTCCGAATCCGTGTGCCAATAATTTTAAATGACAAAATTTGATTTTTTGTTTGACAAACGCCGTTAATTTGGTATAATAGATTGACATTCAGATTGGAATTGTTGTATATTAAACTTCAGTTATATCTGAAAAATTATAGTGAGGTTACATATATGGCAGTACCAAGAAGTAAAACATCAAAAGCCGTAACAAAAAGACGTCAGACAATCAATATGAAACTTAAGGCACCACAGCTTGTAGAATGCAGCAACTGCGGAAACCTTGTACAGTCTCATCATGTTTGCCCAAAATGTGGTTTCTACCGCGGACGTCAGGTTATCACACCTGAAGTTAATGGCTAATTCTTAGGAGTAAAAAGAATGGACGAATTGTTTGAAAAAATCCAGAAGCTTATTGCTGACAAATTGGAAATCGATGAAGGAAAAATCACTTTGGATTCATCTTTCAGAAATGATCTTGGAGCTGATAGCCTTGATACTTACGAACTTGTATATGCTATCGAAGAAGAATTGGGAGTTAGCATCCCAGATGAAAAGGCAAACGAATTCGAAACTGTTCGCGATGCTTACGACTTCATCAAGTCTGAACAGGGCAAATAAGTCTTTGAACTAAGATAAAGAGCAAAAGCACAAGTGAAAACTTGTGCTTTTTTTATTGTGGTTTCGATACGCTTTCTTACGAAAGCTACTCAACCAACGGTGGTCGAGTGCCGCGAAGCGGTGTATCGAGACCACCTTTACGAGGAATTATGGAACTAACTAAAGAAAGAAAACATCAGCTGTCTGATTTTTGTGACAGGGTTGGCATAAAGTTTAAGAATCTGGAACATCTGGACCAGGCCTTTCATCATCGTTCACTTACAAACGAAAAACATGGAGTGAAAAATAATGAGCGGCTTGAATTCCTGGGTGATTCTGTACTTGGAATGGTTACTGCATCTTATTTGTATACAAAATCAGACAATCCGGAAGGCGATCTCGCTAAAATAAAATCGGCAGTTGTTTCTGAAAAAGCACTAGCTCCAGTAGCATTAAAATTTGGTATAGATAAACTGCTTCTTCTTGGACATGGCGAAGAGATGAGTGGGGGACGTAAAAAGCCCGCAATCCTTGCCGACTGTATGGAAGCAATAATAGGTGCGTATTATCTTGAAGCAGGTTATAAACAGGCCGAAAAGTATGTACTTTCATTTATAGAACCAGCTGTAAAAGAAGCTTTTGCTGACGGAATAAAAGATTACAAAACTCAGCTCCAGGAAAAATTTCAGCAGAAAACAAAACAATGTCCTCGTTATGAACTTATATCAAAAACAGGTCCGGATCACGATCAGACATTTAAGGTTTGTGTACATTTAGGAAATAAAGCTTTTGGTCCTGCTACAGCAAAATCAAAAAAAGAAGCTGAACAGCTTGCAGCAAAACTTGCACTCGAAAATTTCAGTTTTTAAAAACTTTTACATATTACTTTATATCTGATATAATACATATATGAAGAATAAGAATGTATTTATCAGCTGTATTATAAAAGTTATAGTTGCAATTGTATTTGCAATAATCTGCCTTCTTGGAATCTTTGAAAAACTGGATTACCGCCTTTATGATGCTCTTATAAAACTTAGAAAAGAACCTGTACAGAATCCCAATGTTATGCTCGTCAAAATTGATGATCCTTCAATAAAACAATTGGGAGAATGGCCATGGAGCCGTGATGTAATTGGTGATGCACTTTTAAGAATGAAAGAACTCGGTGCTTACTCAGTTATATTCGATATTGAATATATTTCTCCAACAAAAAATGGAATTGCACCTTCTGCAGAAAATAAAATATATAAACAGGTATATGCAACAGAAGATGGAATCAATGAAGTACTTGGCCAGCTATCTTCTGGAGTAGGAAACGGATATTTTTCATCATATGAAGTCCCGGGACTCATAGATCAAATGATTGAAGGACAAATACAACCTTCTTTTGAAAATCTTCAGAATTATATTCATAATAATATGTCACGGGATAATGATGAATATTTTGCTAAATGTATTCAGTTTTTTGGAAAAACATATCTTACAATTAATCATGGAGATTTAGGCTATGAAGTTACTCCAGAAGAAATTGCATACATTTCTAAAAGATTTTTAACAGATAAAATAAATGATAAATTAAATCTTGTAGAATTTGGTAATGATTATACAAATATGCTTACAACCGAAGGCCGTGGTTTTAATCCTGCTTTGTATAAATTAATGACACGTGCATATGGTGCTGATTTTACAAATTCTGTAGTTGATAATGATGGTATACGTCGCTGTATTCAATTGTTATATAAATACAACGATTCTTATATCAATCAGCTTGCATTTGGGCCTTTTCTGGAAATTGTTGATTCAAATGAACTTGTTCGTGAAAAAGATTACCTGATTGTAAAAAATGCAAAAGATCCTCAAACAGGAAGAAGAGGGGATATAAAAATTCCTCTTGATCCTCATGGACGTATGCTTATTAATTACCGGCATGGATCTTGTGATGCATCTTTTAAGAATGATTCAGTTATTAATCTTATAAATCTGGATATTACAGAAAACCAGATTATTACTGTTCTTGAAAATATTGCCAGACAACCTGTTTACACAGATGACGGTTCTGAAATGGAATATACAAGTTTTGCATTGGAACTTTTAGATTTCTATAATCAGATAGAATCTTATAAGGAACAGCTGCTGTTAAAATGTACTGGTTTTGATGAGAATGGAAATGCTTATGATGGAATTAATCAGAGTGAATACGATGAATATTATGCAATGAGAAATGAATTCTTTTCTGCTGTTGATTCTTTTATAAATAATGATTATTTACCAGGAATAAAAGAAAGACTAGATGAATTATCTAAATATTTGGATGAAGAAACAATAAATCAGACAAAAGAATATCTTACCCAAGATTTTAAGGATCTTGAATATTTCAGTAAATCATATGATTCTTTTTTTAAAGAAATGAAAGAACTTTATAATGGTGCTTATTGTATTATTGGTAATACAGCAACATCTACAACTGATATAGGAGCAACTCCTTATGAAACTGAATATATGAATGTTGGTATTCATGCAAATATTTTGAATACACTTTTAAATCAGGATTTCATTGTATCTTTAAAATGGCAGACAGGCTTTTTTATGGCCTTTATTCTTGCAATAATTATGCTTATGTTAAATAATCAATCAAATACAATACAGAACATATCTGCTTTTTCAGCATATCTGATTTTCTGTCTTGTTTGGGGCGGTTTATTTGTTTTTGGAAAATATTATATTCCTTTCGTTGGAACAATTCTTTATCTTATTGTAGATTTGATTGCGGGAATAGGCTTCCGCTTTTATTTAAGTACAAAAGAAAAACAGTTTATTACACAGATTGCTTCTTCTTTTGCAAATAAAGATACAGTAAATGAACTTCGTAAGAATCCGGATGCATTTAAAACTGAAGGTCAAAAAAAGTGTATTACGGCTTTATTCTCAGATATCCAGAAATTTTCTACACTTAGCGAGAGTATAGGTAAACTTTATGGAGATGAAGGTCCAAATAAACTTATTGAGATTTTGAATGAATATCTTGGCCAGATGTCTAACGAAATTCTTAGAAACAACGGAAATATCGATAAATACGAAGGTGATGCAATAATTTCAATGTTTGGTGCACCAGATCCAATGAATACACATACACCAGAAGAATGGGCATATCTTTGTCTTGATTCTGCTATCAGAATGAAAAAGGTTGAAGTTGAATTTAATAAAACACATGCAGACCTTTTTGAACCAAAGGAAATTGTTCATAAAGACGGAACAAAAGAAGTTATTCAACTTAAACCTTTACAAACCCGAATTGGTGTAAACTCTGGTGAAGCTTTTGTTGGTCTTATGGGAAGTAAAACAGATACATTCAGTAAACTGAATTATACTATGATTGGTGATACAGTAAATCTTGCAAGCCGTCTTGAAGGTGTAAATAAAGCATATAAATCCTGGATTATGTGTTCTGATGATACATGGAATATGGCAGATTCTGGAGCACATAAAGGAGCAATTGCAGTAAAACGTCTGGACCAGGTACGAGTAGTCGGACGTTCTACACCAGTTCAATTATACAGTATTGTAGGTTTTACAGATGAACTTACAAGAGAACAGAAAGAAGAAATAGATGTATTCCATGCTGCACTTGATAAATATCTGAACAGAGATTTTGCAAATGCCGGAAAATTATTTATGCAGGCAGATTCTATGAATGGTCCAGAAGGTGACCCGATTGCACTTGTTTTTGCAGATCGCTGCAAAGATTTCATTGAAAACGGCGTTTCAGAAGATTGGGACGGTGTAATAAATATGACTTCAAAATAAAAATATATATAAAAAGAGGTAAAATATGAAAACATTACTGAAACTTTTAAGTTGTCTTACAATTTGTTGTGCATTATTATCATGTCATCAAGAACCTGATAATTCTATGTTGATTAATACAATAATTGCTTTACTTCCAGGTGAACCAATTGATAGGAATAATACAGTTTCTGTTTCTAATGTAATTAATCTTCAAATCGATAAAGAAAATGATTTTTCTGATTATGAAGGGAAAAAAGCCTTTATGATTGTAATGAATGAAAATGCTGGTAATTGGGACACTTTCAAAAACATTTCAACTGTTTCAGATAATTCTGCAGACTCTTTATTTAAATCTGATAATCAATATGTTCATATTCCATTTAATCCACCAAAAGTGAATTATTTAATGGATGATATTTCAGAACCATTATTAAGTCGAAATATTTCTAAAACTGAAAATCAAAGTGAACTACAAATTGGTGATACTAGAAATTTCTATGCTTCTACAGCCAATTATCGAACAAATAATGAGTGGGCAAAAGATAGTGTGTTGAAAGCAATAGGAAATCATTGTTATATATGGTTCAAAGAAAAAGAAGGAATAAATGTTACTCAAGATAAACTTGATACACTTGCAAGAACTTTTGATTCAATTTATGAGAAGGAAACTTATATTTTTGGTAAAAATACATTAGAAAATCAGCCAAGCAATTCAATTATTAATATAACTGATGAAGATATTAAAATAAATATAATTGTTTATGATTTATTTAATGATTTGGAAACTACAAAAGTAGAAAAGAGTGGTACATTTGGTTATTTTTATTCTCTTGATTTTCAAAATTCTACAGAAACTAAAGTAACGGATGAAGATGGAAATGTACTTTATACACTAAATTCTAACAGATGCCAATGTCTGCATATAGACAGTTATTTTCTTGAAATTGCTACAGAAGCACAGCAATCTACAATTGCTCATGAATTCCAGCATCTTTTGCATTATGTAAATAAATCTTTAAAATATGGTTTGCTTACTTCATCAAATGGAAATAAATATTTTAGAACATCAGATACATGGTTTAATGAAATGATGTCTATGGTTTGTGAAGATATTATGCAGAGTCAGTTAGGTATTCAAGACAAGGATAGTCCAAAATCCAGATTAAGCATTTTTAATGCAGCTCATTACAAGGGATTCGAGAAATGGCGTGATAATAATGATGTTTTTATATCATATGCAAATGCCTATGCTTTTGGTGCATATTTGTTACGAAATTATGGAATTGATTTTATAAAAACTCTTGCAACAAATAATTACATTAATGAAGATGCAATTACAAGAGCATTAATTGCAGTAAATGCTAGAGAAAGAAGTTTTAAAGAAGCATTAGATTTATTCTACAATGTAGTCTTGAATCCAAAAGGAACATATTATACTTTAAATCAAACTGTTTCAAAAAATTATACCATCGCTGGAAATTCAGTTACCTTTAATTGTGATGCTATTAACTTGTTTGACTACCTGACAATTCCCAAAGATGATGTAAATCTAGAAATAGCAGGAAGCTTTTATCAGGCATCAAAATATAATGATTACTATGGTCCAATTATATTAAATAATCGTATTTATAAACAATTAGACGGTTATGGTATGTTTGTTTCATATATGGGAATTGTTGGTGAAGATTTCAATAAAAAATTTAAATTAACAAAGAAGCAGATTGGTGATAGTGGTGATACCAATATAAAATATAAGCTTGCCTTTATTAATTAAACGGAGTTTTGATAAATGAAAAAGATAATTATTATTTTAATAATGCTTTGTTCATCCATCTTTTGTTTTTCTTTTTCTAAACCAAAGCATGACAATCCTGTTTCCCTAAAAGGATATGTTCGGGTTTATGGAAATGAACCTTTTACATTTATTGGAATTGTATGTGATTCCGGCGAAGAGTATGCATTACTGGCAGATGATAATATACTAAATGAATTACGAAAAAGTCAGGGCAAAAAAATACAGATAAAAGGTTATACAAAGATTATTGATGTGGATGAATCAGCCATCAGCTTCAATAGTCTGAAAGATGGAAAGTTGATCGTAAAAGACTGGAAAATAATAAAATAGTAAAAAATAAAAAGGTGATTGAGTAAAATCAATCACCTTTTTTGTCGGTAAGTTTAGTTTAACTCTGAGCAATTATTTGATGAACCTGAAATGGCCCGCTGTTGCAGCCCATTTCTTTACAGTCCTTTGATTTTATGACTATCTGAAGATAATAATCAGGAACTGTGAAACAAGAACAACTGCTACAAGAGCGATTGGGTAAGTAGAAGCATAAGCACCTGCTACCTTTTCTGTACCTGCAGTTCCAATCAATGTTCCAAGAGCTGGGGTAGAAGTCATACCACCGCAGATAGAACCAAGATTGTTCAAAAGATTAAGTTTCAATACATATTTTGCGAAAATGAATCCGATAATCATTGGAAGAAGTGTCATGATAATTCCATAGATGAAGTATACCCATTCAAAATATTTAACAAATGAAGCACCACCTGCGACACCAGCACCAATCAAGAAAAGCATAAGACCAAGCTCACGGAAAACTTTAAGAGTTGATTCCTGTGGCATGATGCTGATTTTACCGAATTTCTGGAAATGACCAAAAATCAATGAAAGAATCAAGCATCCACCAGTTGTTGTAAGTGAGAAGTTTCCAAATTTGAAAGAACCAAAGAAAACACCAAGAACTGCAACAAGAGAGAATGCACAGAATCCAAATGGATCAAGTTCAAGTTCAGAACCGTTAAGTTTGCTAGGAGCTTCAGGTGCAGATTCAGAAAGCTTTGCACGTTCTACATCCATATCAGCTTTAGCAAACTTTGGAACAAGCTGTACAAAAAGAACTACACCAACTACACCAAAAAGATATGCGATTCCATGACCTACAGCAACGATTGCTTCGTAATCGATTGCTGCACCCTGAGTTACTGTTGCTTTTGCAGCAGAGAATGCAGGTGTAGAAGTAAGGGAACCAGAAAGAAGTCCAACGAGCATTGCAGAAACTTCTTCGAGGTCGCGACCATATACTTTGTTATCAAAAATAATACAGCCGGCACATGAAAGGCCGCCCATTAAAATGATGATTACACCAAGAAGAATATAAGACTTAAAGTTCTTCTTCAAATCACCAAAGAAACTTGGACCTGCAATAAAACCAACTGAAGTAACAAACAAAATCAAACCAAGATTTTCTACAATCTTGAGTGCGTTTGAAACGTATGTTGATCCACCAACTTTAAGTTGATTTGCCAGTGGTGTGTACAAAAAAGCACCAAAAAGAAGAGCTACGATAAATACTCCCGCAGTTCCCAAAGAAACACCTTTAATTGTGATTCTACCAAGCAGGTATCCTAATCCGGCAATAACGAATACACAGAATACCAAAAAACTGATTGTCTTAATTGATAAGATTCCACCAAAAAGAACCATTGTAATACCTCTTTCTTCTATTATAATGTTATAAGACTTTATATTCAAGATAAGTGAAAAAATACTGTTATGAACTAGTATTCATTCATTATTTGTAAAAGTTCTCCATTTATATCATGCCCGTATTCCCAGTACATAAATCCTGCAAGCTCTGCTTCTTTTAGATATTTAAGAGCTTCCTGAATAAAATATTTTGAGGGATATGTAACAAAAGTCTGTCTGTTCGAATTATATCTGTAAGACTGTTTAGATTCTTCATCAAAATAATTTTCGAATCCCTGGCCATAAAGTTGATTCAGCTGGTTATAATCAAAGTTACCCAGGAAAGACAGAGGCTTTTGAAAAAGCCCATGCTCTCCATTATCAGGAACTCCAGTCCATGCAAAGCCATATGTTGGAAGACCAAGAACAATCTTTGAACTATCAATTTTGTTATTGATAAAAAGTTTTACACATTTATCTGTGCTCCAGTTCACCGGATCATTTTGATTGTGAAAAAGACTTGCATTAAATCCCGTAGTATTACTCCAGCCGCCGTAATAATCATAACACATGAGATTAATATAGTCGCAGATGTTACTTACTGATTGTAAATCATTTTTTTCAATAAACCAGCTGCATGAAGGAATTGCAGTACTAAGAGTGTATTTTTTACCGGATACTTTTTCTTCTTCATAAAATGCTGTCTTAATATCCTGCAATAAAAGAATATAGTTATTTCTGTCAGATGGACTTGATTTTATTTTTTGTCCCCAGTCTGGTCCAACAGGAAATTCCCAGTCTATATCAATTCCATTTAAATTCAAATATTTTAGAATTTTGAATGCGCTGGTAACAAACTTTTTTCGTCTGTTTACTGTGCCTGCTGCTTTAGAAAATCCTTCTGCTCCCCAGCCACCTATGGAAAGATTTATGCGTAAGTCAGGAAAAGATTGATGAAGTTTTCTAACTTCTTCTTTAGTGTATTCATAGTTATTAAACTGGACATTTCCAAAAAAATCAATATGAGCAAAAGAAAGATTAAGATCTGTAAGTAAATGGCCTTTAATGTCTTCAGCTTTCCAGTAGCGGTTGTTGCTTAATTTCCAGGTAGTGCGGATGTATGCAAGTTTTATGTTTTTCAATATTTATATCCCAAAAAAAACAGCCGAAGCCATAAGACTTCGGCTGTAGTTAATTCAAATAGAATTAAAGAGTAGCTCCAGGAATTTCTTTTTCAAACTCTGGGTTACCGTGATGGTAAGTTGGGAGAACCTTTGGAGAAACTGCGTTGCCCTTAATCTTAGCAGCTGTTCTTTCCTTTTCAAAGTCCTTTACGTGTTTAAGAGAAAGATTATCTGAAAGCTTAATTTTCTTGAACATCTTACCAGCTTCGATTCCGGCTTCGCGACCGAATACAACTACGTCGAGAAGTGAGTTACCCATCAAGCGGTTTGTACCGTGAACACCTCCCGATGCTTCACCTGCAACGAGGAGATTAGCAACATTAGTGTGACAGGTCTTGTCAATCTCAACACCACCGTTCTGATAGTGGAGTGTCGGGTAAACAAGAATTGGTTCCTTGCGGATATCAATTCCGTACTTAATGAACATGTTGTACATAGCAGGGATTGACTTAAGGATTGTTCCTTCTCCGTGAATCATATCGATCATTGGAGTGTCGAGCCATACAGCATCCTGTACGTCGTTGTGAACACCACGGCCTTCGCGAACTTCGCGGATAATACCAGAAGCGTTTACGTCACGTGTTTCAAGAGGGTGAATGTAAACTTCACCGTCTTTATTGATAAGTTTTGC